>NZ_MCRH01000001.1:704381-843891 GCF_014332665.1 Microbacterium sp. 4-7
GCGGTGCGTTTCTGGCCCCGCACCGAACGAGCGGATGCCTCAGCGGCACCCGCGCGTTCGCGCCTACTTCGCGAGCTGCTCGGCGATGCCGGTGTACGAGGCGGGGGTCAGGGCGAGCAGACGCTGCTTCGCGGCATCCCCGATCTCGAGTCCCTCGACGAACTCCGCCAGGTCCGCGGCGCCCACGCGGTGACCGCGGGTGAGCTCCTTCAGCAGCGCGTAGGGGTCGCTGATCGACGAGCGGCCGGCGACGACCTCCGCGCGGATGACGGTCTGGATTGCTTCGGCGAGGACTTCCCAGTTCACGTCGAGGTCGGCGAGCAGCACGTCGCGCGAGAGCGAGATGGCGTTCAGACCGCGACGCAGGTTGTCGATCGCGAGCAGCGAGTGGCCGAACGCGACGCCGATGTTGCGCTGCGTCGTCGAGTCGGTGAGGTCGCGCTGCAGTCGGCTGGTGACGAGGGTCTGTCCGAGGGATGCCAGCAGGGCGCCGGAGATCTCGAGGTTGGCCTCGGCGTTCTCGAACCGGATCGGGTTGATCTTGTGCGGCATCGTCGACGATCCGGTCGCGCCCGCGACGGGGATCTGCGCGAAGTAGCCGAGCGAGATGTACGTCCAGATGTCGGTGGCGAGATTGTGCAGGATCCCGCCGGCGTGACGCACGCGATCGTAGAGCTCGACCTGCCAGTCGTGCGACTCGATCTGCGTCGTCAGCAGGTTGAAGCCCAGACCCAGGCCCTCGATGTACTCGCGCGAGATGGTGGGCCAGTCGGCGTCGGGGTCGGCGGCGATGTGCGCCGACCAGGTGCCGGTCGCGCCCGAGAACTTGGCGAGGTAGTCGGATGCTGCGATCTGCGCGCGCACGCGCTCGAGACGCCACGCGAAGACGGCGAGCTCCTTGCCCATGGTCGACGGAGTGGCCGGCTGACCGTGGGTGCGGGAGAGCATCGCGGCGTCGGCGTGCTCGGCGGCCAGCTCGCGGAGCTTCGCGATCACGACGTCGAGACCCGGCAGCCAGACCTCCTCGACCGCGCGCTTGACGGTCAGGGCGTAGGACGCGGAGTTGATGTCCTCGCTTGTGCAGGCGAAGTGGGTGAGCTCGGCGATCGCGTCGAGGCCGAGGGCCGACAGGCGGTCGCGCACGAGGTACTCGATCGCCTTCACGTCGTGCTGCGTGACGGCTTCCTTCTCGGCGAGCCAGTCGATCTCGGCCTGGCCGAAGTCGCGGTAGAGGGCGCGCAGGCGCTCCTTGTCGGCATCCGACAGGGGGCTCGTCTCGAAGAGCGAGCGGTCGGTGAGCGCGATCAGCCACTCCACCTCTACCTCGACACGGGCGCGGTTGAGGCCGGCCTCCGAGAGGAAGTCGGCGAGGCCGGTGACGGCGCCGCGGTAGCGACCGTCGAGGGGGCTCAGCGGCTGGGGCGGGAGCGAAGGCTGGAAAGTCAGGGGAGTCCTCCTGATCGGGCCCCGGGAGTGCGGGGCGTGCGGGGCTGGCGGAGAGCCGGCTCGAGCTGGCGGAACAGCCCGCGAGTCGCGGTCTCAATCATACCGAGCACTGAATCGAACATCTCGGCGCCGGCGTAGTAGGGGTCGGGGACATCCTGGCTGTGCGCGTCGGGGTCGAAGGCGAGCAGCAGGGTGACCTTGCCCTCCTCGTCCTCGTTGGCGGCCCACTCGCGCAGGATGCGCTCATGAGTGCGGTCGAGGGCGACGACGAGGTCGTTCTCCGAGAAGGAGGAGAAGGTGAACTGCTTCGCGCGGTGGAGTGAGCCGTCGTAGCCGCGGCGGCTGAGGGAATCGAGAGTGCGGTGGTCGGCCCGTTCGCCGAGGTGCCAATCGCCTGTTCCCGCGCTGCGGGAGACGATCCGCGAGCCGAGACCCTGACGTTCCGCGAGATCGCGGAACACCACCTCCGCCATCGGAGAACGGCAGATGTTCCCCGTGCACACGAAGATCACGCGGAAGGGATCCGGGGATGTCACCGTCCTATTCTGCCGGTCGCAGCCCGATCGCGCGATGCCGGAGATCCCGGGCCGGGCGGGCGCACCCGTTCTGCACCGGTGCCGCGACCGAGCCATCTGCTCACGAGGCCCGAGATCCGAGGGGCGTCCGCACATCGCAGCGGCAGTGGATCGCGGATGCTGGGCGCATGTACTCCTTCGCACTCGCACAGACCGGCGCCGCAGACACCGCCTGGGCCCAGTCCCGCGCCGTGGCAGCGCTTCGCAGCGCCGTCGAGGCGCTCGACGACGTGCGCGCATCGCTCGCCGTCCTCACCGCCGACACCGACTGGCACTCCGACGGGGTGCGCGCGATGCAGCACTCGCTCGACGATCTCCGACGGAGGACACGCGTCGAGGCATCCGAGATGCGCAGCCGTGAGTCAGAGGCCGAACGGATCGACGTCTCATGACAGGGCTGACGATCGACCACGGGGGAGCGATCGCCGTCGACCCCGACGTGCTGCGCGATGTCGCTCACCGCATCGATGCCGTCGCCTCCCGTTATGACGATGCGCGTTCGGCCATCATGCGAGCGCATCGGATCATCGTCGACACTCCCGGCTTCAGCGAGCACGTCGACACGGTGGGGCTGTGGGCGTCGGGCGAGCACGTCGCTCGACTCCACTCCGAGTGCCAGGAGACCGCCGAGTCCACCCTTGTCATGGCCGACGCCTACGAATACGTCGAGCTGCGAGCGGAGGCCGAGATGCTCGCGCAGACCGATCCGAGCACGGCGCAGCGGCTGACACGACGAGCCGATCGTCTTGCTGCGTCGGACGAACGCATCTCGAAGATGGCCGACGACCTCGTCGCTGAGTGGCGCGCCAGACGCTTCGAAGGCCTCACGGGCAACCTCGTGACGCCCGCCCTGTACGACCACGTCTTCGGGACCGCCGCGCTCGTCGGGGCGTTCTCGGGGTTCGGCAAGGTGCTCCCCGGCGAGAGGCTGCAGGGCACGGCCGACCCCGTCACGGTCTCGCCGGTGAAGTCGTCCTCGCCCCAGGGGGCGCCCTCGGGCCTGGCGGGAGCCTTGAGGCGCATGCCGGGCGCCGTCGGAGCGCAGGTCGCCGTCGAGAAGTACTCCTTCGCCGACGGCACCACGAAGTTCGTCGCCTACCTGGAAGGAACGCAGAGCGTCGCATGGGGAGGTGCGCAGCCGTGGGACTCCAAGTCCAACGCCGAGCTCTACACCGGGAAGAGATCCGCGTCGTATCAGGCGACGATCGAGGCGCTCGAGGCGGCGGGGGCGCAGCCGGGCGATGAGGTCGATGTCGTCGCCCATTCGCAATCGGCCATGGTCGCCGCTCACCTCGCGATGGAGAGCCCGTTCGACGTGCAGATGCAGATCACGGCGGGAAGCCCGGTCGAGCCGACCCTGGATGACGACCAGACCATCATCCAGCTGCGTCATTCCGACGACGTGGTCTCCGGGCTGGCCGGCGGAGGATCGCCCGAGGGGACCGGGTCGGATGACAGCATCACCCTGCTCACTGAAGGAACCCCGCAGGACACCCTCGGGGACCTGACGGTCGACGCGCACCACCTCGACACGTACATCGACACCGCGGAGATGGCCGATGAGCTCAGCGACCTGCGAATCGATGCGATGCACGAGTTCTGGCGCGAACTCGACACCGCCGAGGTGGTCGAGCGCACCGAGTATCAGGCCGAGCGTGTCGGATGACGGCCGCGCGAGGTGCGCCGGCGGGCGTCAGTCCCGACGCTGCTTCTTGCTCTGCGGACGCAGGATGAAGCCGAAGACACCGTTGATCAGCGAGATGATGAGCGCGGCGAGCACGCCCCACCAGAAGCTGCCGACCGTGAGACCCCAGCCGAACCCGCTCGTGATCCACGCCGTGAGCCACAGCAGGAAGCCGTTGATCACGAAGCCGATCAGTCCGAGGGTGATGATGTACAGCGGGAACGCGACGATCTTCACCACCGTGCCGATGACGGTGTTCACGAGCGCGAAGATCGCGGCCACCGCGAGCAGGGTCAGCACGAGCTGCAGGGTCTCGCCCGGCGCGAACGCCCTGATCTGCACCTGCAGGGCGGGGATCAGCGTCACGACCCAGAGGGCGAACGCGTTGACGACGACTCGGATGATGAAGCGCATAGTCCGTCCAGTCTTCCATGTGGGGCGCGGGAGCGCCGCGGAATCTAGACTCATGACTGTGACCGACCCGATCCTTCCGCGCATCCGTCCCGCCATCGCCGCCCTGGCGCCGTACCGACAGGGCAAGCAGGCGGGCCCCGACGCATTCAAGCTCTCGAGCAACGAGAACCCGTTCGAGCCGCTTCCGTCGGTCGCCGCGGCGCTGCAGCACACGACGCCCATCAACCGATACCCGGATGCCACCGCCGGCCGCCTTCGCGTACGACTCGGTGCACGGTACGCCGTCGAGCCCGACCAGGTGCACGTGGCTGCGGGCAGCGTCTCGATCCTCCACCAGCTGATCCTCGCGACCGCCTCCGTGGGTGACGAGGTCGTCTACGCCTGGCGCTCGTTCGAGGCCTATCCGAGTCTGCCGCTCGTCGCGGGCGCGACCGGGGTGCAGGTGCCGCTGACGCCCGACTCCCGTCACGATCTCGACGCGATGGCTGCGGCGGTCACCAAGCGCACGCGTGCCGTCATCCTCTGCACCCCGAACAACCCGACCGGTCCGATCATCACGAGCGACGAGTTCGCGACGTTCGTCGAGCGCGTCCCCGCCGATGTGCTGATCGTCCTCGACGAGGCCTACGCCGAGTTCGTGACGGTGCCCGGGGCGGTCGACGGTCTCGCCGAGCGGGTGTTCGAGCGGCATCCGAACGTCGTCGTGCTGCGCACCTTCTCGAAGGCCTACGGACTCGCGGGCCTGCGCATCGGATACGCGATCGGCAACGAGAAGGTCCTCGATGCCGCGCGCACCACCGGCATCCCGCTCTCCGTCACGTCGGCAGCCGAGAACGCCGCGATCGCGAGCCTCGACGCCGAGTCCGAGCTGCTCGAGCGCGTCGCGGTTATCGTCGAGCGCCGCACGCGCCTGCTCGAGGGGCTGCGTCGGCAGGGCTGGGACGTGCCCGACTCGCAGGCCAACTTCATCTGGCTGCCCACCGGCGAGCGCACCGACGAGGTCGCCGCCGCATTCGTCGCCGCCGACCTCATCGTGCGCCCGTTCCCGGGTGACGGCATCCGCATCTCCGTGGGCGAGGAGGCATCCGTGGCGCGCGTGCTCGAGGTCGCATCGTCACTGCGCTGATCCGCGCCGTTCCGCCGTTTCTCCGGGTTCCCGGCAGATGCGAGGACGTCCTAGGTATGCGTGACCGGGCATGCGCGCGCGGGTAGCGTGGGGGTCGTGACCTCGTCAGAGACTGAACTCGTCCGCGTCCTGGATCAGGATGGCCGCTTCACGCCGAGTCCGGCTGCTGAGCAGTATCTGTCGTTGATCGAGGCGATCAGCGACGCCGAGCTCGAGCAGTTCTACCGGGACATGGTGGTCATCCGCGCGATCGACACCCAGGCCACCAACCTGCAGCGACAGGGACAGCTGGCGCTGTGGCCGCCGAGCCGTGGGCAGGAGGCCGCCCAGGTCGGTTCGGCCCGCGCCGCCCGCGCCCAGGACACGCTCTTCCCGTCGTACCGCGAGCACGCCGTGACGCGCATCCGCGGCGTCGACCCCGTCGACATCATCAAGCTGATGCGCGGTGTCTCGCACGGCGGCTGGGATCCGACAGACCCCAAGAACGGCAACACCCGCCTCTACACCCTGGTTCTCGGCTCGCAGGTGCTGCATGCAGCCGGCTACGCGATGGCGTTGAACTTCGACGGTCGATCCGGCACCGGCGACGTCGACAAGGACGAAGCCGTCATCGTCTACTACGGCGACGGGGCGTCGAGCCAGGGCGACGTGCACGAGGCGATGGTCTTCGCCGCGAGCTACCAGGCTCCCACCGTCTTCTTCCTGCAGAACAACCACTGGGCGATCTCGGTGCCGGTCGCGACGCAGTCGCGGGTGCCGCTGGTCGAGCGCAGCGCCGGCTACGGCATCCCCAGCGTCCGCGTCGACGGCAACGACGTCCTCGCCAGCTACGCCGTGTCGCGCGTCGCTCTCGACGAAGCCCGCAGCGGCCAGGGTCCCCGGGCTATCGAGGCGGTCACGTACCGTCTCGGCGCGCACACCACCAGCGACGACCCCACGAAGTACCGCGGCTCCGACGAAGAGCAGTCGTGGGCGCTGCGAGACCCGATCGACCGCATGCGCGCCTTCCTCGAGAACAGGGGAGCGGCGGGGCAGTTCTTCGCCGACGTGGATGCCGAGGCGGCCGACGCCGCCGAGGACCTGCGTTCACGCAGCGTCGAGCTCGGATCGCCGACCGCAGACAAGATCTTCGATCACGTGTACAGCGACCCGCATCCGCTCGTGGCGGAGCAGAAGGCCTGGCACACGCGCTACGAGGCATCGTTCGAAGGAGACGGCAAGTGATGGACTGCCTTCAGGATTCTCGGCCAGGAGCGACTTTCGCGGCCCGCGCTGCGCGCAGTGGCCGCCGAACGTGCGTATGGCCGCAGAAGTTCACGACGTCGAGGACGGTGCACGCATGACCCTCGAGACGATGCCCCTCAGCAAGGCGCTGAACTCGGGCCTGCGCCGGGCGCTCGAAGACGACTCCAAGGTCCTGCTCATGGGCGAGGACATCGGCAAGCTCGGCGGTGTCTTCCGCGTCACCGAGCACCTGCAGCGCGACTTCGGCGACCGCCGCGTGCTCGACACCCCCCTCGCCGAGTCGGGGATCGTCGGCACCGCGATCGGGCTCGCGATGGCCGGGTTCCGTCCGGTGATCGAGATCCAGTTCGACGGTTTCGTGTTCCCCGCGTTCGACCAGATCACGACCCAGCTCGCCAAGCTCACGAACCGCCACGAGGGCAGGATCAGCCTGCCCATCGTGATCCGCATCCCCTACGGCGGGCACATCGGAGCGGTCGAGCACCACCAGGAGAGCCCTGAGGCCTACTTCGCGCACACCCCCGGCCTGCGGGTGGTGTCGCCGTCGACGCCGAACGATGCCTACTGGATGATCCAGGAGGCCATCGCGTCGAACGACCCGGTGATCTTCATGGAGCCGAAGAGCCGCTACTGGCAGAAGGGCGAGGTCGAGCTCGACGCGTCCGCCGCCCCGCTGCACTCGTCTCGCGTCGTGCGCACGGGATCCGACGTCACGCTCGTCGGACACGGAGCCATGGTCACGACCCTGCTGCAGGCGGCCGCGCTCGCCGAGGCCGAGGGCACCAGCTGCGAGGTCGTCGACGTGCGGTCGCTGTCTCCGGTCGACTACGAGCCCATCCTGAGCTCGGTGCGCAAGACCGGACGCATGGTCTACGCCCAGGAGGCCCAGGGCTTCGTCAGCATCGGCAGCGAGATCGCCGCGACCGTCATGGAGCGCGCCTTCTACGCGCTCGAAGCTCCCGTGCTCCGCGTCTCGGGATACGACACTCCGTTCCCGCCCGCGAAGCTCGAGGGCACCTACCTCCCTGACGCCGACCGCATCCTCGAGGCCGTCGACCGTTCGCTCGCCTACTGATCTCACCCTGATCTCACCGTTCCGAAAGGACCGCACATGAGCACGCAGAACTTCAACCTCCCCGATGTGGGCGAGGGCCTGACCGAGGCCGAGATCGTGGCATGGAAGGTCGCGCCGGGTGACTCCGTCGCCATCAACGACGTCATCTGCGAGATCGAGACCGCCAAGTCGCTCGTCGAGCTGCCGTCGCCGCACGCCGGAGTCGTCGGCGAGCTGCTCGCCGCCGAGGGCGCGACCGTCGAGGTCGGCTCGCCGATCATCACCTTCGTGACCGATGCGCGCGACGACGCCGGACCCGGCAAGATCGCCACCGCCGAGGCCCCCGCGCCGGAAGAGGGCGGCGGATCGGTTCTCGTCGGCTACGGCACGGGCGGCGGTGCGACGTCGCGGCGCAAGCGTCCGGCGGAGCGCCCGGTGCGCTCGTCGGTCGGCGTGATCGCGAAGCCGCCGATCCGCAAGCTCGCCCGCGATCTGGGCGTTGACCTCACCACGGTCACGCCCACCGGAGCCGACGGCGAGGTGACTCGCGACGACGTGATGACCCACGCCTCGCAGGCCAGCGTCTTCCGCAACATCGAGACGCCCGAGTGGGGCGCCGTGCGCGAAGAGACCGTGCCCGCGCCGCAGAGCACGCCGGCGGGCCTCGCCCGTGGAGTGTCGGCAGCGCCGGCATCCGCCCCGGTGTCCGACGACCGCACCGAGTCGATCCCCGTGAAGGGCGTGCGCAAGGCGACCTCGTCGGCGATGGTGCAGAGCGCGTACTCCGCTCCGCACGTCACCGTGTGGAAGGAGATCGACGCGAGCCGCACGATGGAGCTCGTCAAGAGGCTCAAGGCATCGCCTGACTATGCCGACATCCGCGTCTCGCCGTTGCTGATCATGGCCCGCGCCGTCATCTGGGCCGCCCGTCGCACCCCGATGGTGAACGCCGCGTGGATCGAGACCGAGGGCGGCGCGGAGATCGCGGTGCGTCACTACGTGAACCTCGGCATCGCCGCGGCGACGCCTCGCGGTCTGCTCGTGCCGAACATCAAGGACGCGCAGGACCTCAGCATGAAGGACCTCGCCCGCGCTCTGAACAGGCTCACCCTGACGGCGCGCGAGGGCAAGACCAGCCCCGCCGACCAGCAGGGTGGCACGATCACGATCACCAACATCGGTGTGTTCGGGATGGATGCCGGTACCCCGATCATCAACCCCGGCGAGGCGGGCATCGTGGCCATGGGCACGATCAGCCAGAAGCCGTGGGTCGTCGACGGCGAGGTGCGCCCCCGCTGGGTGACCACGGTCGCCGGCTCGTTCGACCACCGCGTGATCGACGGCGACGGAATGAGCCGCTTCATCGCCGACGTGGCATCCGTGCTCGAGGAGCCCGCACTGCTCGTGGAGTGAGGCGGACAGCGGGGATACAGTGGCGGAGAACCGTGATGACCGCCCCGACAGAACGGACTCAACGCGGATGAGGATCGAACCGACTGCCATCACCCTCGGAACCTCCGGCCTCGGCCGGCATTCGGAGCCGGGATCCGCCGAGGAGAGAGCGGCCGTCGATGTCGCCATCGACCTGCTCACGAGCCGGCACGGGTTCGTGGACACGTCGAACAACTACTCGGCCGGTCGATCCGAAGCCGTCATCGGCATCGCGCTGCGCGAGCTGGGGATGGACGGTTCGCGAGTCATCTCGAAGGTGGATCAGGACCCTGAGACGGGCGTGTTCGACCGAGACCGCGTCCTCCGCTCGTTCGAGGAGACGACCGCGCGGCTCGGGGTCGACCGGCTTCCGCTGTTGCACCTGCACGACCCGTACTCGGTGTCGTTCGAGGACACGATCTCGATCGGCGGCGCGGTGCAGGGGCTCATCGAACTGCGGAGCGCCGGCGTGGTGGACGCGATCGGTGTGGCGGCGGCTCCGGTCCCGCTGATGGCGAAGTACGTCGAGACGGGGGTGTTCGACGCCGTGCTGATCCATAACCGATTCACGCTCGTGGATCACTCGGCTGAGAGTGTGTTCGCCGACGCCAAGGCACGCGGCATGGCCGTGTTCAACGCCGCGCCGTTCGGTTCGGGACTGCTCGTCAAGGGGCCGCATTCCGGTGCGCAGTACGCCTATCGACCGGCCGGCGAGGAGCTGCTGAGGTGGACCGAGCGGTTGCAGCACGTCTGCGCCGACCATGGAACGTCGATGGCTGCCGCAGCCCTGCACTACTCGCTGCGGTCCCCGCTGGTCGACTCCACAGTCGTCGGGGTGTCGAGACCGCATCGTCGTGAGCAGATCGACGAGCTGGAGCAGGCGGAGGTCCCGGAGGCGCTGTGGGGCGCCATCGAGAGCCTGGGGTCGGCGCCTTCCCCGGTGGACGACAGCGACTACGCCTGACGCAGCTCCGCGAGCGCAGTGATCTGCGCGGTGCCGGGGTCCCAGTGCCGCACACTGCGCGCGTGAGCGTGGATGTCGCCGCCGATGAGATCCAGCGCGTCCGCCAGATCGGTGACCCGCAACCGTCGGGCGAGGGCGACGTGCGGCATCCACTCGCCCGGCGCGGTATGCGGGGCATCGTCACCCGGCCCGACGGCGGAGAGGATCGTCTCGCGGAGGTGGATCAACTCCGCACGGGGAACGATGCTCCGCGCCAGCACACGGCGATCTCCGGAGCCGAAGAGCAGGGGAGCGCCCAGCGTGATCGGGAACGACGGGATGCCGGCGAAGACATCTGGTCCGGGCGGTGACAGGTCGACGCGTGCGACCAGCGTGATGTGAGGGCGGTTGCTCGCCGACGTGTGCCCCGCGAAGCTCGACAGGCCGCGCGCCGCGAGAGCATCCCATTCGGCCCGGACCACGGCCTCGGCCTCTGCGTCGAGGAGCAGTTCGATCGATGACGGGGAGCGCTGCGGCTCTGGTTCTCGCACGACGTCAGCTCACCGCGCTGAGCCGCCGCTCCGCGAGCAGCGGCACGGCCACCTCGCGCGCCGCCCTGCGCGCGGTCGCGACGGCGCCGATCGAGACGACCTCGGCGCCCAGCGTCGAGGCGAGGATCTCGGGTGCCGGCAGGTGCAGCTGGGCCGGCAGCACCTCGCGCGCAGCCGTGAGAACGGGGGCGATGCTCTCGGCCACCGCCCCGCACACGATCACGCGGGAGGGGTCGTACATGCTGCCGAGCACGCCGACCACACGGGCGAGCGTCGCGCCGACGCGGGAGGTGGCCAGGAGCGCAGCGGCATCGCCAGCTGCCGCCGCCGTCAGCACGGCGCGGGGGTCGATGCGGTCCTCGCGTGCGAGCCGCCCGATCGGGGATTCGAAGGAGATCTCGCCGCTCTCGACCGCCGCCCGCACCTGATCCTGCAGGGCGTAGCGCAGACCGAAGGCCGAGCCGACGCCGATGATGTGGTCGAACACGACACCCTCGCCGACTCCGCCGTGAGCGCCGTGCAGCACGTGGCCGTCGACCACGACGCCGCCGCCGAAGCGTTCGCTCGCGAGTAGGGCGACGTAGTCACGGCATCCGATGGCTGCGCCGGCCGAGCCCTCGGCGATCGCGGCGAGCTGTGCGTCGTTCTTGATCTCCACGACGGGGGCCCAGTCGGCGAGCGCCTCGGCGAGACCGGGGTTCGTGCGCTCCCAGAAGCCCTCGGGATGCGGCGGAGAGATGCCCGCCCGGTCGACGGGCGCGGCGACGCCGACGCAGATCGCGAGCACCGCCTCGCGCGAGACCTCGGCCTCGGCGAGCGCGTGCTGCATCTGGTCGAGGATCGTGGCGCGGCGTGCCGCCGCGGTCTGTGTCGGGTCGAGGTCGGTGCGGTGGTGCACGAGAGTGTGGTCGGTGGGGTCGGCGACGGTCACCGCGAGGTGGGTGTCTCCGGCATCCACCCCGATGACGACGCCCAGGTCGGATGCCAGCACGAAACGTCGCGCCGGGCGTCCTGCGCGGTAGCTTCCGGCGGCGCGGGCGTTGGGCAGCTCGCGCAGCACCCCGGCGTCGACGAGGGTGTCGATCCCGTCGATCGCTGTGGAACGGGTCAGCGAGGTGCTCGCCATCGCCTCGGTCGCGGTGAACTCCCCGGCCGCCCAGGCGAAGTCGAGGATGGCGCCGACGCTGGCTCGTCCGGTGCCGAGACCTGCGGAGACTTCTGTCACGGGCCTTGACCTCACTCTCGTCCAGATGAGAGAGTACCGTTCATCGAAGTAAATTCGCTCACTAGATTTAGTCTGCGGATCTACAGGACGAAAGGACGACGGTGTCTGTGAAACCCCCACGCCCGGCGCAGCTGGTGGCCGGTGCGGCCGCGCTCGCCCTGGTCGGAGCGGCTCTGACCGGCTGCTCGACGGCCGGCGGAACCGAGACCATCCGCTTCACGTTCAGCAAACGCGAGGCGATCGAGTTCATGACAGAGCTCGTCGCCGAGTACAACTCCTCGCAGGACAAGGTGCGCGTCGAGATCGACACCTCGGGTGTCGACGTCGTGTCGGCGAGCTTCGTGCGCGGCAACCCGCCGGACATCATGCTGGCCAACTACAACTACGAGATCGCCCGGTTCGTGCAGCGCTGCGCGCTCACGGATCTCTCCGACACCGAGGCCGCCTCGACCATCCGCGACGACCTGCAGCCGCTCATGGAGCAGTACGGCTCGTGCGAGGGGCGCACGAGTGCGCTGCCGTACTCGGTGATGGGCGCGTCGGTCATCTACAACAAGCAGATCTTCGACGAGCAGGGCCTCGAGGTCCCGCAGACGTGGGACGAGCTGCTCGCCGTGTGCGATCAGCTGAAGCAGGCGGGGATCGACCCCTTCTACGCCACCTTCAAGGACGACTGGACCGTCGCGCAGGGCTGGTACGACTACACCGCCGGCGGCTCGGTCGACGTGATCGACTTCTTCGACACCCTCGCGGAGGAGGGGACCGAGGTCGGTCCCGACTCCGAGGTGTCGTTCGAGAAGGACTTCGCCGAGCCCATGGACCGCATGATGACCCTCGCGACCGAGTACACCAACGCGGATGCCGCGAGCCGCGGATACGGCGACGGCAATCTCGCATTCGGCAAGGGCGAGGCGGCGATGTACCTGCAGGGGCCGTGGGCGTTCAGCGAGATCGAGAAGACGGCTCCCGACCTCGACCTCGGCACCTTCCCGCTGCCGATGACCGACGATCCCGCCGACCTCGGCGTGCGCGTCAACATGGACCTCGCCGCGATGATCCCCGAGGGGTCGCAGCACCAGGAGGCAGCAGGTGACTTCCTCGAGTACCTGTTCCAGCCCGAGAACATCGAGGCCTACAACGCGTCGCAGCTCGGGTTCACCCCGACGAAGGACGCACCGGCCCCGGACGACCCTCGGATCGAGGGAATGATCGAGTACTACGACAACGGCCAGATCTATCAGGGACCCTCGGTGCTCGTGCCCCGAACCCTGCCGGTCTTCAACTACGCGCAGGCGATGGTGCTGGGCGCGTCCCCGACCTCCACGTTGCGCACCATGGATGCCGACTGGGCGAGGATCGCGTTCCGCGCTCCCATCCCGTCGACCCAGGACAACGCCTCCGGTGAGGACTCAGCATCCGGCGAGACAGAGGAGTCCACGCCATGACGAACACCGCTCTGCCCAACCCGGCAGCCCCCAACCCCTCGTCGTCGAGGCCGACGGCGGGCACGATCACGAAGCCCAACACCCCCACGACCGACACCACGGCGATCATCACGGGAGGCACCCGCAAGCTCGGTCGCCGCACCCGCAAGGTCGAGCCGATCTACTACCTGTTCCTGCTGCCGACGCTGGTCATCTTCACGCTCGCGATCACCGTGCCCGGCATCATGGGCATCTTCTTCAGCTTCACCGACTCGATCGGCATCGGCGAGTGGAGCTTCAACGGGCTGACCAACTACATCGCGATGTTCAGCGACCCGGCCATCCTGCAGAGCTACCTGTTCACGTTCGGTTTCTCGATCGCCACGGTGATCGTCGTCAACGTGATCGCGTTCCTGCTGGCGGTCGGGCTGACCTCCCGCATCCGGTTCAAGACGGGGCTGCGCACGATCTTCGTGATCCCCATGGTGATCTCGGGCATCATCATCGCCTACGTCTTCAACTTCCTGTTCTCGAACTCGATCCCTGCCGCGGGTGCCGCCACCGGCATCCCGTGGCTCTCGACCAGTCTGCTCGCGAATCCCGATCTCGCGTGGGTGGCGATCGTCATCGTCACCGCGTGGCAGGCGGTTCCGGGCACACTGCTCATCTACATCGCCGGCCTGCTCTCGGTGCCGGGCGAGGTCTACGAGGCAGCCAGCATCGACGGAGCGAACAAGAGGCAGCAGCTCTTCCGCATCACGCTTCCGCTCGTCGCGGGGTACGTGGTGATCAACGTCATCCTGGGCTTCAAGGGCTTCCTCAACGCCTACGACATCATCGTCGGCCTCACCAACGGCGGTCCCGGCACCGCCACCCGCAGCGTCGCGATGACGATCATCGCGGGCTTCAACGGCGGCGACTACGCCTACCAGATGGCCAACGCGACGATCTTCTTCATCGTCGCCGTGCTCATCTCCCTGCTGCAGCTCTCGCTGACCCGCGGAAGGAACGCACTCTGATGTCGACGCAGACACTCACCACCATCCCCACCTCGGGCAAGAAGCCGCGCGTCCGCATGGAGCGTGTCAACTGGTCGGGCACGATCATCCTGATCCTGTGTGCCGTCACCGTGCTGCTGCCGCTGTACGTCACGATCTCGATGGCGTTCAAGACCACGGGTCAGGCAGTCGACGGCAACGCGTTCTCGCTGCCGGCGCCCTTCAGCATCGACGGGTTCGTCGAGGCCTGGAATCTCACGAAGTTCCCGGTCGGCGCGGGGATCTCGCTGCTGGTCACGGCCGGCACCGTGATCGCGACGATCGTGCTCGCGGCCTTCGCGTCGTACGCGATCGTCCGCAACTGGGACCACCGCCTGTTCCGCTGGTCGTTCTTCTACCTGCTCGCCGCGATGTTCATCCCGTTCCCCGTGGTGGCGCTGCCGCAGATCCAGCTGACCGGCTGGGTGGGACTCGACAACCCGTTCGGCGTGATCATCCTCGCGACGATGTTCCAGCTGAGCTTCAGCGTGCTGCTGTTCACCGCGTTCCTGCGATCGATCCCGATCGAGCTCGAAGAGAGCGCCCGCATCGACGGCGCCACCACCTGGCAGACGTTCTGGCAGCTGATCTTCCCGCTGCTGGCGCCGATGAGCGCGACGGTCGGCATCTTCGCCTTCCTCTACGCCTGGAACGACTTCATGATGCCGTCGCTGATCATCTCCGATCCCGCGCTGCAGACGCTGCCGGTGCGGCAGAACCTCTTCCAGACCCAGTTCAGCAACAACTACAACGTGTCGTTCGCCTCGTACCTCATGGCGATGGCCCCGGCGATCCTGGCCTACCTGTTCACGCAGCGCTTCGTCATGGAGGGCGTCACACAGGGCGCCGTCAAGGGCTGACACGTCGCACACCCCAGACCGCAACACGAAGGAGCAACACCCCTCATGACCGATGCGCTTCTCACCGAGACCCGCGACGACACGACGGCCGCATGGTGGCGCCAGGCCGCCGTCTACCAGATCTACCCCCGCAGCTTCGCCGATGCGAACGGCGACGGCCTCGGTGACATCCCTGGCATCGTCTCGCGGGCCGACTACCTGCGCGACCTCGGCATCGACGCCGTGTGGCTCAGCCCGTTCTATCCGTCGGCCCTGGCAGACGGGGGCTACGACGTGGCGGACTACCGCGACGTCGATCCGCGCCTGGGCACGCTCGACGACTTCGACGACATGGTCGCGGCGCTGCACGAGCGCGGCATCCGCGTCGTGGTCGACATCGTGCCGAACCATTCGTCCGACCTGCACGAGTGGTTCCAGGAGGCGCTCGCCGCAGGCCGCGGCTCGGCGGCCCGCGAGCGGTACATCTTCCGCGAGGGATCCGGTCCCGACGGCGCGGAGCCGCCGACCGACTGGACCGCCGCGTTCGGCGGATCGGCGTGGGAGCGGGTCGATGACGGCCAGTGGTACCTGCACAGCTTCGCCCCCGAACAGCCCGACTTCAACTGGGACCACCCGGAGGTGCGCGAGGACTTCCTGACGACGCTGCGCTTCTGGTCGGACCGCGGGGTCGACGGCTTCCGCATCGATGTCGCCCACATGCTGACGAAAGATCTGACCGAGCCGCTGCCCAGCACCGCCGATCTCGAGCTGCTCCCGCACGACGGCAACCATCCGCTGCACGACCGCGACGACGTGCACGAGATCTATGCCGAATGGCGCCGGGTCTTCAACGAGTACGACCCGCCCCGCACCGCCGTGGCCGAAGCCTGGGTCAGCACTCCCGAGCGCCGCGCACGGTATGCCTCGGCCGAGGGGCTCGGGCAGGCGTTCAACTTCGACCTGCTGGTCGCCGACTTCGACGCGACGCAGTTCCGCACGATCATCACCGACAACCTCGCGCAGTCCGAGGCCACCGGGTCGTCGACGACGTGGGTGCTGTCGAACCATGACGTCACCCGCCACGCGACGCGCTACGGTCTCGCGCCGCTCGAGGGGCGCACCGGAGTGAAGCAAGGGGTCGAGTGGGTCGCGGCCGGCGGGCCGGAGGATCAGCTCGATCGCGAGGCGGGTCTTCGCCGAGCGCACGCTGCGACGCTGCTGCTGCTCGGGCTCCCCGGCAGCACCTACCTGTATCAGGGCGAGGAGCTCGGCCTCCACGAGGTCGCCGACGTCGCGCCCGAGCAGCGTCAGGACCCGGCGTTCTTCCGTGGTGCCGTCTTCGACGGACTGGGACGGGACGGATGCCGCGTGCCGCTGCCCTGGACCGCATCCGGACCGTCGTTCGGCTTCGGATCCGCTGAGGCGCACCTGCCGCAGCCCGCGTGGTTCGCCGAGTCCGCGGTCGATGTCGAGGCCGCCGATCCGTCGTCGACGCTCTCGCTCTACCGGGAGGCACTGCGGCTGCGGCACGAGCTGCAGACCGAGGAGAGCCTGGAGTGGATCGAGACCGGCCGGCCCGATGTGCTGCGCTTCGCCCGCCCGAACGGCTGGCAGATCGTGACGAACTTCGGCACCGAGCCGTTCGACCTCGGAGCGGATGCCGCCGATGTCGTCCTCGGCACGGTGGTCGACGGGGCGGTCCCGGCGGACTCGACCGTGTGGATCGCGCCGGGTCTCCTCGGCTGACCCGGTCTGATTGCAGGACGAAAGCACGGATGCAGGGCGAGAACACGGTTTCTCGTCCTGCATCCGTGCGTCGGCCCTGCAATCGATCGTGGAGCGTGCCACCCCAGCCCACCGATTTGATAATGGTTCTCATTAGCGTTTAGAGTGGGGGGCATGAAGAAGCCGTTCGTCGCCCTCGCCCTCGCATCCGTCGCCGCACTCTCGCTGGCCGGATGCTCGACCACCCCCGCTGCGGGAGAGGGCGGCGACGGCGGAGCGGTGACGGTCGTCGCGAGCACCAATGTCTACGGTTCGCTCGCCGAGCAGATCGGCGGTGACCGCGTCGACGTGACCTCGATCATCACCTCGGCCACGCAGGACCCGCACTCGTACGAGGCCTCGGCCCGTGACCGCCTGACGGTGCAGAAGGCCGACCTCGTGATCGAGAACGGCGGCGGCTACGACGGCTTCATCGACACCCTGCTGCAGGATGCCCAGGACCCGCACATCGTCACCGCCGTCGAGTTCTCGCACGATTTCCCGGGCAACGAGGGTCACTCCGATGAGGAGGGCGCGACCGAGGAAGAGCACGATCACGACCACGCCGAGGGTGAAGAGGGGCATGAGGGCCACAATCACATCGAGGGCTTCAACGAGCACGTCTGGTTCGACCCGCACACGATGATCCACGTGGTCGAGGCGATCGCCGACGAGCTTGCCGAGATCGACCCCGACGGCGAGGCGGAGTTCACCGCCAACGCCGAGGACATCGTCGCCGACCTCGAGGGCTTCGAAGCCGACCTCGAGACCCTCAAGACGGATGCCGCCGGCGCCGATGTGATCATCACCGAGCCGCTGCCCGGCTACATCGCCACCGCCGCCGGACTCACCGATGTGACCCCCGAGGGATTCGCGGAGTCGGTCGAGGAGGGCAGCGATGTCGCCCCCGCGACCCTGCTCGAGACCCTGAACGTCGTCGCCAGCGGCGACGTGGCAGCCGTGCTCACCAATGCGCAGACCGGCGGGGCCGAGACGCAGCGCGTCGAGGATGCCGCGACCGCCGCCGGCATCCCTCTCGTCGCCTTCACGGAGCTGCTGCCCGAAGGATCGTCGTACTCTGAGTGGATGAGTGACGCGATCCAGAGCCTCGCCGACGCGCTCCAGTCGTGAGCGCCGCCGCCGACGCGCGGGCAGGAGCCGAGAAGTCGAACCCCGTGCTCGAGGTGCGGGGAGCCGCCCTCCAGCGCGGTGATCGGGAACTGTGGTCGGGCCTCGACCTGACCGTCGAGCCCGGGGAGTTCATCGCCGTGCTCGGACCGTCTGGTTCGGGCAAGACCACGCTGCTGCGCAGCATCCTGGGCCTGCAGCCGCTGTCGGCCGGCGAGATCTCGGTCGCCGGCGGGCCGGTGCGCAAGGGCAACCCGCGCATCGGATACATCCCGCAGCAGCGCTCGCTGGCTCCCGACACGAGCATGCGAGCCCGCGACCTCGTGGCGCTCGGTGTGCAGGGCAGCCGCTTCGGCTTCCCGATCCCGCACCGCGGCGACAAGGCCAAGGTCGATCAGCTGCTCGCCTCGGTCGGAGCCGCGCACTACGCCGACCGCCGGGTCGGCCTCCTGTCGGGCGGTGAGCAGCAGCGACTGCGCGTCGGTCAGGCGCTCGCCGACGAACCCGCCCTGCTGCTGTGCGACGAGCCGCTGTCGAACCTCGATCTCGCGAACCAGGTCGCCATCACCGACATCATCGACCGCCAGCGTCGCGATCGCCGCGCCGCTGTGCTGTTCGTCACCCACGACATCAACCCGATCCTCGGCCGCGTCGATCGCATCCTCTACATCGCCGGCGGTCGCTTCGTGCTCGGCACCCCCGAAGAGGTGCTGCAGACCCGAGTGCTCACCGAGCTCTACGGCACCCCGGTGTTCGTGCTGCGCGCCGGCGACCGACTCGTCGTCGTCGGGGTGCCGGATGCCGAGCCCCACCACCTGCACGACCACGACCACGACCACGGAGGTGCCGCATGACCGTCATCACCGGCATCGTGCCTGCGGTCGACTGGAGTGACGTGTTCTCGTTCCAGGACTACGGCGAGCTCGTCGCCCTGCTCGCGAACTCGATCATCGCGGGTGCGGTGCTCGGCATCGTCGGCGGACTGATCGGCGTCTTCGTGATGCAGCGCGACCTCGCGTTCGCGGTGCACGGCGTCAGCGAGCTCTCGTTCGCGGGTGCCGCCGCAGCGCTGCTCTTCGGGGGCAGCGTGGTCGTCGGATCCCTCGGCGGTGCGCTCGTGGCGGCGATCCTGATCGGCGTCCTGGGGGCCAAGGCCCGAGATCGCAATTCGATCGTCGGGGTGCTCATGCCGTTCGGCCTCGGCCTCGGTATCCTCTTCCTGTCGCTCTACGACGGGCGCAGCGCCAACCGCTTCAGTCTGCTGACCGGACAGATCGTCTCGGTCTCGAGCCCCGACCTCGGCTGGCTGCTCGGCATCAGCATCGTCGTGCTGCTCGGGCTGCTGCTCATGTGGAACCCGCTGCGCTTCGACTCGCTCGACCCCGAGTCGGCCGCGGCCCGCGGTGTGCCGACCCGCGCGGTGAGCCTGCTCTTCATGGTGCTGCTCGGTCTGATCGTTGCGGTCAGCGTGCACATCATCGGCGCCCTGCTCGTGATGGCGCTGCTCGTGACTCCCGCGGCGGCCGCCATGCGCGTCTCGGCCGGGCCGGTCGCTGTGCCTCTGCTCGCGGCGCTCTTCGGGTTCGTGTCGGCCGTCGGCGGCATCCTGCTCGCCCTCGCGGGCACGCTGCCGGTGAGTCCGTACATCACGACCCTGTCGTTCACGATCTACGTCGTGTGCTGGATCATCCAGCGCGCCCGAGGCGGCGTGCGCCGCGTGCGGGCCTGACGTTCCCAGGGCCCGGCAAGGGCGGCGCGCCTAGAATCGTGGGTATGGCTCAGCGGAACACCTGGCAGCGCGATCGCGTGCGCGAAGCCCTCGCCGACGCGCGAGGATTCGTCAGCGCGCAGAATCTGCATGCCTCGCTCCGCGACGACAACACCGGCATCGGCCTCGCCACGGTCTATCGGGCCCTGGCCGGACTCGCCGCAGCCGGCGACGCCGACTCGCTGCAGAGCCCCGAAGGCGAGGCGCTCTACCGCGCCTGCACGACGCAGGGCCACCACCACCACCTGATCTGTCGCAACTGCGGACTCACGGTCGAGATCGAGGCGACCGACGTCGAGCAGTGGGCGCACCGCACCGCGGCCCTCCACGGCTTCACGGATGCCGCGCACGTGGTCGACATCTTCGGGCTGTGCGCCTCCTGCACCAACAAGCGGGACGCCGAAGAGGCAGCGAACGCGTGACCACCCAGGCCGCTCCACGGACGGTGCACTCGCACCGGCCCTCCCGATCGCCGCGCTCGCCGTGGATCGGGGTCGGCCTCGGCGCCGCGATCGTGCTCGCGCTCTTCCTGATCGACCGGTTCCTTCCGTCGCTCTTCACCGCGAGCCTGCCCAGCAGGGCTCAGGACGGCCTGACCCTCGCCCTGAGCGTGCTCATCGAGGCGCTGCCGTTCGTGATCCTCGGCGTGCTGCTGTCGATCGTCGTCCAGGTGTGGCTGCCCGCCGACGTCATCCACCGCTGGCTGCCGAAGCGCGCATGGGCCCGGCGTGCGGTGCTGTCGCTGCTCGGCATGCTCATCCCGGTGTGCGAGTGCGGCAACGTGCCCTTCGCCCGCGGTCTCATGATGCGCGGGCTCGCACCGGCCGAGGCGCTGACGTTCCTGATCGCCGCCCCGATCGTGAACCCGATCGTGATCCTGACCACGCACGCGGCATTCGGCTTCGATGACGGCATCCTGGTGGCCCGTCTCATCGGCGGATACCTGATCGCCAACCTCATCGGCTGGATCTACAGCCGCCACCCCTCGCCCGACTCGCTGCTCACCCAGCGGTTCATCGACACCTGCGACCGCGTCACGCACGAGCACGGCACACCGGTGCGCCGCAGCCTCACGCAGTTCCTCGTCGAGCTGCGCGCCGTGATGCCCGCGCTCGTGATCGGATCGGCGCTCGCCGGAGCGGTGCAGGTGCTGATCCCGCGCGAGGTGCTGCTGGCGATCGGCTCGAACCCGGTGCTGTCCATCCTGGCGATGATGGCCCTCGCGATGACCGTCGCGATCTGCTCGAACGTCGACGCCTTCTTCGCCCTGTCGTTCGCCTCCACCTTCTCGTCGGGCGCGCTCGTGGCGTTCCTGCTCGTCGGCCCGCTCGTCGACGTGAAGATGCTCGCTCTCATGCGCACGACCTTCACCACCCGCACCCTCGTCGGGATCGTCGGCGTGGTGCTGTTCGCCGCCTTCGCGATCGGGATCGGGGTGAACGTCCTTGTCTGATCACGCGCACCCCACGCAGGCCCGCTCGCGCGCCCGTGCCCTGGGCACCCGCTGGCTCGGCATCGGTCTCGCCACGGTGATCTCGGTCGTCACGCTCGGACTCGGCCTGACCGGTCGCCTGAATCTCTACATCAGCCCCGAGTCGGTGTGGTTCGCCTGCGCCGCGGCCGTCGTGACTCTTGCCGGAGCGATCTGGTCGTGCACCCTGCCGCTCGGCGAAGAAGGCGACCACGGACACGATCACGGACACGGCACGGATGCGGATGCCGAGCCGTCGCCTCGCCGCAGCCTCGCCCTCGTGGGCACGGTCACCGGAGGTGTCGTCGCTTCGGGTGTCGTCATCGCAGCACTCGTGCTGCCGCCCGCATCGCTGTCGGTCGAGCTGGCGATGTCGCGGGTCGGAGCGCAGACCGCGCTGTTCGCCGGGGCCGACGATGTGACCCTCGGGGTCGCCGACACCGCGACCTTCGGGGTGGGCGACTGGGCGAGCGTGTTCGCGACGGCGACCAACACCGCCGCCTACGACGGCAAGACGGTCACGCTGACCGGCTTCGTCACCCCCACGGATGCCGACGGCGTCAACCTCACGCGCCTCGTCATCACGCACTGCGTGATCGACGCGCAGCCGGCGACGCTGCCGGTGACGATCGACGCGGGAGAGTTCGACACCGGCCAGTGGGTCGAGGTCGAGGGCACGGTCAAGGCGGATGCCGACGGCTCGCTGCACGTCGAGCCCACCACCGTCACCGCGATCGACGAGCCTCAGGACCCGTATGAGTACTGACGACGAGCGCCCCGACCTCCCGGCGGTGCCGCGCACGCGCGCCGAGCTGCGCGCCGCCCGCGAGGCGGAAGCGGCCGCTGCTGCCGCGGATTCCCCGTCGCCGTCGGTGAGCGACGGCGGCGCAGCCGAACCCACCGCCCAATCGCCGGACGAGGGCGGCGGGGCAGAGCGAGACGGAACCTCTCCTGCGACCGACACGCCTGTCGTCTCGCCTGCGGCTCGCGGGGCTCGCGGGGCCGGCGGCGAACGGCCGACGCGTTCGACCTTCGTCCCGCCTGATGCGGAGTCCACGACGTCGTTCGCGGCTCACTCCACGACCGACTACGCGCCCCCGGCGCCGGTGCAGCCGAAGGCCGAGAAGAAGCCGAAGGCCGAGAAGAAGCCCAAGCCGGCGAAGGCCGCCAAGCCCGCGAAGGCCGCCAGGCCCGAGAAGCCCGCCAAGCCGGAGAAGCCCGCCGAGCCCGGAAAGTCCGGCGCCCCGAGCGACCGCCGGTTCCTGCTGGCGCTCGGCGCTGTGCTCGGCATCCTCGTGCTGGTGGGGGCAGGACTCGGCGTCGTCAGCCTCACCCAGGGACCCCGCATCACCGAGGTGCAGGTCGACCCGACCGAGGCCATCGAGACCTCCGGCAGCCGGGTCATCCTCACCGCGAACCAGTCCCTCGCCGCGATCGACGAATCGCAGGTGACCGTCGACCCCGCCGTGCCCTTCACCCTCGACGCCGCGGGCCGCGGCATCGGCATCCGCTTCACCGTGCCGCTCGACGATGACACCGAGTACACGGTGAAGGTCGCCGATGCGGTCGGCGCCGGAGGCGGCCCGAGCGCCACGCTGTCGACGAGCTTCTCGACTCCGGCATCTCACATCTTCCTGCTGCGCCGAGACCCCGACGGGAACGACCAGATCTTCCGCACCGACCTGTCGGGTGAGAAGGCACAGCCCGTGTTCGCGGCCGACAGGATCAACGACTTCCGCGCGACGTCGTCGCAGCTCGTGGTCTCGGTCGAGGAGGACGAGGGCTCGAAGCTGCTCGTGATGGACCGCGACGGGACGGATCAGCGCGAGCTCGAGCTGCCCGGTGTCGGATACGTCGGGGCGATCCAGGTCTCCGACCGCGGGGGTCTGGTCGGCTACAGCTACTCCGACAAGGAGCTCAGCGATACGGAGGGGCGCGCCAGCGTGCTCGTCACCCAATCGCTGAGCGGCGACGACGAACCGGTGGTGACAGAGGTCGGGGGCAAGGAGGCGAACATCTTCGTCTGGCAGTTCGTGCCGGACAGCTCCGCCGTGCTCTTCATCGACTTCGACGGTGCGCTCTCGCTGGTCGACCGCTCGACCGATGCGGGAGTGCAGTCCCTCGGACTCGCGACGACCATCCAGGGCATCTCGCGGGGCACGTACACGGCGATCGTCGAGCGACTCGACGGCACGGTGGTCGAGCTGAACCTCGCTGACGGGTCGGAGGTGCCGCTCGAAGCATCGACTCCCGACTACGGCACCGCGATCACGATCACGCCGTACCCCGGCGGCACCCTCCGCCACGTGGTGTCGCGCGACGAGAACGGTCTGCCCGTCGGTCAGGCGGTCATCCGGGTCAACGACGAGGGCGCGGCGACACCGCTCGTCGAGGTCGATTCGACCGACTCGATCCTGCAGGCCTGCGCGTCGCCCAGCGGCCAGTACGCCGCGGTCGTCATAGCGCCGGAGCTCGCCGACAACCCCTACGACCAGATGCTGCTGCCGCTGCCCGAGAACCTCGAGACGCACCTGCTCGACCTGCGCACGGGTGACGAGATCGTGGCGCTCACCGGCTTCGACGCCTCGTGGTGCCAGACGGCCCCCCAGTTCTGAGCCCATGCCGACGGATGCCCTGCACCGAGCGACCCGCGCCGAGCTGAGCGGGCTGCCGGTCGAGGTCGCTCCGCTGCTGCTCGGCGGTGAGCTGCGCACCGTCGTGGCCGGCTCCGAGGTGCGACTCCGACTCACCGAGGTCGAGGCCTATCACGGGCAGGGCACGGGACCGGCGGCCGACCCCGGGTCGCACGCGCGCATGGGGCGCACCGCACGCAACGCGACGATGTGGGGCGAGCCGGGGCACCTGTACGTCTATCTGAGTCACGGCATCCACTCGTGCGTGAACGTCGTCTCGGGCCCCGAGGGTCAGGCGGGCGGGATCCTGCTGCGGGCGGGCGAGGTGGTGCACGGGGCGGATGCCGTCGCGGTGCGCCGCCGTGCGACGCCCCCTCTGACGGCGACTGCGCTGCGCGACCTCGCGCGGGGGCCCGGTCGATTCGGCCAGTCGGCGGGCCTGCGGCATCCGATCCACGACGGCATCGACGCGATCACCGGAGCGGAGTTCGCGGGCGCCCGCGCCGAGCTGTGGCTGCGTGACGAACCGGTGACCGATGTGGCGACCGGGCCGAGGGTCGGTGTGGCCGGCATCGCCGGGACCGCGGCATTCCCCTGGCGCTTCTGGATCTCCGGTGACCCGACGGTCTCGCCGTTCCGCTGGGGGAGGGGCGCTCAGGCCGAGTCTCTCCACACCACGGGCGTCGGCAGCATGATGCCCTCACGCGGACGCTGATCGTCGCGCAGCTGCGCGAGGACGGATGCCGCGGCCGCGGCCCCGAGACCTTCGGCAGGCTGGTCGACGGTCGAGAGCAGCGGGGTGGTGCGCGTCGCCCACGTGCTGTTGTCGAAGCCGACCACGCCGACGTCATCCGGCACACGCCGCCCCGCTTCGCGCAGCGCCCACATCGCTCCGGCGGCCACCGCGTCGGACGCGGCGAAGACTCCGTCGATGTCGGGTGCTCGGTCGAGCAGTTGCTTCATGGCGGCGGCTCCGTCGGCGTAGGAGTACAGCGGCACCTCTTCGACGAGGTCCGGATCGAAGTCGTCGCCGAGAGCGTCGGTGAATCCGGCGAGTCGATCGGTGCCCGAGTCGCGGTCGAGGGCGGCGGCGATCATGCCGACCCTCGTGCGACCGGTCGCCAGCAGACGTGAGGTGACGGCTTGCGCGGCGCCGCGGTTGTCGACGCCGACCCAGGCGGCATCGACGTCGGGTGGGTGGCCGACGTAGGCGACAGGCAGGTCGAGTCGCATCACGGCCTTGGTGATCGGATCCTGCGCTCGGGCCGAGACGATCACAGCGCCGTCGACGAACCCGCCGTTGAGGTAGCGCGCGACGCGTTCGGTGTCTCGCACCGAGTCGACCACGAGGCAGACCATCTGGTAGTCCGCCTCGGAGAGAGTCTCGTTCGTGCCGAGCATGATCGCGCCGATGTTGGGGTCTTCGAGGAACAGCGCGTGCGGCTCGTGCACGATGAACGCGATGGCCTGGGTGCGCTGTCGCACGAGGTTCTGGGCGGCGGTGTTCGGCACGTAGCCGACCTCGCGGATCGCCTCTTCGATCGCGGTGCGCGCGGCGTCCGACACGTAGCCGCCGTTGATCACGCGGCTGACGGTTCCTCTGGAGACTCCGGCGACGCGCGCGACATCGTGCACGGTGCTGCGACGACGGGCCGAAGTGCTCATGATCGACAGCCTAGCGACCCGGACTTGACGGGATTCGCCACGACATGCGACGATGTGTGCACGTTCACAGAAATCCCGATCGCTGTTTCGACGCAGCGGACTGTGCACGTGCACACATGATCCGCAAAGGAGCGTCACCGATGGCCGCCGCTGTGTCCGACCGCATCGCCACCCTCTCCGCAGGGCGCGGCCTCGTCTTCGGATGCGACTACAACCCGGAGCAGTGGGACCGCAGCGTCTGGCCCGACGACGTGCGGCTCATGCAGCAGGCCGGCGTGGGTCTCGTGGCGATCAACATCTTCGGCTGGTCGTCGATCAACCCCGCCAGGGGAGTGTGGGACTTCGCGGCGCTCGACGAGATCATCGCGCTGCTGCACGCCGCGGACATCCGCATCAACCTCGGCACCGGCACGGCCTCGCCCGCACCGTGGCTCACCGCGCAGCATCCCGAGATCCTGCCGGTCGGCGAAGACGGGACCGTCTTCCAGCAGGGCGGTCGTCAGGGGTACTGCCCGAGCTCGCCCCTCTTCCGCGCGTACGCCGCCGAGGTCGTCACCCGTGTCGTCGAACGCTACGGCGACCACCCGGCCGTCGCGCTCTGGCACGTGTCGAACGAGCTGGGCTGCCACAACGCGCTCTGCTACTGCGACACGAGCGCCGAGGCCTTCCGTGGCTGGCTGCGCGAGCGGTACGCCGACATCGACGCGCTGAACCGCGCGTGGGGCACGACATTCTGGAGCCAGCGCTACAGCGACTTCGACGACGTGCGGGTGCCCGCTCAGGCCCTCTCGCTGCGCAACCCGGGGCAGATCCTCGACTTCCAGCGCTTCAGTTCCGACGAGCAGCTCGCGCTCTACCGCGCCGAAGCGGCGATCCTGCGCGAGCGGAGCGACGTGCCGGTGACGACCAACTTCATGGTCACCGCGCACATCCGCAATCTCGACTACTGGTCGTGGGCGGGCGAGATGGATCTGATCGCCAACGACCACTACCTCGACCGTCGCCTCGACGACGCGCGAGGCGAGCTCTCGTTCGCCGCCGACCTCACCCGCGGCCTCGCCCAGGGTGCGCCGTGGCTGCTCATGGAGACCTCGACCGGCGCAGTGAACTGGCAGCCCTACAACCTCGCCAAGGCTCCCGGTGAGCTGCAGCGCAACATCGCCGCCCACATCGCGCGCGGCGCCGACGGCATCTGCTTCTTCCAGTGGCGGGCGTCGACCCAGGGCGCCGAGAAGTACCACACGGCACTCGTGCCGCACGCGGGCGAGGACTCCGACCAGTGGCGCGAGGTCGTCGCGCTCGGCGGACTCCTCGATCGCCTGGGCGAGGTCGCCGGGACGCGCGTCGTCGCCGACGCCGCACTGTTCTTCTCCTGGGAGAGCTGGTGGGCCGCCGAGAACGAGGGCCGTCCGAGCGAGGCGCTGACCTACCTCGGCCAGGTGCATGCCGCGCATGCCGCGCTGGCGGATGCCGGCGTCACGACAGACGTCGTGCGCCCCGGCGCCGACCTCGACGGCCACCGCCTGCTGATCGTCCCCGCGCTGCACCTCATCGGCGATGCGGATGCCGCGGCGATCGCCCGCGCGGTCGAGAACGGCGCGACAGCACTGATCACCTTCTTCAGCGGCATCGTCGACGAAGAAGACAGAGTGCGCACCGGCGGCTATCCCGGCGCGTTCCGCGACCTGCTCGGCATCCGCTCGGAGGAGTTCACGCCCCTGCGTCCCGACGAGACCGTCACCCTGACCGACGGCACGACCGCGACAGTGTGGAGCGAGCGCCTGAAGGCCACGGATGCCGAGGTCATCGCGTCGTTCGTCGACGGCCCCGCCGCCGGACGCCCCGCGATCACGCGGCGCGCGACGGGAGCGGGCGAGGCCTGGTTCCTCGGCACCCAGCCCGCTCGCGAGGACTACCGCGCACTGATCGCACGGCTCGCCGCATCCGCGGGTGTCGCGCTCGTCCCCGGCGCCGGACCCGACGTCGAGATCGTGCGCCGCACCGGCGATGCCGGCTCGTTCCTGTTCGTCATCAACCACGGATCCACGGATGCCGAGGTCGCGGCCGCAGGTCACGACCTCGTCACCGACGCCTGCGCCACCGGCCCGGTGCCGGCCGGTGCGGTCCGCATCATCAAGGAGGATGTATGACCACCACGCTCGCCGCTCCGGCGGTCGCCTCAGCGCCGAAGGCGCCGGGCCGCCGCCGACGGATCCCGCACAAGGGCGCCATCGCGTTCCTCATCGTGCCCTTCGGCGTGCTGTTCGCGCTGTTCTACGTCGTCCCCATCGCCTACGCGTTCTGGCAGTCCCTGCTCGTGGTCGAGCGCGACGGCACCTTCGGCAAGGCCGAGCAGGTGTTCGGCGGCTTCACGCAGTACGTGCTCGTCTTCCAGAACGAGGCCTTCTGGGCATCGATGGGGCGGATGCTGACCTTCGGCGTCGTGCAGGTGCCGGTCATGCTCGGCCTGGCCCTGCTGTTCGCGCTGCTGCTGGACTCGCCGCTCGTCCGCGGCAAGCGCTTCTTCCGCCTCGCGTTCTTCGTGCCGTATGCGGTGCCCGGTGTCATCGCCGCGATCATGTGGGGCTCGCTGTTCTCGCCGAACCTCTCGCCGTTCACCGCGATCACCAAGAACATCGACTTCCTCGGGGCAGACCTCGTGCTGTGGTCGATCGCGAACGTCGTGACGTGGGTCTACGTCGGCTACAACATGCTGATCATCTACTCGGCGCTGCTCTCGATCCCCCAGGAGCTCTACGAGGCGGCCATCCTCGACGGCGCCGGACAGTGGCGCATCGCCTGGTCGATCAAGATCCCGCTGGTGCGCCCGGCGATCGTGATGACCGCGATCTTCTCGATCATCGGCACGCTGCAGCTGCTCGCCGAACCGCAGGTCTTCCGTTCGTTCAGCTCGGCGGTCACGAGCACGTTCACCCCGAACATGACCGTATACGCCACGGCATCCATCCCGAACACCAACCTCGCGGCCGCCTTCTCGGTCGTGCTGGCCGTGACGACGTTCGTGCTGTCGTTCGGATTCATGAAGTACATGCAGCGCAAGGAGCAGAACGCATGAGCACCATGACGATCGTCGCCCCCGGTCGGGGCTCGCGCGCACAGGCCCCGCGCAGAAAGGGTGCTCGCGAATCGGGCATCTCCCGCACCGGCGCCATGCTGATCATGGCCGTGTTCACGGTCTACTTCCTGCTGCCGCTGTGGTGGCTGCTCGTCGCGTCGAGCAAGGAGACCGGCGACATCCTGACCACCGCCCCGCTGTGGTTCGCCGACTTCCACCTGCTCGACAACATCGCCGAGCTGTTCGCCTACCGCGACGGCGTCTACCTGCGCTGGCTGCTGAACTCGGTGCTCTACGCCGCGCTCGGCGGCGCCATCGCGACCCTGCTCGCCGCCATGGCCGGCTACGCCCTCGCGAAGTACCGGTTCCCGGGCCGCGACCTGATGTTCGACATCGTGCTCGGCGGAGTGCTGGTTCCGGCCACGGCCCTCGCGCTGCCGCTGTTCCTCATCTTCAGCCAGGCGCAGCTGACCAACACGTTCTGGTCGGTGTTCCTGCCGTCGATCGTGAGTCCGTTCGGCGTCTACCTGGCGCGGATCTTCGCGGCCTCCTCCGTTCCCGACGAACTGCTCGAGGCGAGTCGGCTCGACGGCGCGGGCGAGATCCGCACGTTCTTCACGGTCAGCATCCGACTGATGACGCCCGCGCTGGTGACGATGTTCCTCTTCCAGTTCGTCGCCATCTGGAACAACTTCTTCCTGCCGATGATCATGCTGCGATCCGAAGACCTCTTCCCGGTCGTCTTCGGTCTCTACAACTGGAACAACCAGCTGAACCAGCTGCCGGAACTCCGTGGTCTCGTGCTGATCGGCGCTCTGCTGTCGGTCATCCCGCTGATCGTCACCTTCCTCCTGCTCCAGCGCTTCTGGCGCAACGGACTGGGCGCCGGCGCCCTGAAGTGAGCAGGCGGCCGCCCGGACCGACCGGACGGCCCGCACCACCGCACCATCCCTACCGCACCACCCCCATCGCATCCACGAAAGGATCGAAATGCAGCATTCGAAGATGAAGGCAGCCGCTGTCATCGCCATCTCGGCACTCGCGCTCGCCGGTTGCTCGGCGTCCGGCGGAGACAGCTCCGGCACCGGCGGCGACGCCGCCGCCGCGTGCACCCCGGCGGACGGCGACGTCACGCTCGAGTTCACCTCCTGGATCCCCGGCATCGAAGACGTCGTCGAGATCTGGAACGAGGCCAACCCCGAGATCCAGGTCGACGTGCAGACCGGCCCGAACGGCAACGGCGGCACGTACCAGAACTTCTTCAACCAGATCAAGGCCGGCGATGCGCCCGACCTCGGTCAGATCGAGTACGACGCGCTGCCGAACTTCCTCGTGCAGGACGGCCTCGAAGACCTCAGCGCCTGTGAGGACGTCGTCGCCGCGGAGGACCAGTTCGTCGACTGGGCCTGGGGACAGGTCACCCTCGGCACCGAGGGCGTCTACGGCGTTCCGCAGGACACCGGCCCCATGGCGCTGTTCTACCGCGCCGACCTGTTCGAGCAGAACGGCATCGCCATCCCCACCACGTGGGACGAGTACCGCGAGGCGGCCGTGAAGATCCGTGACCTCGGCGGATACATCACCAACTTCTCGCAGTCGGACATCAACCAGTTCGCCGGGTTCGCCTGGCAGGACGGCGCTCAGTGGTTCTCGAGCGACGACGAGGGCTGGACGGTGTCGCTGGCCGACGACGCGACCACCACGGTCGCCGACTTCTGGCAGAGCATGCTCGACGACGACCTCGTCGCCACGGTTCCCGCCTGGACCGACGAGTGGAACAACGCCTACAACTCCGGTCAGGTCTGGACCTGGAACTCCGCCGTCTGGGGCGCCAACTCGATCTCCAGCGGAGCCCCCGACACCGCCGGCTCCTGGGCCGTCGCACCGCTGCCGCAGTGGGAGGCCGGCGGCACCGCGGCCGGCAACTGGGGCGGGTCGTCGACCGCTGTCCTCAAGGGCAGCGAGCACGTCTACGAGGCGACGAAGTTCGCGCTGTGGCTCAACACGTCGGATGAGGCGCTGACCGCGCTCGCCGAGGCCGCCAACCTCTACCCGGCCACGACAGCCGGTCTCGAGCTGCCGGTCTACGCCGAGGGCGTCGAGTTCTACGGCGGACAGAAGATCTACGACGTCTTCGCCGACGCCGCCACCCAGGTCTCGCCCGACTTCGCGTGGGGCCCGACCATGACCCAGACCTACTCGGACGTGTCCGACGGCTTCAAGGCAGCGGTCTCGGGCAACGGCACTCTGCTCGACGCGATCGAGAAGGGCCAGACGGCGACCATCGACGCGCTCAAGGCCGCATCGATCCCCGTCACGGAGTAACACCTCTCGGAGGCCCGCCCGTATGCTCACGGGCGGGCCTCCCCCTTTTCGTCTGGAGCGGCAATGAGCGAACTCGTCCACCTGACCTCGGCCGGCGTCAGCGTCGTCATCGACACGACGAGTGCGCGACTGCTGCACTGGGGAGCGGCGCTCGACACCGCCGACCTCGACGCACTCGCGGTGTCGTCGACCGGGGCTGTGACGTTCAGCTCGTTCGACGCCTCGCGCACCTTCCCGCTGCTGGCCGTCGAAGCCGACGGATGGTCCGGCGCCCCGGCGCTCGCCTGGCACCGCGGCGGGCTGCACAGCGCGCCGCTGCTGCGCTCGACCGGGTGGAAGGCGACGGAGTCATCGCTGCGCGGGGAGTTCGCGGATCCCGCGGCCGGCGCATCCGTCGTCCTCGATCTCGAGCTGGATGCCGTCGGCGTGCTCACCGCCCAGGTGTCGGTGACGAGCACGGCGGATGCTGCCGAGCCGCTCGACCTGCTCGCCGCGCGCATCCTGCTGCCGATCCCCGCACATGCGACCGAGGTGCTCGATCACACCGGACGCTGGACGGGCGAGCGGCGACCACAGCGAGGCGCCCTGCGCCACGGAGCGCACCTGCGTCAGGTGCGCCGCGGTCGTGGTGGACACGACGCCCCGTACCTGACCGCGATCGGCACCGACGGGTTCGGCTTCCGCCGAGGGGAACTGTGGACCGCGCACGTCGCGTGGAGCGGGGACCTCGAAGTCGGCGTCGAGCGTCTTCCCGAGGGTGCCGGCGTTCACGGGGCGGTGCTCGGCGGGGGAGAACTGCTGCTGCCCGGCGAGATCCGGCTCGGCGCGGGGGAGACCTACGTCTCGCCGCAGGTGTTCCTCGCCTACGGCGAGAGCGGGCTCGACTCCGTGTCGGCCCGCCTGCATCAGACCGTCCGCGCGTTCTCCGCACACCCCACGACGCCGCGTCCTCTCGTGCTCAACACCTGGGAGGCCGTGTACTTCGACCATGACCCCGCGAAGATCATCGAGCTGGCCGAGGCTGCGGCATCCGTCGGCGTCGAGCGGTTCGTGCTCGACGACGGATGGTTCCGCGGACGCCCCGACGACCGATCAGGACTCGGCGACTGGTTCATCGACGACGCCAAGTGGCCGAAGGGGCTGCGGCCGCTCGCCGATCAGGTGCACGGTCTCGGGATGCAGTTCGGTCTCTGGTTCGAGCCCGAGATGGTGAACCCGGTCTCCGACCTCGCCGCGCAGCATCCGGACTGGGTGCTGCAGGCCGCGCCCGACTCGCCCACCTGGCGGCATCAGAAGGTGCTCGACCTGGCGAACCCGGATGCTGCGGCCCACCTGCTGGAGCGCATCGACGCCCTGGTCTCCAAGATCGGCATCGACTTCATCAAGTGGGACCACAACCGCGACCTGCACGCCGCGGTGTCGCCGCACACCGGCCGCGCGTCCGTGCACGCTCAGACGGCCGCCTTCTACGCCCTGCTCGACGCGCTGCGCGAGCGGCATCCCTCTCTCGAGATCGAGTCGTGCGCGAGCGGCGGAGCCCGCGTCGACCTCGGGGTGCTCCAGCGCACCCAGCGCGTCTGGGGCTCGGACTCGAACGATCCGATCGAACGGCAGCAGATCCAGCGCTGGACCGGTACTCTCGTGCCCCCGGAGGTCGTGGGGTCTCACGTCGGTCCGCCGGTCGCCGAGACGACGCATCGCGCGGCATCCCTGCCGTTCCGCATGGCCACCGCGCTGTTCGGGCACGCCGGCATCGAGTGGGACATCACGCGGTGCACGGATGACGAGCGGGAGGCGCTGGCCCGCTGGACGGCGCTCTATCGCGAGCTGCGGCCGCTGTTGCACTACGGCGTCACCGTGCGCAGCGACGAGGTCGACGACGAGACGCTGCTGCACGGCGTCGTCGCGGTCGACGGCTCGCGCGGTGTGTTCGCGTGGGTGCGGCAGGGTGCGTCGGTCGACGCGTTCACGCCGCGCACCCGCATCCCCGGACTGCAGCCCGGCGGGCGCTACCGGCTGCGGGTGCGGGACGAGCTGGGCACCGCGACGCGGCACCAGGTCTCGGACCCCGCCTGGCTGGATGCCGGGATCGAGGCGACCGGCGCGTTCTTCGAGACGGTCGGGGTGCCCCTGCCCCTGCTCGCGCCGGGGGCGGCGCTGCTGCTCGAGGTCGTTCGGGTCTGACTCGGGGTCGTGCTAAACTGACTCTTTGTCTGCGCACACTCCTGTGCGTAGTTCGCGTGCTTCCCCTTCTTCGGCCGAGAGATCGGCGATGCGGGGTGGCGCGCAGACAAGGGATCTTGGGTGAGACCGTCCGGTCTCACGGTATAGAAGGAGTCACATCATGGCAGCAGTGTGCCAGGTGACAGGAGCTGTTCCCGGCTTCGGTCACAACGTCTCGCACTCGCACCGCCGGACGAAGCGTCGCTTCGACCCGAACGTGCAGAAGAAGACCTATTTCGTCGCTTCGCTCGGTCGTAAGATCACGCTCAACGTGTCCGCCAAGGGCATCAAGGTGATCGACGTCCGCGGCATCGAGAACGTGGTCAAGGACCTCCAGGCGAAGGGTGTGAAGCTCTAATGGCCAAGAAGGCTCAGGACGTACGTCCGATCATCAAGCTGCGCTCCACGGCAGGTACGGGCTACACGTACGTGACCAAGAAGAACCGCCGCAACACCCCCGACCGCCTCGTGCTCAAGAAGTACGACCCGGTCATCCGTCAGCACGTCGAATTCCGAGAGGAGCGTTGATCAATGGCTAAGAAGAGCAAGATCGCTCGCAACGAGCAGCGCAAGGTCATCGTCGAGCGTTACGCAGAGCGTCGCGCCGAGCTGAAGAAGACCCTGGTCGACCCGAACGCCACCGACGAGGCCCGCGAGGCCGCACGCGTCGGCCTGCAGAAGCTGCCGCGCAACGCGTCGCCGGCTCGCGTGCGTTCGCGCGACGTCATCGACGGCCGCCCCCGCGGTGTCCTCACGAAGTTCGGCGTCTCGCGCGTCCGCTTCCGTGACATGGCACACCGTGGCGAGCTGCCCGGTGTCACCAAGTCCAGCTGGTAAGTCTCAGCAGACAAGCCGAAAGGGGCGAGGATCTTCGGATGCTCGCCCCTTTCGCTGTCCCCGGGCCTGTGTCCGGCGTCCGCATCCCGGCATTCGCGACTCGTGTTGCGGCGCTCGCTGCGAAGGGGATCTCTCGCTGAGAAGGGGATGCTGCGCCATTCGCTCCTTCGTTGCATGAGATCTCCTTCGCAGCAGTCGCTCTGCACCGAGGGGCCGAGTTCACGGTTCTCTACAGGGGCCGGGTGCGCGGCCTCCTCGGAAGCCGACCACGGGGGAGTATCGCCTGATGGATGCGGTCACCGAGCTCGAACGTCAGGGTGGGGTCGCGCGCGTCGAGCGACTTCGGTCACTCGGGGTGAGCGCTCACACACTGCGCCGTGCGAAGGAGCTCGGTGCGGTGAGATCGATCCGTCGAGGATGGATTGCGCTGCCCGACGCCGACCCGATCGTCGTGGGCGCCGCGACTCGCGGGGTCGTCATCACCTGCGTCACCGCAGCCGAGCGCATGGGGTTGTGGGTGCCGAACGCATCGTCCGTCCACGTGGCTGCCCGCCCGAATGCCGCCCGCGTGCGGGTGCCGTCGCAGGTCGTCGTCCACTGGTCGCGCCCGGTGGTTCAGCGCGACCCAGACTCCACCGTGGACGGGCTCGTCAACACCCTCGCCCTGGTGGCGCGCTGCCAGCCGAGAGAGACCGCCCTGGTGATCTGGGAGTCGGCTCTGAACAAGGGGCTCGTCGACGAGCGTGTGCTGTCGCGATTCGAGCTGCCGCCCGCCGCCCGGGAGCTGCTCGAATCCGCCAGGCCGTTCTCGGACTCGGGTCTCGAGACGATCTTCGTGTCGAGGCTGCGGTGGTTGGGTCTTGCGATGGTGCAGCAGGCGTGGCTGCACGGACACCGTGTCGACCTCCTGATCGGCGAGCGCCTGGTGATTCAGATCGACGGAGCGACACACGTCGGAGCACGGCGGATGACGGACATCGAGCATGACGCACAGCTCATGCTCCGTGGCTATCACGTGCTGCGGTTCGGGTACGAGCAGATCATGGCTCGCTGGCCAGAAGTGCAGGCGATCATCATGGATGCGGTCGCTCAGGGCAGGCATCTCGGCTGATGTCCTCGCTTGCAGAGAAGGAGATCTCACCCAGCGAAGGACCGAATGCCTCATCCAGTCCTTCGCTGCGCGAGATCTCCTTCGCACATCGAGGCGCTCTCCGTATCGCGGATGCCCTCCGAGGCGCCGCAGCGCCCCGCATCAGGCGACGGATGCTGCCGCGTGCTCCACCGCCCAGGTGAGCGCGTAGTCGGCGATCTCCTCCCAGCCGTCCTGGCTGACGAGACGGTGGGTGCGGCCCGCATACTCCTTGTACTCGACGATGGCGGTGCTGCCGGACGAGTGGTACTTCTTCACGATCGCGCGTCCGATGGCCGGGGGCACGACGTGGTCGATCTCGCCGGTGATGACGAGCAGCGGGGCGCGGTCGGCGCGTGCGTAGTCGACGTGGGTGACTCCGCCCTTCTCGTTGAGCACCGAGGTCACGCCCTCGAAGAAGACCTTGTTGTAGGAGTTCACGGCGTACTCCTCCCAGAGGGCGTCGGATGCTGCGCGGGGGAGGTCGTTGCCGAACGTGAAGTGGAAGTGGCGCTTCGACAGCGGCTTGGCTCCGTTGATGCCGAAGGGGTTGGAGAGGATCGGCGTTCCGGTCCACAGGGTCGAGAGGGGCAGTGCGGTGACGCCGGCGGTCTGTCCCGGGGCCACGCCCACGTAGGCGGCGCCGAGGCCGCGGTCGGCGAGCATCTGGGTGAGCACGCCGCCGAACGAGTGGCCCATGATGATCGGCTTGACCGGAAGCGCACGGATGATGCGCTCGTAGTTGTCGGCGATCTGCTTCAGGCCGATCCCCTTGAGGGCCGACGGGTCGCGGCGGATGTCCTCGACGGAGCGGTCGTCGATCCCGGGCCATCCCGGGATGATCACCTCGTGGCCCTGCGCGCGGAACCGCTCGGCCCACGTGTCCCAGCTCTTCGGCGTCATCCAGAGTCCGTGGATCAGGACGATCGGGGTCTTGTCAGTGCTGTTCATCGTTTCTTCTCCTGTGTCTGCCCCGCCCGGTGCGAGTGCATTACGCTGATAGTAGACCGAACGTTCTATCTAGCACAACCTATTCCCGAAAACCCGAATCGGATGACACGATGAGAGGGATCATCATGAAGACCACGACTTCCAGCTCCGCTCCGACGACGGCTCCTAAGCGGCCCAGCGCAGCCCGCACCCGGCTGATCGACACCGCCACCAGGCTCTTCTACGAAGAGGGGATCCATGCGGTCGGCGTCGACCGCATCATCGATGAGGCCGCGGTCACCAGGGCGACGCTCTACAACCAGTTCGGCGGCAAGGAGAACCTCGTCCTCGCGTACCTGCGCAACGAAGACGAGATGCTCCGCGCGATGTTCGCCGACGCGGGCGAGGCGGTGACGGATCCTGCGCAGCTGGTCGACGCCGTGATCGACGGCATCGCCGCCGACATCCGCCTCCGGCACACGCGTGGCTGCCCGTTCATCAACGCGGCAGCGGAGTATCCGGATGCCGACGGTGCCGTCCGTCTGCTGATCGACGAGCACCGGGAGTGGTTCCGCTCGACGCTGCAGGCCGTCGCCGAGCAGGCCGGCCTCGAGAGCCCCGTCGATGTCGCGGCGTCCCTCGTGCTGCTGCGCGACGCCGCGCTCGTCGGCGGGTACCTCGACGGAGACGAGCGGGTCACGCCGGCGTTCGAGCGCACCGCGCGCTCGGTGGTCGCCGCCCACCGCCCGCTCTGACGCGGCGACGGGGCGGCGGATGGCGGCGGGTCGATGGCGGCCAGCTGGCGGCTGACTGGCGGCTCGGTGGCGTGGCGGCGGATCGGGGCCGCTGGAGAGCATGGAGGACATGAACACGACACGGATCACGGAACTGCGCCAGGCGCAGGGGTGGACTCAGGAACGACTGGCGACCGAGAGCGGCGTGGGACTCAGAACCGTGCAGCGCCTGGAAGCCGGACAGGATGCGAGCCTGGAGACGCTGTCTCTGGTAGCGGATGCGCTGCAGGTGCCGGTGCGGGACCTCTTCGCCACGATCGACGATGAGGCACTCAGCAGCCGGGTCGATTCGCTGCAGCAGCGCACGGATGACCAGCAGGCCGCGCGTGATCGCATCGCCCACGCCTGGACCTGGCTCTATGTCGGCATCGGCATCGTGTGCACGCTGCTGAGCTTCACGTTCTCGTATGGACTCGTGCTGTTCCTGTCCTACTGGGTGGGCGGGTATGTGATCCTCACTGCGCTGCGTCGGATCGTCCTCGAGCCACGGCTGGACGCCCGGTTTCCGTTGTCGAAGGAGACCCGCACCCGTCGTGCGAAGCGCCGCGCCGCGATGGCCTCCGCCGCGGCCGACGACGCATCCCCGACCGCCACGACGACGCCCGAACCGACCTGAGACGCGTCGTCGCCCGGGCTGATCTGCGCGCGCCGAGCGAAGGAGATCTCTCTCACGCAAGGATTGAACGGTGATTCCGCCCCTTCGCGGCAAGAGATCGCCTTCCCACGATGAGGCCGCCAGGCGGGCTGAAATCGATGCCCCACGAGTCACATTCGTCACTTCTGCCCCACGACACGCCGCCGAAAAGCCCAAAACCCGCGAAATGACGCGGAAATGTGGGTGGTGGTTGGTACATTCAAGGCGGTCACTCGACCAACGGAGGGCAGCAGCCCTCTGAACCACAACGATGCGACGGGAACCTCGTCGCTGGAGGATGACATGGCTGACAAGTCCATCACCAAGACCGAGCTCGTCGCGAGCATCGCTTCTGCCACCGGCCAGAGCCAGGCCACCGTCTCGGGTGTCCTCGACGCGCTGTTCTCCTCGGTCTCCGACGCTGTTGCCAAGGGCAGCAAGGTCTCGATCCCGGGCTGGATCTCGTTCGAGCAGGTCGCGACCGCAGCTCGCACGGGCCGCAACCCGCAGACCGGCGCCGAGATCAAGATCCCGGCCGGCCACCGCGTCAAGGTGACCGCTGGTTCCAAGCTCAAGGCTGCCGTCAAGTAAGACCGCACCTCTTCGAAGGCCGCTCCCGATCCGTCGGGGGCGGCCTTCGTGCGTCCTCCCCGGATCCGCGGCTTAGGCTGGAGGGGTGAGTGCCCGCGCCGTGCAGACCCCGACCCGCTCCGCGTATCGCGCGGCCGGAATCGGCATCCTGCTCGCGACCGGACTGATCGGCGTGATCTTCGCCCTCGTGATCGGCGGAGGCGCGGCTCCGCTGCTTCTGCAGGATCCGGGTCCCTTCGTGCGCTGGGCCACCCCCATCGTCAAGCTCGTGATGAACATCGCGGCCGCGGCGATGCTGGGCTCGCTCGTGCTGGCGCTGTTCGCCCTGCGCAGCGAGGAGAAGTCATTCGACACGGCGCTCAACACGGCCTCGGCCGGCGCTGCCGTCTTCACGGTCACCGCCGGCATCAGCGGATTCTTCACCTTCATGGCGGCCTTCAACCCGCAGCTGAGCGCCGAGCGCGAGTTCGGTGAGCAGCTCGGACGATTCCTGCTGCAGCTGCCGCTCGGTCAGTCCTGGCTGATCACCACGATCATGGGCTCGGTGATCACCGTGCTCGCGTTCGCGTGGCGCACGTGGACGCCGACGCTCATCACGGCGATCCTCGCCGCGGCATCCTTCCTTCCGCTGGCGACGCAGGGTCACTCCGGGGAGCTCGCCGGTCACAACATCGCGGTGAACTCGATCCTGCTGCACACGATCGGCGCGGCCGTGTGGCTCGGCGGCCTGCTGCTCGTCGTGATCCTGCGCGACCGCTCGGGCGTGGGCACGGCGCAGCTGGTGAGCCGCTATTCGAGTCTCGCGATCGCCGCGTTCGCCGTCGTCGCGATCTCGGGTCTCGCCCGCTCCGTCGTCTCGTTCGGCGACATCTCGCAGCTCTGGACGCCGTACGGCACCATCCTGCTCGCGAAGGTCGTGCTCCTCGTCGGTATGGGAATGCTGGGCGCCTGGTATCGCACCCGCCTGATCCCTCGGCTCGAGGACGACGGAGCCGCGCGCTGGTTCTGGATGCTGGTGCTGTGCGAGGTCGCTCTGATGGGTCTGGCCTCGGGAGCTGCCGCCGCGCTCGCGCGCACGCCCCCGCCCACCGGCGAGGAGGCGGCGTTCGTGCAGACCCCCGCCGAGAACCTCACCCGCTCCCCGCTGCCGCCGGAGTTCACGATCGACCGCTGGTTCACGGCGTGGGACATCGACGTGCTCTGGCTGGTGGCCGCCGGGTTCGGCCTCTTCCTCTACCTCGTCGGCGTGCGCCGACTGCGGCTCCGTGGTGACCGCTGGCCGATCCACCGCACCGTGTTCTGGGTGCTGGGAATGCTGATGCTGCTCTGGGTCACGGGCGGCCCGATCAACGCGTATCAGGAGTATCTCTTCAGCGTGCACATGCTGGGGCACATGATGCTGTCGATGGCGATCCCGCTGCTGCTCGTCTCGGGGGCGCCGGTCACGCTGGCCCTTCGAGCGATCCACAAGCGCGACGACGGCACCCGCGGTGGTCGCGAATGGATCATGTGGGCCGTGCACTCGCCGTTCTCGAAGGTCGTCACCCACCCGTTCGTGGCGGCGGGCATCTTCATCCTGTCGCTGTGGGCGTTCTACTTCACCGACCTGGTGCGCTGGTCGATGTTCGAGCACCTCGGCCACGAGTGGATGGTCGCGCATTTCCTCATCTCCGGCTACCTGTTCGTGCTGAGCCTGGTCGGCGCCGACCCGGTGCCCTACCGTCTGCCCTACCCGGGGCGCCTCATCACCCTGATCGCCATCATGGCCATGCACGCCTTCTTCGGCGTCGCGATCATGATGCAGGAGGGGTTGATGGTCGCCGACTGGTTCGGGTCGATGGGGCGCACCTGGGGCCCGACGCCCATCGAGGATCAGTACATCGGCGGCGGCATAGCGTGGTCGATCGGAGAGATCCCGACCCTGATCCTCGCGATCACCGTGGCGATCCAGTGGAGCCGCAGTGACACCAAGCTGCAGAAGCGCCGCGACCGTCATGCAGACCGCACGGGCGAGGCCGAGCTCGAGGAGTACAACCAGAAGCTCGCGGCGCTCGCCGAGCGCGACCTGCGTCAGGCGGAGCGCGACGCACGGTGACCGTGCTCCCGGCGGGCGTCAGCCCGTGGACTCCTCGTCGGGGGATCCGACCCGGATCGACACCTTGCCGTCGGGGAGGATCGTGATCGATCCGTTCACCTGGAACGGGACGTCCTCCGACCGCTCCTGAACCGAGCCGTCGAAGAGCGAGCGGATCTCGACGTCGACGTGCGCGACGGCATCCGTCGGGGGGATCTTCCAGTGTCCGCCGTCGGGCACGACGCTCACCTGCGGTTGTGCGGCGATCGACCACTTCGGCAGCGAGGCGAGGCGGTTGGAGACCTCGAGGCCGAACGGGCAGGCGGTCGGCTGCAGCACCTCCTGCGTCGTGCAGGCGGTGAGGAACTCCTCGACCCGCTGCTGCACCACCGCGACGAAGTCCGAGGTGGGCTCGGTCTGCACGTCGACGGGCGTGGTGGCGAGCGGGGTGTCGGCGAGGACGCCGATGCCCTCGGACTCCGCGATCGCAGTGTCGACGGTGACCGAGTACAGCCCCGGCGTGAAGACCAGCAGGGGAAGGGGATCGAGGGGTGCGGCCTCCGCCCCGGCGGGTGAGACCTGGCGGCGATCCATCTCGAAGCCGTTGACGGCGAACTGATCGGCACCGCGCACCGTGAGCTCGACCACGGCCAGCGGGCTCGTCGTGAAGCGCCAGTTGGGGGTGACCCCCGCCCAGCCGTCCTGCTCGACGGTGAAGGTGGTGCTGCCGGCGTGCCCGCTCGCCTCGTACGACACGGTCACCTCGGTCTTGCCGGACTCGTCGGCCTGTTCCGACTGCACCTCGACGTCGGTGAGCGGCGCGAGTGCCGAGTGACGCAGCAGCGCCTCCGACGCGGTGGCTCCGATGCCGGCGATCTCGAGGGTCTCCCGATCGATCGCGACGCCGGGCACGCGCAGAGCGTCAGCCGCTCGTCCTTCCGAGAGCAGGTCGAGGTAGCGCACGACGAACGCCGACGGCCCGTAGAACTGCTGGTACAGGGTGGCCCCACCTGCACCGAGAGCGGCGACGAGCACGAGGCCGACGACCGCGAGGAGCGCGAGATCGGCAGCGAGGCGCGAGCGCCGGGGCGCCTTCGTCTCGACCTGCTGCATGGCGTCAGTCTAGAAGCGTGGCCTGGGACGACGCCGTGCGTGAGTCGGTGTGCGTCGGCCGCGATCGCTGTGTTCCTCGGATGCCGGGCGGCGCCGCCACGTAGCATGGGGAGGCACGGTGTCGCCGTGCATTCCCGCCTCCGTCCGTGTGAGAGAACCGTGTCGCTTCCCGCCCTGTCCGAAGAGCAGCAAGAGCTGTTCCGGTTGATCGAGGACACCAGCGAGCACGTCTTCATCACCGGTCGAGCGGGCACCGGCAAGTCGACGCTGCTGCAGTACTTCTCGTGGAACACGAAGAAGCAGATCGCCATCTGCGCGCCGACCGGCGTCGCCGCGCTCAACGTCGAGGGTCAGACGATCCACTCCCTGTTCCGGCTGCCGATCGGACTGATCGGCGACTCGGACATCGATCAGAACGACAACACGCGACGGATCCTCAATGCGATCGAGACGCTCGTGATCGACGAGATCTCGATGGTCAACGCCGACCTGATGGATGCGATCGACCGTTCGCTCCGTCAGGCGCGGGGCAAGCGGGGCATCCCGTTCGGCGGAGTGCAGATCGTGATGTTCGGCGATCCGTATCAGCTGGCCCCCGTGCCGCCGCGCGGCGACGAGCTGCGCTACGTCAAGGACCACTACCGCTCGTTCTGGTTCTTCGACGCCAAGGTCTGGGCGGGTCCGGCCGGCGGTGAGGGTGACGATGACGACGGGGGACTGTTCGCCGTCGACACCCGGGCCGAGCTGCACGTGCGCGAGCTCGTGCAGATCCACCGGCAGTCGGATGACGGTTTCAAGGCGATGCTGAACGCGGTGCGGTACGGGCGGGTCACCGCGGAGATCGCGGGAGTGCTGAACACGCAGGGTGCGCGAACACCACCGGACCCGGAGCCGGGAGAGGTGCCGATGATCACCCTCGCCACCCGCAACGACATCGTGAACACCATCAACAGCCGCCACCTCGCAGCGCTGCCCGGCAAGGAGCAGACGGCGCGTGCCGAGGTCAGCGGCGAGTTCGGGAAGGGCGAGGCGTCGCTGCCGGCCGAGTCGGAGCTCAAGCTCAAGATCGGCGCGCAGGTGATGTTCCTCCGCAACGACACCTCGATGTCGGGCGAGCCGCCGCGGTGGGTGAACGGCACGATCGGCACGGTCGTGCGGATCCTCGGAGAGACCGTGCGCGTCGAGATCGACGGCGAAGAGGTCGACGTCGAGCCCGCGGTCTGGGAGCGGTTCCGATACTCCTACGAGCCGAGCACCAAGAAGCTGAGCCGTGACGTCGTGGCGGAGTTCACCCAGTTCCCGCTGCGCCTCGCGTGGGCCGTCACGATCCACAAGTCGCAGGGCAAGACCTACGACCGCGCGATCATCGACCTCGGCTCAGGCGCCTTCGCTCCAGGGCAGACCTATGTGGCGCTGTCTCGGCTCACGTCCCTCGACGGGCTCTACCTGTCGAGGGCGCTGCGCCCGAGCGACATCCGCGTCGACGAGGATGTGCGCCGCTTCATGCGCGACGCGTGGCTCGCGGCATCCACTCCCGAGGTCGGGAAGGGCTGAGACCGTTCGTGGTCAGGCGGCGACGCGTGCGCGGTCGAGGTCTTCGAAGAGCTCGGTGTTGAACCGGTAGGCGAGCAGGACCTCGTCGATCACGCGCTCGCGCTCGGCGTCGTCCCAGGGGGCGGAGTCGAGCTGCTCGCGGTAGACGTCCTTGAACGCCGACGGGTCGGCGATGTCGTCGAACAGATAGAAGCCGATGCCGTTGGTCTCGAAGCCGAAGCGGCGTGCCATGACGCGTCCGATGAAGATGCCGCCCGACAGATCGCCGAGGTAGCGCGTGTAGTGATGCGCGACGAAGCCACCGGCCCAGGTCGCCCCGACCTGGCGGATGCGCTCGACGTAGCGCTGCGTGGTCGGCAGCGCGACGATCACATCGCGCCAGTGCGCCCCGAGGAGGAACTCGAGGTCGGCCTCGAGCGCGGGCAGGCGGGTCAGCTTGTCGCTGAGGAAGACGGATGCCACGGGGTCCTGGCGCATGCGCTCGCCCGCGCCCTCGAGGGCTTCGTAGATGAAGTAGTGCTGCGCGACGAGCGCGATGTAGTCCTCGCGCGATCCTTCGCCCTTGAGCAGGTCGGACATGAAGCCTGCACCCTCGCTGCGCGAGTGCGAACCGGAGGAGCGCTCACGGAGGGCTGCGGAGAAGGAGAGGATCTCGGACATGTGCCCAGTGTAAGGGTCGCCTAACCTGAAAGGAAACCCCTCGGTGAGCCGAGCGTCATGCGTGCGGACGCGGCTCGACCCCGAGCTTCTCGCAGGCGAGATCGTAGAGCGCGACGACCTCGCGGCGCACGGCGGGGCGCTCCGTGATCGGACCGGAGGGCCAGGGGATGCGAAGCTCGGAGGCCTCGCCGGAGCGGGTGACCTTCCAGACTCCGCCGTCGCCGTCGAGGTCCGTCATCACGGCGTCGGTGATCTCGTCCGACTGAGACCCTTCGGCCGGCGCGAAGGCGCGCGTGATGAGCAGATTGTCATCGGTGTGGTCGCCGTTCATGTGGCGGAGGATCGCGGAGACGACGTCGGCATCGAACGTGCGGGGCATGGTGATCACCCTAAACGGCGTTCGGTGATGCCTTTCTTTCAGGATGGGCGTTCTAGACTCGGGAGACACGTCTTCCGGGGGTCCCCTTTCATGCAGCTTCTCTCGTCGCGCACGTTCCGCGCAGCAGTGGCCGGCGCAGCCGCGCTCGGGCTCTTCCTCACCGGCTGCACGGCCGAACCGGAGTTCAGCTACCAGCCTCCGTCCCAGGTCGACGGCCCTCTGCCTGACGACACGGTCACCGCCATGGAGGCGGCCATCACCAACGCGCTCGCCGCATCGGGTGCCTCGGGCGCCGTCGTGGGCGTGTGGGCTCCGTGGAGCGGCAGCTGGGTCGCCGGTCTCGGCACCCAGACCCCCGGCGGCGACGAAGAGATCAGCACCGACATGTCCTTCCGGATCGCGGACATGACGCGTCTCATGACGTGCGACGTGCTCTACGGTCTGGCCGATGACGGCGTGGTCGATCTCGACGACCCCGTGCCCGACCACGTCTCGGGCGTCGCTGACATGAAGGACATCACGCTGCTCGACCTGTGCAACAGCACGAGCGGCGTCGGCTCGTCCGAGGCGACCGCGCAGGCCGCATGGCTCACCACCCCCGAGCGCGTGTGGGCACCCCTCGAGCTCGCGGCGTACGGCCTCGGCGCCCCGCGCACCACTCCGAAGACGACCTACACGAACTCGGATGCCGGCTACCTGCTGCTCGGACTCGCACTCGAGCGGGCGTCCGGCCGCACGGCGTCCGAGCTGATCGCCGAGTACGTGACCCAGCCGCTCGGTCTCTCGGCGACGTCGCTGCCTTCGCCGGCCCCGGCCCCGCCCTCTGACGGACCGGTCATGAACGGGCACTACCTGACGCCCGTCGAAGGCGGGTACGACTGTGCGGCCCCGGTCGACATCACCACGCTCTCGTCGAGCACCGGCTACACCGACTCCGGCGTCGTGTCGACGATCGAGGATCTCGGTCGGTACGCCCAGGCCGAAGCCGCGCAGAAGCTGCGCACGAAGGACGAGCCGAACCGCTTCGGAGCTCCCCTGCCGCAGGGCCCCCAGGCTCCCTCCTGGCTCCAGGCCACGGGCGGGGCTCTGCTCGTCGGCTCGATGGTCGGACAGGCGGGCTGGACTCCCGGGTATCAGACGTCGGCGTTCTCCGACCCCGAGACGGGCTTCACGGTCGCAGTGTCGCTGAACAACTCGACGACCGGCGCGACGACCGCGATGTACCTGGCGTGGGAGCTCGCGGCGATCGCCTCAAAGGTGCCTGCAGCCGCGGGTGAGACCGCTCCCGAGTTCGGGCTTCCGTTCACGGCCGAGCAGTACCACCAGGCCATCACGGACTCGGCGGTCGCCTGCGTCGCACCGCCGGCCGCCTAGGGCCGGGCGCACGACCGCCGCGGCATACCGACGAAGGGAACGCCGATGGCGATCATCGACAACGCGATCTACGTCGACGGGGTCCGCACCGAGAATCCGCGGAGCCTCAGTGAGACGTTCGAGGTGCTGCGCGAACGCGGCGGCATGAGCTGGATAGGTCTGTACCGGCCGAGCGAAGCCGAGATCCGCGAGGTCGCCGACGAGTTCGGCATCCACGCTCTCGTCGTCGAGGATGCGCTCTCGGGTCACCAGCGGTCGAAGCTCGAGCGGTACGGAGACGTGCTGTTCATGGTGCTGCGATCCGCCCGGTATCTGGATGCCGCGGAGGAGGTCGAGTTCGGCGAGATCCATGTGCTCGTGGGTCCCGACTTCGTGGTGACGATCCGCCACGCGGAGTCTCCCGACCTGGCGAGGGTGCGACGCCGACTCGAAGACGACCCCGATCTGCTGAAGCTCGGACCGGAGGCGGTGCTCTATGCGATCCTCGACGAGGTCGTCGACGAGTACGCACCCGTGCTGTCGGGACTCGAGAACGACATCGACGAGATCGAGAGCCAGCTCTTCGAGGACGAGGTCGACGCGACGCAGCGCATCTACGAACTCGGTCGTGAGGTGATCGACTTCCAGCGCGCGGTGCAGCCTCTCGCGGGCATGCTGGACTCACTGCTGCGAGGTTCGACGAAGTACGAGGTCGACGAGGAGCTGCAGCGGTACCTGCGCGACGTGCTCGACCACACCCTGCGCGTGTCGGAGCGCGCGAACACCTTCCGCACGGTGCTCGACAACGCGCTGACCGTCGAGTCCACGATCGTGGCGCGGCGGCAGAACGAGGAGATGCGGCGGATGACCGAGCTGAGCATCCGACAGAACGACGAGGTCAAGAAGATCTCGGGCTGGGCGGCGATCCTGTTCGCCCCGACGCTCGTCGGCACGGTGTACGGCATGAACTTCGACCATATGCCCGAGCTGCATTGGACGCTCGGATACCCCATGGCGGTCGCTCTGATGCTGGCGATGGGCGTCGGGCTCTACTGGGCGTTCAAGCGCAAGGGCTGGCTGTAGGCCCCACGGGTGCGGAAGGGAATGCGGGTGGGACTGGGGAGCAGCCCCACCCGCGAGTGCCGCGTCCGTAGGGGAACGCGAGCTCTCGGACACGAAGTCGACTCAGGTCCCCAGGGCCGGCTTCTCGTCCCACTATCAAGACGCTGACGACGCCCGTTCCTGACGCCGCAACCAATATTCCGGTCGGATCCGTGCCCGGACGTCACTTGCCGCCCGGGGTGACGACGACCGCGTACTCGGCTCCAGGACCGGTGACGCCCGACTCCGCATCGACGTATCGCAGGGTGAGCAGGTGGAATCCGAGATGGATGTCGGGGATGTAGTCGTCGGAGGTCACCTCGTCGATGGCGATGAGGTGGGGCACCACGACGCCGTCGACGGCGACCTGCACCCAGCCGCCCGGGATGCCCTCGAGAGTGACGAGCGCGCGTCGTCCTGCTCGCCGTCGGCGTCAGCATCCCCCCGCTCGAGGTGGGGGCGGGGCTGATCGCCAGAGATGACCGGCACGGGGAATGCGAGGGGTCCGACCGGCTCGCTGAGGTCCACGTCGCCGGAGGGTGAGGTGTGCTGGGCCGTGAGCGTCATGCCCTGCCTCAGTTCGCCTCCCGCGACGGAGAGCGTGAACTCACCGTCGCCGTCGACCGTCGCCTGGGCGAGGACGGAGCCGAGCTCGTCGATGACGGCGACCGTGCTGCCGGGGATGCCGGTGCCGCTCACCGAGACAGCGAGGGGACTGCTGGTGTCCCACCCGTCCGGACCGATCGCGAACACGGGCGGGATCTCGACCGGCGGGACCTCGACCGGCGGGGTCGCCACGGGGGGTCTGGTCGCCGGAGGGCCCGCCGCCGGCGGTGCGGCCACCGGGGCGCTCGGCGGCTCCGGAACGGCGCGCACAGGTGTGTCCTGCCGAGTCGTCTCGACGACCGGCTGCACTGGCGGCTCCACCGGAGCAGGAATGAGCGGTGCGACAGGTGGGGGCGTCGGTGACGTGTCGTCGTCCGTCGCGGGTGTGGCACCGGGAGTCGGGGCGATGGGTCGGGCGGCGGGCCCGGACGCCTCACCACGGTCGCCGTCTGCCGCCGGTTGCGACCAAGGGCCGACCATCGCCACGGCGACCGTCGCCGCAAGGGCGACCGCGCTTCCCGCGGCGATCCCGATGGTGAGCACGCGGCGGGTCCGCAGGGCGGCGGACGGTCCGATGACGGAGGCGCTCGCTGCCGCGCCGGGCTCGAGAGCGGCGTAGGCGGCTGCCCCGGCGCTGCCGAGTGCGAGGGGCAGCAGCACGGCTCGCAGCTTCGACGAGGCCGTGTCGATGTCTCGCGCGATGATCGTGCAGCCGGCGCACCCTTCGAGATGGGACTCGAGGCGGGGGCGCTCGTGCCGACTCACCGGGCGGCGAGAGCGGCGCACGAGGCGACCGCACGCCCAGCGACACTCCTCGGGACGGGAAGGGTCGGCGATGAGCGCATCCAGCCAGGCATGGCGGAATCCGTCGCGCGCGCGGAGAGCGAGCGCAGACACGGCATTCGGAGTCAGCCCCATCAGCGGAGCGATCTCGCGCGGCTTCATGCCCTCGACCTCGAGGTACCAGAGCAGGGTGCGGTGGTTCTCGGGCAGATTCTTGAACGCCGCCGCGAGCATCGTCTTGTCCGACAGCTGCTCGATCGCGTCGGGGGCCTCATCGGGGATCTCCTCGATGAACTCGATCGGGATGTCCTTCTGCTTGCCGCCCCACGTCGCGGCGGCGTTGCGGATGGCGGCGTAGAGATACGCCCGGAAGCCATCGGTCGGTCCGCCGCCGTTCTGCATCGCGCTGAATGTCTTCGTGAAGGCCTCGCTGACGAGGTCGTCAGGGTCGATGGAACGCGTCACTGCCCGGGCCGCGCGGAGCCCCGCCTCGGAATGGCGCTGCCACAGCACGGCGAACGCTCGGGCGTCTCCGCTGCGCGTCGCGTCGGCGAGCTCGGCATCCGACCGCGTGTCGGTGCTCGGATCTGTGGTGATGCTCATGGCGTCCCCCCGATCGTGGTGACGGGGTCCGGGTCACCGACTCCGAGACCGCGGAGGCGGTCTCGGAGTCAGCATACGCTCAGAGCTTGCTTTCGAGGGATGAGTCGTGATATATCGGAACGCTGAAGTATCGCGGGGGCGATCCCGCGCGCGTTCTCGCCGCCGCTCCGGCTACTGCTCGGGCTCGTCGTCGACCTCGACCCCGGGTCCGGGTCCCGGCCGCACGGCGGCATCGGGGAGGATGTCGATGCGGGTGTTCCCGTCGTGCTCCGAGACCTCGATGCGCGGGGCGGCATCGGCCTCGGTGGCATCAGGGGCCGCGGTCAGCTGGTCGTGGCGCTTCTCCTCGCTCGTCATGGCGTCATCGGCGTCGGGGGTGAGGTCAGGCGTGCTCATCGTTCTCCTTCGTGGTGGTGGATGACGGGGCTCCGTCGTTGTCGCGGCGGTCGGAGCGGTTGCGGCCCCAGCGGGCGAGCAGGTACAGCACGGCGCCGACCGCCAGCAGGATCGCGCCGAACAGCCAGACGACCCCTCGCTGCTGGGTGAGCAGCAGGATGCACGAGGCGATGCCCAGCACCGGGATGACCGTCCAGATGCGGAAGTGATCGTGCGCGACGCGGTCACGTCGCAGCACCAGCACCGAGACGTTGACGCTGAGGAAGACGAAGAGCAGCAGCAGCACGACGGTCTCGGCGAGCGTCGCCAGATCGCCGACGAGCGTGAGTCCCATCGCGACGAGGGTCGTGGTGAGGATCGCCACCCACGGGGTCTTTCGATTCGGCAGCACCCGGCCGAGCACGGCGGGCAGCAGGTTCTGCTCGGCCATCCCGTAGGTCAGGCGGCTCACCATGATCATCGTGAGCAGTGCGCCGTTCGCCACCGCGATCAGGGCGATCAGGCTGAACAGCCAGGAGGGGATGCTGGCACCCGCGGCCTCGACGACCGACAGCAGCGGTCCGCTCGACTCCTGCAGCTCGGACGCCGGCAGCGCGATGGAACTCGCGACACCCACGAGCACGTACACCGCACCGGCGGTGAAGAGCGCGCCGAAGAGGGCTCGCGGATAGGTGCGCCGCGGATTCTTGACCTCTTCGATCATGTTCGCCGAGGTCTCGAAGCCGACGAAGGAGTAGTAGGCGATCACCGCTCCCGACAGGACCGCCAGGGCGACGGGCGTCCCCTCGGGCGTCTGAGTCAGCCGCGAGGCGTCGCCGCCGCCGCCGACCACGAACATCCCGACCACGACGATCACGATCACGAGACCGCTCAGCTCGATCGCCGTCATCACCAGATTCGCGCCGAGCGACTCACGGATGCCGCGGGCGTTGAGTGCTCCGACGATCGCGAGGAAGACGATCGCGACCGGAATGGTCGGCAGGTCGAAGAACGTGCCGAGGTAGTCGCCGGCGAAAGCGATCGCCAGGCCCGCGGCGCTCGTCACGCCGGCCGCGAGCATGCTGAACCCGACCAGGAACGAGACGACGGGGCTGTGGAAGGCGCGCTCCGCGAAGACGGATGCCCCGCCGGCGCGCGGATACTTGGTGACCAGCTCGGCGTACGACCCCGCGGTCAGCAGCGCGAGCAGGAGAGCGAGAAGCAGCGGTGCCCACAGCATCCCGCCGACCTTCTCGGACAGCACACCCATCAGGGCGTAGATGCCGGCGCCGAGCACGTCGCCCAGGATGAAGGCGAACAGCAGGGGGCCGGTGATGGCGCGACGCAGGCGAGTGGGCTCCTCCGGCGTCGTGGCGGTGTCGGAAGTCATCCCGGAACAGTACGGACAAGCGTGCCGATGTGGCGACGGGGTTGACATGCCGTCGCATCGCATTCAGGTATTTCACAGGCGCCAGCGCGGCGTACGCCCGGACTCCGACTGCCGTCGCTAGATTCGGGGGCGTTATCGGAGGGTGCGTCGGCTGGAGTGCGCAGGCGGACGGGGGTCGCCTTCCCTCACCTCTCAGAAAAGAGCACTTCTCATGTCCGGTACTCCCCGAAAGGCGCTCGCCGAAGCGATCGCCACGTTCCTCTTCGTCCTCACGATCATCGCGGCGATCAACAGCGAGAGCCCGCTGACTCCGCTCGCGATCGGCTTCACGCTCGCCGTGCTCGTCTTCTCGACCGGCCACATCTCGGGCGCTCACCTCAACCCGGCGGTCTCCGTCGGCGTCTTCATCCGTGGCGGCCTCAGCGTCGTCGACTTCATCGCCTACCTCGTGGCGCAGTTCGTCGGTGGCGCGCTCGCCGCGCTGGTCAGCTTCGCCGTGTGGCCCGCCGGTGGCGAGGCTCTGGTCGTCGAGGTAGGACCCGCCTTCTTCGTCGAGGCGCTGTTCACGCTGATCCTCGTCTGGGTCGTGCTCAACACCGCGACCTCGAAGGACACCGAGGGCAACTCGTTCTACGGCCTCGCGATCGGGGCGACGGTGTTCGTCGGCGCAGCGACCGTCGGTTCGATCTCGGGCGGCGGCTTCAACCCGGCGGTGGCCCTCGGCCTCTCGGTCGGCGGGTACTTCGACTGGGCCTCACTGTGGCTCTACATCGTCGCCCCCGTGGTCGGCGCGGTCATCGCGGCTCTGCTCTTCCGCGTGCTCAACGCGGACGATGCCAAGAAGATCGGCGCGTAACCACTCTTCATCGAACGCCGCGGCCTCTCCGGAGGGCGCGGCGTTGGTGCGTGTGGGGGGGGGTGTTCCGGAATCATCCGTCCGGGGGATGCCGTCGTGAGGTGGCCCGTCATAGCGTGGATGCATGCTGATCGTCGAGGAACTCCACATGCTGCTTCTCCGGCCTGATGGCCGCGTCGAGAGCGCGGTGAGCGTGAACCGCCTGTACGGCGAGGTCGCGGCCGTGATCGTCGACCTCGCCCTGCACGGACGCATCGCGGTGTCGGACGAGAAGAACCCGGTCGTCGAGATCGTGTCGACCGACCCGACGGGCAACCCGATCCTCGATACGACACTGCAGCGCCTCGTGCCGTTGCGCGGCAAGCGGCTGCAGTCGCTCGTGGTGCGCCCCAAGCTCGATCCGCTCGAGATCGTGGTCGAGTCGCTCATCGTGCAGGGCGTGCTCGTCAGAGGGGAGCGCGGATTCTTCGGCTGGGGGTCGGCACGCACTCCCGAATCCGATTCCACACCCGAGCAGGCGCTGAGGGCGCGGCTCGCCGCGGTGATCGCCGGAACGGGTGCTCCGACGCAGGCCGACCTGGCGCTGCTTGCGATCCTGCAGAATCTCAACGCGGCGCACGCGATCCTGCGCGAGGAGTGCGGCGGGCTGTGCTCGCGCGACCTCAAGAAGCGGATCGAGCAGCTCACGGCAGGTTCGCAGGCAGGGGATGCCGTCGCCAAGGCGGTCAACGATGCGATCACGGCCGCGATGGTGGCGATCATGACGCCGACGATCGTGGCGGCGACCATCACCTGATACCGTCCCGTCTGCCTTACGCCTCAGTCCACGCACGATTTGCGAAGACGACTGCAGCCCACGGACGAAGCCGCCGACCAGGAGATGGGGACGGCACTTCGAAACCATGCGGTGCGTCAGGATCGCATTCCGATATAGCAACGCAAGTTCTGCGCGCCGCATCGGCGTCGCTGCAGCGGCCGTGGCTACCGTCGTGATTCCACGAGACATGAGGAGGTGAACCATGGAGCTTCAGATCATCGACGTCGAGATGAATGACGTATTCGACGCCCGCGTCGGCCCGCAGCCCGTCCGAGTAGGAAGAAGGGCAGGGACTGTGAAGCCGCGCATACGCTCCGGGCATCGCATACTGGCGGAGACCGATCTATTCTTTCGCGCGGCGGACCGTCCGGACCAGATGCCGTACTGGGTTTCGGACGAGGCCCTGAAGCTGGGGACGCCATGGATTGACTGCAGCTACGCGGGGCCAATGATCAACTGCTGTATCTACGTGCCGGGTCTTACTGGCTGTTATCGGTGCCTTCGTGGCGCCGCACGTGAACGGCTCGCAAGTGAAGGACGACTTGGGTCGTTCTCGGAATCTCCACCTGCGTTCAACGCTGCTTTTGGTCCGGTGGTGCACATGGCGGCCTCCCTCGCCGCCTACGAGGGTATTCGCTTCCTGACGGGCCTCTCGCCGCAGACGATAGGTTCTTCCTTCCATCAGAACATGTTCGACTACGCCCATTCATACGTCGTTGAGGTACCTGGCGATTGTCCCCATGGGTGACGTCTCCGAGTCAGTGGGCAGTTCCTCCAGCTTGCGTCGGAACCGATCCTTTCAGCGGCTGGTCGTGGCGAAGGTGTCGAACGAACTGTCGTCGGCTATCGGAAACGTCGCACTGCCCCTCATCGTGCTCGGCATGACGGCATCGGCCACGCTTGCTGGTCTAGTGCTGTTCGTGTCGAACGCAGCGCTCATTGCCACCCAGGCTCTCGGTGGCGCACTCGTCGACCGGCATCCACCGTCGCTGGTGCTGCGACTGTCGTCCTTCGCCCAGGCGTTCGGGTGGGCGCTCGCGCTGACCGCGATACTGCTTCCTGATGCGAAGTTCCTGCCGCTTTTGCTTCTGGGGGCGGCACTCGCTGGAGGCGCATCCGGGCTCGATGGGCCGAGCGAACAGGCACTGGTGAAGGTGATCGTCCCTCGCGATCAACTCGGCTGGGCCGCTGCCGTTTCACAAGGGCGAGAGGCTGGTGCCGGCTTGATCGGCGGACCCGTAGGAGGCCTGCTCTTTTCGGCAGGCACGGTATGGGCGTTGGGGGCGCAAATCGCCCTCAACGTGGTCGCGGGCATCTTCACTCCGCGCTCGTCGTCACGAGCAACCGACCTGCAGCCCCAGAGTGGTTACGTCGTACAACTGCGCGACGGGTTCGCCTTTGTATGGAGACAGCGGGGGCTCCGCGGTGTTGCCATCGTCGCAGGCCTCGCGAACCTTCCGATCATCGTTCTCCCGCTCACATTGATCGCCTACTACCAAACACGAGGAGAGGCTCCTGTCGCGATCGGAATTCTTGCAACAGCCTTCGGGGCGGGCGTCGTGGCTGGAGCGCTGCTGGCGGGGCCGGTCTCATCCCGATTCCGGTTGGGGCGGTTGGGGAGTATCGCGCTCGCCGCTTTCGCCCTGGGGCAAGCGGCGGTCGTCCTCACCTATCCGTCGCTACCCATCACGGCCGCGATCCTGCTCCTCTCGGCGCTTCCACTTCCGGCTTTCAACGCGGCGATCAGCGCTTATACCGTCACCGTCACGCCCGCGCCGTTGATGGGAAGAGTGACAGCTGCGTCCGGTGTGCCGGGGATGCTGCTCATGCCGGTGGGAGCCTTGGGAGGAGGGCTTCTTTTCGATCACTACGGACCCGTTGTGCCGCTCGTACTCTCAGCGATGGTCGCAATCGCCACCGTCGTCGTCATGGTGAGCTCGAGCGACCTCAGACTGATACCGAGGCTCGCTGATCTCGGCGAGGTGGTTCACGAGGCCCCCGACTGACACCGGTCAGCGCAGCACCGGCATGCCCTCTGCGAGATCGCCGATGACCGGGTTCGCGTCTTGAGGGTCGACCACGAGACCGGTGATGGCGTCGACGTTCAGAACCGGGAAGCGCGAGATGGCGCCGATCTTCTCCTCGCTGCCCAGGACGTAGGTCTGCGCACAGCGTGCGGCGATCGCGCGTTTGGTGGCGGCGTCGTCGAGGTTGCCGGTGGTCAGGCCCTGGACGGGATCGACGCCCGTCACGCCCAGGAAGAACAGGTCTGCGGCGAGATGCTGCACGGCCTCCATGGCGAGGGGGCCGCTCGCGACCATCGAGAAGCGGGCGAGTTCGCCGCCGATGATCACTACGCGGGCGTCGGAGTGCTCGGCGACGGCGAGGGCGATCGCCGGGCTGGGGGTGATGACGGTCAGGTCGGCGCCGTACGGCAGCATGCGGGCCATCGCGAGCGTCGTGGTTCCGGCATCCAGCACGATCGTCGAGCCCGGCAGGATCAGCTCGACGGCGCGGCGGGCGACCCGCTCCTTGCTCTCGGTGGCCAGCGACGAGCGCTCGTCGACGGGCCGATCGGCCGGCGGAACCGGCAGAGCGCCGCCATAGACGCGGACGAGTTCGCCCGTGTCGGCGAGCTCGCGCAGATCGCGACGGATCGAGTCCTCGGAGACGCCGAGATCGGTGGCGACGTCCTTCGCCACAACGCGACCGTCTCTGCGCAGGATCTCGCGCAGATGATCCTTTCGTTGCGCACTCAGCATCCGAAGCTCCATCCCGTTCATTCACGAAGTTGCACGTTCCTGCACGGTTAACGTTACAGTCTTCTCCATGAACACACCACTGCTGATTCTCATCGCCGGCCCCTACCGCTCCGGCACGGGCGGCGACCCCGCCCTGATCGCCCGCAACCTCGAGGTCCTCGAAGAGGTCGCGGCCCCCATCCACCGTCTCGGCCATGTGCCGATGATCGGCGAATGGGTCGCCCTGCCGATCCTCCGAGGCATGGACGAGACGGATGCCGCCGAGGGCGACGTCATGTACGAGACGGCCCACCGACTGCTGCAGCACTGCGACGCGGTGCTGCGCCTGCCGGGAGACTCCGCCGGCGCCGACAAGGACGTCGAGATCGCGCTCGAGCGCGGGCTGCCCGTGTATCGATCGATCGACGAGATCCCGTCGAGGGATGCCGAAGCCGTGTGAGCGCTGCTCATCGGGAGGGGGCCGTGGCCAGCCGGTGGCTAGGCTCGTGAGCATGACAGACGATGTGCGCAACGTCCACGACGCCCTCTCGACGATCACCGAGCACTGGCAGCCGCACCGGCTCACCAGCGTCAACGACTACGACGTCAAGGTCGTCAAGCTCCAGGGCGAATTCGTCTGGCACACCCACCCCGACACCGATGAGCTGTTCATGGTGGTGAGCGGTCAGCTCACCATCCAGCTCCGCGACCGTGACGTGATTCTGCACCCGAACGACGTCTTCGTCGTGCCGCGCGGGGTCGAGCACTGCCCGAAGGCGACGGACGAGGTGCACGCGATCCTGTTCGAGCCGAAGGGAACGGTCAACACCGGGGATGCCGGAGGCGACATGACCGCGACACTCCAGGAGCTCGCCTGATCCGCTGTCAGATCGTCAGATCGTGAAGCGCACGCCCGAGAGGTGCTCGGCGACCGACCACAGTTCCGCGCCGACGTCGACCGACCGCACCTGGGCGCTCGCGGCGACCCGCTTGGGCGCCCCGCGGAACTCGAGCAGCCCGCCCGGACCCCAATAATCGCCGCCGGTGGCATCGGCCGCGACGGCAGCATGCAGGATCGGCGCGGCCCCGGCATCCTTGCCCTGCACGAGCGGGCGGCTGACCGACGCGAGGGCGCGCGTCAGAGGTGAGACCGCGGCGAGTCCGTCGCGGTGCGGAGTCAGCGGATCGACGGCGTAACCGGGGTGAGCACACAGCGCAGACCGCGCCGTGCCCCGCCACCGGCGGTTCAGCTCGAAGGCGAGGGCCATCAGGGCGGCCTTCGAGCGGCCGTACTGACGCAGCGACGCACCCGTCCACGGCTGAGTGAGCGTGCCGGGGTCGATCTCGGCGAAGCGATGCGCCAGCGATCCGACGGCCACGACCCGAGCGTCGTCGGCGAGCAGACGGTCGAGCTGGGCGACCAGGGCGAAGTGTCCGATCGCGTTGGTGCCGACCATGAGGTCCAGTCCGTCCGCGGTGCGGGCGCTGCGATCCGCCGCCTTGACCCCGGCATTGCAGATCACCGCATCGAGCCGCTCGTCGAGCGATGCCGTCGCCGAGGCGACGCTCGCCAACGACCCGAGATCGACCGGCACGATGTCGAGGTCGGCACCCGGAACCTGCGCGCGGATCGACGACACGGCCACCTGTGCGCGCTCTGCCGACCGGCATCCGAGCAGCACCCTGGCACCCTGCGTGGCCAGGATCTCCGCGCACCAGTATCCGATGCCCGCGTTCGCCCCGGTGACGAGGATCGTGCGGCCGGTGAGGTCGGGGAGCGCGAGCGGCGAGGGCATGTCCTCCAACCTAGGCGGAGACACCCACCCTGTCGGCCGTGCGGACGATCGTCGCGAATCCGCGCGCCGCCAGGATGCTCTCGGTCCGCTGCATGATCTCGTCACCCGCGACGGCCGCGAGCCCGTCCGTCGCCTCGATCGCCGAGGTCGTCGTCGCATCCGTCACGAACTCCACCGTGAAGCCGAGGTCGGCCGCCATCCGGGCCGTCGTCTCGCAGCACTGCTCGGTGCGGATGCCGCAGACGACCACCCGGCCGACGCCGCGGCGCCGGAGCTGATCTTCGAGATCGGTCGATGTGAACGCGTTGACGGTAGTCTTCGTCACGGCGATCTCGTCGCTCTGCGGGTCGAGGTCGGAGACCACCCGGACGAAGCCGTTGGCCGGATCGAAGACTCCTCCGCTGCCCGGCTCGGAGTGCGTGACCCACACGACGGCGTCTCCCGACCGACGCGCGTACGCGACGAGCTGGGAGATGTTGTCGATGACGCCCGGGTTGGCGGTGGCCGCCCACTCGTCTGGTCGCTGGCGGAAGGATTCCTGCGCGTCGATCACGAGCAGGGCGGTGGCGGGGGAGTCGTGGCTCATCCGATCATCCTCGCGGTCCCGGCCCGCGACGGCCAGTGCCTGCACGGCCAGCGACCGCGTGTTCTCTGCCGTCGATCGCCGCTCGGGCGCCTGTCTCGCAGATTCTCCCGACGAATCTGTGACGAATCCCGCTCGGCGCTCGTCCTATCTGTGAGCGACCCACACACGCTCCCGGCGAAGCCACCACGGCCCGGCCGGCACATCGTGAGACGAAGGAATGGTCATGGCAACTCAGGATCAGAACACCCCCACCAGCCCCGCCGACAAGGAGCTCGCTCAGACGTCGACCGCACCGAAGCCGGCTGCCTCGGGTTCGCGCGTCGACCGCACGTCGGCCTTCTCGACGTCGCGCGTCCCCGCCGACTCGGATGCCGCGGGCAAGACGGTCATCGCCGACGGCGTCGTCGCCAAGGTCGCCGGCATCGCCGCCCGTGAGGTCGCCGGTGTCTACGCGCTCGGTGGTGGCGGAGCACGTGCCTTCGGCGCCATCCGCGACGCCGTCAACGCCACCGACCTGACGCAGGGCGTCAAGGTCGAGGTCGGCGAGACGCAGGCCGCCGCAGACCTGACCATCGTCGTCGAGTACCCCGCCCCGATCCAGGAGGTCGCGAGCAACGTGCGCGCCGCCGTCGCCGGTGCGATCAGCCGCCTGGTCGGTCTCGAGGTCGTCGAGGTCAACGTCGAGGTCAACGACGTGCACGTCCCCGGTGACGACAACCAGGAGAACGAGGAGTCGCGAGTCTCATGACCCCCACCACCACAGGCGCCCTGATCGGCGCACTCCTGGCCCTGGCCGCTCTGCTGTTCGGGTTCTGGGGATTCCTCCTCATGGCCCTGTTCGCAGGCATCGGAGCCGTCATCGGCCGGATCGCCTCCGGCAAGCTCGACGTCCGCGGTCTCGCCGACGCCTTCACAGGGCGGCGTACCTCCTGATGCGCGTCGACCAGCACCTCGCCGCCGGTGGCGGCCCCGCGCGGGCCGCCACCGCAGAGGCCACCGTCCCTGGGCGCATCGACGTGAAGGAACGCGTCTACCGCACGGTCACCGAGAAGGCGTCCGCAACCCTGATCGGTGTGCCGCGCGGTGACGTGAAGGTCGACGTCGCCGAGCACCCGGGCGGGATCGCCGTGCGCATAGCGACCCCGCTTCCCGTCCCCGATCTCGACGACACCGTCGCGATCTCCCAGAGCGTCCCCGTCCTCGACCGAGCTCGTCAGCTGCAGGAGCAGCTGCAGCAGAGTCTCAGCGGTCTTCTCGGACGTGACGTGACCCGCATCACCCTCACCATCACCGGCGCCACCATCCCAGAGAGGAGACGAGTGCGATGAGCACCCCGGTTCTTCGTCGCGTCGTCCGACGCGAGACGCATTCGCCGCGGACCGTCGCGATGTTCGTCGCGGTCATCCTTCTCATCCTCGCCCTCGCCTACATCGGGCTCGAGATCGTGCTGAGCCTCGCGGCGCAGCCCGCTCTCCTGCTGGGGCCCGCCGCGGCGGGCGGATGGCTGGTCGGCCTGCCCACCGCACAGCCGGCCGGACTCGTGATCGCGGGCAGCGTCGTGCTCGCCCTGGTCGGCATCGTGCTCGTCGTGCTGGCCGTCACTCCGGGTCGCCTGTCACGGCACACCCTCGAGGCGGGCGACAGGGCGGTCGTCGTCGACAACGGCGTGATCGCCAGCGCGCTCGCCCAGCACCTCTCGGAGGAGACGGGTCTGGCTCGCGAGAGCATCACGGTCGGAGTCGGCCACCGCAGTGTCGACGTCACCGTGCGCCCCGGCGCCGGCATCCCCCTCGACAAGGGCGCCGTGCAGTCGGCCACGGAGGCAGAGCTGCAGACCTACCGGCTGACCCGCAGCGTCCGCACCCGCGTGCGCATCGAGCGCCCCCACGAGAAGGAAGACGAGCTGTGAACAACACCAATCGTGCGCTGAACCGCACCCTGCTGCTCATCATCGGCCTGCTCTTCCTCGGACTGGGCGCTCTCGGCATCGCCATCATGAGCTGGCCGACCGCCACCGACATCTGGACGTCGGCCGGCACGGACGCCCGCTCATGGCTCGACCAGGCGATCGCCGCCACGGCCATCGCCGGCGGCAGCCTCTCGTGGATCGGCATCGGCGCAGTGGCCGCGATCGTCATCGTGATCGTGCTGCTCATCGTCGCCCTCACCAGCATCTCGGGCCGCCGGTCGAAGACCGCCTTCCGCTCGAGCGGAGCACAGAACCCGCTCGGACGTGTCACGGTCACCGAGTCGTTCGTGTCGGATGCCGTCAAGAACTCCCTCGCCGGGAGAGCGGAGATCTTGTCGTCGCAGGTCACCGCGAACGACATCCGTCGAGAGCCGGTGCTGCATGTGGCCGTCACGCCCCGGCAGAACACCGATCCGCGTGAGCTGGTCGACCACATCGACAAGCTGCTCACCAACCTCGCCACCCTGACCGGCCGCGAGAGCGCGACCTACGTCTCGATCCACACCGGCCTCCGGGCGCGGCTCGCGCACGACCAGCGACGTCTGTCGTGAACCTCGGACCTCGCCCCCACCACCCCAGGAAGCAGGACAGCACCATGCGAAACAAGATCCTCCTCATCGGCGCCATCGCCTTCGTCGCCTACGTCGTGGGCAGTCGGGCAGCGACCGTGCAGGTGAACAAGGGCGAGTCCGTGCGGCACCAGCTGGTGCGCATGTGGAACGACCCGAAGGCGAAGAAGGAACGCGCCAAGGCAGCCAAGAAGGCGGCGAAGGCGGCCGAGAAGGCACTCGACAAGGTCCGCCGCTGACACCCCTCCACAGACTTATCGTCGGTCGCGACACGCAACGGCGATAAGACGACGGGAATCCTCCCGCCGTCACGATCACCCTCACGAAAGGAGCTCCTCATGGGACTCGATGACAAGATCAAGAACGCCGCTCAGGACATCGCCGGCAAGGCGAAGGAAGCGATCGGCAACGCGACCGACAACGACAAGCTCGCCGCCGAAGGCAAGGCCGACCAGGTCAAGGCCGACGCGAAGAAGGCCGGCGAGAACGTCAAGGACGCATTCAAGAAGTAAGACCCCCGGTGCGGGCGGATGGAGCGGTGTCACGCTCCATCCGCCCGTTGCTGTGCGCGGCGAGGATGCCGTGAGACGATGCCGGGGATGGATGCTGCCGCTGATGACGAGCTTCGCGAGCTACGGGCTCGTGCCTACGGTCCGCGTGCTGACATCGCGAGCGACCCGTCCGCGGTCCGCCGACTCGAGGAGCTCGAATCCTCGCGCAGCGCGGCGTCGACCGGGGGCGCGGCGGCATCCCAGGCCGCTGGCTCAGCGCCCGTTCTGGACTCCGTTGCCGACTCGGAGCGCGCCGAGCTGCGGGTCGTGCATCCCTCGGCCGATGCATCGCGCGAGAGCGGTGACCTGCTCGACCGACTGGACGACGAGTCCAGGTGGGACGAGCCGGTCGCGCCCGCGGCGTCGCACGAGGTGACCGGGTGGCCGGGGCGCCTGGCGAGGTGGCGAGCACCGCTGTGGGTGGCCTCCGTGGCAGTGTCGGCCGCGCTCGCGGCGTCGATCGCCTACGCCTTCGCCGTGGTACCGCCCGTGTCGTCGTCTGCGGGTGCGCCGCAGATCGAGACGCTCGAGCTCACGAGATCCGGAATGATCGCGCCCGGGTGGTTCGGCGCGGAGAAGGATGCCGCATCGGCCGAGTTCTCCGGCCTGACGGTCTTCCTGACGCCCGGGTGGTACGCCGACTCGGGAGAGCGTTCGTCGGAGAACGTCTGTCTCAATGTCGTCAGGAACGACCAGCTGCCCGATGTGCGTGACTTCACCGAGACGTCCTGGAGTTTCGAGGGCCAACGGTACGCGGCGTGCGGCGTGGGTGCATTCCCGCCGACCGTCGCGGTGCCGTTCGACTCCGAGACCCCCGACGAGCTCGCCGAGCGCTTCCCGTCAGGCGTGGCGCTGCAGTTCGTGCTCGACGGCGGCCGTGTCGGAGTATTCCTCGACAGCGGCGAGGAGTAGCGGGTCAACGCCGGATCGGCAGCGACAAGTGGACGCCCGCGAGTTCTTCGAGCTGGTCCCATACGCTCTGCGCGAGTTCGGCGGGAGGGGTGTGGGTGCGGGCGAGCGGCTCGACTCGCAGGGGAAGTCCGCGAAGCCGCCCCGCGGGCGCGTAGTACTCGCCGCCCTGCGCGGCGGGATCCGCGAGCGCGCGCACCGCAGCCCAGGCGGCGGTGTCCTTTCCCTGAGCCCAGGGCGTGTAGGGGTTGCGCCGGTACGGGGTCGAGGCGTCGTGGATGCCGGTGCGCTCGGGCGTCTTGGCGTCGACGCCCACTCCGGGACGCACCACGAGCGAGGCGACGGGAAGGCCAGCGGCGCGCAGGCGGCGGTCGAGCTCGAAGGCGAACACCTCGGTCACCGTCTTGGCCTTCGTGTAGGCCGCGATGGCGCTGCGCGGGGTCGCCCTGACGTCATCCACGTCGAGTCGGAACTGCGACACGAAGCCGGTCGACGTGTGCACGATGCGGCTCGCGACGCCCTCCGCCTCTCCGGTGGCGATCAAGGACGGCAGGATGCCGGCGAGCAGCCGGACGTTCGAGATCACGTGCGTTCCCAGAATCGGGGGGAGGCCATCGGCCGTGGGGGCACCGCGCCAGCCCGTCATGGCGCCGCCGTTGAGGAGGACTCCGTCGAGGCGGGGAAGCTCGCGCAGCTCGTCGGCCGCGCGAGACACCGAGTCGAGCGAGGCGAGGTCGATCAGCACGCTCCGCACGGAGGCTCCGGGCACCTGGCCGCGGATGGATGCCTCGGCGAGGTGCAGCTTCGATTCGGATCGCGACGCGAGCACCACGTCGGCGCCCGCCGCGGCGAGCTGCTCCGCCGCGAAGTAGCCGATGCCCGCGGTCGCGCCCGTGACGACGATCGTGCGTCCGGTCCGGTCGGGAAGACGGTCGGGGTTCCAGTTCATCTCTGCTCACATTCTCTAAACGGATTAACTATCCGATTAGACGCCAGTATAAACGGAATAGTTATCCGCTTGTGCTGATAGGATCAGACCATGGCGCAGATACGGGCGGATGCGGCGCGCAGTCGAGCGCGGATCCTCGATGCCGCCCGTGCTCGACCGTCAGGAGACCTCAGGCTGAACGATGTCGCACGCGATGCCGGGCTCGGCGTCGGCACGGTGTACCGACATTTCCCGTCGGTGCATGCGCTCACCGAGGCGCTTGCGGTCGAGACCCTGGAGCGGATGGTCACGGTCGCCCGGGCTGCGGCCGAGGACTCGGACACGGAAAGCGCTCTGGCCTCGTTCCTCGGCGAAGCACTGGCGCTGCAGCTGCAGGATGGCGGCCTTCAGGCAGTACTGCTCTCACCCGACGATGAGGAACAGTCCGTGCGCGACATGAAGATCGAGATCTTCGCCGCATTCGACGGGGTGCTTCAGAGGGCGCGCGACGAGAAGATCATCCGACCCGATCTGTCCATCGTGCAGATCGAGCATCTCGTGTGCGGAATCGAGCACGCGGTGCGCATCGGGGAGGCGGGCGACAGGCAGCTCTTCCTCGACATCATGCTCGCCGGCATCCGTCCGACCGTCTAGACCCGGCCCGCCACCACCGGCGCGCCCACCCGCGGCACCGCGGCATATCCCGGGCGGATGAACCACGACGGCAGCGCTCGCCGCAGGTCGCTCGGGCCGGTCGCGGTGGCGTCTTCGGCGAGCAGCAGCGTCGTCCATTCGATGTCCCCGCGCCAGAACCGGGTCAGCGCTCGGAGCGTGCAGCGAACCTCGACCGACACGTCGTACCCGGGGTCGGCGTCGCACACGTCGGCCTCGCCGTCGTGGATCACCAGCCACCACCGGCGCTGCGCCGGACTCGCGTCCGTGAAATGCAGTGCGATCACCGTGCGCGCATCGGGGACGGTGCCGTGATCGACATTGCGGTGCATGTCCCACAGCAGCAGCTTGGGGTCGAGGTCGGCGTCTCCGAGCTCGCCGATCCAGCGCACCCCCCACGCCGAGAGCTGTTCGACGACCGGACGCAATTCGGCACCCGCGACGGTGAGCACGTAGCGGACGTCAGCACCCTGGGCGATCCGCTCGATGAGGCCGGCACGCTGCAGCTGGTCGAGTCGATGGGACAGCAGCGTCGGCGACATGCGGGGTAGGCCGCGGCGCAGCTCGTTGAAATGCTCGGTGCCGAGCAGAAGCTCACGCAGCAGGAGCATCGTCCACCGCTCGTCCAGCAGCTCCATCGCCTTGGCGACGGGGCAGAACTGATAGTAGGGGGCGCCCACGGACCTCACGATAGACCCGGTACAGATCGGATACTAGAGCGGTCTGCGCGGGGTTCGTAGCGTGAGGATCACAAGGCAGAGGAGCCCACCATGAACACCACCACCACCGACCTCCAGGCCGACGCCGACCGCGCGCTGAAGGCGAAGCACAGAGTCGTCTGGGCGCTCGGCGACTATTCGGCCGTTGCGCGCGAAGTGATCCCCCAACTCGGTCGCGTGCTCGTCGCCGAGAGCCGCATCGGGCCGGGCGATCGCGTGCTCGACGTCGCCGCCGGCACCGGCAACGCGTCGATCGAAGCTGCGCGCACCGGCGCATCCGTGGTCGCGAGCGACCTCACGCCCGAGCTGCTCGAGATCGGCAGGCAGGATGCTGCACGGCAAGGCGTCGAGCTCGCCTTCGAGGAGGCGGATGCCGAGGCGCTGCCCTATGCGGACGACTCTTTCGATGCCGTGCTCTCGTGCGTCGGCGTGATGTTCGCGCCGCATCACGAGGTCGCGGCCGGCGAGCTGACGCGGGTGGTGCGCCCCGATGGACGGCTGGCGTTGATCAACTGGACGCCCGAGGGGTTCGTCGGACAGTTGTTCGCCACGCTCAAGCAGTTCGTCCCCGCGCCGCCTGCCGGTGTGCAGCCGCCGCCGCTCTGGGGTGACGAGGAGCACGTGCGCGCCCTCCTCGGAGACCGCGTGGCCGAGCTGTCGACGCAGCGTCGGCAGCTGTCGGTCGACAGGTTCGCGTCGGGTGCGGATTTCCGGGACTTCTTCCGGGACTTCTACGGCCCGACCGCGGCGGCGTACCGAGGTATCGGCGACGACCAACAGCGGCGAGCAGAGCTGGATGATGCGCTCGCCGACCTCGGCGACCGCCACCTCGAAGACGGTCGAATGGACTGGGAGTACCTGCTCGTGACGGCCCGCGTCGTCTAGAGCGGCGCCGTCGGGGCGTTCGACGCACGAAGGGCCGACCGGGCATCGCCGGTCGGCCCCTCTCTGTGCGGTCGTCAGCTGATCGCGGCGCGCAGCTCGGCGGCGGCGTCTCCGACGTTCTCGGCGCTGTAGATCGCGCTGCCCGCGACGGCGACCTGCGCCCCGGATGCCTGGACGGCGGCGATGCTCGAGGCGTTGACGCCGCCCGCGACGGAGAAGGCGACGCCGGATGCGGTGCCGTCGGTGAGCAGGCTGTCGAGCGAGTAGCCGTCCTGAGCCTGCTCGTCGAGACCCGCGTGCATCTCGACGAACTCGGCACCGAGGCCGATGACCTGCTGCGCGCGGGCGGGCTTGTCGGCGACGCCGATCAGATCCACGACGATGCCCTTGCCGTGCTTCTTCGCGGCCTTCACCGCGCCGGTGATCGTGCTGTCGTCGGCCACGCCGAGCACCGTCACGAGATCCGCACCCGCGCCGAAGGCGATGTCGGCCTCGAGTTCACCGGCATCCATGGTCTTGAGGTCGGCGAAGATCACCTTGTCGGGGTGGGCGCTCTTCAGGGCGGTGATCGCCGAGAGGCCTTCGCTCTTGATCAGCGGGGTGCCGAGCTCGAGGATGTCGACGTGCGCGGCCGCGGCGGCGGCGAGCTCGAGGGCCTTCTCGGTGCTGAGCGTGTCGATGGCGAACTGCAGTTTCATGGGTGTTCCGTTCGTTCTGAGGGGTGGATGATGGGGCGGCAGCCGCTCATTCGAGGTTCGCGTGGCGCGGCCAGAGGTCGTCGGCGCTGGTGCCCTGGCGCTGCCAGAGAGCGTGGAAGAGCCCGTCGCCGATGACGACGACCGCCTGCTCGAACAGGCTCGCGGCGTACTGGTGCGAGGCGTCGGCCGTGCGGTCCAGCTTCTGGGCGGCAGGCACCCGCACGACGACGTCGGCGAGCTCTGACAGGGGCGACGTCGCTGCGGTCGTGAGCGCGCCGATGCGCGCCCCGACCGACGAGGCGCGCTGCGCGGCTCGCACGATCGATTCCGTCGTTCCCGACCCGCTCGCCGTCAGCAGCAGGTCGTCGGCCTCGATTGCCGGAGTGGTGGCGTCGCCCACCACGTGCACGTCGAGTCCCAGGTGCATGAGGCGCATCGCGGTCATTCGCAGGGCGAGCCCTGAGCGGCCGGCTCCGAGCACGAAGACGCGCCGGGCATCGACGACGAGGTCTGCCAGATCGATGAGCTGATGCGCGTTCGCGACGCTGGTGCGCTCCGCGACGCGGAGCAGCTCGTTCGCGATGAGGGAGATGGCGGCGCCGGGCGACATCGTGGCGGTGAGAGGCATGTCTCCACTCTTGCGATCGCGCGACCTTCGGGCGCTCCCGCCTCGGGACCGTTCCACCTACCCGAAGGGAGAGGGACGAATAGAGTAGGTGATCATGAGCATCGAAGAGCATGCTGGGTCGGCGGGATCACGCCGACTGGCCGCAGACCACGCGCTCGCCCTCGCCGAGCAGCGGGACCGCTACGCCCTCACTCTCGAATCCCTGCTCGCGACGCTGCGCTCGCAGCGGCTCGACGACCGGGCGGCACGCACGATCGCGGTCGATGTCGCGGCCGGTGCACTGGTCGGACTGCGGACGCACAACGATGAGCAGGGAGCAGGACTCGAGCCGGTGACGGGCGCCTTCGAGCGTCTGCGCGGCGATCTGCGCCCGCTCGTGCGATACAGCGAACTCGACGTGCAGTTCGTCGAGCCCCCGGCCAACGGTCGCGCGCTCCCCGGGGTGATCGCCCACTCTGCGCGCTCGATCGTGAGAAGCACCGTGCTGGCGATCGTCGACCGCGGAGAGACGCGACGCGTGCGCATCCAATGGGACTGCGACGGATTGAACCTGCTGATCGCGATCCGCGACGACGGCCGAGGAGACCTGACGACGCACGACGACGCACTTCGCCCGATCGCCGAGCAGGTCTCTGCGCTGTCAGGCGACCTGTCGGTGGCCTCGACACCCGGATGGGGGTCGGAGGTCGGCATCCGCCTTCCTCTCGATCCACCGGCCGAGCCGGGCGATCTGCCGGATGCGATCGACGCCAGCCCGCGAGAGCGCGATGTGCTGCGACTGGTGTCGGCGGGGCGCCGCAACCGCGAGATCGCCGAGACGCTGAACGTGAGCGAGAACACGGTGAAGTTCCACGTGTCGAACCTGCTGCGCAAATCCGGGGCGGCGTCACGCGCCGAGCTCGCGGCCATCGTGCGCGGCTGACCACCCCTTCGGGTGGGGCTGTGCCTGCTCGGAAGGATAGGTGGGGAAGTCGCGACAAGCACGCCGCGGAGGGGCGTGATCAGTCCTCGCCGTCGAAGAGACCGCCGTCGAGCAGCCAGTTGTAGCGGAGTCGGAGCGCACGCTCGGTGCTCGCGGCGAGCGCGCCGACGACGAGCGAGATGTTCGCCCACGGGGGCAGGTGGATCGGGCTCTCGAAGGTTCCGATGGCTTCCGCGATCGGCGGGATCTGCGTGATCTGCTCGACGAGCTGCGGAACCCCGAGCACGAGTGCCACGACGAGCACGACGATCGAGACCCCGCCGATCGCGCGACTGAGCCCGGGCGCCCCTGCGATGCAGTCGGGCGCGTCGACCCTCGGCGGAGGCGGGGTCGGGAGACAGCTGTCTCTCCGTGCCGTCGTCGCCGACGAAGTGGGCTCGCTTCAATCCGTATCCGCTGGTGGCGACCTCGATCATCCCACCCGGCACGGCGAAGGCGGCGGGCAGCTTCGATGTCGCCTGATTCACGCCGTCGCGGTAGAGCTTCGCGCGTACGACCCCGTTCTCGTCTCCGCCGAGGCGCAGATCCACCGACCAGGTCTCGACACGGCCCTCAGGCCCGGCCAGTCGCAGGTGCAGAAGAGAGCGCGAGAACGGCTGCCACCAGCGATAGCGCTGCAGAGAGTGGCCGTCGCCGGGCTTCGCGCGTCTCGCCGCGCGTCGCCGTCTGCTCTCGGAAGCCATCCGTTCGACCCTAACAAGCGGCAGGGGGCAGGTGCCAGGGATGAGTCCGACCGGCGCCGCATGCCTCTTGACTCCGGCGCTCAGCGCTCTACCCTGGCAGGCATGTGCCGCAACATCGTTCCTCTGAACAACCTCGCCCCACCGGCCACCGATGACGAATGCCATGAGGCCGCAGTGCAGTTCGTGCGCAAGATCTCGGGTGCCAACGCCCCCTCCCGCGCCAACAGGGAGGTGTTCGACCGTGCTGTCGCTGAGATCGAGAAGTCGGTGCGACATCTGCTCGATGACCTCGTCACGACCGCACCCCCGAAGGACCGCGACGAGCAGCGCGAGAAGCGACAGGCTCGCTCAGCCGAGCGGTACGAGGCGATCCGGGTCTTCCAAGAGGCCAAGCGTGCGGCGAAGGCGGCGGCGGACTGAGCCCTCGCTAGTCGTCGCGGAACACGGCATCGACCGCCATCGTGAGCGTGTTCGTCTCGGATTCGAGGATCGACTCGTCCGAGGGGAGCGCCCGTTCGAGGGCCAGGCCGGCGAGGACGGAGTTGAGGAAACGCGCGCGCGTGGCGTTGTCTCCTGCCGGGAGTGAGCCTTCGTCTTCGAGGACGGACAGCCAGTGCTCGACCCTCCGCTGCCCTTCGCGCTCGATGGCCAGGTAGGCATCACGGAGTTCGTCCGTGAGCTCGGGTTCGATGAAGGTCCGGTGCAGGATCGTGGCTGCCTCGCGTGCCTGCGCCCCGACGCCTGACGGAGCGAGCACCTGCCTCAGACATGCGAGGAGCCGCCCCTTCGCCGTCAGCGACTCGTCATGGATTGGGTCGTCCGGTGCGATCACCTCGTAGACCACGCGGAGGACCTCGTCGAGCAGCGCCCGCTGCGTCGGGAAATGGAACCGCAACGACCCGGTGCTCACACCGGCCCGCGCTGCGACCGCGCGGACGCTGAGCTTCGCGCCGCGTGATTCGCCGAACATCGTGAGTGCCGCGTGCAGGATGCGGTCCTTCGTCGGCAGCATGCTCGGGTCGGCGGTCATTATCCCATTCTCCACGACCCCCGGTGACACAGTGTGTTAGCGTGGCGTGCGTCCCTCACTAACACACCGTGTTAGTCCATCGACGGGAGCACCCATGACACTCCTCCGCAGGCCTTTCCAGATCATCCGCTCGAACCTCCGCGTCTACGCGCTTCTCAATGCGCTCGCCTACGGCACCTTCGCGATCGGATTCATCCTCGGGCTGCTCTTCCCCGACCTGGTCGCCGGCCGCGCCCAGGCGCTGGAGGACGACGGCACAGCGAGCCTCGTCACCTCCCTGCTCAGCAGTCCCTGGCTCTTCGCGCTGACGATCCTGGCGGTCAACACCCTGCGGCTCGGCGCCCTCACGATCCTGCTGCCCTCGCTCGTCGTGCCGTTCCTCGGACTCGCGACGTTCGCGGTCTGGTCGGTGACGACCGGAGTGACCCTCGTGCCGACGACGCCGGAGGGGTGGGTCGCGCTGATCCCGCATTCGCTGACTCTCGTGATCGAGCTGCAGGCCTACATCCTCCTGCTGTTGGGCGCGTTCCTGCTGGGCCGGTACTGGGTTCGCCCACAGGCGATCGGTGCGCGGAATCGACGCGCGGCCTACCTGCGCGGACTCCAGCACATCGGCTGGCTGAGCCTGCCCGCCCTCGCGCTGCTCATCATCGGGGCGATCTACGAGGCCTTCTCGCTGCTCTACTTCGTGTACCCCCTGCAGCAGTGGCTGCTCGGATAGCCGGAACGGACATCGACATTCCGATCTGAGAAATCTTCATCCAGGTGCATCCAAACCCGGCGCTCCCGGAGAACAACTCCTATGAAGGGCCGCACAGGGCGGTCCGGGTACAGGAGGAACAGATGCGCAAGACAGTCGCCGCCGGCCTCGCCGTCGGAATGATCACCGCTCTCGGTCTGGCCATGCCGGCCGGCGCCGCCACCACCCAGGCCGCACAGCTCTCGGTGCTGCACGCGATCCCCGACACCCCCGTCGACGTGTACGTGAACGGCGAGCTCACCCTCGACGACTTCGCGCCCGGAGACCTCGCCGGACCGCTCGAGCTACCCGCCGGTTCGTACGAGGTGGCGCTCACCGCTCCCGATGCCGCCGACGCCAGCGCGCCGATCCTCGGCCCGGCGACCCTCGCTCTCGAAGCAGGCGGGAACTACACCGCCGTGGCCCACCTGACCGAAGCGGGCGAACCCGGCCTCAACCTCTTCACCAACGACATCTCGCAGACGGCTCCCGGCCAGGGGCGACTCACCGTGCGTCACACCGCCGCGGCGCCCGCGGTCGACATCCTCGCGGGCGGATCGCCCGTGATCGAGAACCTCACGAACCCGAACGAGGCCAAGCTCGACCTCCCCGCGGGCACCGTGTCGGCCGCCGTCGCTCTGACCGGCACGACCGACCCGGTCATCGGTCCGGCAGACGTCGCGATCGAAGAGGGCGTCAACACGATCGTCTACGCGTGGGGCAGCGCCGAAGACGGCAACCTCGCGATCGCCGCTCAGACGATCTCGGGACTCCACTCGAACCCCGACGGAGTGCCCTCCGGCACCGCGGGCTACCTCGCTGAGCAGGATGCCTCGGCGAACGCCCTCCTCTCGGCGGGTCTCGTCGCCCTCGCGATCGCGACCGCCGTGGGTGCGGGCCTGATCGTCCGTCGCCGCCAGACGGTGCGCTGATGCTCCGAGGCACGCTGCGGACGGACCGTCTGCGCCGCGTCATCATGACGCTCGGCGCCCTGGTCACCGCGGCGTGCCTCGTGGCATGCACACCGGGAGGGGCGGGCGCGGATCTCCCTCCTTCCACGGAGTCGCCCCCCACGACTCCATCGCCCGTCCCTCCCACTCCCGCGAGAGACGTCGCCGTGCGGCCGGGTGCTCTCCCCACCCCGACCGCATCCGTCGCTCCCGTGGGTCTGGCCATCCCGTCGCTCGCCATCGACATGCCGGTGACGGACGTCGGGGTGGCCGACTCCGGACAGATGGAACTGCCCGTCGACCCGGCCATCGCCGGCTGGTATCGATACGGAGCGGATGCCACGAGCACGAGCGGCCGGATTCTGATCGCAGCGCACGTCGACGCGATCGACTATCCGATCGGACCGCTCGCTCGCCTGCGGGACGTGCCCGCCGGCGAGACCATCCTCATCACGGCGGCCGACGGCACCAGCCGCGAGTTCGTGGTGCAGTCGCTGACCTACTACGAGAAGGCGGCACTGCCGACCGACGAGCTCTTCCAGCGTGGTGGCCCCTCGGCCCTTGTGCTGGTCACGTGCGGCGGACCTTTCGACAGCCAGACCGGGCACTACCGCGATAACGTGGTCGCGGTGGCGGTCCCGCGATGAGGCGGGGTGATCACCATGGAGAGGAGACTCCGGGTGGATGAGACCACCGAAGCCGAAGCGGCGCTCGACCAGCGCTTCGTCGCGGGCGACGAGCAGGCGCTCGCGGAGCTCTACCGGCGGTGGTCGCCGGTCGTCTTCACCCTGGCGCTGCGCTCGCTCGGCGATCGGGGGGATGCCGAGGACGTCACCCAGCGCACCTTCGTGTCGGCGTGGAACTCGCGTGCCGGATACGACTCGTCGAAGGCGCGACTGTCGACCTGGCTGATCACGATCGCGCGGCGCCGGATCGCCGACACGTTCGAGGCGCGCGCCAAGGTGCAGCAGCTGCAGGCCGAGATGGAACGACTCACTCCGCCCGACGCCCTCGTCTCCGAATCGATCGATCTGTCCGAGACGCTGCTGCTCTCGAGCGAGCTCCAGCAGCTCGCGCCGGATGCACAGGCCGTCATGCGACTGGCCTTCTACGATGACCTGACCCACGAAGAGATCTCACGCAGAATGGGGATGCCGCTCGGCACCGTGAAGAGCCATATCCGCCGAAGCCTTGCCCGCATGCGCGACCGATTGGAGGTGAACCGTGTCACATCTCGATGACGAGAAGATCGCCCTGATCGCGATGGGCGAACCGGCCGGATCCGACGCCGACATGGAACACCTCGTCGAGTGCGAGAACTGTGCCGCCGAGGTCGCTGCGATGTCGCGGGTGGCGCTCGTGGCGCGCTCCAGCGTCGTCGAGGGCGACCTGGAATCCCCGCCCGCCGACGTCTGGTCGAGGATCCACGGCGAACTCGGGCTGACCTCGGCGGTCGCTGCCGACCCGGCATCCGACGTCCACCCGCCGGAATCGGAATCGGAGTCTGCATCGGCACCGGCTGCATCGGCACCGGTCTCGGCGGCCGGTCCGGCGACAGCGACTGAGGCGGATGCTGCGGAAGCGGCTGCGCCGCGACACCGGGCTCGTGTCCGTCCACGCCGCCGCTCGTCGGCCACCATGTGGATCCTCGCCGCGTCGATGGCGCTCGTCGTCGCGATCGGCGCCGGCGTCTGGATCGCCCGCACCCTCACGCCCTCCTCTGCCGTGATCGCCTCGGCCGAGCTCGCCGCGTTCCCCGACCACCCCGATGCGGAGGGGCAGGCCCGGATCGACGACGACGGCGACGGCCGGCGCACGTTGACAGTGACCCTCGACGGCGACGAGCTCGTCGCCGGCGACTACCGCGAGGTGTGGCTGATCCGCGAGGACGGACAGGCGCTGATCAGCCTCGGGGTGCTCGACGACTCGTCGGGCACGTTCCGCGTCCCCGACAGCGTGGACCTCGACGAGTACCGCCTGGTCGACATCTCCTTCGAGCCGGTCGACGGCGATCCTGCGCACTCGGGCGACTCGATCGTGCGCGGCGAGCTCGACTTCGCGTGAGAGGCGCTCCTCCGTCCCCGTAGCTCCGCGCGCGCGCCGTGGCTCTGGGTTCAGGCGCGCGCAGCGCCGGCCTGTGCGAGCACGCGCTGCAGCGGACGGTAGTGCTCGATCACCGCCTCGCGATACGCGTCGACGTCGCCTGCTCGGACGGCGGCGAGCATGTCGCCGTGCGCGACCGCAGTCTGGTGGATGTCATCGGGCTGATCGATGTCGAGCTGGGGCAGTACGGCCGTGTGCACATCCCAGAAGGCGCCGACGAGCTGGCCGACGAGTCGGTTGCCGATCGCGTCGAAGAGCTTGGTGTGGAACAGGCGGTCGGCCTCGAGGAAGTGCTCGCCTCGGCTCGCCTTGTCGACCATCTCGGCGACGAGCTCATCGAGCTCTCCACCCTCGTCGACCTGGGCGGCCGCGACGACGCGCTCGGCCATCGAGAGGTCGAGAGCCAGGCGCACCTCGACCACCTCGCGCAGAGACTGGAGGGATCCTTCGGGTGAGAGGACCCCTCGGAAGACCAGCGCCTCGACCATCGGATCCAGCGACATCGCGCCGACGTAGGTGCCGTGGCCGTGCCGGACATCGACGATGTCGAGCGTCGACAGGGTGCGGATCGCCTCCCTGACCGACGAGCGCGACACATCGAGCTCTTCGCAGAGCTCGGTCTCGGTCGGGAGTGGATCGCCGGGGGTCAGCCCGCGGGCGATGATGAGCTGCTTGATCTGATCCGCCGTCGTCGAGCGCCGCATCCGCGATGCCCTACTCGTGGTGGACTTCATCTGGTCTCCCTCTCGTCCCGACGCAAACGCTCTGATCATCTCACTCTTGTGATTCGATCGAACGTGTGTTTAGAGTACATCAGACATCAGATGTCCTCAAGATGTCCCCCACCCACCCTGGAGCACACATGAACCGACACGTCACCCGCCGCCGTGCGGGTCGATTCACGACACTGATCGCCGGCACCGTCGCCGCGTCGGTCGTCCTCGCCGGCTGCGCGGCCGGCGCGACCCCGGCAGCCGACGAGAGCGCATCCGCCGGCGACATCGACGCGGACGCGATCATCGAAGCGGGCATCTCGTACACGCTGAACGGCAGCTTCGACCCGATGGTGGCCTCCGGCGCCGTCACGGTCTCGGCGAACTGGCATGTCTTCGAAGGCCTGGTCGACCTCGACCCCGTCACGCAGGAGGCGGCGCCCGCGCTGGCCGCGGACCTCCCGACCCAGGTCGACGACACCACGTACGAGATCGATCTGCGCGAAGGAGCGACGTTCCAGAACGGCGACCCCGTCACTGCCGAGGATGTCGTCTTCAGCTACGAGCGGGTGCTGAACCCCGACAACAACTCACTGTTCCGCACCTTCATCGACTTCGTCGACACCGTCACCGCCGTCGACGAGGACACGGTGCAGATCACCACCGACTACCCGTTCTCGCTCATCAATGAGCGACTCGGCGTCGTCAAGATCGTTCCGAAGGCGGTCGTCGAGGCAGATCCCGAGGGCTTCGGAGCGAACCCCGTCGGCTCGGGCCCGTACTCGCTCGTCTCCGCCGTGCCCGAGGACAAGCTCGTCTTCGAGCGCTACGACGACTACAACGGCCCGCACCCGGCACTCGCTGCGGGCATGAACTGGAACCTGCTGTCCGACGCCTCCGCCCGAGTCACGGCGATGTCGACGGGCACGATCCAAGCCATGGAGGACGTGCCGTACATCGACGTCGACTCCCTGGCATCCGCGGCTGACGTCGAGAGCGTGCAATCCTTCGGGCTGCTGTTCATGATGTTCAACACGAAGGCAGCGCCCTTCGACGACGTACGCGTGCGCCAGGCGATGCACTACGCCCTCGACATGGACAAGATCATCGAGACCGGGATGCTCGGCAACGCGACCCCCGCGACCTCGTTCCTGCCCGAGACGTACCCGAACTACAACGAGGCCTCGACGGTCTACAGCTATGACCCCGAGAAGGCCGAGGAGCTGCTGGACGAAGCGGGCGTCGACGACCTGTCGATCACGCTGCTCACCACCGACACCGGCTGGGTGAAGGAGGTCGCGCCGCTCATCAAGGAGTCGCTCGACGCCATCGGCATCGACACCACGCTCGACATCGGGCAGTCGGCCGCCATGTACGAGAAGGTCGACTCCGGTGACTACACTGTCGCGATCGCACCCGGAGACCCATCGGTCTTCGGCGTCGACCCGGACCTGCTGATGAACTGGTGGTACGGCGAGAACGTCTGGACCCAGACCCGCACCAACTGGGCCGACTCGCCCGAGTACGCCGAACTGCGGACGCTCCTCGACTCCGCCGTGCGGCAGCAGGGCGACGAGCAGCAGGCCACGTGGGACGAGGCGTACGACCTGCTCTCCGACCAGGCAGTGCTCTACCCGCTGTTCCACCGCAAGCTGCCCACCGCATGGAGCAGCCAGGAGCTGGTCGGATTCGCCCCCGTCCCTACCACCGGCCTGTCGTTCCTCGACGTCGGCGTGGCGGCGAAGTAGTCCCGGTCTCCACGGCGGGGGTGCGCGCCCGAGCGCATCCCCGCCACACCTCCCCGAACCTGGAAGGAGCGGCACGTGTCCAACACGCTCCGCCTCATCGGACGACGGCTGCTGCAGCTGCCGTTCATGATCCTCGGCATCACGTTCCTCGTCTTCTTCGTGATGTCGTTCTCGCCCGTCGACCCGGCACGCACCGCGCTCGGCGAGACCGCATCCCCGGAGGCGCTGCAGGCGTACCGGGAGCAGTACGGCCTCGATCAGCCGCTGCTCGTGCGCTACTTCACCTTCCTGGTGGGACTGCTGCAGGGCAACCTCGGCACCTACTCGGCGCGGAGCCTTCCGGTGATCGACGAGGTCGTCCGTGCGTTCCCCGTCACGCTGGCGCTGACCTTCCTCGGCCTCCTCATCGCCGTCATCGTCGCCTTCGTGATCGGCGTCCTCGCCGCCGTCTATCGTGACCGCTGGCCCGACCAGCTCATCCGCATCATCGGGGTGGCGTCGCTGTCGACGCCCTCGTTCTGGCTCGCGATCCTGCTCATCCAGCTCTTCACCCTCGGGCTGAACGTGCTGCCCGCGTCCGGTCCCCTGCCCGATCCGTGGGCCGACCCGGCAGGGTGGCTCGCCCGCATGGCGCTGCCGGCCATCGCGCTCGCCGTTCCGGTGATCGGTCAGCTCTCCCGCGTCGTGCGCACCTCGATGGTCGAGGAGCTCGACCGTGACTACGTGCGCACGGCACTCGGCGCCGGCATCCCGCGGACCGTCGTCGTCGGTCGCAACGTGCTGCGCAACGCCCTGATCACGCCCGTGACCGTGCTCGGCCTGCGCATCGGCTACCTCATCGGCGGGGCGGTGGTGATCGAGATCATCTTCGCGATCCCCGGCATGGGCACCCTGATCCTCAACGGCGTGACCAACAACGAACCCAATCTCGTGCAGGGCGTGACTCTCGCAGTGTCACTGGCCTTCGTGGTGATCAACATCATTGTCGACCTCCTGTACGTGCTCATCAATCCCCGAATCCGGGCGGTGTGACATGCGACGCAAACTGACTGATCGACTCTCGCTTCCGGGACTCCGCCTCGGCGGCCTGTCCCTCGGCTCCCTGATCTGCATCGTGGTGCTCGCAGTGATCGCGTTGGCCGCGATCGCCGCACCCCTGATCGCGCCGTTCGACCCGCTGGCATCCGGTGCCCCGGTGCAGCCGCCGAGCGCGGAGCACTGGTTCGGCACCGACCGCCAGGGCCGCGACATCTTCTCCCGACTGGTGTACGGCGCCCGGTACTCCCTGGTGATCGGGCTCGGCGCGACCCTGGTCGCACTCGCCGCGGCCTGCGTGTTCGGCACCATCGCCGCCACCGCCCCTCGGTGGATCTCCGAGACCCTCATGCGGGTGATGGACGTGGTGATGTCCTTCCCGGGCATCGCGCTCGCCGCGGTGTTCGTGGCGGTGTTCGGCAAGTCGCTGCCGGTGCTCGTGCTCACGATCGCCTTCCTCTATGTGCCGCAGCTCACCCGCATCATCCGCGCGAACATCCTCGATCAGTACGGCGAGGACTACGTCTCAGCCGTGCGCGTCATGGGCGCAGGCACTCCGAGGATCATCGCCAAGCACGTCGCCCGCAACGCGATGGCCCCGGTGCTCGTCTTCGCGACCGTGCTCGTCGCCGACGCGATCGTCTTCGAGGCGTCGCTGTCGTTCCTGCAGGCCGGCGTGCCCGACCCCGAGCCGTCGTGGGGCAACGTGATCGCCGCCGGTCGCAACCTGCTGATGAGCGGGGCGTGGTGGGCGACTTTCTTCCCCGGCATCCTCATCATGCTGACGGTGCTCTGTCTCAACATCCTCTCCGAGGGGATGACCGATGCGATGGTGTCGCCGCGGGCACGAAAGATCACCGCCGATGCCGCGAACACCGAGGAGTCGACGCACGAGCTCGAAGAGGCGGCCGCAGGCCACGACGACACGAATGTGATCGTCACGGTCGACACCGCCGTCAATCTCTCCGTTCCGAGCGGCGTGCCGGACGTGCTGGTGCCGGTGGCACCCGCGGTGCCTCTCTCCGAGCGGCTCGCCGTTCTGCGGCAGCGCGAGCTCTCCCGCACCGATCGGCTCGTCTACGCGGGCGACGAGACCCCGTTGCTCGATGTGCAGGACCTCTGCATCTCGTTCCCGCGGCACGGTGACGTCGACGTGGTCGACCATGTCAGCTTCACGGTGCGCCCCGGCGAGACCATGGCGCTGGTGGGCGAGTCGGGCTGCGGCAAGTCGATCACCTCGCTGGCCATCATGGGCCTGCTCGACCCGAAGGCCGACGTTCGAGGACGCATCCTCTTCGACGGCCAGGATCTGCTGCAGATGACCCCGAAGCGACGCAACGCGCTGCGGGGCCACGACATCGCGATGATCTACCAGGATGCGCTGAGCTCGCTGAACCCGGCGATGCTCATCCGCTCGCAGATGAAGCAGCTCACATCCCGAGGCGGCACGCGCACGGCGGAGGACCTGCTCGAGCTGGTGGGACTCGACCCCGCGCGCACGCTGGCCTCGTACCCGCACGAGCTGTCGGGCGGTCAGCGTCAGCGCGTGCTGATCGCGATGGCGCTCACCCGCGATCCGCGACTCGTGATCGCCGACGAGCCGACCACGGCTCTCGACGTCACGGTGCAGGCGCAGGTCGTCGAGCTGCTGATGCGGCTGCAGCGCGAGCTCGGCTTCGCCCTGGTCTTCGTGTCGCATGACCTCGCGCTCGTCGCCGAGCTCACCCACCGCATCACGGTGATGTACGCGGGGCAGGTCGTCGAGCAGGGCACGACCCGAGAGATCCTGACGCAGCCGGTGCACGAGTACACGCAGGGTCTCCTCGGCGCCGTGCTGTCGATCGAGGCGGGGTCCGACAGGCTCCACCAGGTCTCCGGCGTCGTCCCGTCGCCGCGCGACTTCCCCGCCGGCGACCGCTTCGCTCCTCGCTCGTCCGACCCGACCCGCTATGCGGGGGTCGCGCCGGTGCGTCGACGGATCGAGGGAACCGACCATTACTACGCCGCGCATCCCGACGATGCGCCCATCGACGCGATCGGAGCAGGACGATGAACGACGCCGTCATCGAGCTCGAGGACGTGCACGTCCGCTACAAGACACGTGCGTCGTCGCTGTTCCGGCCGAAGTACGTCGACGCCCTCGCCGGTGTCTCGCTCACCGTGAAGCGGGGGCAGACCCTGGGGATCGTGGGGGAGTCGGGCTCGGGCAAGTCCACCTCCGCCAAGGTGCTGGTCGGCCTCGAGAAGCCCACGAGCGGCCGGGTCGTCTTCGACGGCGAGACCGTGACGTCGTTCACCCCGGCGGTGCGCCGACGGCTCGGCCGCATCCTGTCGGTCGTGTTCCAAGACCCGGCGACGGCCCTGAACGCTCGGATGACCGTGCGCGATGCGCTGCTGGACCCGATGCAGGTGCACCGGATCGGCACGACCTCGAGCCGTGACCGCAAGGTACGCGATCTGATCGGACTCGTGGGGCTCCCGGCCTCGGCACTCGAGGCACTGCCCAGCCAGCTCTCGGGTGGTCAGCGTCAGCGTGTCGCCATCGCCCGGGCACTGGTGCTGGATCCGCAGGTCATCGTCGCCGACGAACCCACCTCGGCGCTCGATGTCTCGGTGCGCGCTCAGATCCTCAACCTCCTCACCGACCTGAAGGAGCAGCTCGGGCTCGGCATGGTCTTCATATCGCACGACATCCAGACCGTCCGCTACCTCTCAGACGAGATCGCCGTGATGAACCGGGGGAGGGTCGTCGAGTTCGGGGACGCCGCCCGCGTGTTCGAGGCGCCCTCGGACGACTACACCAGAACGCTGCTGGGCGCCGCGCCCTCGCTGCTCGAACCGACCAACTGAAACGACCGGAACACCATGACTGCATCCTCCTCCGTCACCTTCACCGGTGTCATCCCGCCCGTCGCCACGCCGTTGCTGCCCGACGGCACGATCGACCACACGTCGCTCGAGCGGCTCGTCGAGCGGCTCATCGCCGAGGGCGTCTCGGGCCTGTTCGCCCTCGGATCCACCGGCGAGACCGCCTACTTCACCGACGATCGGCGCGTCGAGCTGCTCACGACGATCGTGCGGGCGAACGCCGGTCGGGTTCCGATCATCGCCGGTGCGATCGAGCTGACCGCGCCCCGCATCATCGAGACCGCGCGACGTCTGGTGGCAGCCGGCGCAGAGGCGATCGTCACGACAGCGCCCCTCTACACGCTGAACTCCCCCGCCGAGGTCGCCGATCACTTCCGGGCGATCGCCGCCGCGATCGACGTGCCGCTGTGGGCGTACGACGTGCCGGTCCGTGTGCACTCCAAGCTCGGCATCGATCTGCTCGTGCAGCTCGGGAGCGAAGGCGTCATCCGTGGCGTCAAGGACTCCTCGGGCGACGACGTCTCGTTCCGCCGACTGATCGCCGCGAACGATGCTGCGGGCCGCCCGCTGCAGCTGCTCACGGGCCACGAGGTCGTCGTCGACGCCATGGCGCTGGCAGGTGCTGACGGCGTGGTGCCCGGTTTCGCGAACGTCGAGGCCGAGGGTTACGTCAGGCTGTGGGATGCCACGCAGCGCGGCGACTGGGCGGAGGCGCGCACAGAGCAGGAGCGCATCAACCGTGCGTTCGACATCGTCTTCGAGCCGAGGGGTCTCTCCGGCGACGCGACCGGCGTCGGCGCGTTCAAGGCGGCCATGCACGCCCGCGGCATCATCGACCACGCGACCATGGCCGACACCGTGCAGTCGCTCGACGTCGACACTGTCGCCCGCATCCGCCAGATCCTCTCCGAACAGGGGATGCTGCCGGTCGTCGTCTCCTGATGTCGGGGCGTCTCGGGCACGCGTCGTCGGGCGAGGTCGTCCTGGCCGTCGACATCGGCGGAACCAAGACGTCAGCTGCTCTCGTCGATCGTGACGATGTGCTGCTGCGCACCGAGACGGCGCCGACCAGAGCAGCCGAAGGGCCCGCGGCGGTCGTCTCGACCGTCGCGGGTCTGGCTCGGAGGCTTCTCGACGGATCGCGCGAGCGTCTCGCGGGCGTCGGGATCGGCACGGCCGGCGTCGTGAACGCATCGACCGGCACGATCGTCTCGGCCACCGACACGTTCTCCGACTGGCCGGGCACGCCTGTGGCCCGGCTCGTGCGTGAGGCACTGGGGGAACTGCTCGTACCAGACGCTCCAATCGTCGTGCAGAACGACGTCGACGCGCATGCTGAAGGAGAGCATCGGCGGGGTGCTGCGGCTGGTGCGGCGAGCGTGCTCGTCGTCGCCATCGGCACCGGAGTCGGCGCCGGACTCATCGTCGACGGCCGTGCCGTTCGAGGCGCCCATCACATCGCGGGCGAGATCGGCCACCTGCCGACTCCGGGTGCCGCGCATCTGCGATGCCCCTGTGGCCGCAGGGGGCACCTCGAAGCCATCGGCTCGGGCATCGGCATGCACGCGCACTTCCGTTCCCTCGGCGGAGACCCGCTCGTCGTCGATGCGCGCGGGGTCGCGGCCGCCGCAGCGGATGGCGATCCGATCGCCATCCGCGCCCTCAGCGGATCGGCCGCCGCCGTCGGGCGTGCGCTGGCGGGAGCCGCCACGATCCTCGACCCGGAGCGCATCGTGATCACCGGGGGTGTGCCGAAGATTGGCGACGCGTGGTGGACGCCGATGCTCCGTGCCTTCGCCGACGACGCCATCGATGCGCTGCAGTCCACTCCGATCCTGCCGGGCGTTCTCGGCGACGACGCGCCCCTGTGGGGCGCGGCAGCATCCGCCTGGAGGGCGATATGACATTCACCGACATCCTCGACGCGCTGGGCGGCGGCCTCATCGTCTCATGTCAGGCCTACCCCGGCGAGGCCATGCGCGACCCCCGCACCATGGCGCAGATCGCACAGGCGGCGGTCGTCGGCGGAGCCGCCGGCATCCGGGTGCAGGGGCTCGACGACATCAGAGCGGTCGCGGGCATGACCGTTCCGGTCATCGGGCTGTGGAAGGACGGCGATTCCGACGTCTTCATCACGCCGACGCTCGAGCACGCGAAAGCGGTCGCCGATGCGGGTGCCGACATCGTCGCGATCGACGGGACCCGCAGGCCGCGGCCGGACGGGAGAAGCCTCGCCGAGACGGTCGCGGCGCTCCGCGAGCACACGGACGCGCTGATCATGGCCGACTGCGGATCCCTCGACGACGCCCTCGCGGCCGAGCAGGCCGGAGTCGACATCCTGGGCACCACGCTCTCGGGATACACGTCCGAGCGGCCGAAGTCCGAGGGCCCCGACCTCGAGCTGATCGCGATGCTCGCGTCGCGCTGCACCACCCCGGTCATGGCGGAGGGGCGCATCCACTCGCCTGCCCAGGCAGCGGCCGCAGCTGCCGCCGGAGCCTTCGCCGTGTGCGTCGGCACCGCGATCACCCACCCGACGAGCATCACGTCGTGGTTCGTCGCCGCACTCACCGAGGAGAATTGATGGATGTCGTCATCGCGCCCGCAGACGAGATCGGCGAGATCGTCGCCGATGACATCGCTGCGGTGGTCTCGGACCGACCGGACGCCGTGCTCGGCCTCGCGACGGGGTCGAGCCCGCTGCGCATCTATGACGCGGTCGCTCAGCGCGTCGCGAACGGCGAGGTGTCGCTCGCTCGCGCCGGCGGATTCATGCTCGACGAATACGTCGGGCTGCCTCCGGGTCATCCGTGCCGCTACAGCACGGTGATCGAGGTGGACTTCGTCTCGCGAGTCGACTTCGCCCCCGGTGCGGTCCGCGGACCCGACGGCGACGCCGCCGACCTGCACGCCGCATGCGCCGAGTACGAGAAGGCGATGCGCGAGGCGGGCGGTGTCGACCTGCAGATCCTCGGGATCGGCGCCGACGGGCACATCGCGTTCAATGAGCCGGGCTCATCGCTGGCATCGAGGACCCGCGTGAAGACGCTCACTGCGCAGACCCGAGCGGACAATGCCCGGTTCTTCGGCGGCGACGTCGATGCGGTCCCGTACCACTGCCTCACGCAAGGACTCGGCACGATCATGGACGCCCGACGAATCGTGCTCGTCGCGACCGGTGAGACGAAGGCGGAAGCGGTCGGTCAGCTCGTCGAGGGGCCTGTGTCGGCCCGATGGCCCGCGACGATCCTGCAGCACCATCCGCGAGTCACCGTTCTCGTCGATGAGGCGGCCGCCTCGCAGCTGGCGCTCGTCGACTATTACCGGCACACGCAGACGCATCGCCACCTGGTGTCATGACGGAGTCGCTCACGCCGCTGCTGGTCAGCTCCTACGCCGTCTCTCCTGCGCACTCGACCTGGGACCCCGATCTGGAGGGCGAACTCCTGCCTGCGCTCTGCGCATTGCCGGGCGTGACGGGGCTCGAGGTGCCGTGGATGGGACGCCTTCACCCTCATGATCCGGCGTGGTTCCTGAGCCACGTGCCTGCCGGGGCGGAGCTCGCCGTGACGCCGTTGCCCTGGGTCATGAAGCAGTGCGGCGCGGATGCGCGCTACGGCATCGCATCACCCGACGGCGACGGCCGTCGTGCTGCCCTCGCGGACCTGCGTGCCGTCGCCGAGGACGTGCGGCGGATCGGAGCCGGAAGCGACGCCTCCGTGAAGCTGGTGGCTCTGCACACGGCTCCGCAAGGCCACGCGGACGGAGCGCGCCTCGCCGAGTCCCTGGACGAGATCGCGCAGTGGGACTGGACGGGAGCCCAGCTGATCGTCGAGCACTGCGACGCCGCGACCACGAGCCATTCGTGGGAGAAGGGGTTCCTGTCGCTCGACGAGGAGATCAGTGCGATCCTCTCGGTCGACACTCCGATCGAGCTCTGGCTGAACTGGGGGCGCTCGGCGATCGAGACCCGCGACGCCGACGCCGTGACCTCACAGATCGCTCTCGCTGCGGAGACCGGCCGGCTCGCCGGACTGACGTTCTCCGGAACCGCTGCGGTGGACGGGCCCTATGGCCCGGCGTGGGCGGACGGGCATCTGCCGCTCGCGGATGCCGATCCCGCATCGGGATCCTTGTTGGATGCCACCCATGTCGCGGCCGCGCTCGCCGCGGCGCGTGGGGTCGAGCGACTCGGGCTGAAGGTGAGCCGACGCCCGGGTGACACGACCGCGCGTGACGTGATCGGGACGATCGACCTCAACCTGGCGTCGCTGCGGGCGGCTGCGCGCGCCTGAGCCCGTCGCGGTTCTTACGCCGCGTGCTCGCGGACCACGGGCCGCGTGAGCCGCGGGATCAGCGAGGGCGTGCTCTCGCGGTACTCGACGTAGTCGGCGCGGTCGCCCCACTTCTTCTCGGCGCGGGCCTCGAGCAGCGGGATGCCGCTCACGCGCGTGAGCAGCAGGATGACGAAGAGCGGCGAGAGGATCGCGACCCACTGCCACCCGGCGAGCACGGGTGCGGCGGTGAGGAAGACGCCGACCCAGATCACGATCTCGCCGAAGTAGTTGGGGTGGCGCGAACGCGACCACAGTCCGGTGCGGATGAACTCGTCCTTGTGACGCGGGTCGGCGCGGAAAGCGGACTTCTGCGCGTCGGCGACGATCTCGATGGTCATGCCGAGCAGCCACACGACGATGCCCACGACGGTCAGCCATCCGATGGGCGCTCGCGAGGCGGCATCCGTGCTGATCGCGATCCACGCCGCTGCCGCCGTGATCGACACCCACGCGCCCTGGATCACCCACACCTGCAGGAAGCGCACGGGCGATCCCTTGATCTCGTCGAAGCGGCCGTCGGATCCGGCCTTGTGCACGCGCATCGCGAGGAACGATCCGAGGCGTGCCGCCCACAGGATCACCATCGCCGCGAGAATCCAGCTGCGGGCATCGGGCATGGGCGTCATCAGCACGAGGGCCACGGAGATGGCGAGGAAGGTGAGGCTGCCGGTGAGGTCGAAGAACCGCTCGGTGCGCAGAAGCATCGCGGGGATGAAGGCGAGGATCTGGATCGCGAAGGCCGCGGCGACGGCGATGGCGAACAGCGGGATGCCGCCGACGGTCGCGCCGCCCTGGCTGCCGGCGAGTGCGACGAGGGCGCCGATGACGAGGGCGACGATGATCGCGATCAGCGAGGACCGGGATGACTTCGGTGCGGAGGAAGTGGGGGAGGACATGGTGTTCTTTCCGGTTGTCAGAGGTAGAGGTCTTCGACGGTGAGGGCTGCGCGATGCAGCACGACGCTCCGCTTGAGCTTCATGGTCGGGGTGACGAGTCCGCGGTCGTCGAGGTCGGCGAACACGACGCTGAAACGGCGCACCTGCTCGCTGCGAGCGACGAGCGCGTTGGCGGCGTCGACGGTGCGCTGCAGGCGGGCGCGCAGCGTCGGTTCGGTCACGGCGCGGATGTCGGTCTCGGCGAGGAGAGGGATGCTGAGGCCTTCGGCATCCGCCCATGCCCGGGTCTGCTCGGGGTCGAGCACGAGGAGCGCCGAGAGATACGGCTTCCCCTCGCCGACCATCACCGCGTGCGAGACCAGCGGATCCGCCTCGACGACGCTCTCCCAGCGCGTCGGCACCACCGTCTTGCCGTTCGAGGTCACGATCACGTCTTTGAGTCGGCCTTCGAGGAAGAGCCGGCCCTGGTCGTCGAGCCGCCCGAGGTCGCCGGTGCGGAAGAAGCCGTCGACGAAGGCACCCTCGTCGTGGGCCGGGTTGCGGTACCCGCCGAAGACGCCGATGCCGCGGGCGAGCACCTCGCCGTCGTCGCTGATGCGCACGGTGAGCCCTGGCAGCGGCGAGCCGACGCTGCCGGAGGCGATGCGGCCGGGCAGGTTGCCGGTGAGCGGCGCCGTCGTCTCGGTGAGACCGTAGCCCTCGATGACGGGAACGCCGATGCCGCGGAAGAAGAGCGAGAGTTCGGCGTCGAGCGCGGCTCCACCCGACAGGATGTATCCGACGCGCCCGCCCATCACGGTGCGGAGGCGGCGGTAGAAGAGAGCGTCGAAGAAGCGGTGCCGCAGGCTGAGCCCGAGGTCTTTCGGGAGACGGCGGCCGGCGTCGATCCGTTCGGCGCGGTGGCCCCAGGAGACAGCCGTCGACCGGGCCTTGGCCCACACCGCCGAGAGCTTCTTCTCGGCGGCTTTGTCGGCCGCGGCGGCCTGGATCTTCTGCAGCACCCGCGGAACGACGACCAGGAATGTCGGGCGCAGAGTGTCGAGAGTCGCGACGACCGTCGAGGGATCGGAGAGGTGCGCGATGCGCATGCCGCTGGCCAGGCAGATCAGCTGCAGCCCGCGCGCCAGCACGTGGGCCAGAGGCAGGAAGATGACGGTGTTGCCCTGCTCGTTCACGATCTCGCGGTAGGCGGCGGCGATGTTGAGCACCTGCCCGAGGAAGTTCCGGTGCGTGAGCACGACCCCCTTCGGCTCGCCCGTGGTGCCCGAGGTGTAGACGATCGTCGCGGGGTCGTCCTGCGAGGCCGAGGTCCTGCGAGCCTCGAGTTCGTCGTCGGCGACGTCGACGCCCCGCGCGACCAGGTCGGAGAGCGTGCCGGATGCCGCGGCATCCATCGTCCAGGCGCCGAGAGTGTTCCGTCCGGTCTGCGTGAGCGCCGCCCGAAGAAGCACCGCGTGCTCCGTGGTGCCGCCGATCGCCAGGCGCACGCCGGCATCGGCGACGATGGCGTTGACCTGCGACGGCGATGACGTCTCGTAGATCGGCACGACGACGGCGCCGGCGAACCAGGAGGCGAGGTCGGCGACGGCCCATTCGTAGCGCGTCGGCGCCATGATCGCGATGCGGTCGCCGGCCCGCACGCCCTGGGAGATGAAGCCCTTGGCCAGAGCGCGCACCTGGGTGAGGAACTCCCGAGTCGTGATCGGGCGCCACGGTCCTCGAGCATCCGCGCCTTTGACCTCGAAGGCGACGTGATCGGGAGCTGCGGCTGCGCGTGCGACCAGCAGGTCGGTGACGTTGCGATACCCGTCGAGGTCGGCGAGCGGCGGGGTCGACGATTCGATCATCGGAACTCCTCTCGGGCGCGCGAGAACGGGCCCATCTGCTCCTGTTCGGAGCCCGGGAGGAATCGGATGGGGAAAGGCACTGCTGATGTCTCGGCCAGTCGACGTCTCGGCACTCTCCCGTCGGTGTCCAGTCGAATGCGGTGGGGGCGATGTCACCCGTTGATCCATCCCTGCATGTCCGTCCACACCGCAGTCAGGGCATCCTCGAGTGAGAGATCGGAGGGGCCTTCCAGCCATCGGTCCATCGCGAGGTCGAAACAGGTCACGGCGAGGGCGGCCAAGGTATGTGCGTGCTCAGGGGCGATGCCGCGCTGGTTCAGTGACCGTTCGATGGCGCGCGCGAGGTAGTGACTGCGCAGAAGATCGCGTTCGTGCAGCGCGGGTTCGCTGCGGATGATGCTGCGTCGACGTGCGATCTGCTCCCGCCACTCCTGGAGGCCTCGGCATGCGGCCGCGAGGCCTGCGCGCACGGTGGCCGTCCCGCCGCGTTCTTGCGGGATGGACTCCATGAAGTCGCTCACCGCTTGGGGGAACTCGCGATCTCGGAGGAACAGGACATCCCGTTTGTCGGAGAAGTGGCGGAAGAACGTCCGAGTGGTCAGTCCCGCCGCCTCGGCGATCTGGGGAACCGTGGTTCCCGAGTACCCCTGGTCGGTGAACAGGTTCATCGCTGCAGCTTCCAACCGCAGTGCAGCATCCGGTGACCATCGAGGCATACAGCAATGATGACACGAACTGTCGTAAGCTCGACTGTGATGACACGAGATGTCATCGGATTCGGAGAGCGCAAGAAAATGAGTGACAACACTGCGGCGTGGATCGATTCCTCCTATGCGGACCTGACGATTCGAGATGCCCCGATGCCGAAGCCGGGGGCGGGGCAGCTCTTGCTCGAGGTGCATGCGGTGGCGGTGAATCCGCTCGATGCGATCATCCAGTCCAACGGCACTGTCATGTACGGATGGTTGCGCTACCCGGTGATCCTCGGGGAGGACGTCGCGGGCGTGGTCGTCGAGACCGGAGCGGGCGTGGACGATTTCGTCGTCGGAGACCGCGTCTTGGCGTATGCGATGGGCTTGGAGAAGGGTCGGGATGCCGTCTCCGAGAGCGGCTTCCAGACCTATGTCGCGGTCGACGCGAGCCTGGCCGCCGCTCTGCCGGCCACCACAGCTTTCGAGGATGCCGCCGTCCTGCCGCTGGCGGTGTCCACTGCGGCGGCCGGCCTGTTCGAGAAGGAGCAGCTGGGACTGGACTACTCCCGTCTCGGAGACTCGGCGCAACGCGATGAGGTCGTCGTGATCTGGGGCGGCGCGACAGCCGTCGGAGGCAATGCGATCCAACTCGCCCGAGCGGCCGGTTATCGCGTCATCACGACGGCCTCTGCGAAGAACCACGACCGGATGAGGCGGCTGGGCGCAGAAGCCGCCTTCGACTATCGCGACCCGGAAGCGGCGAATCGGATCGTCGAAGCGGTCGGCGGCTCCGCGGTGGCGGGGATCCTCGCCGTCGCGGTGGGATCGGCCGAGCCCTGTCTGAGGATCGCCCGCGCCACCGGTGCCACGCGGATCGCGATGGCGAGCCCTCCCGTCTCGTTCTACGAACAACCCCGCCGTGGCGGTCTCTCTCTCGCCCGCATCCGTCTCTTCCTGACGCTCGGAACGAAGACCGCCCTCCTGCAGGTGCGCAGTCGCGCTCGCGGCATCAGGGCATCATTCATCTGGGGAAGCGCCATCGCCACGTCTCCCGTGGGTCCGGCCGTCTGGGGCGGGTATCTCCCTGCCGCTCTCGCTTCGGGCAGCCACCACCTCTACCCGGAGGCCCACATCGCAGGACACGGGCTTTCGGCCATCCAAGAAGCCATCGACACCCTTCGCCGTGGCGTATCGGCACGGAAGCTCGTCATCACCCTCGACCACCCGCCGACGAGTCCGTGATGGATCCACGAGGAGGTGCCGGAGTGCGTCGCGGGAACAGCGAGCGGGGTGTTACATATACGGAGGGGCTGACGGGAATCGAACCCGCGCTATCTGCTTGGGAAGCAGAAGTTCTGCCATTGAACTACAGCCCCGTACCCGCATCCGAGGAGCGGGTGAACGCAAGCCTACCCGCACGATCCGTCATGGCCAAAGTGTCGGCCGCGTGTGCCAACTAGGCTGGGGCCGTGCTTCTCAGCGACCGCGACATCAGAGCAGAACTCGCCTCCGGCCACATCGGTCTGGATCCGCACGAGCCGGAGATGATCCAGCCGTCGAGCATCGACGTGCGGCTGGACCGGTACTTCCGTCTCTTCGACAATCACAAGTACCCGTTCATCGACCCGTCGGTCGATCAGCCGGAGCTGACTCGGCTGATCGAGGTCGACCCCGACGAGCCGTTCATCCTGCACCCGGGCGAGTTCGCGCTCGGTGCCACGTTCGAGCAGGTCTCCCTGGCCGATGACATCGCGGCTCGCCTCGAGGGCAAGTCGTCGCTCGGTCGCCTGGGGCTGATCACGCACTCGACCGCCGGCTTCATCGACCCCGGGTTCACGGGGCACGTGACGCTCGAGCTCGCGAATGTCGCGACGCTGCCCATCAAGCTGTGGCCCGGAATGAAGATCGGTCAGCTGTGCTTCTTCCGGCTGACGTCGCCGGCCGAGAACCCGTACGGTTCGGGCCCTTACGGCAACCGCTACCAGGGGCAGCGCGGGCCGACCGCATCCCGCTCGTTCCAGAACTTCCACAAGACGGACGTCGGCACGACCGACGTCGGAGCCGTAGGGGGCTGAGATGAGCAGTGACAGCAGAGATCCGTACATCCGACCGGAGGATGCTGTCATTCCGCCGCCTCCGCCCGAGTCCGAGGTTCCGGATGCGGTGATCCCGCCGCCTCCCGCGGAGTCTGAGATTCCGGATGCCGTCATTCCGCCGCCTCCGCCCGAGGCGATGCTTCCCAGCACTCGCCGGTCGCGGCCCAAGCCGGCGATCCTCACGGGCGATCATCCGGCGCCGGTGGCCGACGACTGGGCGCAGCCGTCGGTGGCACCTGAGGTGCCGACATCCGGGGGATACCGCGCGCTGTCGGCAGTGATCTTCGGATTCCTCATCGTGCTGCTCGCGGCGGCGATCGCCGGTGCGGTCTACCTCGGCACGACGGTGTCGTTCGCGCAGTCGGCGGGTGCCCCGGATGTCGCCGCCGCCGCCGCGACTCTGTGGCGTGGGTGAGCTGCGACGCGACCCTGAGGTCGACGCCGCGTACGTGACGGTGGGCGCAGCGATCGCGGATGGCGAGGTCGCGAGAACCGTCGCGGTGAACCTGCCCGACGACATCTCCGGTGAGCTGTTTCTCGACTTCGATCGCGACGGCCACCTGCTCGGCATCGAGATTCTCGGTGCCTCCCGGTTGCTCCACCCGGAAGAACCGGGCGCCTGACTTTCGCGCCGTGCGACGCGTCCGCCGACGCGCTGTCACGCACGGACTTCGCGGCCGTGCGACCTCTCGGCCGAGAGTGGCGCCAGTGCTTCCCTCAGCGTCTCCTCGAGGCCCAGATGTATGCGGGCACTGCGACTCCGACGACGACGACATGCATGACCATGAGCCCGATGACGGCGCTCCCCGTCGTTCCCGGGATGAAGCGGAGAACGAGCAGCAGGACGTCGGGGATGAACGACGCCACGGTCACGATCGGCACGAGGATCGAGAGCGTGCGGCGGTGGTTGCGGGCGCGGCGGCGCACGAGCGACCAGCCGATCCAGCCGACGACGATGCCCAGAGTCGTGAACAGAGCGTAGGCGGGCAGTGTCAGCGGCCCGTATGTCGCCGGAGCGCCGGCAGCCACTGCGAGGAGGGCCACGACGGAGTTCGTCGCGATGGCCACGGCGATGGCGGCGGTGAGGATGAGTGCGGTGCGCAACCGGGATCCGGTGGTGCGTCGGTCTGCGCGGACGGCGGTGGTGACCATGACGGCTCCTTGGAGTGTGGTTTTTATATCCGGTACCGAGTAGTACCGGATATAAACGGTACTGCTCGATACCGGAATGTACAATGGGTCCGATGAGCGCAGATGCGATGACCAGACCGGCGGGGCGTCCTCGTGACCCCGGCGTGGAGGCGTCGATTCTCGAGGCGGTGCAGGATCTGCTGATCGAGAGCGGCTACGCCGGCACGACGATCGGCGCCGTGGCAGAGCGCGCCCGGTGCGGGCGTTCCGCGATCTACCGCCGATGGGAGACGAAGGCCGAGCTCGTCGTGGCAGCGGTCGGTGCGCTGCAGGTCGCTGCCGAGGTGCCGGACACGGGCACCCTCCGCGAGGATCTCCTCGCTGCGGCGATGCACTTCGCGAGGGCGGATGACCGCACGGCCGGCGTGCTCGCCAGCATCCTGAGCGAGATCGGACGCGACGACGAGCTGCGCGACATCGCCTATCGAGTGGTCGGCGGACCGCCCGTCGCGGCGCTCACGGCAGTGATCGAGCGATGGATCGAGCGGGGCGAGGTGCGTGCGGACGCTCCGGTCGCGCTCATCGCCAGCCTCGTGCCGACCGCGGCGTTCGGCAGCGTCAGCCTGCGGCGGCGCGCACTCGAATCGGATGCGGTGGTGCAGCTCGTCGACGAGGTCGTTCTGCCCGCTCTGCGCTAGGCGCCTCTCCGCGGCTCGCGACGGGGTCGGCGCTGTTCTCCTGGCGTGAGCTGCCTCGGGGTGCGGTTCCGACGCGCGGGAACGCCCCGTGCGCCGAAGCGAACGGGGCGTTCTGGGTGCAGCGGATGCGGGTGTGACGCCTCAGGCGTCGCGGCCGCGGGAGAAGCCGGCGTCGAAGCCGCGCTCGTAGGCGTGCTGCGCCGCGCGGGCGACGCGGTGCTCGCCGTGGCGTACGTCTCCGAAGCCACCGTGACCGTGACCACCATGGCGGTGGTCACGGTCTTCTGCGATGTCACGCGGGTGGCCGTGGTGGCCGTGGTGTGAGCGGCGTGCGTCCGCGAAGCGGTCGTGGCCCGGGTGTCCGCGGTGACCGCACTCGCGGCGGCGGAACTCGGCATCCGATTCGTGGTCGTGCTCGTGCTCGGACGCGAAGTCGGGTGCGACACCGTGATCGCGTCCGAACGGGTGTCGGTGGTGGCGGCCGAAACCGCGCCCCGGGGCGAATCCGGGTCCGAAACCGTGGCGGCCGAAGCCGCGGCGACGGCCGCGTCCACGAGGAAGCGGCGTCTGCTCGTCCCAACCGAACGCGCGAGCGATCTGCTGGAGCGTGGCCAGCGTGGTCTCGAGGTCTTCGGGCCCGACCGCGTCGGTGACCTTGGCGCGGATGCCGTCGACGACGTCACTGAGCCGGTCTTTCGCCGTGCGGCCGTCGTCGGTGAGCGTCCAGCCGCGGTTGCTGTCGGTGTCGGCGACGACCCAGCCGCGCTCGACCAGGCTGTGCAGCTTGTGTGCGTTGAGGGGGCGGCGGGCCGGCGCGGTGCCGTCGATGATGTTCAGCATCCGCCAGTCGCGGCGGCTTGCATGCTCGCCGTCGAAAGCGGAGTCGAACTCGGCCGCCATCAGGCGGTCGACGGCCTTCAGCCAATAGCCGAAGGGGCGGGAGGTGCTGTCTGTGTTCTGAGTGTCAGAGGTGTTCATGGGTGGAGTCCTTAGATGTCAGGGAGCATGTGCTTGTCACTATGCATGTATATGTAGTGTGACATGTAGTGCAGATCCATGTCAAGTCGCATGTAAAATCAATCTGTGAGCGCCGCAGAGAACGACCCCGCCGAGGCCATCGCCCGCGCCCTGTCGCGCCTTCGCGGAAGGCGCCCCGGCGACCGTGGTCGCGGATCGCGAGGGATGGGCGGGCCGCACGGCTGGCACGGCGGACCCCACCCTGACCACTTCGAGCAGGGGAGTCACGGACGCGGGCACCCTGTGCACCCCGGCATGCCGCCGTGGGCGAACGACCCGTCCGGACGCTTCGGCGGCCCGGCGCGGATGCGGATGCTCGAGGCGCTCGCCGCGGCATCCGCTCCTCTCAGCGTCAGTGATCTCGGCGCGGCGATCGGAGTCGATCAGCCCCGGGCCTCGCGGCTCGTGCAACAGGGGGTCGCTCACGGTTTCGTGCGCCGCGAGGCCGACCCCGACGACGCGCGGCGCACGCGCATCGCGTTGACGGACGAAGGGCGCAAGGTCGCTCGGGGCATGCGCGGCGAGCGGCGGGAGGCGCTCGGCAAGGCGCTCGCCGCATTCACGGATGAGGAGCGCGATCAGCTCGCGACGCTGCTGAACAAGCTCGCCGACAACTGGGAGAACTGACTGGCGCGTGGCGGTACTGGCGGTCGGTGTGGGTAGGCGCTCGCCGGTGTTCCGGAATGCATGTCCAGTGTTCCGGAATATGCTTCTGACCTGGCCGAAAAGAGGCTGACTTCAGGGCTCAAATGTCGGTGGCCCCGTGTGTGATGGAGTCATGTCATCCCGCACTCGTGCCCTTCTCGATCAGGTCGTCTCCGACCTCGATCAGGTGCTGTCCGACGACGCGCTCGCGGGGCTTACGGATGCAGAACGGGTCGAGGTGCTGCAGGCTGCGAGCGCGGCGTTCCGGCGGGTCGAAGCCGTGGTGGTCGAGACGATCGCCGCAGGGGATGCGGTGGACTTCCCGCATGCCACGGGGTGCCGCACCCAGAACGAACTGCTGCAGCGCACCCTGCTGACAGACGTGCGAGAGGCGACGCGCGTCGGCAAGGTGGTCGCTCTGGTCCGCCGCGACGTGAATCTGGTGTCCGGCGATCGGCTGCCTGCTCGCTGGCCGGCGCTGCGAGAGGCGCTGCTCGATGGGGTGATCGGAGTCGCGGGGATGCTCGCCGCGACAGAGCCGATCGAGAAGGTGTCGCATCGCATCGGTGCCGCTGATCGGCTCGACGCCGACACGTGTCTCGCTCGCGCGGCTCGCGGCATCAGACCTGACGCCGAGGCGGGCCCCGACGGGGAGGTCCGTGGCCCGGCGCCCACACTCGATGAGCTGAAGCTGCTTGCTGAGACGCTGGTCGCGCTGCTCGACCCTGATGGAGACGGGCCGGGTGATGAGCCTGCCCGGCGTCGGGGGATAACCCTCGGGCGGGTGCGAGACGGGCTGCGGTCGATCAAGGGATACCTGACGCCCGAGGTCGCCGCGCAGTTGGAGCTGATCCTCGATGCGCTGAACAACCCCAAGGGGGACGGGCCGCCGATGCCCGGCGTCGTGTTCACGCCCGCGGCCGATCGCGGCGACGGGGAAGGCGGCGATGCGGAAGACGGCGGCTCGAAAGACTGCGGCTCGGAAGCCGACGAGGATCCGTACAACTCCGATCCGCGTGCCGTCATCGATGACCGCACGCCGGCGCAGAAGCGTCATGATGCTCTCGCCGCGGCATTGGCGATCGCCGCCCGTCATCGAGATATGCCCGCACTCGGAGGCGCCGCACCGGTGCTGGTCGTGACGGTGGATGCGAACGACCTCGTGAACGGCACCGGGCGTGCGAGCGTCAGCGGTGCGTGGGGCCAACTGCCTCTGAGTGTCGCCTCCCACGTTGGATGCTCCGGCACCATCCAGCGAGTTCTCCTCGACGAGGGTCGGATCGTCGGGATCACGACGACCGACCGGGTGTTCACCGTGCATCAACGTCGCGCGATCATCGCCCGCGACAGAGAATGCCTCATCCCCGGGTGCCATGTCCCGGCATCATGGTGCGAGATCCATCACGTCACCGAACACGCCAGGGGCGGGCCGACGCATACCGACAACGGGGTGCCGTTGTGCTGGTGGCACCACCGGAGTCTGGGAACGTCCGGGTGGGAGATCCGGATGAATGACGGCATTCCGCAGGTGCGAGGGCCGAGGTGGTGGGACCCCGCACAGCAATGGCGCACCCCAAGACTCAGCGCCTCGGCGCAGGGCAGAACGCGGCGGCCGCCCGTCTTCGCGCGTGCCGGATGAACTCTTCGCGTGTGCCGGATGAACTCAGACAGCTGCCCCGAACTCGAGAGACTCCTCGTCGTCGACCGACAGCGACAGCACCACCGTCTCGACGACGTCGTGCGCCTCGATCTGCCGCTCGATCGCGCGCAGGCTTCGAGCCACATCGTGCTCGCGCGCGTCACCGGTCAGGTCGACCTCGGCGACGATGAACAGGCGGTTCGGACCCACGTACTCGATGTGCAGATACGTGAGCCGCTGGATCTGCGGAGACGAGAGCAGCGCCCGCCCGACTCGATCACGCAACGCGGGCGACGCGTTGGAGCCCACCAGAAACGCGATGTTGCGCCCGATGAGGATGACCGCCACGACACCCAGCAGGATGCCGACGAGGATCGACCCGATCGCATCCCATGCGGCGACGCCGGTGACCTGGTGCATCGCGATCGCGCCGGCCGCGATCACGAGGCCGATCAGAGCCGCCAGGTCCTCGAAGAACACCGCCCGCAGCGTCGTGTCGCTGGTGTCGAGCACGTAGTCCCACGTCGACGATCCGCGCTCGCGTGCCAACCGTCGAGACTTCACCATCGCCTGCGTGAACGACGCGCCCTCGAGCACGAATGCGATGCCGAGCACGGTGTACGCGACGGTCGGGCTCTCGACCGGGCCGGTCTCGGACAGCTCTTGGACACCATGCATGATCGACACGATCGAGCCGGCGGTGAAGATGCCGAACGCCGCGATCAACGACCAGACGAACGCCGCGCGCCCGTAGCCCAGCGGATGCCGGGCATCCTTCGCCCGCGCACCGCGACGGTCGGCGATCAGGAGGAAGACCTCGTTGCCGGCATCCGCCCACGAGTGCGCGGCTTCGGCGACCATCGACGCGGAAGAGGTGATCACGGCCGCGACCGTCTTGGCGATCGCGACGAGGATGTTGGCGAGGAAAGCGATGATGACCGTCACGCGGTCAGGCTACTCCCGGGGCTACGACGTCCGCGGGCCATCACGATCAGGCCCGCTGTGTCGCCTTCACCGGCAGCAGCAGGAGGAACCCGGCGATCAGCACCAGCACGATGCCCAGGATCCCGTACGACGTCGACCCCGAGAGCACGATCAGCAGCGTCCACGCACCGGATGCCATCCAGCTCGCCGCCCGCCCGGTCGTGGCGTAGAGGCCGAAGATCTCGCCCTCGCGCCCGGCCGGGGTGATGCGGGCGAGGAACGACCGGGATGCCGCCTGCGCGGGACCGACGAATGCGCAGAGCAACAGGCCGCCGATCCAGAACACGACCGTGCCCGCATCCACGAGGAAGAAGACGGCGAGCCCCGCGATCACCATCGAGGCGAGCGAGATGAGGATGATGCGCTTCGGCCCGAAGCGGTCGTCGTAGCGGCCGGCGATGATCGTCGAGACACCCGCGATGAGGTTCGCGGCGATGCCGAAGATCACGAGATCGAGGAAGGCGAAGTCGAACACCTGGCTGGCGATGACGGCCCCGAAGGCGAAGACGCCGCCGAGTCCGTCGCGGAACACCGCGCTCGACAGCAGGAACCAGAACGTCTGACGGGTCTCGGGGTTGCGGTAGAGGCCGACGACGTCCTTCACGAGAAGTCCGTAGGAGGCGAAGAAGCCGACCTTGCGCTCGGGGCGCCCGAGCGACGGCTCCGGCACGTTGAGGAAGATCGGGATCGAGAAGACGATCGCCCAGATCGCGCAGCCGACGGCGATGATGCGGAAGGGCAGCCCCCCGTCCTCCGGCAGGCCGAACCAGTCGAGCATGTAGAAGATGACGACCAGGACGAGAGCGATGATCCCGCCGATGTAGCCGAACCCCCATCCGAGCCCCGAGATGCGGCCCACGGTCTTGGGGTTCGCGATGCCGACGAGCATCGCGTTCGAGTTCACGGCAGCGATCTCGCCGAACACAGAGCCGGCCGAGATCAATGCGACGCCCAGCCAGAACAGCGCGGGCGTCGGTTCGACGAACCAGAGGCCGAACATGCAGGCGACGAGCGCGCCGGTGCCGATCCCGAGCCAGAGCTTCTGGCGCCCCGCGGCATCCGCTCGCTGACCGAGCACCGGCGCGATCAGGAGGATCGCGATGCCGGCGATCGTCGACCCGAGGCCGAGCCCCGAGGCGAGATCGGCCTCAGCGGCTTCGCGGATCGGATCCTTGGCGTCGAGGCCCGCGATCGACGCCGGCAGGAAAGCCTCGGTCGTGAGGTACAGGGCCGTGAAGATGAAGGTCAGGATGACGGTGTTGAAAGGCTGCGTCGCCCAATCCCACAGCGCCCACGAGTAGACCTGCTTCTTCGGGGCCGGTGTCTCGCCGCGCAGGTCGAGGCCGATCACGCCGACCGCGCCGCTGTTGGCCGTCGCAGCGGGCTCGGGCACCGCGCCGCTCTGCGGGGATTCGCTCATGCTCGAAGTCTGGCGGCGCGGGGTGAACGGACGGTGACGGCGCGCCGGGTGCCGGTGCGAGGCGCGCCGCCCTCACGCGTAGGACGCGGCGAGCAGCTCGGCGAACAGCTCTTCGGGGTCGCGTTCGACACGGCGGCGGGTGAACCAGTCGCAGATGTTGACGCAGTCGCGGTGCAGGAGATCCAGGCCTCGCGGGTTCGCGATGATGTCCACGATCTGCGGCAGGTCGATCACCCGCACCCGGCCGTCGTGCACGAGCAGGTTGTACGCCGAGAGGTCGCCGTGGGCGAAGCCCGCCGCAGCGAAGATCCGCATCAGGTCGACGATCTGGTCGTACAGACCGGCCAGCTCGTCCCGGTCGCTGCGCACCGCCGCCAGGCGGGGTGCCGCGACCCCGCTCGCGTCGCCGATGAACTCCATCAGCAGCTCGGTGCCGTTGACCTGCACGGGGTAGGGAACCGGCGCGCCGAGCTCCCACATGCGGCACAGCGCATCGAACTCCGCGAACGACCACTGCAGGGCGGCGACCGCCCGGCCGTGCTCGCTCTTCTTCGCGAGCGCCCTGGTGTCGCGGGTGTTCCTGGTGCTGCGGCCCTCGGTGTAGACGCCCGAGCGGTGGAAGCTGCTGTGATCGGTGTCGCGGTAGCGCTTGGCGGCGAGCAATGTGCGCTGGGCGGGGTCATCCGGCACCGCCCGTTCGAGCAGGAACACGTCGGCCTCCTTGCCGGTCTTCAGGATGCCGAGTTCGGTGTCGAGCGCGCCCGCGCTCGTCACCACCCAGGCCGGCCACGGCAGCGGCCCACGTTCAGAGGGGGTGATCGCCGGCCAGGTGGTCCAGCGCTGGCCGTCGCCGGGCTCGACATCGGCGAACGTCGGGACGGATTCGAAGGGGGAGGCGTCGAAGGTCGACGCACCGGAGAGACGGGAAGAGGATGCTTCGGAAGAAGCGAACAGATCAGACACGGTGTGGCTCCTGAAGAGGGAGGCCACGCGCGGATCAGGAGCGGGAGGCCTCGAGAGGAAGGATGTCGGCGAAGGGCACGACAGAGACGGTGGTCATGTCATCCACTCCTCTCGCTCTGGCCTTCCGGGAGAACCCCGGTGCGTCGTCGAGCCTAGGGTGCGCAGCCGACCGGTGTCCAGACCCGATCCGGACGAATGGTCGGATGCCGTGGACGCCGCGTCGGGCGGAGGGGCCGCAGCGCTGCGAGTGTGGAGCCATGACGACGACCGCGCCCGTGCCCGTGACGACCGCCCGCACCGAGAGCATCCGCTACGGCGGGCTCATCGTGCTCATGCTGATGGGCTTCCTGCTCGTCACGGCGGAGTTCCTGCCGAACGGCGTGCTCACCGAGATGGCCGATGCGCTCGGCGTGACCCCCGGTCAGGCGGGACAGACCGTCACGGTCACCGCTCTCGTCGGCCTGATCGTCGCACCGACGGTGGGACTCATCTTCCCCCGCCTCGACCGTCGATCGCTGCTCGTCTGGATGGCGCTCGCCGCAGCGGTGTCGAACCTCATCGTCGCCATCGCGCCCAATCTGATCATCGTCCTCCTCGCCCGATTCCTGCTCGGGGCCGCGATCAGCGCGTTCTGGGCGATGTCGATCACGGTCGCCGTGCGCCTCGCGGGCCCGCAGCACCTCGGCAGGGGGGTCATGTTCACGTCCGCGGGCGTCTCGCTCGCGACCGTCGCCGGAGTGCCGCTGGGCGTGATGCTCAGCGAGATCGTCGACTGGCAGACGGTGTTCGCGATCGCCGGTGTGCTCATGGTGCTGCTGGCCGTCGCGCTGAGATTCGTGCTGCCCTCGGTGCCGGCTGAGCAGGCGTCCAGCATCCGACTCCTGGTCGACACGGTTCGCCGCCCCGGCATCGCGCTCGGCATGGTCGGACACGTGCTCGTGGTGCTCGGGCACTTCCTCGCCTACACGTACGTGCGACTGGCTCTCGAGCGCATTCCCGAGGTCGACGGCTCGACGATCATCCTGCTGCTCGCGCTCTTCGGCGTCGGCGGTCTCGCCGGCAACCTCGGTCTCGGGTTCTTCATCGACCGCACGTTCGCCTTCTTCGCCGTCTTCGCGCCGCTCGTGATCGCGGCCTCGGTGCTGTCGATGATCTTCCTGTCGGGATCGGTCCTCGGCATCGCGATCGTCGTGCTCGTCTGGGGGTTCTTCTTCTCGTCCTGGCTGCTCGTGATCAACACCTGGGTCGGCCACCGCACCCCCGATCGCCTCGAGGCCGGGGGCAGCCTCGTGGTCGTCGGGTTCCAGGGGGCCATCACGATCGCCGCCGGTGTCGGCGGCCTGCTCGTCGACACGCTGAGCGTCGAGGTCGTCTACGTCGTGGGCGCGGCGGCTCTGCTGCTCGGTGCCGTGCTGTTCGGTGCGTCGAACCGGATGAGCACCGCGGCGGCGCGGCTCTGAGCCGTCTCGCCGTGCCCGGCAGGGCGGTCGCCGGGCTCAGGCCGGAACGGCGGTGAGCTGCGATGCCCGCCAGGCGGAGGGCGTCATCCCCGTGCGGCGGCGGAACGCACGGCTGAAACCCTCATCCGAGGCGTAGCCCAACTCGCGCGAGATCTCGCTGATCGCGCGGCCCTCGCTCAGCATCCGCTTCGCCGCGTCGACGCGCACCTCGGTGACGTAGTCGGCGGGTGAGCGTCCGATCGCGCTGCGGAACCGCTCGGCGAACACCGACCGAGACATCGCGCCGACGTTCGCGAGGCGCTCGACCGTCCAGTCGCGTCCGGGCTGCTCGTGGATCGCCTCGACCACCCGGTCGAGGAACGGATCGTTCGACACCGAGGGCCAGCCGGCCGGTGCGCAGCCGTTCGCCGCCCAGGCGCGGATGACCGAGAGCAGAACGGTCTGCGCCATCATCCGGCAGATCACGGGATCGCCCTGACGCGAGGGGCAGGTGGCGGGGTCGGAGGGGCCCATGCTGCCGGCGAGCGCGGCCGCCGCCGGCTCGAGAGCGGCGAACGACATGACGGTGATCGGATCGGGAAGAAGCGCGGCGATCATCGAGGCGCTGTCCGAGAACTCCAGGTCGACGACCACCAGGTCGGCCGTCCCGTCGGCTTCGAGGGCGATCGCGGCGCGGCCGAGCGTCAGGAACGCGTCTCCGGCGACCAGGTTCGCGCTCAGCGGGCGATCGTCCACCGCGACGAGCTGGGCCGCGTCGTCGACGTCGAGGCGGCATCCGGTGGTCAGCGGGGGGTGCCCGTGCACCGAACCCGATGCGATGTACACGAGGGTGGCGGCACCCGAGGGGATCGGCAGGATGCCGCCGGTGGCGAGTGCGACGCGACGGGCGACACCGACGCGGAGGTCGACGGCGTCGAGCACCTGCCCGAGGGCTGCGGAGTCGACGGTCACCATGCCTTCGGCAACGCCCGGGCGTTCATAGCTATTCCGGATACGCTGAAGGAACCCCCACCCGAGGAGTCCCGTGTTCCGCACACCCGACCGCCTGTTCCGAGTTCTCGCGATCGCGGAGGCGATCACCTGGACCCTTCTGATCTCGGCGATCATCGCCCGTGCCGCCGGTGCGCCCGGCGTCGTCGTGACGGTGGGCGGTGGCATCCACGGGTTCGTGTTCCTCGCCTATGCGGCGACGGCCGTGCTCGTCGCGCTCAACCAGCGCTGGCACCTCGGCGTCGCGATCCTCGCCGTGGCGAGTGCGATCGTGCCCTACGCGACCATCCCGATGGAGATCTGGCTGCACCGCACCGGGCGGCTGGCCGGTGACTGGCGCCTGGAGCAGACCGACGACCCGCACGACGCGCGCTGGTACGACCGCCTCATGCGCTGGTTCCTGCGTCGCCCGTGGGTGCTCGCGATCCTGCTCGCCGTCGGCATCGTCGCGCTGTACGTGATCCTGCTGCTGGTCGGCCCGCCCGGCGGCAAGTGAGCCGAGGCCCGGCTCACGAGATGACGACGGCGTTCTTGTCGATCACCTCGGCCATCGTCGCGTCGATGTCGCCACCGGTGCAGTCGACGATGACGTAGAGTCCGACCCCGGTCGCGGTGAAGGCGCGCGCCGCCATCGCCCACTGACGGTCGGCCTCCTGCCCGAGGACCTGCCGGTTCTCGACCTCGGCATTGCCGCCGACCTGGTAGCTGAAGCCTCCGGTGGTCGACAGCGGGGTGATCGCGGCGGCATCCGCCTCGCCCAGGATGACGGCGAGCATCGCATCGGAGCTCACGCTGTCATCGCCGGCCACGGTCGGCACGTCGGGGATGAGCCCCTGCCAGAACTGCGCGGTGCACGTGTCGTCGACCGTGCCGTAGGTCCAGCCTCCGTTGCCGTCGTCCGGCTTGACGATCTTCCAGCCGTCGTCGACGACGAAGCCGTCTCCCCACTGGATGTAGGCGCTCGCCGGGATGTCTGCGCCGTCTGCGAAGGTCATCGACGACGGCAGATCGCCGGAGGGCTCGTCGGAGGGCTGCTCGGACGGGATCGCGGTCGGGGAGGGATCGGGTCCGTCGCCGTCGGGGACGTTCACCGGGATCTGCGCATACAAGCATCCGCTGAGCGGCAGCACGGCCAGCGCGACCACCGAGGCGGCGGCGAGGCGGACGAGCGGCGAGACCTGCGAGATGCGCGTCATGCCGGTCAGCCTAGCCCTCGCTGCGGGCACTAAGTCAGTGCGCTGTCGCGATCCCGACCGCGTCATGCACGATCACGGACGCGACCCTCGCGCCGGCCCCCGCGGCGACGATCAGCTGCTGAGGGCCGGGGATCGCCGCATCGCCGGCGGCGTAGAGTCCTGGGACGTCGGTGCGCCCCGAGCGGTCGGTGACGAGGTGCCCGTCGTGGTCGATGGCAGGCGCGAATCCGCGGAGGAACGACAGATCCGTCTCCCACTCGGGGCGCACGAAGCCGCCCTCGACCGCGACGACGGTGCCGTCGGTCAGTCTGATCGCCTCGATGCGGCCGCGGTCGCCGACGAGCTCGGCGATGGGATGCCGCTGCACGGCCACCCCGGAGGCGGCGAGCTCGGCCTCTTCGGCGGGGCTGACGGTGTCGGCTCCGAGGGTGAAGATCGTGAGATCCTCGGTCCAGCGCGCGATGAGGCGGGCTCGCTCGGCGATGTCGGGGGTCTCGCCGATGAGCGCGAGTCGTCGGCCGCGCAGCTCCCACGCGTCGCAGGCGGCGCAGCTGAACAGGCTGATGCCGTAGAAGCCGCGGAGGTTGGGGACGTCGGGGAGGGTCTCGCGCAGGCCCGTCGCGAGCAGCACGGTCCGGGCGGTCACCACGTCGGTGGGATCCTTGCGCCCCACGGATGCCGTGAACCCGCCGGCCGCATCGGCATCCGCACCTGCATCCGTCCTGCGGAGTTCGAGCACCCTGACGCGTGTGCGCACCTCGATGTTCGGGTAGGCGGCGAGCTCTTCGCGGGCCATGCGACGCAGCTCGTGCGGGGCGACTCCGTCACGGGTGAGGAAGCCGTGGGAGTTCAGCGTGGCGGCGTTGCGCGGGCGATCGGCGTCGACCACGAGCACCCGCATGAGCGAACGGCCGAGATTCAGGGCGGCGGAGAGGCCGGCGGGGCCACCGCCGATCACGAGCACGTCGTAGGTGTCCGCCTCAGCAATTCGCACGTCCTCAGTCTGCCATCTCGGAGCTGAGGGTCGCCTAACTCGCGGTGGCCTCGGCGTGCGGGCTGAGCATGACGACGTCGCCGACGACCACGACCGCGGGGGAGCGCACCTGCCGCTCGGCGGCGAGATGCGCGATCGTCGCGAGCGTGCCGACGGTGACGCGCTGCCGTGCGCCGAACCCGTCCTCGATGATCGCCACGGGGCAGTCCCCGCCGCGCTCGCCGGCCGCGAGGACGTGCGCCGAATGGCCGAGCGTGTTCACGCCCATCAGCAGCACGACGGTGTGGTCGCGTCCGCCACCGAGCGCGACGATCTGATCATGTGCGCTGGCGACGGTGAACGTCTCGGCGATTCCGCGCTGCGTCAGCGGGATGCCGGCGAGGCCGGGCACCGCGACCGCGCTCGTCACCCCGGCGACCACCTCGACGGGAATGCCGGCCGCCTCGCAGAACAGCTGCTCCTCGCGACCGCGGCCGAAGACGAACGGATCGCCGCCCTTCAGCCGCACCACGCGGCGCCCGTCCCCGGCCAGCGAGACGAGCAGTGCGTTGATGCCGTCCTGCGGCACCGGGTGGTGACCGGGGAGCTTGCCGACGTCGACCACCTCGGCATCCAGCAGGACGCCGTCCTCGGCGAGCTGCGCGAGCACGGCCCGGGCTCCGAGACGGTCGGCCACGATCACATCGGCCTGCTGCAGCGCGCGCAGACCGCGCAGAGTCAGCAGGCCCGCGTCGCCGGGTCCGGCACCGACCAGCGTGACCGTGCCGACTCGGGAGGGCGTGTCCGGGATCATGACCGTGCGGCAGTGGCGGGCAGTCGAGCCGCCGCCTCGTCGTATCGGGCGATGACGAGGTCGATCAGCGGCTGCGGCACCGTCACGCCGTCGAGCAGGGGCGCGGTGACCGAGCGTCCTGCGGTCTGCCTGATCGTGAGGTCGAAGAAGAAGCCCTGCGCGAGCAGATAGGTCGAGACGACCGCGCCGGGGTGCGCGGCGATCGATGAGGGCAGGTCGGGCTGCCGGGCTGCGAGATAGGCGAGCTCGACCTTCGCGCCGAGTCGCAGCGAGAGCAGGGAGGCCATGGCCTCGGCATCCGTCACCGACGCGGGGTCGCGAGAGCCCGCCACCGCGAGGATCACCGGCTCGAGCCGTGCCGCGTCGGCGGACGTGGCGGAGGCCGCACCTGCTGCCGCGAGTCGATCCGCGAGCACCTCGGCGAGCCGGGGGTCGGGTCCCATCGCGTCGCTGACGACGGCGTCCGGCTTCTTCGCCGCCATCCCGTGCAGGTCGTGGTGCACGTGGAAGCCGCGCGACAGCAGCAGCGGCACGATCACGACCGGCCCCTCGATCGTCGGAAGGAGGTCGGCGGCATCGGGCTGCTGCACGTCGACGAAGGCGCTGCGCACCTCGACGTCGGGAAGCGCGGCGGCGACCGCATCGACCAGGTCGGCGATCGCCCGGGCACCCTCGGCATCCGAGGTGCCGTGCGAGACGGCGAGCAGGATGGGGCGGCTCATGGTGCGACTGTAGGCGAGCCGTGTGACGACGGTGTTTCGAGGATCTCGCGGCGCCTCGGGCGCGAATGTGCGCGCCTGGTCGCAAAGTTGAGCCGGGTCGTATCAACTTCATTTGACAGCCTCGGGAGGTCGGAGTACAGTTGAGTCATCGCGACTCAGGTTTCCCTGATCGCCCCGGATTTCCAGACCCACATCAACCTCAGCAACAAAGGAGAATCACATGGCACGTGCTGTTGGAATCGACCTCGGTACGACGAACTCCGTCGTCAGTGTCCTCGAAGGTGGCGAGCCCAAGGTCATCGCCAACGCCGAGGGCTTCCGCACCACCCCCTCGGTCGTCGCATTCACGAAGGACGGCGAGGTGCTCGTCGGTGAGACCGCGAAGCGCCAGGCCGTCACGAACGTCGATCGCACCATCGCATCCGTCAAGCGTCACGTCGGCACCGACTGGACGTTCGACGTCGACGGCAAGAAGTGGACGCCGCAGGAGATCTCCGCGCGCATCCTCCAGAAGCTCAAGCGCGACGCCGAGTCCTACCTGGGCGACACGGTGACGGATGCCGTCATCACCGTCCCCGCGTACTTCAACGACGCCGAGCGTCAGGCCACCAAGGAGGCCGGTGAGATCGCGGGCCTCAACGTCCTGCGCATCATCAACGAGCCGACCGCCGCAGCCCTCGCCTACGGCCTCGACAAGGGCAAGGAAGACGAGCTCATCCTGGTCTTCGACCTGGGTGGCGGAACCTTCGACGTCTCGCTCCTCGAGGTGGGCAAGGACGACGACTTCTCGACGATCCAGGTGCGCTCCACCGCGGGTGACAACCGCCTCGGCGGTGACGACTGGGACCAGCGTCTCGTCGACCACCTGATCAAGCAGTTCAAGGAGACCACGGGCGTCGACGTCTCGGGCGACAAGATCGCTCTGCAGCGTCTCAAGGAGGCGGCTGAGCAGGCCAAGAAGGAGCTCTCCTCCTCGACCAGCACCAGCATCAACCTGCCCTACCTGTCGCTGACCGAGTCGGGCCCCGTCTCGCTCTCCGAGACCATCACCCGCGCGAAGTTCGAGGACCTCACCAAGGACCTCCTCGACCGCACCAAGAAGCCGTTCGAGGATGTCATCCGCGAAGCCGGCATCAAGGTCGCCGACATCGATCACATCGTGCTCGTGGGTGGATCGACCCGTATGCCCGCCGTCGCCGAGCTCGTCAAGCGCGAGACCGGCAAGGAGGCCAACAAGGGCGTCAACCCCGATGAGGTCGTCGCCGTGGGCGCAGCCCTCCAGGCCGGTGTCCTCAAGGGTGAGCGCAAGGACGTGCTGCTCATCGACGTCACGCCCCTCAGCCTCGGAATCGAGACCAAGGGCGGCATGATGACCAAGCTCATCGAGCGCAACACGGCCATCCCGACCAAGCGCAGCGAGACCTTCACCACGGCAGACGACAACCAGCCGTCCGTCGCGATCCAGGTCTTCCAGGGCGAGCGCGACTTCACCCGCGACAACAAGCCGCTGGGAACGTTCGAGCTCACCGGGATCGCCCCGGCTCCCCGCGGCATCCCGCAGATCGAGGTGACGTTCGACATCGACGCCAACGGCATCGTGCACGTGTCCGCCAAGGACAAGGGCACGGGCACGGAGAAGTCGATCGTCATCTCCGGCGGCTCGTCGCTGTCGAAGGAGGACATCGAGCGCATGGTGCGCGAGGCCGAGGAGCACGCGGCTGAGGACAAGGCACGCCGCGAGGCCGCCGAGGTCCGCAACCAGGCCGAGACGCTCGCGTACTCGATCGACAAGCTGATCACCGAGAACGACGAGAAGCTGCCCGAAGACGTCAAGACCGAGGTCAAGGCCGACGTCGACGCTCTGAAGACGGCTCTGGCCGGCGACGACGACGAGGCCGTGAAGACCGCGTTCGACAAGCTGAACCAGTCGCAGGGCAAGATCGGCGAGGCCATCTACGCACAGTCCCAGGCAGAGGGCGCTCCGAGCGCCGACGCCGCGGGCGAGGCTCCGGCCGATGACACCTCCTCCGACGAGGACGTCATCGATGCCGAGGTCGTCGACGACGAGGACGAGAAGAAGTAATCATGACGGACAAGAACTTCGAAGGTGACGACGAGGTTCGCAGCGAGGGGTCGGATGCTCAGGCATCCGGCCCCGCGCCGCAGAATCCCGACTCGCGCGAGGCCGCGGCCGCAGAAGGATCCGACGAGACGCCGGTCGACGGCGCCCCCGACGATCTGACGGTCGATGACATCCTCGGCGCCACCCAGACCGGCGAGGCCGCAGCAGAGGATGCTGTGCTCGCCGACCTGGAGTCGACGCTGCTGAACGACCTCAAGCGCCTCCAGGCCGAATACGCCAACTACCGCCGCCGCACCGAAGAGCAGCGCCAGGTCGAGATCGAGCGCGCGAAGGGCGAGGCCGCCAAGGGCCTCATCCCCGTGCTCGACGACCTCGACCGCGCCGCGCAGCACGGTGACCTGGTCGAGGGGACTCCCTTCGCCGTCATCGCCGGCAAGGTGCGTGCGGTCGTCGAGCGTCTCGGTGTCGTCTCGTACGGCGAGAAGGGCGAGGAATTCGACCCGCAGCGTCACGAGGCGATCTTCCAGCAGCCCACCCCGGGCGCCGACAAGACCACGGTGCTCGAGGTCGTCGAGGTGGGTTACCGCCTCGGTGACGTCGAGCTGCGTCCCGCGAAGGTCGTCGTCGCCGTACCCGCAGAGTAGGTGATCGATGGCTAGCCAGGACTGGTTCGACAAGGACTTCTACAAGACCCTCGGGGTCACGAAGGACGTCAGCGACGCTGATCTCAAGAAGACGTACCGCAAGCTCGCTCGCAAGTATCACCCCGATTCCAATCAGGGTGATGAGAAGGCGGAGGCGAAGTTCAAAGAGGTCAGCGAGGCGTACTCCGTGCTCTCTGACGCCGAACAGCGCAAGGAGTACGACGAGATCCGCGCGATGGGCTCGGGCGCACGCTTCACGGCGAGCGGCGCGGGCGCGGGCGGCTTCGAAGACGTCTTCAGCCGGTTCGGGCAGCAGGGGCGCGGGCAGCAGCAGTCCGCCGACTTCGAGGACATCTTCGCGATGTTCAACCAGGGTCAGGGCGGCTCGTTCGGCTCCGGTCGGTTCGGGCAGACCTCCGGCGGATACCGCGGTTTCGGCGGACCCCAGAAGGGGGCCGACGTCACGGCGCGCACCACGCTCGACTTCGTGACGGCCGTGCAGGGCGAGACGATCACCCTGCAGGGCGAAGACGGCAAGCCGTTCAAGGTCAAGATCCCCGCTGGCGTCGCCGACGGTCAGAAGATCAGGCTGCGCGGCCGCGGGCGTCCCTCGCCCGACGGCGGCGAGAGCGGCGACGTGGTGGTCCAGATCGCTGTGCGACCGCATCCCGTCTTCACCCGTGAGGGGCTGAACCTGCGCGTCATCGTGCCGGTGACCTTCACGGAGGCCGCCCTCGGCGCGACCATCGAGGTTCCCACTCTGAGCGGCGACACGGTCAAGCTCCGTGTCGCGCCCGGTACGCCGTCCGGACGCGTTCTGCGCGTCAAGGGGCGTGGGGTCACGACCTCGAAGGGCACCGGCGACCTGCTCGCCGAGCTGCAGATCGCGGTGCCGTCGCACCTCGACGAAGCCGCTCGGGAGGCGCTGGAGAAGTTCCAGGCGCTCGAGCCCTCGGAGAATCCGCGGGCCGACCTGATGGCCAAGGCCCGCCGCTAGAGAACCGCAACACCTGATGATGACGAACGCGAACACCGAGGAAGAGGTGAGGGAACATGGCTGACCAGCACATGGATGCCGACACCCCGGTGTTCGCGATCGCCGTCGCCGCCCAGCTCTCGGGGCTGCACCCGCAGACCCTGCGACAGTACGACCGCATCGGGCTCGTCGTGCCCGGCCGGACGTCCGGCGGCTCACGCCGATATTCGACCCGCAACATCGAGCAGCTCCGCGAAGTCGCTCAGCTGTCGTCGGAAGGCGTCAGCCTTCCTGCGATCGCACGCCTTCTCGACCTCGAAGACGAGAACCGGATGCTGCGCCGCCGCGTCGCCGAACTCGACGCCGCTCTGCGCGCCGAGCGTGAGAACCGCCCGGGCATGCGCGTCTTCGCAGCAGGATCCGCCGGTGTCATCCCGATGCCCAGTGGTCGCCGCATGCGTCGATCGGCCGAGGTCGTGCTCTGGCATCCGGGCAGCGGCCGGGGCTGACAGCTCGCGGCTCGCAGGGTGCAGCCGGCACGCGTCGTCCACCCGCGCGCGGTATCGTTGCGACACGATGAGGATGACGCGTCGCACACTGCTGATCGGCGCCGGAGCCGGTGTCCTGGGAGTCCTGCTGGCCTCCTGCACGCCCGAGCCGGTGCCGTCTCCCACGCCCGATCGCTCGCCGACTCCGAAGCCGACCGCCGGGTCGATCACGCCCGCGGCGTTCGCCCGCAGCTCCTGGACGACCGACCCGTTCGCGCTGGGCGCCGCGAGCTTCACTCCCGTCGGCACGCAGGCCAGTGCCCGCGAGGCGCTGGCCGAGCCGATCGACGACCGCCTGTTCATCTCCGGCGAGGCGACGGATGTCGACGCGCCGGGCACGATCGCGGCTGCGCTCCGATCTGGAGACCGGGCCGCCGACCAGCTCCTCCGCGCGGCCGACAGCGGTGAGCGTGTGGCGATCGTCGGTGCAGGACTCGCGGGTGCGGCCGCCGCAGCTCGCCTCGTCGCCGAGGGGCTGCAGGTGACGGTGTTCGAGGCCCGCGACCGCGTCGGCGGACGCGTCCAGTCCGTGATCGACGACAAGGCCTGGCCGTTCCCCGCTCAGCTGGGCGGCTGGCTGCTCGGGTCCTCCGACGACGTCTTGCTCGACGCTCTCAACGCCCTCGACATCCGCACGGTTCCGGTCACCGGCTCGCTGTGGCGGTCGACCGACGGCGACGTCGAGCCGGTGCCGATCGAGCCGGTGCAGGCCGCCATAGCGACTGCCCAGCAGGGCCTGACCGACGCGTCTCTCGACGACGCGCTCGCGGCGGCGGGTGCCGACCTCGAGGAGCCGGGGCTGGCAGCACTGCTCGCCTCGGTGGCCGCCAGTGCCGGCGCCGATGCGTCCGATGTCTCGACGTGGTTCCCCCCGCGACTGCCGGTCGACGAGATGGTGGCGCCACTCGGCGACCTCACCCCGGCGATCGAGGGGCTGCTCGAGGGTGCGAAGCTGAGCCTCTCGTCGCCGGTCAGTCGCGTCGCCTACGACGAAGCGGGAGTCAGCCTCGGCATCGCCTCGGGCGAATCGCTGTCGTTCGACCGCGTGCTGATCACGGTGCCGCTCGGTGTGCTGAAGAGCGAGGGCCTGCAGTTCTCTCCCGCATTGCCCTTCGGTCACCGCGGAGCGATCGCCGAACTCGGCATGGGGCGCATCGAGACGGTGTGGCTGCGCTTCGAGGATCCGTTGATCGTGGCCGAGCCCGAGCCCGAGCCCGAGCCCGAGCCCGAGGAAGGCGCCGATGCAGCGGATGCCTCCGCCGCCACCCTCTGGCATGTGGTCGGCGGCGATGCGCTGATCCGCACGTGGATCAACCTCGCACCGGCCACCGGCGAGAACGTCGTGGTGGGCATCGTCGGCGGAGAAGCGGCGGGCACATTCGCCGAGCTGAACGACCAGAAGGCGGTCGAGGCCGCGATCGCCTCGCTCGCGCCCTTCCTCAGCGCCCCTGCCTGATCGCACGAGCCTGCTCGCCCCCTGCCTGATCACGCGAGCCTGATCCCGCCGGATCGAGCGCGCTCAGACCTCCGGCCGCTCGTGGCCGCGCCGTCGCATCCTGCTGACGAGCACGATCACCGTCGCGACGAGAGCGAAGATCGCCAGGGCCACTGCGCTGGTGATCAGGAACTCGGGCGGGCCGGACACCTGCCGCGGGTCGAGGAAGTAATACGGGTACCAGCCCACCGACGGTCCGCGCCACATGGTGACGCCGCCCCAGGCGAGCGGGAAGGTGAGCGCCGTCGGCACCACCCACCACGGCACCCCGCGGTGCCCGGGGGTGAGCACCCAGGCGAGGGCGGTGCAGGCTGGCAGGTAGAAGTGCAGCACCTGGTCCGACCAGGGCACGTCGACGCGGATGCCGCGCAGACCCGCCTGCCAGACGATGAGCGCGAAGGCGAGCCCTGCCGTGATGGTCCAGGTGAGCACGAGGGCCAGAGCCACGGTGAACCAGCGGGGGTCCGTCGCCCGGATGAAGGCGAGCACCGTGCCGATCAGCAGCACGACCACGAGGGCGCAGTTGGACTGCACGGTGAGATAGGCGAAGAAGTTCTCGCCGGCGATCGTCCGCGAGCTCAGACCCCAGAAGAGGCGGTGCACGAGGGCGACGGTGCAGACGGCTGCTGTCGTCAGGCGCAGCACGCCGAACACCGATCGTGCCCTCACCTTCGCCTCTGCCCCTTTCCGGCTGTGCCCGATGTTCCCGTATATCGCGCATCATGCCATCCGGCGAGTCTACGGAAGAGAACGGGGCGGGCGTCTGCCCCGCGACTCGTACAGGAGACGGAAAAGTCGTCTTCATAGCGTGGATGCAGGGATCGCCCCTGCTCCGCGCCTGGCGCGCGGTGTCCTGCCACGAAGGAACACCTCCTCATGACGAACACCACCCGCCCCTCTGCCGCCGCCTCGCTGGGACTGCTCGTCCTCCGCGTCGTGGTCGGCGCCGTCTTCGCCGCTCACGGAGCGCAGAAGATCTTCGAGTACACCCTCCCTGGAACCATCGGCAGCTTCGCAGGCATGGGCATCCCTCTGCCCGAGATCGCGGCTCCGGTCGTCGCCTTCATCGAGCTGATCGGCGGCATCCTGCTGGCGCTGGGACTCTTCACGCGCCCCGTCGGCATCCTGCTCGCGATCGACATGATCGTGGCCCTGTTCGCGGTGCACCTTCCGGCTGGCCTCTGGGTCGGCGAGGGCGGCTACGAGTTCGTCGCGGTTCTCGGCGTCGCGGCCCTCACGCTCGCGTTCACCGGCGCGGGCCGCTTCTCGCTCGACGGCGCCTTCCTGCGCGGTCGGGTTCCCGCCTGGCTCAGCTGAGCATGCGGGGGAGCGCCCCACGGGGCGTTCCCCCGTCGGTGTGTATCCTGTCAACAGTTAACAGGAGGTCACCGTGACACAGACCGTCAAGCGCGGAGAGTCCCTCGGCGCGCAGGTGGCGCAGGTCCTGCGTCAGCGCATCGTGCGCGGCGAGCTCTCGCCCGGCGCGCGCATCACCGAGGAGGCCCTCGCCGAGGAGTTCTCGGTGAGCAGGGGGCCGATCCGCGACGCCCTCACCCAGCTCAGCTTCGAGAAGCTCGTCGAAGTGCAGCGCCCTCGGGGCGTGTACATCACCGGGCTCTCGCAGGACGACGTGGATCAGCTCTACAGTCTGCGCGGCGCCCTCGAGCAGCTCGCGCTGTCGCGCGCCATGAGGGTGGAGGACGACGAGCGCTGGGCATCGATGGCGGCTGCGGTCGATCGCATGAGTCAGGCCGCAGACAGGGGCGATCACGCCGCCTTCGTCGCCGCCGACCTCGAGTTCCACTCCGAGATCTACGTCCTCGCCGACCATCCGCGTCTGCAGGGCGCGTGGAGTCAGTACCTGCCGACCTTCGCGTCGCTCCTCGAGGTGACCATCAACCACGACGACGACCTCCACGAGTCGTCCGACGACCACATGAAGCTCATGGAGGTGATGCGCTCCGGCAGCCCCGACGAGGCTGCGGCGGTGCTCACGGCCCACCTCGACGGCGCACGCGACCGGATGCTCAGCGAGCTCGCCGACCGACCCGCCTGACGGCGCCTGCGCGTCGGATCTCTGACGGTCTCCGACAGGCCTCCGTCCGAATCAGGCGGGAGGCGTCAGGCGACGACGCAGCACCCAGGTGTTGCCGGTCGCATCGCCGCTGTGCTCGAAATCGTCGAGCACAGCGCTCGACAGGGCGAGGCCGCGTCCGCTCTCGCTGTCGACGCCGGGCATCGTGACCGCATCCCAGTCGATCCTGGCCGGATCGGCCGTGTCGACGAAGGTCGCGACGAGGTCGTCGGCGCCGACCTCGATGTCGACCTCGACGGTGATGCCGACATCCGGCTCGCCCTGCGCGTCAGCGTGCGTGGCGATGTTCGTCGACACCTCGCTGACCGCCAGTGCGAACAGCGTGCGGTCCTCGGGCGCCACATGCGGGGCGGACTCCCAGAGGGCGTCCAGGGCGTCGAGGACGTGCTCGACGAAGGCGGGGCCGGCGAGGCCCGCGACGTGCGCCCGGCGCTCCTCAACGCCCATCGAACGCCGTCTCGGGTGTCGGGTGGTCGAGCAGTACGCGGTCGAGGTTCGTCAGGTGCAGCACCGTCCGCACCGCCTCGGGCACTGCCGCGATGCGCAGATCGCCGCCGGCGACCCTGGCGCTCTTCAGACCGCCGACGAGGGCTCCCAGGCCCGACGAATCGACGAACTGCAGGTCGGCCATGTCGATCACGATCCTCGACTCGCCTCCGGCCACGAGGTCGTTCACCGCCTTGCGGAGCAGCGGTGCTCCCGTCGCCGTGAGGCGTCCGGACAGGGAGATCACGGCGAAGCCGTCCCTGATGTCAGTGCTGAGATCCATGGTTCTCCTCCTCGAGGGTTCGGGCCGGTCCGCGGTAGCGGGCGGCTTGGATGATGACGCTGAGCACGACGAGGTCGTACAGCACCCACACCGTGTTGACCAGGGTGCCGGTGCCGTCGCCCGTTCCGATGACGACGCGGGTGATGCCGATCACGAGCGCCACGCTGAGCACGACCATCGCGGTCAGCTGCGGCCAGATCTCGCGCCACGGCACTCCTCGCGGATCCCGTCCGTCCTTGCGCGTCACGGCGAACGACAGGGGGCGGCCGAAGACCACGTTCGCGAACGCCGTCCAGCATGCGCGGATCCAGACCGGGAACAGCGCGAGCGAATACTGCTGCCCGCGCCAGGTTCTCAGCCCCTTGGCGACCACGAGGAACAGCAGCTGGTTGACGAGGAAGTAGGGCAGGAACCGCACGAAGAAGTCGACCGACCAGGCGGTCACGGGAAGCACGCCGAACACCAGGTAGACGACCGGCGCCGTGAGATAGATCACGGCGGCGAACCCCGAGAGATAGCTCCACATCGTGGCGAAGTACATCAGCCGCTGCCCGATCGACAGTCCGCGCTTCGCGAGCGGGTTGTCGCGCAGCATCACCTGCAGCGTGCCCTGTGCCCAGCGCAGGCGCTGCGTCAGCATCGTCCGCAGATCCTCGGGCGCGAGGCCCTTCGCCAGGATCTCGTGGTGGTAGACGCTGCGCCAGCCGAGCGAGTGCAGCTGCATCGCGGTGGCCATGTCCTCCGTGACCGAGATCGTGGCGAGCGGAAGGATCGGCTGCGCCTCGTCGCCGCGGTCGAGGCGGAGAGCGTCGAGCAGCGCTCGTACGGCGTCGAGAGCAGTGATCGGCGACAGATCCGACTGGGCGAGCGCCGTCAGGCCCGCCTCGTCGACGACGATCGCGTCGAGTTGCGCATCGTGGGCGATCGGCAGGGAGCCCAGCTCCGCGAGGTCGGATCTGATGCCGGCGAGATCCTTGGCGACCAGGATCACCGAGGCGTTGTGCACCGCAGCCAGCACCGCGTCGGCGACCTCGCGCACGGGCGCCCCGCCGGCGAGATCACGACGGCTCTGGCCGATCGTCACGTGCAGTGCGAAAAGCTCGCGACGGAGTTCGGGATCGGATGCCGAGCGCATCTCCTTCTCGACCAGGGTCTCGGAGGTGCGCAGCGCGCGAGCCGCGGTGTCCGTCACCTCGCGCACGTAGCCGATGATGCCGAGCTGCATCAGGGCGTCGCGACGGAGCACGGCGTTCGATCCGCAGAAGAACGCCGCGTTCCAGCCGTCCTTGCCCTGCTGGATCGGGCCGTAGAACAGCGGCGCCTGGCTGCCGAGCGGATCGGCCTCGTCGACGTTGACGAACCACTGCGGGGTCTGCACCACGGCGACCTCCGGGTCGTCGGCGAAGTACCCGAGCGTGCGGTGCAGGATCAGCGGATCGGGGATCTGATCCGCGTCGAGGATGAGGAGGAACTCCCCGTCGGTCTCGAAGAGCGCGCTGTTGAGGTTGCCCGCCTTCGCGTGACGGGGCTTGCCCATCCAGTCGTCGGAGCGGGTGAGGTAGCCGATGTCGGCGTCGCGGGCGGCCCGCTCGAGCTCGGGTCGGGCACCGTCGTCGAGGATCCAGGTGGTGTGCGGATAGGCGATCCCGCGCGCTGCTCGCGCGGTCGTCATCACGAGCTCGATCGGCTCGTTGTACGTCGCGATGAACACGTCGACCGTGCCCTGAGGCGGCGACACGGGAGCCGGCCGCTCTTTGGCCCGCCACATCGTGAGACAGAAGAGGAAGGTGTCGATCAGGCTGTAGGTCTCTGCGATCACCAGGGGCACGGCGATCCACCACGCCGACCAGTTCACCGATTCGAGCCAGCGCCACGCGACGTAGTTCACACCGAGCAGCACCGACAGCACCGCGATGATGCGGATCGCGGCGAAGCGGGCGGTCATGCGTCGCGCCGCACCACGACCACGGTGATGTCGTCGGTCGCTCGATCGTCCGAGATGAGCTGCAGCGCCTCGTTGATCGCCCCATCGGGACCGAGCGCGTCGAGCACGCGGGCCACGTGGGCGAACGGGTCATCGGCGTCGAGCACGTCGAGCAGGCCGTCGCTGCAGCACACGAAGGCGTCTCCGGGTTCGAGGCGCGTGCTCCGGGACTCCCGAGCATCCTGGTCCGGAAGGGCGGCGCCCATCCCCAGGGGGAGGCCGGTCGAGCGAAGGTGCTCCCACGAGCCGTCGGCTCGGAGGATGAACGCGAGGCTGTGCCCGGCGTCGATCACCTCGAGATCGCCGGTCTCGGGCTGCAGCTCGGCGTGGACCGCCGTCACGAACATCGTCGTCTCGGAGAGGTCCTCCTCGAGCAGCCGGTCGGCGTCGGCGACGGCCTCGGCGATGCTGCGCTCGGGAGCGGTGCGCAGTGAGGCGCGCACGCCCGCGGCGACGATGGCGGGACCCGTGCCCTTGCCCATCGCGTCGGCGAGGGTGATGCGCAGCGCGCCGCCGTGGAGGCGGAGGTCGTAGAAGTCACCCGCCAGGCGGCCACGCGAGGCGCCCCCGCCCGCGATCGTGTAGCCGGCGATGGTGGGGAGCGAGTGCGGTCGCAGCGCGCTCTGGATCAGAGTGGCCTGATCGAGCTCGGCGTCGGCCGCGAGCTCGGTCTGCACCCAGAAGGCGAGGTCGCGCAGCAGGTCGCGCTGCGCCTCCGAGAAGGTGTGCGGCTCGGTGTCGAGGACGCACAGCGTTCCCACCGGTTCGCCGCCGGGTGCGTGCAGCGGGTGCCCGGCGTAGAACCGGAGGTGCGGATCACCGACCACGAACGGATTCGCCGCGAAGTTCTCGGTCGCGCTGGCATCCTCGATCACCACCGTGCGGTCCTGGCCGACCGTGTAGTCGCAGAACGAATCCTGTCGGGGCGCCTCTCGCCCGCCGAGTCCGATCTCCGACTTGCGCCACTGGCGGTCGCCGTCCAGGAGCGAGACGCTCACCATTGGCATACCGAACATCTGCTGAGCCAGCCTGGCGACCCGATCCACTCGTTCATCCCGTGGTGTGTCCAGGATCCCGAGTTCCTCCAGTGCCTGCTGGCGTCTGCGTTCATCGAACATTGCTCCGCTCCCCTCGTAGCTGCTCTCATACTCGCACCTGCCGGGGCGCGGATGACAGGCGGTGGCGGAGAGTTGTATACCGGTATCAGTGTTGACTGTTAACAGTCAACACTGATACGGTCAGGGGGTCGACAACAAGGTCGACCCACGTAGAGGAGCAAAGATGCCCCGCAAGCGCATCACCCGGGCCGCCGCCGCTCTCGCGGCCGTCGCCGCCACCGCTCTCGTCCTGTCGGCCTGCACGAAGGTCGAAGAGGGTGAAGACGCGGAATCCGCCTTTCCCGAGAATGACATCCGTCTGATCATCCAGGCGAACCCGGGCGGTGGATCCGACCTGTCGTCGCGTGCCCTCGCGACCGAGCTCGAGGGCATCCTCGGCGTCAGCGTGATCCCCGAGAACATGCCGGGTGCGGCAGGGGCTCTCGCGATGGAGTACGTCGGATCGCAGGATCCGGACGGCTACGTCATCGGGTTCGCCCCGGTCGAGATCGCGATGCTCAACACCACGCAGAGCGCGAACGTGCTGCCCGAGGACTTCGACCTGCTGGGCCAGATCATGCTCGCCCCCGGTGTCGTCACGGTCGGCGCGAACAGCGGCATCGAGACTCTGGAAGACTTGGTCGCCCGGGCCGAGGCCGGCGCCGTGACCGTCGCCAACTCCGGCGCGGGTTCCATCTGGGAGGCCGCGACGATCGGCCTCGGCGACGCGACCGGCGCCGCGTTCACGCCGGTTCCCTACGACGGTGGAGCGACGGCGGTCGCCGCCGCCGCATCCGGTGAGACCGTCGCCGCCGTGTCCGGCCTGGGCGAGGCTCTCGCGCAGGGCGAGGCCGTACGCATCCTCGCAGTCCTCAACGACGAGCGTCACCCCGACGCCGAGGACGTGCCGACAGCCGACGAGGCGATCGGCGAAGACGTGGTCTTCGGCGGCTGGGGCGGCATATACGCCCCCAAGGGTCTGCCGGATGACGTGAAGAGCGAGCTCGAGGCCGCCGTCAAGGAGGCCGTCGAGTCCGACACCTACCAGCAGTTCCAGAAGGATGCCGGCAACCTCGTGGTCTACCGCGACTCGGCCGAGTGGACGACGTTCGTGAACGAGCAGTTCGACCTGTTCAAGGACCTCCTGGGCTGACCGGCTCCGACTGCGGGGTCGGCCGCACGCCGGCCCCGCGGTCCGCCGCCGCACGTCAAACCAGGGAAGGAGCACCATGTCCCACGCCGATGTCACTCCTGCGATCGAGCAGGACGCGCACCAGGGGGCACCGCCCTCGCGACCGCTCGAGATCGTCTTCGGCGCCGTCGCCCTGGCGTTCAGCGCCGGCTATCTCTTCCTGGCCACGCAGATCCCGCTGCGCCGAGAGGCACTGCCCGGACAGATCGACGCGCGCTTCTGGCCCATGGTCCTCGCGGTCACGGCGGTCGTCGTCTCGCTCGTGATCCTGGCTCTGGCGATCACCCGCCCCGCTCCCGGCCGCGAAGACCTCGACCGCATCCAGCCGGGCGGCGTGGTCCGCGTCATCGCCACCCTGCTGATCGCCGGGGCCTTCATCGCGGTGTGGTCGCTCGGATCCGTCATCCTCTTCGGCTACCGCATCGAGGTCTTCCCGATCGCCGCCGCCGTGCTGATGGCCGCTCTCATGCTCCTCTACGGGCACCGCCGGTGGCTGAGCCTGATCATCTACTCCGTCTCCGTCACCGCGTTCGTCTACGTGGTGTTCGGCATGCTCCTGAGGATCCCGCTGTGAACGCGCTCATGGAGGGGCTGAACTCGCTCCTCGACATCTCGATCCTGCTGTACATGCTCGTCGGGCTGCTGCTCGGCTTCATGGTCGGCGCCTTCCCCGGCATCACCGCGACCATGGCGGTCGCTCTCGCCGCAGGATTCACGCTCACGCTGGAGCCCGTGCAGGGCCTCGCGGTGCTGCTGACGATCTACGTCGCCGCGAACTTCGGCGACCGCGTGCCGTCGATCCTCATCAACACCCCCGGCACTCCCGCGTCGATCGCGACGACTCTCGACGGCTATCCGATGGCGAAGCAGGGGCGAGCCGGTCTCGCGCTGACGATCTCGGCGATCGTCTCGGCCGTCGGCATCCTCGCCTCCCTCGTGCTCTTCGCCGTCGCCGCCGTGCCGATCGCCAGCTTCGCCCGCGACTACTTCAAGTCGCCCGAGCTGTTCGCGCTCGTCGTCTTCGGCATCGCGATCATGATCGGGATCTCGTCGAAGTCGATGCTCAAGGGCATCCTCGCGGGTCTCTTCGGCCTCATGCTCGGCACCGTCGGAACGTATGCCGCCACGGCGGACCAGCGATTCACCTTCGGAGTGCTCGAGCTGGTCGAGGGCGTCAACTTCATCGCCGTGATCATCGGACTCTTCGGCATCGCCGAGCTCTTCGACCAGCTGCTCACGTATCGCAAGTCGCACGTGCGCCCGATCTCGAGCCTCGGCCGCTGGTGGCCGAATCGCGCCGAGCTGAAGCAGAGCGGTCGAGCCACCGCGGTCGGCGGCGCCGTCGGTCTCGGGGTCGGGCTCATCCCGGCAGCCGGTGGCGACATCGCCGGTCTGATCGGATGGGAACGAGCCCGCAAGGCATCGAAGCACCCCGAGATGTTTGGCAAGGGCTCGATCGAGGGCGTCGCGGCATCCGACACCGCGTCCAGCGCCACGCTCGGCGGCTCCCTCACGACCACGATGGCCCTCGGCATCCCCGGCGACTCGGTGATGGCGGTGATGATCGGATCGATGATCATCTGGGGCATCACCCCCGGACCCACGCTGTTCACCAACCGCCCCGACCTCGTCGTCTCGATCGTGGGCATCATGCTCGTCGCGACCCTGCTCTCCCTCGGGCTGAGCCTCGTGCGCATGAAGGGCATGGTGAAGCTGCTCGACGTGCCGCAGCCGTACCTGTGGAGCGGCATCCTGATCTTCTGCATCATCGGCACGTACGCCACCTCGAACAGCCTGTCGACCGTCGTCACGATGCTCGTGTTCGGTGTCATCGGAGTGCTGCTCAAGCGGATGCAGGTGCCGGCCGGGCCGATCGTGCTCGGCCTGCTGCTCGGCCCCCTGGCCGAGGAGAACCTGGCTCGCACGCTGGCGATCCTGCCCACGCGGCCGTTCTTCGAGGTCGTCAGTCCCATCGCGATCGTGCTGCTCGCGCTCGCCGTGCTCTCGATCGTCATGCCGGCGATCCGCGCGGCCCGCACACCCCGTGCCGAGCGCGGCTCACTCGAGGACTCGATCCTCGATGCCGAGAGCCGGGAGCAGATCGAGAAGGCGCACGGCGAGCTCGCCGCCGACCCCGACCTGCTCACGTCGACCGTCCGCAGCGTCCCGGCCGCCACGAGGCGCCCGCGCAAGACCCGCAAGAACTCCAAGGAGAACGAGAAGTGACCCGCTACGACATCCTCACCGCCGTGCCCACAGCCTTCCACAGCGACGGCGCACTCGACCTCGAGGGATCGCGAGCGATCTTCCGCTTCGTCGCCGAATCGGGCAACGAGGGCGCCTTCGTCCTCGGCACCACGGGCGAGTTCCCTGCCGTCGACGCGACCGAGTTCGCGGCGATCGTCGAGGCCGCGCTGGCCGAGCTGAAGGACCGCATGCGCGTCGTCGTGCACGTCGGCCAGCCGAGCACCTTCGAGGCGCTGCGTCTCGTCGAGATCGCGAAGGGACTGGGTGCGACCGAATTCGCCGCCCTCACCCCTTACTACCTCAAGGCCACGGACGAGTCGATCTTCGAGTACTACGAAGCGCTGTCGAGCGCGATCGGCGACGGTCGTCTCTACGTCTACATCTATCCCGCGCGCAGCGGGAATCCGGTGTCGGTCGAGCTGCTGACGCGGCTTGCCGCGCTGCCGAACATCGTGGGCGCGAAGATCAGCGAGCTGTCGCTCGACGACATCGCCGCCTACAGGGCCGCGGTGCCCGCCGACTTCGACCTCTACACCGGCGCCGACCGCGACCTGATCGCGGCCGTGCAGGTGGGTGCCCAGGGTGTCGTCTCGGGCGTCTCCTCGGTCACCCCGAAGCCCTTCCGTGCCCTGGCCGACGCCGGCCGTTCCGGCGATGCCGACGCCATCGCGGTCGCTCAGGCCGCGGTCGACGATGTCGTGTCGCTCATCGGCGGCGACATGGCGCGGATGAAAGAGGCCTACCGCGTGCTCGATGTGGTCGACACCCACTGCCGCATGGCGATCGCCGAGCCGACGGACGACGAGCGTCGCGCCGTCGCGCAGGTGGTGGCGGCGCACAGCTAGCCGCTCGCATCTCGCGCCGCGTGGGGCGGGCCGGCTCACAGCCGGTCGGGGCAGGATGGACCCATGTCCGACTCCCCGTATGAATCCCGGCCATGGCTCGACTCCTACGCGGACGGTGTGCCCGCCGAGATCGACGCTCCGACGCAGACGCTGCCGGAGATGATGTCGGCGAGCATCGCCGCTTTCGCTCGTCGACCGGCGCTCGAGTTCTTCGGTGTGGTCACGACCTACCGCGAGCTCGGCGACCAGATCGCACGCGCTGCCGAGGGGCTGAGGCGCCTGGGCGTGCACAAGGGCGACCGGGTCGCCCTCGTGCTGCCGAACTGCCCGCAGCACGTCGTGGCGTTCTACGCGGCGCTGCGCCTGGGAGCGATCGTCGTCGAGCACAACCCGCTCTACACGGCGAGGGAGCTGCGGCACCAGTTCGAGGATCACGGAGCGAAGGTCGCGATCGTCTGGGACAAGACGGTCGACACGATCGCCGAGTTCCCCTCCGATCTGCGAGTCGAGCACATCGTGAGCGTCGACCTCACCGAGGCGATGCCCGCCGCTCAGCGGATGCTGCTGCGCCTGCCCATCCCGAAGGCGCGCGCGGCGCGCGCGAAGCTGACGGCCACCCCGCGGACACGGCGAGCAGTGGCCTGGAGGAAGCTGGTCGACCATCGGCCGCTCTCGCGCAAGGTCGCCGGCCCGACGCTCGACGACACCGCCCTGCTGCAGTACACGAGCGGAACCACGGGCACGCCCAAAGGCGCGATCCTCACTCACGCGAACCTGCGCGCCAACGCGATGCAGGGCCAGGCATGGGTGCCCGGTCTGGTCGACGGCGAGGAGACGTTCTACGGCGTGCTGCCGCTGTTCCACGCCTACGGCATGACGCTGTGCCTGACCTTCGCGATGAGCATCGGCGCGAAGCTGGTGCTCTTCCCGACGTTCGACCTCGGCCTGGTCACGAAGGCGGCCCGCACCAGTCCGCCCACGTTCCTGCCCGCGGTCCCGCCGATCTATGACCAGCTCGCCCGAGCCGCATCGCGGGGGACCATCGACCTCTCGACCGTCCGATTCGCCATCTCCGGGGCGATGAGCCTTCCCGTCGCGACAGTGCAGCGGTGGGAGGAGGCCACCGGCGGTCTGCTCGTCGAGGGCTATGGCATGACCGAGAGCTCGCCCGTCGCGCTCGGCAACCCGATGGGCAGGAGCAGGCGCCCTGGCACGGTCGGAGTGCCCTTCCCGAGCACCGAGATCCGCGTCGTCGACCCCGCCGACACCGACGTCGACCTGCCCGTCGGCGAACGAGGCGAGCTGCTCATCCGCGGCCCGCAGGTCTTCCAGGGGTACTGGCGCCGTCCCGGCGACACCGCCGATGTCCTGCTGTCTGACGGATGGCTGCGCACAGGCGACATCGCCGAGGTCTCGGTCGACGGCTTCGTCACGATCGTCGACCGCCTCAAGGAGCTCATCATCACGGGCGGCTTCAACGTGTCGCCCAGTGAGGTCGAGGACGCGCTCGAAGCGCACCCGGACGTGGTCGCGGCCGCGGTCGTCGGCCTTCCGCGGTCGAGCGGGGGAGAGGAGATCGCCGCTGCGGTCGTGCTCCGCGAGGGAGCTGTGCTCGACACCGGTGCGCTGCGCGACTTCTGCCGCACGCGGCTGACGCCCTACAAGGTGCCCAAGCGCATCACGGTCGTCGACGAGCTGCCCCGCTCGCTCATCGGAAAGGTCCTGCGCAGGCAGGTGCGGGATCGGATGCTGGCCGACTGACGCGCCGGCGCAGACGAACTCTCCGTGGCGACCTGAAACCGGTTACAGTGTGCCGATGGCCACGATCTACGATGTCGCTCGACTCGCGCAGGTCTCGCCCGCCACCGTCTCGCGGGTGTTCAACGGCACCAGCGTCTCCGCCGCGAAGGTCGAGGCGGTGCGCCGGGCCGCCGAGCAGCTGCGTTTCACGCCCAACCGCACGGCTCGCAATCTGCGGCGGCAGAGGTCCGAGGTCATCGGGTTGGTGATCCCCGACATCGAGAACCCCTACTTCACCGAGATGGCCAGAGGCGTCGAGGACGTCGCGTCCGAGGCCGGATACTCGGTCGTGCTCTGCAACTCCGACTCGCAGCCCGAGAAGGAGACGACCTACCTCCAGATCGCGGTCTCCGAGCACATGTCGGGTGTGATCATCGCCCCCGCGTCCGAACGCACGAGGCTCGACGGCATCCTCGACACGGGGCGCCCCGTCGTCGCCGTCGATCGGCATACGGTCTACGACGTCGACGGTGTGGTCATGGCCAATCGCGAGGCCGGGGCATCGGCCACCGAAGCGCTGCTCGCCGGCGGATTCCGGAGGGTCGCGTACATCGGCGGTCCGGAGGGGATCGACACGGCCGCAGAGCGCGCTGCCGGCTGGCGGTCTGCGCTCGCGGCGCGCGCCCCCGAGGTCGATGCCGATGAGCTGCTGCGCTTCGCGACCTTCCGCGTCGACGGAGGCAGGGGCGCCATGGAAGAGCTGCTCGCGCTCCCGGAGCCGCCGGACGCGGTGGTGGCGGGGAACAACCTGATCGGCGTCGGTGCGATCCAGGTGCTGACGGAGCACGGCCTGACCCCGCCGCGGGTCGGCGTGGCGGTGATCGGCTCGCTGCCGTTCACCACCCTCTCGCCCACAGCGGTGACCGTCGTGCGCCTCCCGGCGCGCGAGATGGGAGTCCGGGCGGCGCGGATGCTGCTCGAGCGCATCGGTGGGGCCGGTGGTCCGTCGCGCACCGTGGTGCTGCCGGCCGAGGTCCAGCCCGCCCGCGCGGGCGCGACCGCCACGCACTGACGCAGACGACGCTCGGTCCTACTGCTTGCGTGCTGAAACCGATTTCACGTACAGTTGCAGGACACGTGCGATCAAGGAGGACGCGAGTCATGACCTATACCCTGCCGACGACGGCATCCCGACCGGTGTCCGCGCCGAAGACCGCGTACCTGATCGCCTCCGGCGACCTGCGCGAAGCCGCGAACACGGGCGGCTGGCCCGTGCAGGTCGAACTCGAAGCGGGCGTCACCGGCGTCTTCGAACAGCTCGGCTGGAGCGTCGTCCGAGCCAACGACGTCGATCCCGAGACCGGCCACGGCTTCATCTCGAGCCAGCGCATGGGCCTCGAGGTCTTCAAGAGCATCCCGACGGATGCTCCGCTGATCGTCGCCGAGGCCGTGTGGCAGTACTCGCACCACGTGCTCGCAGGACTGCGCACCCACGAGGGGCCGATCCTCACGGTCGCGAACTTCGCGGGCGACTGGCCCGGCCTGGTCGGACTCCTCGGCCTCAATGCCGGCCTCACCAAGATGGGCAAGCCCTATTCCACGATCTGGTCGGTCGACTTCACCGACGACTGGTTCACGGACGGCATCAGGGAGTGGACGGAGACCGGGTCGATCACCCATGACGCCTCGCATGTGCGCCCTCTGCCCGAGCTGCCGGACAGCCCCGAGAAGCAGCTGGGTGAGGCGCTCGCCGCCGAGCTGCGCGCCGAGAAGGCCATCATCGGCGTCTTCGACGAGGGCTGCATGGGCATGTACAACGCGATCTTCGACGACGAGCTGCTCAACCAGACGGGCATCTACAAGGAGCGCCTCTCGCAGTCCGCGCTGTACGCCGAGATGCTCGAGGTCGGCGAGCATGAGGCGGATGCCGCCTACGACTGGCTGATCGACGCCGGCATGACCTTCCGCTACGGCGAGGATGCCGCCACCGAGCTGACCCGTGAGCAGGTGCAGTGGCAGCTGAAGATGTACATCGCCGCACTCCGCATCGCCGACGATTTCGGGCTCGACGCTGTCGGCATCCAGTACCAGCAGGGCCTGAAGGACCTCGTCCCTGCATCGGACCTCGCCGAGGGCATCCTGAATTCGACCGAGCGTCCTCCCGTCACCTCTCGCGACGGTTCGCGGGTGCTGCACGACGGCCGGGCATTCCCGCACTTCAACGAGGCTGACGAAGGGGTGGCGGTCGACGCCCTCGTCACCGACCGCGTCTGGCGCGCCATGGGTCTGGTGCCCGACAACACCCTGCACGACGTGCGCTGGGGCGAGGACTTCGACGGAGAGTTCGTCTGGGTCTACGAGATCTCGGGCTCGGTGCCCGCCTCGCATCTCGGCGGATGGCAGAACGCCGAGGGCTGGCGACAGGGTCACGTCTTCTTCCCTGCGGGCGGCGCCACGATCAACGGCGTCTCGAAGCCCGGCGAGATCGTGCTGTCGCGCGTGTTCATCGCCGACGGCATCCTGCAGGCCGACATCTTCCGCGCCTCCGTGGTGGAGCTGCCTGCGGAGGAGACGCAGCGACGCAAGGATGCCACGAACCCGGAGTGGCCGATCGCGCACGTCGTGCTGCACGGCATCTCGCGCGACCAGTTCATGGCCCGCCACAAGGCCAACCACGCGCAGCTCGTCTACGCGCCCGACGCCGAGACGGCCGACAAGGCGCTGATCGCGAAGGCCGCGATGTTCGCGGGCATGGGCATCCAGGTCAATCTCGTCGGAGATGTGACCATCTGAGCGAGGGGTCCAGGCGGTCGAGAAGGGGCGGATGCTGCGGCATCCGCCCCTTCTTCTCTGCCTTCCCGTCACATCACTTAAGCGCTATAGTCGGCGACAGGTCGCGACGGCGCGACCGGATTCGACAACGACGCCGAAGGAGACGATCAGTCATGAACCAGAACGTCAGGAATCACCGGTTCCGAAAGGGCATCGCCGGTCTCGGAGTGCTCGCCACCGCTGCTGCCGGCATGCTCGCCGGAACCACGGGTGCCGCCGCCGACACGACCGAGCCGGTCGACCCACAGCTCGCCGTGTACGTCGAGGTGAACTCGAACGATTTAGCCAACGTCGCCGACTACACCCTTGCCGAGTCCGGAGACGCCGCCATCGACATGGCCATGATCTTCGCCGCCAACATCAACTACGACGGCGAGAAGGCGTACCTGCACTTCAACGAGCGGGTCACCGAGACGCTCGACAACGCCGAGACGCAGATCCGTCCGGTGCAGGAGAACGGCACCAAGGTGCTGCTCTCGGTGCTCGGCAACCATCAGGGTGCGGGATTCGCGAACTTCACCTCCTATGCGCAGGCGGATGCGTTCGCCGCGCAGCTCGCCGACGCCGTGACGACCTATGGTCTCGACGGCATCGACTTCGACGACGAGTGGACCGAATACGGGGCGAACGGCACCCCGCAGCCCAACCCGCAGTCGTTCGGATGGCTGGCCACGGCGCTGCGCGACCGTCTCGGACCCGACAAGATCATCAGCCTGTATGCGATCGGTCCGAGCTACACGACGACCGACTTCACGCTGTTCGACGCGGCCGGCGTGCTCGACTACGCCTGGAACCCGTACTACCCGACCTATGACGCGCCCACCGTTCCGGGGCTGGAGGACCGCACCCGACTCGGGGCAGCGGCGATCGACCTCTCGAACACGAGCGCCGCGACGGCGGAGGACTTCGCGACCCGCACGGTCGCCGACGGCTACGGCGTCTATGTCGCCTACAACCTCACCGCGACCGATCAGTCGGCCTATCTCTCGGGCATCACCGAGGCGCTGAAGGGCGAGGCGACGGAGTACCGGGCGGCGCCTCGCGACACCACCTCGCCGACCGTCACGATCAAGGACGGCGCGCGATTCACCAAGGTCGAGACCGACGGCAGCTACCAGCGCGTGAGCTACAAGCTCTTCGACGAAGGCAAGATCGACCGGCTCTCCGTGAACGGGGTCGTCAAGGACCTCTCGGACAACGCGTGGAGCGACCTGAACTTCGTGAAGCCCGGTGTCTTCGGTGCGGTCGTGGGGGAGAACACGCTGCAGGTGGTCGACGTCGCCGGCAACGTCACCGAGCTCTCGTTCGTCCTGTCGAAGTGACGACCCGCGCTCGAGGCCATCACCCGAGGTCGAAGACCTCGATCTGACGGATCGTGACCTCGGCATCCGCTCGCAGGCGGATCGCCGGGGTCACGACGCGCGACACCAGCTCGAACGGGGTCGTGCGATCGGCCGGGAGCTCCGCGTCGTAGGTGGTCGGAGCCGCCGCCCAGCATCCGTCCGCGTCGAGGATCTCCCATCGCAGCCGAGACGACGGGGCGCCGGTGGCCATCGTCACTGTGAGATCGGAGACCGCGCGCGGCTCGGCGAAACGCCATCCTGCCCATTCGCCGGCCGCCAGGACGACGCCGCTTGAACCGCTCGGGTCGCTCCGGTCGCTCGGGTCGCCGTCGTCGAACAGGCGGTCCGCATCGATGACGGATGCCGACGCGATGACGCCTCCTGTGTCTGCCGTGAGATCGCGGCACCAGGGCGCGATCTCATCCGTCATCCGCTCACCCGTCTCGAGAGCATCCGCGGGCTCGGTTCCGAAGACCAGTTCGAGCTCGACGTCCCCGACGAGGGCGTCCCCGGCGAGGGCGTCGACGGGAAGTTCGGCCCTGGGCAGGTCGACCCCGTCGAGCCGGGCACGCTGCAGCACGTGCGCTCCCGGCTCTCGGCGATGAGAGCGGATGCGCAGCGAGCGGCCGTCCGCGCGATCGACGCGGATGTCGTCGAAGAGGGGCGAGCCGATCCTCAGCACGCCGGACGCGAGCTCGAGCGGATAGAGACCGAGCGCGGCCCACAGCCACCAGGCGCTCATCTCGCCGTTGTCCTCGTCGCCGGGGAAGCCCTGTCCGATGTGGGCGCCTGCGAAGAGACGCCCGGCCAGCTCGTGCACGATCGCGCCGGCTCGCCACGGCCGGTCGCTGAACGCGTACATGAAGGGGATGTGATGGGCGGGCTGATTCGAGATCGCGCACATGCCCGAACGCAGGGCCCGCGCCTCCCGCTGCTCGTGGATGACGGTGCCGTACGCCCCGCCGAATCGCTCGTCGGCGGTCTCCGGCTCGGCGAGGAGCGCGTCGAGGTGCTGTGCGAAGGCCCCACGTCCGCCGTACAGCGCGGCGAGGCCGGCGCCGTCGTGCACGGCGCCCACCGACATGCCCCAGGCGTTCGTCTCGACGTTGTCGCCTCCCCAGGAGCGCGGGTCGAACTCGGGGGCGAGGTCGCCGTCGGCATCCCTGCCGCGGAGGAACCCGGATTCCGAGTCGAAGAGTGTGCGATACGACCGCGCTCGGTTGGCGAAATAGCGGGCGAACGAGCGGTAGCGAGCGGCATCGCGGTCGGAGCCGGGAGCGGCTGCGCGTTCGGCTTCGAGGGCCAGCTGCTCGGCGAACCGGCCCAGCGCCGCGTCGCTCACCGCGTTCTCGACGGTCCAGCTCATGCCCTCCGGCACCTCGGACGAGATGTAGCCGGTGAAGCGTCCGCGTGCGATGCCCTTGCGGCCGCGCCGCGCATCGGGTCCGGGTTCGCAGGCGTTGCGCCATCCGCTCTCGAACGCCTCCGCCCGGTCGAACGCCACGCCCCACCGGGCGGCATCGGCGAAGATCTGGTCGCTGGAGGTGCCGACCATGCTGTCGACATATCCGGGCGCGCTCCACCGCGCCATCCACCCTCCGCGACGGTACTGCTCGAGCTGGCCGTCGAGCAGTCTGCCGGTCAGCGAGGGATCGAGCAGCGCGAGCGCCGGCCACTCGGTGCGATAGGTGTCCCAATAGCCGTTGTTCACGATGAGCTCGCCGTCGACGATCGGCGCGCTCGTCTCACTCTCCCCGAACGGCGCGCGTGGGGCGAACACGTCGGCGAAGCGATGCCGCGGCGCCTCTGCAGTGCCGGCATTCTCGGCGGCGGAGTTCGGATACAGATGCATCCGATGCAATGCGGCGGCTATCCGGTTTCGATTCTCCTCGTCGGCCAATCGGCGATACGGGGTCTCGGATGCGTCGAGCGGCGGGATCGTCACGCGGTCCAGCACCCGGTTCCAGGAGGCTGCGGCTTCCGCTCGCAACTCGTCATATGCGATGCCCGGAGGACACTCGATCTCGAGACTGCGCCTGGCCTGCTCCACCGACAGGAACGACACGGCCACGCGCACCTCGAGCGACCCGTCGCCGGCGACGTAGCCCGCGACCCGCGCCCGTCCGTCGTCGTCGAGGGCGCCGCGCAGACTCGTCGCAGGGTCGCCCTCGCCACGCAGCACGGCGCCCGCGAAGTAGCAGCGGGGAGAGTTGCCCCAGTCCTCGGAGCCCTCGGGCGTCCACCCCTCGAAGCCGCCGCCGTCGGTCCAGCGCAGCTCGCCGTCATCGGTGGGCTGATCGATCACGAAGCCGACGATCGCGTCAGTGTCTGCGCCATGCACGCGGAAGGCGGCGGTGTGCGACGTCGCGGTCATCTCCACGCGCAGACCATCACCGAGATCGGCGGCGTACTCGTGGGGGCGTGCTCGCTCGGTGCCCGGGGCGATCCACCGGCGGCGCGCGGCGCGCTCGGAGGCCGGATGCCCGTCGAACGGCATGAGCTGGAGCACCGAGCGGTCGCCGATCCACGGACTCGGCTGGTGCGAGAACTGCAGGGCCTCGAGGCGTCGCCCGGGTGGATCGTCGTGGATGCTCGGCCGATACGGCCAGCGCGTGTCCGAGGCATCGGTCGCCGCGGTGACGAAGGTGAAGCCGTGCGGCACGGCGACGGCGGGGATGGTGTTGCCCCGCGAGAAGCGCGGGCCCGAGTGGCTGCCGCGACGAGTGTCCACTCGCTCGACCGCTGGCGGGTCGGCGACGGCATGCTGCTGCTCGACCTGCTCCTCGACCAGGACCTGCACGAATCCCGTGACGCGCGGCGGCAGTCCGCTCATCCCCGCCAGCGATCCGCTGCCGAGCACCAGCTCGACGGTGGCGGAGGTGTGCGGGGCCGAGCCGGAGAGCATCGGCGCCAGCGACACGGTGTCGGCGTTCCACTGCTCGGGCATGCTCCAGCGCGCCGCGAACTGGGCATCGGCGGTCATGGCGAAGTCGTACCGGTCACGCACGGCGGCTGTCTCGCCGAGCCGCGCGCCGTCTCCGCGGACATCGACGGTCACCGCGAGGGCGGCATGCGGAGCCAGGGTCGCCGCGTCGCCGTCTGCGTAGAACGCCCAGTGCAGCAGAGTGTCTGGGCTGATCGCGACGTCCGCGAGTCCGGGAACATCGATCCGCTGTTCGCCCGCTGACGGATCGAACGAGTAGGCGAACACCTCACCGCGGAGCACGCCGGCGTGAGGGCGGGACGACGGAGGATCGGCGGGTCCGTCGGCGGGCGTGAGCTGGGCGTCGCTCACCCCTTGACCGCGCCCTCCTGCACGCCCTTGAAGAAGAACCGCTGCGTGAACGAGAACATGATGACGATCGGCACGAGGGCGATCATGGTGCCCGCCGCGATCAGGCGCGGGTCGACCGAGAAGCTGCTGTTGAGGTAGGCCATGCCAACGGTGAGCGTGTACTTCGACGGATCGGAGAGCACGATCAGGGGCCAGAGGTAGTCGTCCCAGGCGCCGATGAAGGCGAAGATCGCGACCACCGAGACCATGCCGCGGATGTTGGGCCACACGATGTGACGGATGCGCTGCCAGGTCGTCGCTCCGTCGACCGTCGCGGCGTCCAGCACGTCCTTCGGGATCATGCGGCAGGCGGTGGCGACGAGCAGCACGTTCATCGCGCTGATGGCGCCGGGCAGGAACACGCCCCACAGGGTGTCGGCGAGGCCGAGCGAGCGGATGGTGAGGAAGTTGCTCGTCACCGTGACCTCGCCGGGGAAGAGCAGGGTCGAGAGCAGGATGGCCATGACGATCCACTTGCCGCGGAACCGCATGCATCCGAGGGCGTAGCCCGCGAAGGTCGCGAGCACCACGTTGCTGACGACGGTGCCCACCGAGACGAGCAGCGAGTGCCAGGCGTAGAGGTACACCGGCACGATCTCGGCGACCGTGGCGTAGTTCTGCAGCGTCGGCTCGCGGGGGATCAGGTTGGGCGGGAACGAGTAGATGTTCTCCTGGGGACCCTTGAACGATGTCGAGAGCTGCCAGAGGAACGGGCCGATGACGAGCACCAGCACGAGCAGCAGCAGCGCATAGCGGCCGATGAGCCCGCCGAGCGTCGGCTTGCTGAAGTCGCCGGAACCGCGGCGGCGGAAGATGGGTTCGCGCGTGGTCGCAGCCGGCTGATCGTCAGGGCGACGGTCGTCGTCGATGCGGGGCGGAGTGAGGGTGCTCATGCGGAGACCTTCGCCTTCTTCTCGCGATTCATGAAGGCGATCGCGGCCAGCGGGATGAGGGTGAGGAGGAACAGCGCGACGCTGATCGCCGAGGCGTAGCCGATGTTGCCGTTCAGGCCGGAGCCGACCTGGCGGATCAGCATGACCAGCGACATGTCGTATCCACCGGGACCTCCCGTGCTCTTGGAGAGCACGTCGAGCTCGGCGAACACTCTCATCGCCGAGACGGCGATGAGCACCGCGATGAGGAGCATCGCTCCGCGCACCGACGGGATCGTCACCGACAGGAAGCGACGGAACGAGCCGGCGCCGTCGAGCATGGCCGCCTCGTGCAGCTCCTTGCCGACATTGCCCAGCGCGGCGAGGTACACGACCATGTAGTAGCCGAGACCCTTCCACACCGTGAGCAGGATCGCGCAGCCGAGCAGCAGCCACCGGTCGACGAGGAACGCCATGGGCTTGTCGACGAGGCCGAGGAACTCGAGCGTCTGGTTGATGATGCCGCGGCTGTCGAACAGCCAGGTCCAGATCAGGGCGACGACGACGACCGAGGCGATGACGGGGAAGTAGAAGGTGGTGCGGAAGAACGCGATGCCCGGCAGCTTCTTCTGCACGAGCAGGGCGAGCAGCAGGGGAAGGATCGTGAGCAACGGCACGCAGACGACCACGTAGATGATGCACGTGGTGAGGGCGTTCCAGAACATCTCGTCGCCGAACATCCGCTCGTAGTTCGCGGCGCCGACGAACTCGGGGGTCCGCAGGGGACGGGCGTCCGTGAAGCTCAGGAAGACGGTGTTGAGGAACGGCCAGAGCGCGAACACCAGCACCCAGATGACGGCGGGGCCGAGGAGCAGCCAGGGTGTGAACCACCGGTGCGATCGCATGGTCGTCCTCCGGCTCCGGATGCTGGTGTGCGCGCTCATGGCTTACTGGTCCACGCGGTTCGCGTTGGCGTACTCGACGATCTTGTCGAGCTGCTCCTGCGCGTCGGCCTCGCCGTTGACGGCGAGCGCGATCTGCTGGGTCATGTACGTCGCCATGTCGGAGGTCCACTGGAACGGGATCGCCTTGGCGTCTTCCATGGCTGTGAACACGGTGTCGATCGCGGAGAGCTGCTTCTCGTCGGTGATCGACGAGGAGATGTTCTCGACGACGGCGTCGCCGCCCGCGGAGGTGCCGGGAGCGGTGCCGACGGCGAGCGATGAGAACGCGACCTGGTTCTCCTCGTTCGTCGCGAACTCGGCGAACGCGAGGGCGGCCTCCTTGTTGTCGGAGTCGGCCGAGACGTTCAGTCCCTGCACGTAGAGCGGCGGGATGCCCAGTCGCTGCGTGGCGACCGTGTTCTCGAGCAGCGCGGGCGCGTCCTTCGCGAGGTCGGTCGTGAAACCCGTGCCACCGGTCGTGAAGGCCACCTTCTCCTGGATGTACGCCTCGGCGTTTCCGCCGTAGTCGCCGGTCAGCGCCTCGGCCGGCATGGCTCCGGCCGCGTACGCGTCGGCGTACTTCTCGATGATGGCCGCGGCCTCGTCGGTGTTGAAGTCGAACTCGCCGTCGTCGTTGATGACCTCCATGCCGGCCGACGTGAACGTGTCGAGTGCCGGGATCGATGACAGCAGCTGGACCTTGCCGCCGGACTCGGTCGCGACGTCCTTCGCGAGGGTGAGCAGCTCGTCGACCGTCGTCGGGAGGTTCTCCTCGGTGACGCCGTAGGGGGCGAGCTGAGCGAGGTTCCACCATGATGCGTCGCTGGACAGGTACCAGGGCAGACCGTACGTGCCCTCGACACCCGGGTACTGACTGTAGGCGTCCCATGCGCCGGTGTTGTATGCCGACTTCAGGTCGGGGTCGGCCGTCTCGAGGTCGACGAGCTTGCCGGCGGCGACGAGCGGGTAGGCGATGTCCGGCGGCAGGTTCAGCACGTCGGGCAGCGTGTCGGCGTTCGCCTGGCTCAGGATCTTCTCCTGGTAGCCGTCGCCCGGCTGGTCGAGCCACTCGACCGTGACCTCCGGGTGCTCCTTCTCGAACGCGTCGATCAGGTCTTCGAAGTAGGGCGTGAACTTCTCGTTCTTCAGCGACCAGGTCTGGAACTGGATCGTCCCGCTCAGCTCGCCGGAGGTGTCGATCGGTCCGTCGGCATCGGATGTGGCACCGCCTCCGGTGCAGCCGGCGAGCGCCATGGCGCCGATCGTGAATGTTGCCAGAGCGACAATGCGTGCGGGAACTTTCATCGTGCTTCTTCCTCGAGGCGGGCGATTGGCGGTGTCCGTCGAACGGACTACAACGCTTTAGCAGATGAAACCATCCGATCCCGTCGCTGTCAAGGTCTCGGGACTGCGTGCATCGGCGGGCCGCGGTATTCCGGGTAGCGGTCCGTTGCTCAAGCGTTATAGTGGTGCGACCATGTCCTCGTCGGAGGGCTCTGTCGGAAAGGTCCGAACACATGACGCAGCGCCGCGCTCTCGATGCTCGCCTGAGATTCGGGGCGAACTACACGCCGTCGAAGGACTGGATGCACTCCTGGCTCGACTTCACCCCCGACGATGTGCGCAGGGACTTCGCGGCGCTCGCCGAGCTCGGTCTCGATCACGTCCGGGTCTTCCCGTTGTGGACGGTGCTGCAGCCGAACCGTACTCTGATCCGCCCGAAGGCGATCGACGACGTCCGCTCGATGGTCGACATCGGCGCCGAGTTCGGGCTCGACGTCAGCGTCGACGTGATCCAGGGGCACCTGTCGAGCTTCGACTTCGTCCCGTCATGGTTGTACACCTGGCACGACCGCAACATGTTCACCGATCCGAAGGCGCTCAGCGGGCAGGTCGACCTCGTTCAGACGCTGGCCGGTGCGCTGCGCGATGCGCCGAACTTCCTCGGCCTGACGCTGGGCAACGAGACGAATCAGTTCTCGGCGCACACGCACCCGTCCCCGTGGCCCGTGACGATCGACGAGGCAGGGCACTGGATCGAGTCGCTGCTCTCCGCGGCCGAGGGCGCGGCCCCCGGTCTCTCGCACGTGCACAGCGAGTATGACGCGGTCTGGTACATGGACGGGCACGGCTTCACCCCCGCGCACGCGTCTCGGCTGGGCGAGATGACCACCATCCACTCCTGGATCTTCAACGGCACGGCTCAGCGCTACGGCGGCCGTTCGGTCGCCTCCGACCGCCACGCCGAGTACCTCATCGAGCTCTCGCGCGCCTTCGCGACGGATCGGGATCGACCGGTCTGGCTGCAGGAGGTCGGCGCTCCGTCGAACTGCCTCGACGAGAGCGAGATGCCCGGATTCCTCGAGGCGACCCTGCGATCCGCGGTGCGCACCGAGAACCTCTGGGGCGTGACCTGGTGGTGCTCGCACGATGTGAGCCGAGAGCTCGGCGACTTCCCCGAACTGGAGTACTCGCTGGGCCTGGTCGATCAGAGCGGTGCGGCCAAGCCGATCGGCCGCCGGTTCGCCGAACTGATCCCCGAACTGCGCGAAAGGGCGGCCACGCCGGAGCGGGAGACGGCCATCGTCGTCGACGTCGACGAGCGCGAGGTGCCGGTGAGCCGGGCGGCGCTGAGCCCGGGCGGTGCCGTGTTCCAGGCGTGGGTGGATGCCTGCGAGCGCGGGCTCGACCCCGCCTTCGTGACGTCTCAGACGGTGCGCGACGACGCGGCGCTCGCCGCGCGCGGCATCCGTCACCTCATCCGTCCTGATCTGTCGACGAGCGGTGTCGACCCCTACGGCTCCGTCAACACCGTCGTCAGCGGCTGAGCGCGACGCCGTAGCGGCCGAAGGGCTCCGTCAGGACGCGGCCGTCGGCGGGGCGGTGCTCTCGCGGGCGGTGAGCGTCGGCGTCGGGCCCTGCGCGCTCGGGAGGTTGGTCCCGGCGACGATCTGCTGCAGCAGCAGTGTCGCGGCCTGCTCGCCGAGCTCGAACGTGTCGCGGGTCATCGCGGTGATCGACGGATTGATCAGGCCGGCGATGACGGAGTCGTCGAAGGAGGCGATCGACACGTCGCGGGGCACCGCGCGGCCCATCTCCTGAGCGACGCGGAGGCCGGCGACGGCCATCACGTCGTTGTCGTACACGATCGCCGTCGGGCGGGGCCTCGCGGAGAGCAGCGATCGCGTGACCGCGGATGCGCGTGCGGGGGAGAAGTCCGTCGTGATCACTTCGCTCGAGACGCCGTCCGCAGCCATGCGATCGAGCACCTCGGCACGCAGTCGGGTGTGCTCGAGCTCGGCGGGACCCGCCACGTAGGCGATGCGGGTGTGTCCGAGCGCGGCGAGGTACGAGAAGAGGGTCTCGGCCACCTCGTCGTCGGCGATCCAGACGCTCGGCACCGCTCCCTCGGGTGAGGGCTTGGAGCCGATCAACACGGCGCGGGCGTCGAGGGCTGCGATCCGGTCGCTGCGCGGGTCGTCGTCGCGGGGGTCGATGAGGATGATGCCGTCGACCTGGTTCGACGAGCGCCACTGCCGATGCACCTCCATCTCCTCGGCGATGTCGGTGACCAGCCGCAGCTGCAGGCTGACCTTGCTCTCCGACAGTCGGGATTCGATGCCCGCGATGAGGTCGGTGAAGAAGGCCTCGGAGCCCAGCGAACGGGCGGGGCGTGCGAGCGCGAAGCCGACCGTGTTGGCACGGGCTCCCACGAGGGCGCGTGCCGCCGAGCTCGGCTGCCAGTGGTTCTCCTCGACGATCGCGAGGATCCGCTGGCGCGTCTCGTCGCTCACCCCCGGGCGTCCGTTGAGCGCGAACGAGACTGCTCCGGGCGAGACTCCGGCCATGCGCGCGATGTCCGCGATGGTGACGCGTTTGGCCGAGGTCATGGGCCTCACACTACTTGATCGGTTTAGCCGCTCGGTAGCCGCACGACAGGGGTCTGACACGCTCGGTGCGAGATTCACTAGATCGCTTTAGTAAATCCGATAGCATTGTCGGCACCTGCCCGAGAATCGGGCTCCAGTCGCGCACAACGCCTATGCACCACTCACCGTCGAGCCCGGAGAACCAGATACATGCATGACGACACCTCGCTCACCGTCGGCCGCGTCAAGAGGGTGCTCGACGAGCGCATCCGCCCGGCCGTCCACTCGGCCGCCGTCCCCCTCACCGTCGAGGTCAACCAGATCCCCGGCGAGCCGATCAGTCCCGCCGACGGGCTCGCACTGGACTTCGCCCCGGCATCCGTGCCGAGCATGTGGGGTCCTGCCTGGTCGACGACCTGGTTCAAGATCACCGGCGCAGTCCCCGCCGACTGGGCGGGCCGTCGGGTCGAGGCCGTCATCGACCTCGGGTTCGACATCAACATGCCCGGCTTCCAGTGCGAGGCGCTCGTCTACCGGCCGGACGGAACGCCGGTGAAGAGCATCAACCCACGCAATCAGTGGCTGCCGATCACCGAGACCGCGCACGGCGACGAGCCGGTCGAGCTCTACCTCGAGGCGGCCGCCAACCCGGTTCTGCTCGACTACCACCCCTTCCTGCCGACGCAGGAGGGCGACATCCGCACGTCCTCCCGCGAACCGCTCTATCGCACCCGCCGCATCGACCTCGCCGTCTTCGAGCAGGAGGTGTTCGAGCTGTCCCTCGACCTCGAGGTCCTGTTCGAGCTCCAGGCCGAGCTGCCGGCGACCTCGCCGCGACGGATGCAGATCCTGCAGGCGATGGACGATGCCCTCGACGTGCTCGACCTGCAGCACATCGTCGAGACCGCTGCCGATGCCCGAGCTCGACTGGCGCCGGCGCTCGCGGCGCCCGCCGAGGCCAGCGCCCACCGCATCTCGGCGATCGGACATGCGCACATCGACTCGGCCTGGCTGTGGCCGGTGCGCGAGACGATCCGCAAGGTCGCCCGCACCACGTCGTCGATGGCGACGCTGATCGACGAGCAGCCCGACTTCCTCTACGGGATGTCGAGCGCGCAGCAGTACGCATGGCTCAAGGAGCACCGGCCCGAGGTCTACTCCCGGGTCAAGGCCGCGGTCGCGGACGGGCGATTCCTGCCGCTCGGCGGCATGTGGGTCGAATCCGACACCGTGATGCCGTCCGGCGAGTCGCTCGTGCGCCAGTTCTCGTTCGGTCAGCGGTTCTTCGAACGCGAGTTCGGCATCCGCTCGAAGGGCGTCTGGCTGCCGGACAGCTTCGGATACTCGCCCGCGCTGCCGCAGCTCATGCGCCGGGCCGGGTTCGAGTGGTTCTTCACGCAGAAGATCTCGTGGAATCAGCAGAACGTGTTCCCGCACCACAGCTTCCTCTGGGAGGGCATCGACGGCTCGCAGGTGTTCACGCACTTCCCGTCGATGGACACGTACAACTCGCAGCTGAGCGGCATGGAAGTCGCCAAGGCATCTCGTCAGTTCAAGGAGAACCGCGTGACGTCGCGGTCGATCGCACCGGTGGGCTGGGGCGACGGGGGCGGTGGCACCACGCGCGAGATGACCGGCAAGGCGAAGCGCCTGGAGAACCTCGAAGGCAGCGCGCGGGTCGTCTGGGAGCACCCGGACACCTTCTTCGAGGCGGCCAGGGCCGAGCTGCCGACCCCGGCCGTGTGGGTCGGCGAGCTCTATCTCGAACTCCACCGCGGAACGCTCACCAGCCAGCACGCCACCAAGGCGCTGCACCGGTGGTGCGAGCACGCACTCGTCGAGGCGGAGCTGTGGGCGGCGACGGATGCCGTGCGCACCGGCGCCGCATATCCCCAGGCCGAATTCGACCGCCTGTGGGAGACGGTGCTGCTGCACGAGTTCCACGACATCCTGCCCGGCACCTCGATCGCCTGGGTGCATCGTGAGGCCGTCGAGGTCCTCTCGCGCGTGCTCGCCGATGCGCAGGCGCTCGCCGACGCCGCGCGCCGCTCCCTCGCCGGAGAAGGCGAGCGCGAGCTGCGGTTCGTGCCGACCTCGGTCGGCGGCGGTCGTGCCCTCGGCGCCGGCTTCGTCGAGGCGCCGGCCCCGGCGTCCGTCCTGCTCGCAGGAGAAGACGGCGGCTGGCGACTCGAGAACGAGCTGGTCTCCGTGCTGATCTCCGCCGAGGGACTCGTCGTCTCGGCGGTGGACAAGGCGTCGGGCCGAGAGGCGGTGGCCGAGGGGCGGGCGGCGAACCTGTTCCAGCTGCACCAGGACTTCCCGAACATGTGGGACGCCTGGGACATCGATCGCTACTACCGCAACAGCGTCGACGACCTCACCGCGGTCGCATCGATCTCGGCATCCGTCGTCGACGGGGTCGCGACCGTCATCGTGACCCGGGCGTTCTCGGAGTCGACGATCGAGCAGACCATCACGCTCGCCCCGGGCGAGCGCACCGTGCTGTTGCGCAACGACGTGGACTGGCACGAGACCGAGAAGCTGCTCAAGCTCGCCTTCCCTCTCGACATCCAGGCCACGCACACCGAGGCCGAGACGCAGTTCGGCTACCAGTCGCGGGTGACGCACACGAACACCAGCTGGGAGGCTGCGAAGTTCGAGACCTCGATGCACCGTTTCGTGCTGGTGCGCGAGCAGGACTTCGGTGTAGCGCTCGTCAACGACTCGATCTACGGGTACGACACCTCGCGCGAGGTCTCGGACGACGCGGTCGCGACCACCGTGCGGCTCTCGCTGCTGCGCGCACCGCGGTTCCCCGATCCCGACACCGATCACGGGCACCACGAGATCACGATCGGCTTGGTGATCGGAGCGGATGCGGCGATCGCGACGACCGAGGGCATCCGACTCAACACCGCGCCGACGGTCGTGCACGGCGAGCGCGAAGTCGCGCCTCTCGTGTCCGTCGACGGCGACGGCATCGTGGTGTCGGGCGTGAAGCTCGCGGATGACGGCTCCGGTGACGTCATCGTCCGTCTCTACGAGGCGCTCGGTCGCCGCGCCGTCGGTTCGCTGGTCGCCGACTTCGAGCACAGGGAGATCCGTGAGGTCTCGCTGATCGAGGATGCGATCGACGACCCGCGCGTCGGCGGAGAGCTGCGCCTGCGGCCGTTCGAGGTGCGGACGCTGCGCATCGTGCGCTGAGGCAGTCGGGAGGATGTCCTTCGACCGGCGTCCTCCGCGGAAGAACCCATGGCGGGCGGGGATCCCCGAGCAGACCACCGGTGGTGTGAAACGAGACGCCTCGAGTCGCGCCCAGGGTGCGCGTCGACAGGCGAAGCGCGACTCGCGCTGAATGCCACCCGAGGGGCGGCGAGCGGATGCGGCCATTGTGGCGGCCGCCTCACGGGAGGACGATGGGCGGATGGCGACCGTCGATGATGTCCGTGAGATCGCTCTCGCGCTCCCCGGTGTGACCGAGCGTGTGGGCGGACACACCGGCGAGCCCTCCTGGCGCCTGGCGAGCGGTCAGATCGCCTGGGTGCGTGGGCCGAGCAAGGTCGATCTGCGGCAGCTCGCCGACCTCGGGCTCGAATGGCCGGAGGGGCCCGTGCTGGGCGTGCGAGTCGGCAGCCTCGATGAGAAGGCGGCATTGCTCGCCGCAGAGCCCGAAGGGCTGTTCTCCATTCCGCACTTCGACGGGTACCCCGGTGTGCTGGTGCAGCTCGATGCGGTCGAGCGCGACCGGCTGGCGGAGATCATCGCGGACGCCTGGCTGGTGCGGGCTCCGGTACTCGTCGCGAAGCAGTGGCTCGCGGACCGCGGGTTGGACTGACCGCGCCGCGATCAGGCCTCGTTCAGGCCGCGACGAGGAACGGGCGGGCGGCGTCGAGGAACGCGCGCGGGTCGTCGGCCCACAGGCGGATGCGGTCGACCTGATGAGTCCCGCCCTTCGGCGCGAGGCCGGGGAGCCGGATCGCGACGGGGCGTTCGAGTTCGATCTCGATGTTGGTCTCGTCCTGCATCCGCTCGGCGTACTCCGAACCGATGACCCGCGGCTGCTTGGGCTCATCGACGCGACGACTGATCGCGATCGACGCGATGTCGGCCCAGCCGATCGGCACGTCCAGCTCGAGTCCGCTGCGCACTCGGACGCCGTCGGGCCCCACGGCGTGCGGGCGCATGAGCATCGCGCACAGCAGGCCGACCATCCAGGTGACACCCCAGATCCCTAGCACCAGCAGAGTGATCCGCACGACGGGCCACTGATGCACGATCAGGTCGAGGATCGGGATCTCGACAGCGGAGAGGCCGATGAAGATGAACAGCACGGTGAGCACGGGACGGTGATAGCCGATCCCCGTGCCGCCCTTCGGGACTGCGGGACGGCGGGCGATCGCACGCGCGATGCTCGAGTAGACGCGAAGCTCGGCGACCCATGCCCGATGGAGGAAGTTGAGGATGCGCGCGATCCGGGTCGGGCTCGGAGCGGTCGTCTGCAGATGCTCGGTCATGGTGTGCCCTCCGGTGTCGGTGCCGGGGCCGGTGTCGGCACCGGTGTGGGTGCGGGTGCGGGTGCGGGGGCGGGTGCGGGGGCGTGCGCGCTCGCCGCGGAGGTGACGAGGTTCTCGAGATGCGCGGCGACGGCTGTCAGGCCACGCTCGACCGCGGCGCGGTCGTCGGGGGCGATCGCGTTCAGCAGCGTCTCATTGAGCTGCGCGTGCTCCTCCTGCATCTGCGACATGGTCTCGAGGGCGGTCGAGGTGAGCTCGACCAGCACGGCGCGGCGGTCGGAGGGATGGGGGGTGCGACGGACGTGACCTGAGCCCTCGAGTGCGTCCACGAGAGCGGTGATGTTGCGAGGTGTCACCCCGCAGAGGGTGGCGAGGGTCTGCTGCGTCGACGGACCGGTGTGCTGCAGGACCCACAGGAGGTGCACACGGGTCGGTGTGAGATCCGTGCCGGCGAACGCGCGGGCCATGTCCTTCTGGAACAGGTCGGCGATCTGAAGGAGGCGGTCGACGAAGAGGGGTTCCATGTGGTTACCCTATTACATTGTTACTTATGTTCACAATAGGCGTCGCTTGATGGCGTGCACCCTGCGCTGTGCCATTCTGGGAGATTGGAATACGGATCTGATCTGGGGTAATTCTTGGTGGTTTCGGGTCTCGAGTGTCGGTGGCCCCGGGTTGACTGGGGGTATGAACAGCACTGCGGAGCTTCTGGATCGGGTCATCGCCGACCTCGACACGGTGCTGTCCGATGACGCGCTCGCGGGGTTGTCGGATGCGGATCGGGTGACTGTTCTGCAGGGTGCGGGTGCTGTCTTCCGCCGCGCGGAGGCCGTGATCGTCGAGACGATCGCGACGGGCGACGCGGCGGACTTTCCGCATTCGGCGGGGTGTCGGGGGCTGAATGAGTTGTTGCAGCGGGCGGTGTCGGTGGATGTGCGGGGCGCGTCCCGGGTCGACAGGGTCGTCGATCTGGTGCGGCGTCCGGTGAGTCTGGCGGGGGAGAGGATGCCGGCCCGGTGGTCGGAGATGCGTCTCGCGTTGCTGGATGGGGTGGTCGGGGTGGCCGGGTTTCTCGCGGCGACGGGGCCGATCGAGAAGGTGTGGGATCGGCTGACGGTGGATCAGCGGTTGGCGGCGGATGTCGCGTTGGCGGGGTGTGCTCGCGGCCACGGCGTCGTGGTCGACGCTGATGATGAGGGCCTGGAGGCTGATGAGCCGGGTCCGGCGCCGACCCCGCAGGACTTGAAGGCCCTTGCCGAGGATCTCGCGTCGATGTTCGACCCCGATGGGGAAGAACCCAAGGATGAGGACTCCCGGCGCCGGCGGGGCATCACGATCGGTCGTCTCACGGACGGCGTGCACGCGATCCGCGGGTATCTGACCCCAGAGGTCGCGGCGCAGTTGCAGCTGATCCTGGACGCGATCCTCAACCCCAAAGG
>NZ_MCRH01000002.1:0-5533 GCF_014332665.1 Microbacterium sp. 4-7
TAAAAGAAGTCCGGCGGTGTCCTACTCTCCCACAGGGTCCCCCCTGCAGTACCATCGGCGCTGTGAGGCTTAGCTTCCGGGTTCGGAATGTAAACCGGGCGTTTCCCTCACGCTATGGCCGCCGAAACACTATTGATGTTTCAATCAAACCTATAGACAAATCATTGTTGTCTGTAGGGTTCTCGACCGTACATCGAGAACCACTCAGTGGACGCGTAGCACCAACAAACGGTGTGTTATCAAGTCATCGGCTTATTAGTACCAGTCAGCTGCATGCATTACTGCACTTCCACATCTGGCCTATCAACCCAGTAGTCTGGCTGGGAGCCTCTCACCCGAAGGTATGGAAATCTCATCTTGAGGCCGGCTTCCCGCTTAGATGCTTTCAGCGGTTATCCATCCCGAACGTAGCTAATCAGCGGTGCTCCTGGCGGAACAACTGACACACCAGAGGTTCGTCCAACCCGGTCCTCTCGTACTAGGGTCAGATCCTCTCAAATTTCCTACGCGCGCAGCGGATAGGGACCGAACTGTCTCACGACGTTCTAAACCCAGCTCGCGTACCGCTTTAATGGGCGAACAGCCCAACCCTTGGGACCTACTCCAGCCCCAGGATGCGACGAGCCGACATCGAGGTGCCAAACCATGCCGTCGATATGGACTCTTGGGCAAGATCAGCCTGTTATCCCCGAGGTACCTTTTATCCGTTGAGCGACAGCGCTTCCACAAGCCACTGCCGGATCACTAGTCCCGACTTTCGTCCCTGCTCGACCTGTCAGTCTCACAGTCAAGCTCCCTTGTGCACTTACACTCGACACCTGATTGCCAACCAGGTTGAGGGAACCTTTGGGCGCCTCCGTTACTTTTTGGGAGGCAACCGCCCCAGTTAAACTACCCACCAGGCACTGTCCCTGAACCGGATTACGGTTCGAAGTTAGATATCCAGAGTGACCAGAGTGGTATTTCAACAATGACTCCACATGAACTGGCGTCCATGCTTCACAGTCTCCCACCTATCCTACACAAGCCACACCGAACACCAATACCAAGCTGTAGTAAAGGTCACGGGGTCTTTCCGTCCTGCTGCGCGTAACGAGCATCTTTACTCGTAATGCAATTTCGCCGAGTTCGCGGTTGAGACAGTTGGGAAGTCGTTACGCCATTCGTGCAGGTCGGAACTTACCCGACAAGGAATTTCGCTACCTTAGGATGGTTATAGTTACCACCGCCGTTTACTGGGGCTTAAATTCTCAGCTTCGCCTTGCGGCTAACCGGTCCTCTTAACCTTCCAGCACCGGGCAGGCGTCAGTCCGTATACATCGTCTTGCGACTTGGCACGGACCTGTGTTTTTAGTAAACAGTCGCTACCCACTAGTCTCTGCGGCCTCCAAACGCTTTCGGAGCAAGTCCTAATACGTCGAAGGCCCCCCTTCTCCCGAAGTTACGGGGGCATTTTGCCGAGTTCCTTAACCACGATTCTCTCGATCTCCTTGGTATTCTCTACCTGACCACCTGAGTCGGTTTGGGGTACGGGCGGCTAGAACCTCGCGTCGATGCTTTTCTTGGCAGCATAGGATCATCCACTTTTTATCCGCATCGTGTCTCAGCCTATGTGAGAGACGGATTTGCCTATCTCTCGGCCTACGCACTTGCACCAGGACAACCATCGCCTGGCTTGGACTACCTTCCTGCGTCACACCTGTTAATACGCTAACCGCACCAGAATGGGGTCGTGCGCTAGGCCCAACGCGTCACCCCGAAGGGATCAGTCACTGGGATTCAGACACTTAGCACTACTGGATTAGCTTGGGCGGTTCTTCGCCGGTACGGGAATATCAACCCGTTGTCCATCGACTACGCCTGTCGGCCTCGCCTTAGGTCCCGACTTACCCAGGGAAGATTAGCTTGACCCTGGAACCCTTGGTCTTTCGGAGGACGTGTTTCTCACACGTCTTTCGCTACTCATGCCTGCATTCTCACTCGTGTAGCCTCCACGGCTGGTTTACACCGCCGCTTCGCTGGCCACACGACGCTCTCCTACCCATCAACACGGCTGGACCACGAAGGCCTACCAATAATGTCAATGCCACAACTTCGGTGGCGTGCTTGAGCCCCGTTACATTGTCGGCGCGGAATCACTTGACCAGTGAGCTATTACGCACTCTTTCAAGGGTGGCTGCTTCTAAGCCAACCTCCTGGTTGTCAAGGCAACTCCACATCCTTTCCCACTTAGCACGCGCTTTGGGACCTTAGTTGGTGGTCTGGGTTGTTTCCCTCTCGACTATGAAGCTTATCCCCCACAGTCTCACTGCTGCGCTCTCACTTACCGGCATTCGGAGTTTGGCTGACGTCAGTAACCTTGTAGGGCCCATCGGCCATCCAGTAGCTCTACCTCCGGCAAGAAACACGCAACGCTGCACCTAAATGCATTTCGGAGAGAACCAGCTATCACGAAGTTTGATTGGCCTTTCACCCCTATCCACAGCTCATCCCCTCAGTTTTCAACCTAAGTGGGTTCGGTCCTCCACGACGTCTTACCGTCGCTTCAACCTGGCCATGGATAGATCACTTCGCTTCGGGTCTAGGACATGCGACTGAATCGCCCTATTCAGACTCGCTTTCGCTACGGCTACCCCTCAACGGGTTAACCTCGCCACATATCGCTAACTCGCAGGCTCATTCTTCAAAAGGCACGCTGTCACAGCTACTAAGGCTGCTCCAACGGTTTGTAAGCAAACGGTTTCAGGTACTATTTCACTCCCCTCCCGGGGTACTTTTCACCTTTCCCTCACGGTACTTGTCCGCTATCGGTCATCTGGGAGTATTTAGGCTTATCAGGTGGTCCTGACAGATTCACACGGGATTTCACGGGCCCCGTGCTACTTGGGATACTCTTCGCGCCACGGTTGGCATTTCGACTACGGGGTTGGCACCCTCTATGACCGGCCTTTCAAGACCGTTCGTCTATACCATCGTGTAACGCCGCCATCTCGGCAGAGATGACTGAAAAGTCCCACAACCCCCAACGTGCAACGCCTGCCGGCTATCACACACGCTAGGTTTAGCCTGTTCCGGTTTCGCTCGCCACTACTAACGGAATCGCGGTTGCTTTCTCTTCCTGTGGGTACTGAGATGTTTCACTTCCCCACGTTCCCTCTACCCGCCCTATATATTCAGGCGGGAGTCACTAGGTCGGCACGCCGCCCAGCGGGGTTTCCCCATTCGGACACCCTCGGATCAAAACTTGCTTATCAGTTCCCCGAGGCTTATCGCAGATTGCTACGTCCTTCTTCGGCTCCAGATGCCAAGGCATCCACCGTTTGCTCTTAAAGACTTGAAATCACATGAGTTTGAATCAGAATCGACACCAGACCCGAAGGCCTGGCATGAAATTGACTAATGATCTTTAAGATCATCTTGTGCAACCGACCGAAGCCGGCTGCAAGATGCTCGCGTCCACTGTGTAGTTCTCAAAGTACGGGCGGTACCCCTTCTCGCCACCCCCACAGGGGAAACAACAAGAGGCCCAGAGGTACAGAAACGATCCGAAGATCGCATCCGGTCCCTCAGGACCCAACAGCGTGCAGACACCCCGCTCACGAAGCCCCACTTTCCAACCAACCCGAAGGTCAGCGTACTCACGAGACTCAGCTGCGCTGATGTCATGTCAAATGTTCCACCCATGAGCTCCCAGCGAAGAACGAACGTCTTCGATCTGGGTTCTGGACTCCGAAGAGTCAGATGCTCCTTAGAAAGGAGGTGATCCAGCCGCACCTTCCGGTACGGCTACCTTGTTACGACTTAGTCCTAATTACCGATCCCACCTTCGACGGCTCCCTCCACAAGGGTTAGGCCACCGGCTTCAGGTGTTACCGACTTTCATGACTTGACGGGCGGTGTGTACAAGACCCGGGAACGTATTCACCGCAGCGTTGCTGATCTGCGATTACTAGCGACTCCGACTTCATGAGGTCGAGTTGCAGACCTCAATCCGAACTGGGACCGGCTTTTTGGGATTCGCTCCACCTCGCGGTATTGCAGCCCTTTGTACCGGCCATTGTAGCATGCGTGAAGCCCAAGACATAAGGGGCATGATGATTTGACGTCATCCCCACCTTCCTCCGAGTTGACCCCGGCAGTATCCCATGAGTTCCCACCATTACGTGCTGGCAACATAGAACGAGGGTTGCGCTCGTTGCGGGACTTAACCCAACATCTCACGACACGAGCTGACGACAACCATGCACCACCTGTTTACGAGTGTCCAAAGAGTTGACCATTTCTGGCCCGTTCTCGTATATGTCAAGCCTTGGTAAGGTTCTTCGCGTTGCATCGAATTAATCCGCATGCTCCGCCGCTTGTGCGGGTCCCCGTCAATTCCTTTGAGTTTTAGCCTTGCGGCCGTACTCCCCAGGCGGGGAACTTAATGCGTTAGCTGCGTCACGGAATCCGTGGAATGGACCCCACAACTAGTTCCCAACGTTTACGGGGTGGACTACCAGGGTATCTAAGCCTGTTTGCTCCCCACCCTTTCGCTCCTCAGCGTCAGTTACGGCCCAGAGATCTGCCTTCGCCATCGGTGTTCCTCCTGATATCTGCGCATTCCACCGCTACACCAGGAATTCCAATCTCCCCTACCGCACTCTAGTCTGCCCGTACCCACTGCAGGCCGGAGGTTGAGCCTCCGGATTTCACAGCAGACGCGACAAACCGCCTACGAGCTCTTTACGCCCAATAATTCCGGATAACGCTTGCGCCCTACGTATTACCGCGGCTGCTGGCACGTAGTTAGCCGGCGCTTTTTCTGCAGGTACCGTCACTTTCGCTTCTTCCCTGCTAAAAGAGGTTTACAACCCGAAGGCCGTCATCCCTCACGCGGCGTTGCTGCATCAGGCTTGCGCCCATTGTGCAATATTCCCCACTGCTGCCTCCCGTAGGAGTCTGGGCCGTGTCTCAGTCCCAGTGTGGCCGGTCACCCTCTCAGGCCGGCTACCCGTCGACGCCTTGGTGAGCCATTACCTCACCAACAAGCTGATAGGCCGCGAGCCCATCCCCAACCAATAAATCTTTCCAGTAACTGACCATGCGGTCGCTACTCGTATCCAGTATTAGACGCCGTTTCCAGCGCTTATCCCAGAGTCAGGGGCAGGTTGCTCACGTGTTACTCACCCGTTCGCCACTGATCCCACAGAGCAAGCTCCGTGTTCACCGTTCGACTTGCATGTGTTAAGCACGCCGCCAGCGTTCATCCTGAGCCAGGATCAAACTCTCCGTAAAAAAGAAATGCATACGACACCGGGAAAACGGTGACGCAGCGAGTTTGATGCTGACCAAAGAGACAAATCATTGCTGACTTTATCCGTTGCCAACCCCACAAGGAGGTTGGTCTTTGATCCAAAGGAATCTCATCCAGCCGAAGCTGAATCGAGGTTATTTGGCATTTGACAAGTGCACGCTGTTGAGTTCTCAAGGATCGGATGCTCCCACGACCCAGTCATCACAACCAGGCCCGAAGGGCAACTTCTCTATCTTA
>NZ_MCRH01000003.1:0-616646 GCF_014332665.1 Microbacterium sp. 4-7
CCTGCGCTGTGCCATTCTGGGAGATTGGAATACGGATCTGATCTGGGGTAATTCTTGGTGGTTTCGGGTCTCGAGTGTCGGTGGCCCCGGGTTGACTGGGGGTATGAACAGCACTGCGGAGCTTCTGGATCGGGTCATCGCCGACCTCGACACGGTGCTGTCCGATGACGCGCTCGCGGGGTTGTCGGATGCGGATCGGGTGACTGTTCTGCAGGGTGCGGGTGCTGTCTTCCGCCGCGCGGAGGCCGTGATCGTCGAGACGATCGCGACGGGCGACGCGGCGGACTTTCCGCATTCGGCGGGGTGTCGGGGGCTGAATGAGTTGTTGCAGCGGGCGGTGTCGGTGGATGTGCGGGGCGCGTCCCGGGTCGACAGGGTCGTCGATCTGGTGCGGCGTCCGGTGAGTCTGGCGGGGGAGAGGATGCCGGCCCGGTGGTCGGAGATGCGTCTCGCGTTGCTGGATGGGGTGGTCGGGGTGGCCGGGTTTCTCGCGGCGACGGGGCCGATCGAGAAGGTGTGGGATCGGCTGACGGTGGATCAGCGGTTGGCGGCGGATGTCGCGTTGGCGGGGTGTGCTCGCGGCCACGGCGTCGTGGTCGACGCTGATGATGAGGGCCTGGAGGCTGATGAGCCGGGTCCGGCGCCGACCCCGCAGGACTTGAAGGCCCTTGCCGAGGATCTCGCGTCGATGTTCGACCCCGATGGGGAAGAACCCAAGGATGAGGACTCCCGGCGCCGGCGGGGCATCACGATCGGTCGTCTCACGGACGGCGTGCACGCGATCCGCGGGTATCTGACCCCAGAGGTCGCGGCGCAGTTGCAGCTGATCCTGGACGCGATCCTCAACCCCAAAGGCGACGGCCCGCCCATGCCCGGAGTGCACTTCGCCCCGAGCGAGGGTGCCGACGCTGGTGCTGGTGCTGGTGCTGGTGCTGGTGCTGGTGCTGGTGCTGATGCAGACGGTGACGATACGGATCCGTTCAACTCGGATCCTCGATGTGTACTCGATGACCGCACCGCGGCGCAGAAGCGTCACGACGCTCTCGCGATGGTGTTCGGGATCGCCGCGCGACACAACGACATGCCCACCCTCGGCGGTTCCGCGCCGGTCCTCGTCGTGAACGTCGACGCGAGGGATCTCGTGGGCGGAATGGGCGGAATGGGCGGAATGGGCGGAGCGGGCGGAATGGGCGGAGCGGGCGGAAACGGTGGGTGGGCGACGATCCCGGGATCCGGTGCCCACGTCCCGGTCTCCGTCGCCGCGCACGTCGGATGCGCGGGGACGATTCAACGGGTGCTGGTGGATGAGGGCAGGATCATCGGGATCACGACCACAGACCGGGTGTTCACCGTGCACCAACGCCGGGCGATCATCGCCCGCGACAAAGAATGCCTCATTCCCGGGTGCCATGTTCCGGCGTCGTGGTGCGAGATCCACCATGTCGTCGAGCATGCGCGGGGTGGTCCGACGCATACCGACAACGGGGTGCCGTTGTGCTGGTGGCACCACCGATCCCTCGGGACCTCGGGGTGGGAGATCCGCATGGACGACGGGGTCCCGCAGGTGCGGGGACCGGGATGGTGGGATCCCGACGAACGATGGCGCACACCGAGGCTCAGCGTGGCGCGACTCACACTCCCCGCGCCGCTCACCCGCACCGGATGACGCGGGTGAGCGTCACCGATGCGACCGCAGCACCACACCAGCGCAGCACCGCAGCAGCGCATCAGCGAATCGCGAGCTCGAAACCGTCTGCCGTCGGAATCACGGCCACCTGGGAGAGGTCATCGACATGGAAGGTCGGCTGATGAGACGTCGCGTGCGCGCCCACGCCGATGACCCGCATCCCCGCAGCATGCGCGGCCTGGATGCCGGCGCCCGAGTCCTCGAACACCACGCAGTCGGCGGGGTCGACGCCGAGCAGCTCCGCACCCAGCAGGAAGCCCTCGGGGTCGGGCTTGGAGGCCGACACGTTCTCGGCCGTGACCGTCAGTGCGGGCACGGTCAGGCCGGCCTGGCCCATCCGCGCGTTCATCAGCGTCACGTCGGCCGAGGTGACGATCGCGTGGGGGTAGGGGAGCAGTGCGGCGAGCAGGGCATCCGCACCCTCGATCGGGATGACGCCATCGACATCCTTGCTCTCGTTCGCGAGCATCACCGCGTTCTCGCGGATGTTGATCTCGTGGTCGCGCTCCGGCAGCATGATCGCCATGCTCTGGTGCCCCTGCCGGCCGTGCACGACGCTCAAGACAGTCTCGGGAGCGATTCCGTGGGGCTCGGCCCACGCCAGCCAGAGCCGTTCCACGACAGCCGTCGAATCGACGAGAGTGCCGTCCATGTCGAGCAGGACGGCGCGGGCGCTGATGGTCTCGGTCATCCCCTCAGGCTACTGCCGCGGCATCTGAAGCCCGACCTGACGGCGCTACCCACCGAGGTACGCGCGGTGCAGCAGCTGCGAATCCTCCTTCAACGCCTCGGCGGTGCCCTGGAAGGAGACGCGCCCACCGGCCACCACCACGGCCTCGCGAGCGAGGCCCAGCGCGAGCTGCGTGAACTGCTCCACGAGCAGCACCCCGACGCCCGACTCGGCGATCGACTTCACGATCGGCATGAGCCTCATGAACACGACAGGCGCGAGACCGAGCGACATCTCATCGATCAACAGGATCCGCGGCTTCGCGGCGAAGGCACGTGCCAGCACCACCATCTGCTGCTCGCCACCCGACAGCAGCGCGGTGGGGGAGTCGATGCGCTTCTCGAGCTCAGGGAACTGCGCGAGCGCCGCATCCTGTTCCGCAGGCGTCCGCGCGGTGAGCGAGATGTTCTCGCGCACGGTCAGCGATGGGAACACCGCTCGCCCCTGCTCGATGTGCACGATGCCGCGCCGCGCTCTCGACACCCGGGACAGCTTGTCGAGCGGCTCGCCGTCGAGCATCATCGATCCCGCGGAGTTCGGGGTCACCCCCGACACCGATTCGATCAGACTGGTCTTGCCGGCCCCGTTCGGTCCGACGAGCGCCAGCACCTCGCCACCGCGCACGGTCAGCGACACATCCGAGATCACCGGCCCCGCGCCCCGGCTGACCGTCACCCCGTCCAGCACCAGTTCGCTCACTTCAGCAGCTCCGTCTCTCCCATGTACGCCTTCACGACCTCCGGGTTGGCGAGCACCTCGGCCTGCGGACCGCTCGCGAGCACTCGACCGAAGTCGAGCACGGTGAGCGTCGGGCACACCGAGCGCACGAGATCGAGGTCGTGCTCGATGATGATCAACGCCACGCCGAACCGGGCCGGCAGCTCGCGCAGACGCGCGGCGAGAGCCAGGTGCTCATCGTGCGACAGGCCGGCCGCGGGCTCGTCGAGGATCAGCAGCCGCGGACGAGAGATCACGTTCGCCGCGACCTCGACGAGTCGCCGGGTGCCGACGTCGACGCTCGACAGGCGCGCACCCGCCGGCGGGCATCCGAAGAACTCGAGAACCTCATCGATGTCGGATGCGGCGAGCCGGCGTCGAGCGACGAACCTCACGTACGCGCCGACCGTGAGCGACGGCGGGACCCTGTCCTGCTGGAAGGTCCTGCGCAGCCCGAGCCGGGCGCGACGCGTCGGAGACAGGCCGGCGAGATCACGATCTCCGAGCAGTACTCGACCGCCGTGCTTCGGCAGGAACCCGCTGATCGCATCGACGAACGTCGACTTGCCTGCGCCGTTCGGACCGATCAGGCCCATGATCGACGCCGCCGGCACCTGGAACGACACATCGTCCAACGCTGTGAGAGCACCGAACTGCACCGTGAGTCCGTCGACAGTGAGCACCGGTGCACCGTCGAGCGCGCGCTCATCGACCGTCGCGGTGGTCGTTGTCGTGATCGCCCGATCCTCGGCATCCGCATCGGGAGGCAACGCGGTCAGCTTCGCCGAGGCGGTCCTGCGATCCGCGCGCTTCCAGATGAGATTGCGGATGCCCTGACCGAGGTTGGTCCCGCTGGTGAGCGCCTGCACGCCGAGTACGCCGAAGACCACGAACGCCCAGTCCTGGGGCACGCCCCAGCGCTTCAGCAGCTCGGGCACGAGCACCCAGAGGATGCCGCCGAGGATCGCCATGTCGATCAGATGGGCCCCGGACATGACGGCGAGGACGTAGAGCGCCAGCGACTGCAACGGGGTGAAGCTCGATGCGAACGGAAGCTGCACCTGGCCGGCGAGGAGTCCTCCGGCGATGCCTCCCAGTGCGGCCGATACGGCGAACGCGGTGAGCTTGGCGCTCTGCACGCTCTGCCCTGCAGCCGCGGTGCCGCGTTCCGAGAAGGCGACCGCCTTCCAGCTCGAGCCCCACCGTCCGCGCTGCAGGAAGAAGACTCCCAGCGCGCAGACGGCGAGCACCACGACCGAGAGGAAGAAGAACTCGCGATCGTTCGAGAACAGCGTCGGGCGCTCGACAGCCGTGCCGTCGGCGGACCCGGGGAACTGGATCTGCACGAGGGTGACATCCGCCGCGGCAGCGAAGCCGAGGGTGACGACCGCGAGGTTGACGCCGCGCAGCCGCAGCGCGGGGAGCCCGACGAGGATGCCCGCAAGACCGGCGGCAATGCCGCCGAGGAGGAGCCAGACGACGAAGCCGCCCGGCGCCTGCATGACGTTGAGCAGCGAGACGATCCAGGCGCCCACGGCGGCGAACGTGAGCTGGCACAGCGCGATCATGCCGGCGGAGCCCGTGACGATGCCCAGTCCCAGGATCGCGATGGCCGCGACGACTGCGCTGATCGCGAGGAACACGAAGTACCCCGGAAGCGCCGCGCTCAGGATGGCACCCAGTCCGACCGCGGCGGCGGCGACGGCGAGGGGCCAGGACAGACGGAACCAGGGACGGTCAGCGAGCGGCATCCCACACCTCCTTGCGCTGCGTCCACAGGAGCAGGACGACGATGAACAGGAACGGGAGGAAGTTGCGCACGAGCGCCACTTCGTCGATCTGCGCGACGAGCCCTCCCAGAACGCCCAGCACGACCCCGCCGACGACGGCGAGGTCGAGACGGCGGAAGCCGCCGAGCAGCGCAGCGGCAGCGGCGGGGACGATGAGCATCGCGAGGCTGGTCGCGTCGTTCGACTGCGACGGCGCCACGATCATGATGGCGATCGCGCTGATCACACCGGTCACGAACCACACCGCGATGGAGAGCGGACGGGAACGGATGCCGAGCAGCTCGGCGGTGGTGGGGCGCTCGGAGAGCGCGCGCAGCTGCGTGCCCACTCTCGTCCGGCGCAGCACGATCCGCACCACGACCGCCGTGACGACCGCCATGGCGACGGTGGCGACGGTGACCTGACTGATCACCACGCCCCCGAACGAGAAGGCGGGGCCCGCGATGATCGGGGTGAACGGCTGCGGTTTGTTGCCGAACAGGATGAACGACATCGAGATGAGCAGGAGAAGCGGACCGACGGTCATCGCCGAGCGAGTGGTGGTGGAGGCCTCGGAGAGCCAGGTCGCGGCGATCCACCCGATGGTGGCCGAGAGCGCCCCGCCGACGACGACGCCGAGCACGGAGCCGAGCCAGATCGGTACCCCCAGTTCGCTGACGAACCACACGGCGCTGAAGGCACCGAACATCCCGGTCGCGGCCTGGGCGAAGTTGACGACCCGCACGAGGCGCGACATCAGGGTCAGGCACACTCCGAGGACCGCATAGAGACCGCCGGCGGCGAGACCGGCGATGGCGCCTTGCAGCATGAGGCGTCCTTTCTGGTGTGAGGGGGAGAGGACCTGCCGCCGAGAATGCGCTCGGCGGCAGGTGAAGGGCGGCTACTCGCCGATGCGGAGCCAGTCGTCGGCGACCTTCTCCCAGGCGTTCGTGCCGGATTCGAGGATGATCGGCCATCCCGCGGTGTTCTGCGTGCCGAAGGCGTAGGGCGTTCCGACCATGGGGTTCTCGATGGGATCCATTCCGCGCAGCGCCTCGGTGACCGTCTCGCGGGTGATGTCGCCGTCCATGCCCTCGAGCACCTCGATGAAGTAGGTCGCGGCGAGGTATCCGCCCTGGCTGAACGAGGTGAGGGGGATGTCGTTGGCCTCCATCAGCTCCCGCCAGTCGGTGTTGATCTCGTCGTCGTCCGTGAACGGGTAGAACTCGGCGGGCACGTAGATGCCGGCCCCGGCGTCATCGATCGCATCCGCGAAGTTCTCGCTGTAGACGCTCGTCAGATAGAGCCAGGTCACGTCGTCCCAGCCCTGCGCGTTCGCGGCCTTGACCTGGCCGATCGCGTCGGGCTCGACGGGGTTGATCGCGAGCGCCTTGCAGCCCTGTTCGCGGGCCTTCACGATGTAGGGCGTGTAGTCCGAGGCGCCGTACGGCACGGTGTCGTCGACGTACTTCGGCTCCTTGCCCGTGATCTCGGTCCACTTGTCGATCGCCGCCTGGTAGGTGGGTCGGGTGGATCCTGCGATCTCCAGCAGGATGCAGATGTCGTCGAGTCCGAGCACCTCCGAGCCGTACTGCAGCGTGAGGGTCATGTCGTTGAACGGACCGACGTTGGCGGGGGAGATGTTGTCGCTCGCGAAGCAGCCGGTATCGACTCCGATGCCGGGCAGCGAGAGGATCTCCTCCTGCTCGTAGTACTTCGCGTTGATCTCGCACTCGATCAGGCTCGCTGATCCGACCAGCGCGACGGCCCCGTCGCTGCCGACGAGCTCTCGGGCTGACGCGGTGGCTGTGGCCGGGTCGCCCTTGTCATCGAGGGTCTTGTACTCGATGGTGCGTCCGTCGAGGCCTCCGGCCTCGTTGAAGGCGTCGAACACCGCGGCCGCCGCCTGCGACGCCTCAGGGAACGTCGCCGGACCGCTGATCGTGTTCACGGAGCCGACGACGATCGGGGCGTCGCCGCCACCACCGCTGCCGTCCCCGCCGGCGCAACCGGCCAGAGTGAGGGCTGCCACGGCGATGAGCGCCGCAGTGCCGGATACTCGCTTGTTCATGTGATTCCTGCCTCTCGTGTGCTTGTCGTGCTGCGGTCAGTCGCGCAGCGCGCGGTTGACCAGTTCGGTGTCGGTGAACTGCTCGAACGCGACGACCCGGTGATCGGCCAGGCGCCAGACGTGCGCGACACGTGCCGCGAAGAATCGGCCGGTCGCGCGGTACGTGCCCGAGTAGGTGCCGATGCCGACGACCACGTCCCCGCCGTCGATGACCTCGTCGATCGCGACCGTGTAGTCGTCCCACTCGTCCTGGATGCGCTGGAAGACGCCTGCCGCGACCGCATCCGGCCCGATGTACGTGCCGGCGTACGGGAAACCGGCGGCCTCGGTCCAGCTCACGTCGTCGGCGAGCGGCGCCAGCATGCCGTCGAGGTCGCCGCGGTCGCTGGCCGCGTAGTGCGCGGCGATGATGTCGGCGTTGCTCATGGCAGGTCCTCTCCTGGATCTCGTCGCGGGGTCAGACGGGCTGGGCGTCGGGGTAGTCGACGGACCCGAGCGGATAGATGTGACCGCCACCGCGGGAGTGCTCCGCGGCGCCGTCGCCGGTGAGGCCGAGGAAGATCCCCGTCGTCATGAGCTGGTAGCCGAGGTCGTGCAGCCAGACGCTCGCGACCGCGATGCGGAACTCCCGGAAGCAGAAGAGGTAGAGGCCGTCGGCGAACTTCCAGACGGTCGACAGGTCCATGTCGCCGTGGCCCCGCTGCACGCCCTCGAGGCACTGCCAGGCGTAGCGCCGGCTCGAGATGTAGACGTGCTCGTAGAGGTGGTGCGGGCTGTACCGATAGATGTTGCGCTTGCCGATGAGGTCTCGGCTCGGCCCCGGCACCTCGCCCGTCGCGGGACCGGCATCGGTCGTCGCCGCCCAGAAGTCCTGACTGACCTGCGGTGTGCCCTCGACAGCCTCGGCGGCGATGCGTGAACGCACGACGGTGGCCCGGTGGGTCGAGGTCGAATAGACGACGGTGATCGCTTCGCGTTCACGGCTCTCGAGCGGGATGTTCACGAAGACGACGTCGTCGCGCACTGCGACGGCGTCGTACGGGTCGGTGCCCGACTCGCCGAGTCCTGACCAGGTGACAGCGACCGCATCGAACGTCAGCGCCAGCGCGGAGCCATCGTCGAGCGTGAGCGTCAGCGCGGTGCCCGACAGCGAGGCGTTCGGCAGTCGGAAGGTGTCGATCCCGGCGGCGAACTCGTCGTACGTGCGCCATTCGTCGAGTGCGGGATCGGTCGTGACGGGAGCGGTCATGGGAGTCCTGACGTCGCATGCGGCGGAGCGTCCTCGCCCCGGGCACCGCATCCTCGCGGTGTGCTTGCCTCATGCTCCGGCTCGCCCTGGCATCCGCTCAAGAGAAGCGGCGCCATCGCGCGCCGACAGTCAACCGGCGTGCCCTGCAGAGCAAGGACGGGCCTGGGAATCCGCCGTGGCGTCAGCGGCGCGGCTCCGGGCGGGTGTCAGGATGAGTCATGCGAACAGAACCCCGGGCCGCCCTCTCGCCGGCGGTGAAGGCGGTCGCCTGGACGGCATCCATCTTCTTCGCTCTCCTGTTCTTCGCCGTCGCGTGGGTCTGGTGCGGGATGTCGTACGAGGAGGAGTTCAGCGAGCAGTCGAAGGCCGTCTCCGCAGGGTCGACGATGGAGGGCTGGGGGTTCACCATCGGCCTCGTGCCCGTGCTGGTGCTCCACGCCCTGATCGCGATCGGCGCCTTCTTCGCCGTCCGGGACGGAGGACGCCGCGGGGTGCTTCTCAGTGCGATGCTCGCGCTTGCGCTCGTGGCGGCCGTGTCTCTGCCGGGCTTCGCCGCCGTGCAGATGCTGTACGGCGGCACGATGTTCGCGCCGCCGGTCTACGTCCCCTGACGGACGTTCTCCCGCTGCGCTGCGCTCAGTGCGCCGCGCGGTACTCGCTGGGGGAGATGCCGAACGCCGACTTGAACGCGCGGCTGAAGTGCGCCGCATCCACGAAGCCCCATCGGGCCGCGATCGCGGCGACGGGCCGGTCGGCGAGCATCGGGTCGAGCAGATCGCGACGGCACTGCTCGAGGCGGCGGGTGCGGATCCAGGTCGACACCGTCACGCCCTGCTCCTGGAACAGGCCGTGCAGGTGACGGGTCGAGATGAAGTGCGCCGATGCGATGGTCGCGGGTCCGAGATCCGTCGAGGCGAGGTTGCGGTCGATGTACGAGCGGATGCGCTGCACGAGCGCGCGATGAGGGTCGGCCGACACCTCGTCGAGGCCCAGCTCGCGGGTGAACACCGTCGTGACGAGGTCGAGCGCGCTGTGCGCCAGTCGTGCCCCTGTCGTGCCGGCGAGCTGGTCGAGGTTGCCTGCGAGCTGCGTCAGATACGGCACGACCATTCCGCCGAGGCCACCCTGACCCGAGATGCGCACCGCGGTGAGCTGGCCGATCATGTCGGAGGGCAGGCTGATCAGGTGCTTGGGGAACATCACGACCATCGTGCGGAAGTCGTCGTCGAAGACCAGCGAGTACGGGCGGTCGGTGTCGTAGACGGCGAGATCGCCGGCCTGGAGCACGGCCTCCCGGTCGTCCTGGATCAGCATCCCGGTGCCGGCGAGCATGAGGCTCAGCTTGAAGTACGACCGGTCGCTGCGTGCGATGAGCTCGGGTGTCCGCTCGACGACGTGCGAGGTGGCGCGCACCTCGTTGACGTGCACCTCGTCGACTGAGGCGCCGCGGATGATCCCGCGGAAGTGGTCGGGCCCGGCCGTCGACACCTGGAGCGGCACGAAGGACTCCGAGACGGCGGCCCGGAACTCGCTGATGTTGCGCGCGACGAGCGTCGACACCGATTCGGCGGGGGCGGCGAGTGCACCGTTCATGACTGATCACCTCGGGTGGTGGAACGACGACGTTGTATACGATCCGTGCCGTGATGCTATCACCGGCGCGGTCCGGAGGGCGAGGCTTCTATGATGTGGGCGGAGGCCAGTGATGCGATATCTCGGCGAGAAGGTCATGCAGGTCCTGCGTCAGCTGCGCGGACCCGACACAGCGGATGCGGTCTTCGAGGCCACCGCGCTCATAGTCGGGGCGGTGTTCTTCGTGCTCGGCTTCGCCATCGGGTGGCCGGTCTTCTGGGGTCAGGAGATGGCGATCAGCGGCACCGGCTCGATCGGCGCGTTCGCCGCCTACGGCGGCGCGATCACCGCCGTCCTGGCGTTCGCGCTCGGGCGTCTCGTCGTGCGACCGGCGGTGGTCGCGCCGGACGGCACCCGTGATGGATTCAGCGTCCCCGGGGATCGGCTGCGCTGGTACGACCTGGCCGCCATCGCCTTCGCGCACGCCGCGATCGCGTACCTCGGATGGCTCGGAATCGCCGAACTGCTCGACCGCAGCTTCACCGACGCCCCGGTGTTCGCCTTCCCCGGGGCGATCCTGGTGGCCGTCGCGTTCGCTCTCACCGCCTATGTGACGTTCCTGAGCGCGGTGGCGCTCACGCCGATGGTGCTCTCCCTCGTCCTGGCGGTCTTCCTCGTGGTCGGCGCCTTCGCGGCGATGCTCGCCTCCAGCGATGTGCACTGGTGGCAGGACAACCTGTCGGCGCTGGGGATGAGCAGCAACAGCGCGTCTCTGGCCTTCAACGCGACGTTGATCATCGCCGGGGTCCTGGTGACGACGATCGCCCGCTATGCCACGGCGGGACTGCCGGTCGACGACCACGTCGATCGTCGCGGACGGCGCGTGGTGCGAGGCGGGCTGATCCTGATCGGGATCTTCCTCGCGTGCGTCGGGATCTTCCCGGTCGACGAGTTCTTCCTCGTGCACAACACCGTCGCCACCGGGATGACCGTCGCGTTCGCCGTGATCGTCGTGGGGCTGCCGTGGTTCGTGCGCACGATCCCACGGGTGTTCGTGGTGCTCGGGTGGATCTACGTGCTCGTGATCGTGCTGCTCGGCGTGTTCTTCGCCGTCGGCTACTACAACCTCACGGCGGTCGAGCTGATCGCGGCGGTGCTGATCTTCAGCTGGATCATCGTGTTCCTCCGGACCGCAGGATCGGTGCACCCTGCCGCGTCAGCGCACCCCGCCGGGTCCGTGCACGCGGGGCAGCGGCCCGGTCCGACCCCGGCCTGAGCGTCGGTCCTCAGCGCAGCGGCTGCGTGGCATCCGCCGTGCGCTGCAGCGCATGGATGGTGTGCGCGTGCCGGCGCTGGGCGACGCCGACGAACAGGCAGTCGACCAGTGCGAGCTGCGCGATGCGGCTCACCATCGCGCCCGCGCGGAGGCGAGGCTCACGCGCCCGCGTGAGCAGGGCGTGGTCGCAGTTCTCGGCGAGCGGCGAGGCCGGCCCACCCGTGACGCCGATCGTGGTGCCGGATGCCGCCCGTGCCGTCTGCAGGAAGTGCACGGTCTCGCGGGTCGTTCCCGAGTGGGAGAACCCGATCGCCACGGTCTTCCTCGCTCCGAGCGATGCGGCGGCGCTCGCCTCGTGCGCGTCCGTCAGGACGATCGCCGCATGTCCGATGCGGAGCAGCTTGCGGCCGAGATCCGCAGCCGCCTGTCCGCTCGCGCCGATCCCGAAGAGCAGGACGCGGTCGGCGTCGTCGATCGCCTCGACCGCGGCCGCGAGCTCGTCGTAGTCGAGGTTCGCGACGGTCTCCTCGATGGCCAGCAGCTCGAGTGCGGCGACCTTCGCGGTCGCCTCCCGCAGGGTGTCGGCCGCGGAGATCTCGGATCCGAAACCGGATGCCGCGGGGAACTGCACGGATTCGCGACCGAGCTCTGTGGCCAGCGCCATCCGCAGCGCGGCGTAGCCGTTCACGCCGATGGTGCGGCAGAAGCGGACGACAGAGGCGACCGAGGTGTCGCACCTCGCCGCGATCTCGGTGATCGTGCTGTCGACGACGATGGTGGGATCATCGGCGATCGTCCGAGCGATGCGGGCCAGCGACGGCGGCAGCTTCTCGGCGGCCGAGGCGATCGTCGTCTGGATGCTCATGGCTCTCCTGCGTCAGAGGCGGATTTCGGGCGTGTGAACAATTCTTTCATGATCGGATGCTCGTGCGTAGACTATTTTCATGCCCTCTTCGCATGCTCTCGTCGCCGTCGACCTCGGCAAGTCGCGCTGCCGGGCCCTGATCGCCGAATCATCCGGCGTCGACTCTGGCGTCGTCTCTGCCGCGGATGAGCGTCGAGTGCCCCGGCGTCCCGTGTACGACGGGATCGGGGCTCCCGGGCTCTCGGCCGCAGGGGGCGTCGACGCAGCTCTCGCCGCGATTCTGCCGATGAGAGATCATCTCGATGCACAGATCTCCGCGGTCTCGGTGGGTGCGGCCGGAGCCTGGGCCGCCCCCGAGGCCGCATCAGAGCTCGCCGCCGTCCTCGCCGATGCCTTTCACGTGCCCGTCGCGGTGACCTCCGACGTGGTGTCCGCTCATGCCGGAGCGCTCGGGGGCGGTGCGGGCGTACTGCTGATCGCCGGAACGGGCGCTGCGGCCCTCGGCATCGACGGCGAGGTGGCGACGCTGGTCGACGGGTGGGGTCCCGAGCTGGGAGACCTCGGCAGCGGATCCTGGTTCGGGCGCGAGGCGCTGCGTGCCGTCCTGCGCGCCTCGGTCGGGCTCGCGGTCGAGACCGTGCTCACCGATGCGGTCGCGGCGACGATCGGCGAGCCCGCCGCGGTTCCCGCCTGGATCTCCATGGACGGGCCGGTGCCTCGCCGTCTCGCGACTCTGGCGCCGCTGCTCCTCGATGCGGCGCAGAGCGGCGACGCCGTCTCCGCGGACATCGCCGCCGAGGGCATCCGCCTGCTCGTCGCGTCGGCGATCGCGGCGTCCTCGAGCAGTCGCGAGGTCGCCCTGCACGGAGGGCTCACCGACCACGTCTGGTTCCGCTCGTCGCTCGCCCAGGCGCTCCGCGCCGCTGACCGCACGGTCGTCGTCTCCTCCGGCGATGCCCTCGACGGTGCGCTCCTGCTCGCGGAGCGCACCGATCTTCCCCACGAAAGGTTCGTGCATCGTGCCGAATGAACACGCCAGACTGACCGCGCTCCTCGACGTCCTCTCGACGCTCGGCACCGAGGCGTCGACGACCGATCGCGGCGACCTCGATCTGCTCGACACCGATGAGCTCGTGCGGCGCATGAACGCGGAAGATCATCGTGTGCCGGCGGCCGTCGGCGAGCGGAGTGCGGAGATCGCCGCGGCGGTCGACGGCATCACCGCCCGCTTCCGCGCCGGCGGACGACTCATCTATCTCGGGGCGGGCACCGCAGGCCGCGTCGGAGTTCTCGACGCGAGCGAATGCCCGCCGACCTTCGGCACCGACCCCTCGATGGTGGTGGGGCTGATCGCCGGAGGCGAGACGGCCATCCGGTCGGCGGTCGAGAATGCCGAGGACGACGACGCGGCGGCAGCGGCCTCGCTGCGCGAGCTCGGCCTCACCGAGCGCGACGCCGTCGTCGGGATCTCGGCGTCGGGTCGCACCCCGTACGTCGTCGGCGGTCTGAAGTTCGCTCGGGGAGTCGGCGCGCTCACCGTGGCGATCGCCTCGAATCCGGCATCCGAGATCGGTGCGGTCGCCGAGATCGCGATCGAGGTGGTCACGGGGCCCGAGTTCATCTCGGGATCGACGCGTCTGAAGTCGGGAACAGCCCAGAAGCTCGTCGTGAACATGCTCACCACGCTGTCGATGATCAAGCTCGGCAAGACCTATCACGGCGTGATGGTCGATCTTCAGGCGACGAACGAGAAGCTGCGCGCGCGCTCGATCCGCACCGTGACGGAGCTCACCGGCGCAGAGGTCGACCAGGCTTCCGCCGCCCTGGATGCGGCGGGGGGATCGGTCAAGCTCGCGATCCTGATGGTCGCCACGGGGGCGTCCGCAGAAGCCTCGGCCCACGCGCTCGACAGCGCCGACGGCATCCTCCGTGTCGCGATCGCCGCACTGTCGTGAGGGGTACCTTCGCCGCGTGCTTCCGCCAGGGCGTTCCCGATGACGACGCCGCGTCGACCGCCGAGGCCGACGCCGCGGCTCAATGGGAGCAGGTGCAGCCCTCGCCACCTCCGCAGCATCCGGCGTCCTCGGTGACGTGCGCCTGAGACGACTCGGGAACATCCATCGCGGGGTTCTGATCGAGGAAGCCGTTCGGCTTGAACCAGAATCCGGCATAGTCGACCGGCATGATCGGCCAGTCCTCGGGGCGCGGGAAGTGCGTGAGTCCGAAAGTGTGCCACAGCACGATGTCCTCGCCGTCGAGCGAACGGTCGCCCGCCGAGTACTCCGGCAGGCCGGAGCCTCCCTGGTGCGCGTTCGGATACCGGCCGGCCGGCCAGATCTGCCCGTGTTCATGGCGGGTGGCCCAGAGATGCTTGGTCGCGAACGCCGCACGCGCGGCGACGGATGACGCGGGGTCGGCCATCAGCAGAGCGGTGGGCTCCGGGATCAGGTGATAGGCCGTGGGGCGGCCGACGTGGTTTGTCCGAGTTGTGCTCTGCACCTCCCACGCGCGCGCGACCGAGGTGTCCGCCTCCCGCTGCGCCCCGCCCTCAGAGAGCAACGGAGTCTCCGACCACGTGAAGGCATTGCCGAACGGGTTGTCCGGCCCCATCGGGATGCGCTGCGCGTCGATCTCGACCAGACGGTTCTCCTCGCCGTCGACGGCGACATCGAGCCGTGCGCAGAACAGGTGCTGGTGCACTGGCGCGAAGACGCCCGGCGCGAGCTCGGTGGCGTGCTTCTGCCGCACCCCCGGTTCGCCGGCGCCGGCGAACACGATCCCGGTGGCCTTGGTGACGACCTCGATCGAGCCGTCGAGGGAGAAGTGCCAGTAGAACCCGTAGTCGTAGTTGCCGATCGTCGAGAAGTACGACACCACGAAGCGGCGCGAGCGGCGCACGTCCGAGCGGCCGGCGAGGTCGGTGTGCTTCCAGAGGATGCCGTAGTCCTCCTCGTGCATGCACACCACGTTCGGGATGCGCACCGGATGGCCGTGGTCGTCGGCGACATAGCCGTCGAGGTAGCGGATCACCCCCAGGCAGTCGCAGCCGAGCTCGAGGTGGTTCGCGTTCTTGCCGAGAAGGTACTCGCCGGCGTCGAAGTAGCTGATCCAGAAGCGCCCGGGTGCGGTGTCGCCGTAGGGCACGACCATCTCGGGCACGCTCGCCCGATTGAGCACCGACCGTCCGTCGAACCTGACGTCGTGCAGCACGAGACCCTCGCGAGCGTTGAAGCTCACCCGCATCGACCAGTTCTCCCACTCGACGAGCGAGCCGCTGACGGCGAAGCTGGGGCCTTCCGGCTGCGTGATCTCGATCGGCTTGAGCGAGGTGCGCGCGGCGCCCTGCACCTCGGGGTAGTAGTTTCCGTGGCCCGCCGGCACAGGCACGTCGCCCTCGTCGTCGATGCGGATCACGCTGTTCGTCGTGAGGTCGATGTGCACGACCAGCCCTTCGACGGGATGCGCCCAGGGGGAGTCGTGCTCGTCGTATTTGAGGAAGGTGAGAGAGCGGATGACCCGGCGGCCCACCTCATCGGCGCGGCCGGTGTACCCGGGTGCGAGCGGTCCGCAGAAGGCGAGGGCCATGTGCGCGGCGAGTCCTCGGCGCGTCATCGCCGCCTGCCATTCTGGTGACGCCTTCGCGATCGCCTCAGCGCGCTCGTACTCCTCGAAGAGGTACTGGGGCTGGCCGTAGGGTGGCGCATCGTTGGGGACCCGCTCGGCGCGCAGCACCTCGCCGCGGGTGATCGAGACGACGACTTCGCTCGCGACGCCGGTCGCCGTGTCGAGCAGGGTCGCGTCGATGCGGCGATCGATGGGGGCGCCCGGCCTCCATGCGGCGAGCTCCTCCTTGGTGGGCTCATCGGGCAGCAGCATCGGCACGCGGACGGTCTCGCCGAGAAGTCCTGCGGACTCGAGCACGGCTCGGGCCGCCGCGATCTCCTCGCCGGTGAGGGGGTCGAGCGGGTGCGGCGCGGCGATCCGGTCGATGGAGACGGACTGGGGGTGGGACATCGGCGTACCTCACTATTTCGAGCGATCGCTCAATAAACGGATTGGGTCGATGATACGACGGCGCGACGAGGCGCACAAGAGCACATCGTCAGTAGGCCGAGTGAGCGTGCGCGGCTGGCAGGTGGCGCGAGCGTGCGGGGTGTGGCAGTGACTCAGGCGCGCCAGGGCGCGAGGATGCTGTCGAGCACCGCGAGGTGAGCGTCCGCGCCACGGGGCTCGGTGACCTCCAGCACCTGCTGTCCGTAGGTGATCGAACGGAGCAGCGACATCACCGCGTGCTTCGGTGTGGTGGGGGACAGCTCGCCGTCGGCGACCGCTTCGTCGATGGCTTCGCTGATGCCGTTCTGCCAGGTCGCGCGAGTGGGGGAGCCGGCGTCCGGGTCTGAGGCGAGGGTCGCGAGGCGCCCCCAGAATCCGACGACGACATACGCTTCCGTGCGCGTCTCCGCGTCGACGGGGAGGACCTCCCGCATGAGGGCGTCGAGTCTGCTCAGCCCGCGGAGCCCGGTCGTCACCGACCGGATGCGCTCGTCGGTGCGTCGGGTGATCTCCACAGCGGCTGCACGCACGACGTCGTCGAACCCGTCGAAGTAGTGCCAGAGCGAGCCTGTCGCGACACCGAGCTCCTTGGCCACGGCACGAGACGACACCGCCTCATGGCCGTCGCGCGCGGCCACGGCGAGCAGCGCCTCGGCGATCTGCCGGCGGCGCTCATCGTGGTCTACGACGCGGGGCACATGCTCCATCCTGGTGCATGAGTCACGGGTCTCGCTATTTTGAGCGATTGATCAATATGATGCGTGTGTGGATCACCTCCTCCCCGCAGCACCGTGGCTGATGGCGCTCGCCGCCGTCGTCTCCGCCGCTGCGTGCATCGCCGTCTGGCGGGCTGTGCCGTGGCAGGGGAGGCAGAGCGCCCTGATCATGGCAGCGGCGATGATCGTTATCGCGGTGAGCGGTGGCGATCCGCTGATCGGCCTGGTGGCCGCACTCGTGCTCCTCGTCTCCGCGATGCTCGGCACAGCGGGCGTGCGTGGAACGCCCGCGGCCGCCACCTGCTGTCACCGTGCACTGGTGTCGCTCGTCATGGCGATCTGCTCGTTCGAGAGCCTGTCGACGGGCCAGGCGATGGCGGGGGCGGCCGAGGTCGGGGCCCACGGTGGGCATGGGCTCGGCGGGCTCCTCTCGGCGCTCGTGATCGTCGGCGTCATCGGCGTCGTGCTCTGGACGGTCGTCGCCGAGTGGGTGCTCGTCCCCGTGCATCAGGGGCGTACCGCCCGCCTGCTCGCGGTCGAGTCGTGGGCGATGGCGGCGGGAGTCTCCGTCATGTGCCTCGGGTTCTGACGGCCGGCCAGTCGGATCGGCCACCGAGGCCGGTCCGGGCAGCGCGTGGCCTCTGATTTCAGAACCCTCGCGCCCGGCGCGTACCCTGGAGGCATCCCCCGAAGCTCACCCGGCAATCTCGCGCGCCGGCGACCTCGGCGCGCTCACACATGCAAGGACGCAGATGAACGTAACCGCCGCACCCCACGACGACTGGACGGCGAGAGAAGAGCTGGCCGAGCGGATGATCCCGCTCATCGGCGCCCTCAAGCGCGAGCGTGATGTGGTCACCTCCCTCCACGGCCACCGACTTCTCGGTCTGTCGGCCACCGGCATCGTCGAGGTGCACGACAGGGTGGCGCAGCTCGGGCATGAGCGACTCGCCGTCGACGAGACTCTGGCCGTGCTCGAGGGCGTCCACGAACTCGCCCCCGGTGCATCCTCGCTCGACCTCGCGCGCCTCGCCGCAGGTCATTCCGACAGCGAGCTGCCCCTCGACGCCTATCTGGCCGAGGCGCTCGCGCCGGCGGTCGGAGCGGTCGCAGCGGCCCCCACCGATGTCGTGCTCTACGGCTTCGGACGCATCGGGCGCCTGCTTGCGCGCATCCTCATCGCGCACACGGGTGGTGGGAGTGGCCTGCGTCTGCGGGCCATCGTCGTGCGCCGCGGTTCGGAGAACGATCTCGTCAAGCGCGCGTCGCTGCTGCTCCGCGACTCGGTGCACGGCCGCTTCGCAGGCTCCGTGACGGTCGATGAGGACGCCGACCAGATCATCGCGAACGGCACCCGCATCCAGGTGATCTACTCCGACGACCCCTCGACGATCGATTACACGGCGTACGACATCCACGACGCGATCGTCGTCGACAACACGGGACGCTGGCGCGACGACGCAGGACTCAGCCGGCACCTGGAATCGACCGGCGTCGCTCGCGTGCTGCTCACCGCACCCGGCAAGGGCGCGCTGAAGAACATCGTGCACGGGATCAACGACGACACGATCGAGGCGGACGACCGCATCATCACCGCCGCCTCCTGCACGACGAACGCCATCACCCCCGTGCTCAAGGCGATCGATGAGGCCTACGGGATCGTGCGCGGGCACGTCGAGACCGTGCACTCGTTCACCAACGACCAGAACCTGATCGACAACTTCCACAGCGGCGATCGTCGCGGCCGCTCGGCCGTGCTCAACATGGTGATCACCGAGACGGGGGCGGCCAAGGCCGTCGCGCGAGCGCTGCCCGAGCTCGAGGGCAAGCTCACCGGCTCTGCGATCCGCGTGCCGACCCCCGACGTCTCGCTGGCCGTGCTGCACCTCGGCCTCGAGCGCCCCGCGGTCAAGGACGAGCTGAACGACTACCTGCGTCGCGTCTCGCTGCACTCGAAGCTGCGTCAGCAGATCGACTACGTCGAGAGCCCCGAGGTCGTCTCGACGGACTTCGTCGGCTCGCATCGCGCGGGCATCGTCGACGGTCTCGCGACCATCGCGAACGACCGCGACGTCGTGCTGTACGTCTGGTACGACAACGAGTACGGGTACTCGTGCCAGGTGATCCGCGTGCTCGAGGTCATGGCCGGTTCGCATCCGATCGTGCTGCCGGAACGTCGCGAGGTGACGCTGCACGGGTGAGTGCGCGATGTCGGTCGTGCCCGGCATGATGAGGGCATGAAGACCGCGACTCTGCGCGCCGAGCGGCTCCGCTCGCATCGCCTCAGCGCTCCGGCGCGCACGGTGACGGATGCCGCGTCGCACATGCTCGCGGTGCAGAGCCAGGACTTCACCGCCGGACGGTGGGTCCTGGCTTCGCGCACCCGTGGCGAGCCGCCGCTCCGCGCGGTCGACCGGGCCTTCGCCCGGGGCGACCTGGTGCGCGCGTGGACCATGCGCGGCACCCTGCACATCATTCCGGCGCGTGACCTTCGCTGGGTGATGTCCGTGACCGCTGAGCGGCAGCGTCGACAGGCGGCGGGCAGGCGCCGCGATCTCGGAATCGACGCGCCGATGGTCGCGGCGGTCGTGGCGGCAGCCGTGCCTCGCCTGGGTGACGGAGGCCTCACGCGGGCCGAGATGTTCGAGGTGTTCGCCGGTGTCGGCATCGACCCGGCCGGGCAGCGGGGCATCCACCTGCTGAGCGAGCTCACGCTCGACGGCCTGATCTGCCAGGGTCCGGTGGTCGCGCGCGACGGTGTGAGTCGGGAGCAGCGCTTCGTCCTGGTCGATCAGCACATCAGCGAGCATGCGGCCCCCGATGACCCGCTCGCCGAGCTCTTCGTGCGTTACATCGACGGGCACGGGCCGGCCGGAGTCGCTGACTTCGCCTGGTGGTCCGGCCTCACGCTGGGGCAGGCGCGCGAGGCGCGGGATCGCGCGGCGGCGCGCGTGGTCGAGGTCGACGAGGGGGTGTTCGTCGGCGTCGCTCGTCCGCGGCGGTCATCGAGTGCCCCGGCGGTGCTGGCGCTCGGAGCCTTCGACGAGTACTACATCTCCTACGCCGACCGCACGGATGTCTGCGCCCCTGAGCATCTCGCTCTCGTCGGACCGGGCAAGAACGGCATGGTGCGGGCGACGCTCGTCGCCGATGGCCGGGTGATCGGATGCTGGACGCACGCGAGCGCCTCGCTCGGGTCTCCGCCGGAGCTCTTCGAGTCAGTGCCGGATTCGCGGCCGGTCGACGACGAGGCGGTGCGGGCGGCCCTCGCTCGGTTCACGCGCTTCCTCGACCTTTGAGTCGCCGAGTCGGTGCGAATCACTCGCTCGCGTGGCGTCCGAGGAAGTTGTAGACCTCGTTGTCATCGACGCCGGGGAACGCGCCACGGGGGAGCGGCGAGAACATGTGGGTGTGCACGCGGGCGCTCGGCCAGGCCTTCCCGTTCCACCGTTCGGTGAGGTCGGCCGAGGGGCGGCGGCAGCACGCCTCATCCGGGCAGGTCGAGACCGCGCGGTCGGCGGTCTCGCGCCCACGCCACCAGCGCGCGTCGTCGAAGGGAACGCCCACCGTGATCGAGAACTCGCCGTCGGTCGAGGCGCCGGTCTGCGTCGAGCACCAGAAGGTGCCGGAGGGTGTGTCGGTGTACTGGTGGTGTTCGTTCGTGCGGTTCTGCTGCGTGAACGCCGCGCGCGCCTGGAACTTCCGGCACACCCGCTGGCCCTCGACAGCGCCCGTGACGTCCATCGGCAGGGGGAGGTCGTCGTTCTCGTAGACCCTCGTGATCGCACCGGTGGCGTCGACACGGAGGAAGTGCAGTGACATGCCCAGGTGCTGGGTGAGGAGGTTCGTCATGCGCATCCCGGCCGCTTCGTGGGTCACGCCGAATGCGTCGCGGAAGTCTTCGACCGCGAGGTTGCGATCCTTCTTCGCCTGCTGCAGGAAGGCGACGGACGCCGTCTCGGGCATCAGGCACGCGGCGGCGAAGTAGTTGATCTCGAGCCGCTGCTGCAGGAAGTCGGCGTAGTCGGTGGGCGGGGTGTGGCCGAGCAGTCGGTGCGCCATCGCCTGCAGTGCCATGGACCGCAGGCCGTGACCCCCGGGGATCGATGCGGGCGGCAGGTAGATGCGCCCGTTCTCGAGGTCGGTGACCGAGCGGGTCGAGTGCGGCAGATCGTTGACGTAGATCAGTTCGAAGCCGAGCTTGTCGGCCATGATGCTCACGGTGCGGTGCGTCAGCGCGCCCTGCACGTGCCCGGCGGACCGCAGCTGCTTCTCGGCGAGTCTCTCGATGTCCGCGAGGTAGTTGTTCTGCTCGCGCATCCGCAGACGCAGCTCGGTGTTCGCTCGTCTGGCTTCTTCGGGCGTGGCGATCGCCTCTCGTTCGCGTCGCTGGAGTTCGCGATGAAGGCCCAGAAGCGACTCGATCGTCTCGTCGCTCATCCCCTTCGTGACGCGCACGGGGGCGATGCCGAGCTGCCGGAACACCGGGCTCTCCTGGGCGCGTTCGAGTTCGATCTCGAGAGCGGCGCGACGGTTCGGCGGCTCGCCCGAGATGAGGTCGGTGACCTCGGTGCCCGTCGCCAGCGCGATGGCCTGCAGCAGCGAGAGCTTCGGTTCGCGCTTGCCGTTCTCGATCAGGCTCAGCTGCGAACCGGCGACGCCGACGAGTGCGCCCAGCTCATCGAGCGTGAAGCCCTTCTCGAGGCGGTGGTGCCTGATGCGGTGGCCGAGAGTCGCGAGGTGGATGCCGGAAGGAGCCATTCCTTGAAACTAGCGAAAGAAGCGCGATTCTTATCGCCCGGAATGGCAGAAAGTCGTGCACGAACCGGAAGAAGATGGAACAAACGCCCCTCACTTCAAAGGAGTAGTCATGGCGATCGCCGAAGTCTTCACCCCCCGAGCATCATCTGTCGCACCTGTGCGCACCTTCGGGACGGCTCCGACGTATGACACCCCTGCGATGGCAGAGCTCGCCGCCTGGGTCGATGAGATCGCGGCGCTCACGCAGCCGGCCTCGATCCACTGGGTCGACGGCTCGCGTGCCGAGAACGACTGGCTGCTGCGCGGGCTCGTCGACGAGGGCAAGCTGATCAAGCTGAACCCCGAGTGGCGTCCCGGCTCGTACCTCGCCCGCTCGCACCCCAGCGACGTCGCACGCACGGAGGGCCGCACCTACATCTCGTCCGAGAGTGAAGAGGATGCCGGCCCGACCAACAACTGGGCTCCTCCTGCGCAGATGCGCGAGAAGATGACCGAGATCTTCGAGGGATCCATGCGAGGCCGCACGATGTTCGTCGTGCCCTTCTCGATGGGGCCCGTCGGGGGACCTCTCTCGCACATCGGCGTCCAGGTCACCGACAGCGCCTACGCTGTCGCGTCGATCGGCATCATGACGCGCGTCGGCGATGCGGTCACCCGCCAGATCGCCGACGGCGCTCCGTGGGTCAAGACCGTGCACTCCGTCGGCGCGCCGCTCGCTGCGGGAGAGCCCGACGTCGAGTGGCCCTGCAACGACGACAAGTACATCGTGCACTTCCCCGAGACGCTCGAGGTCTACTCCTTCGGCTCGGGCTACGGCGGCAACGCGATCCTCGCGAAGAAGTGCTTCGCCCTGCGCATCGCCTCGGTCATCGCCCGCGACGAGGGCTGGCTCGCCGAGCACATGCTGCTCATCCGGGTGATCGACCCCACGGGCAAGGCGTACCACGTGGCTGCGGCGTTCCCCTCCGCGTGCGGCAAGACGAACCTCGCGATGCTGCGCCCGACCATCCCGGGATGGCGCGTCGAGACGCTCGGCGACGACATCGCGTGGATCCGCCCCGGTGAAGACGGCCGCCTCTGGGCGATCAACCCGGAAGCCGGATTCTTCGGCGTCGCGCCGGGCACGGGCGAGTCGACGAACGTCACGGCGGTCGAGACCCTCTGGGGCAACACGATCTTCACGAACGTCGCACTCCGCCCCGACGGAGACGTCTGGTGGGAGGGGCTGACCGATCAGGCGCCCGCCCACCTCACGGACTGGGAGGGCAACGACTGGACGCCGGACTCCGGCCGCCCCGCCGCGCACCCGAACTCGCGCTTCACGGTCTCGGCCGCGCAGTGCCCGCAGATCTCGGAGGACTGGGAGGAGGCGGTGCCGCTCGACGTGATCCTCTTCGGCGGACGTCGGGCGACCAATGTGCCGCTCGTCGTCGAGGCCACCGACTGGACCCACGGCGTGTTCCTCGGCTCCAACATCTCGTCCGAGCGCACCGCGGCCGCCGAGGGCAAGGTCGGCGAGCTGCGTCGCGATCCGTTCGCCATGCTCCCGTTCTGCGGCTACAACATGGCCGACTACTTCGGTCACTGGCTGAAGGTCGGCCGTGGTCTCCGGTTCGACCGCGCACCGCGCATCTTCCAGGTGAACTGGTTCCGTCGTGGCGAGGACGGCCGCTTCCTGTGGCCCGGATTCGGCGACAACTCGCGAGTCGTCGACTGGATCATCCGTCGCGTCTCCGGCGAGGTCTCGACGGTCGACAGCCCGATCGGTCGCCTGCCGCTGATCGAGGACCTCAATCTCGACGGCATCGACGTGCCCGAGGCGGACCTCGAGGAGCTCTTCTCGATCGACACCGACGCCTGGAAGACCGAGGCCGACCTCACCGAGGAGTTCTACGACACCTTCGGCGACAAGGTCCCCGCCGCCCTCCGGGCCGAGCTCGCCTCGCTGCGCTACCGCCTCGACAAGGCGTGACAGACCGGGCGCCGGTTCGGGGGAGCCGGCGCTCCACGGCCCCCGTGGCCGCAGACCCGCGAAGGCGGGACGTCAGAGACGAACCCATGGCTGAGTGGTCTCCGGCATCCCGCCTTCGCGTACTTCTCCCGCGCTGACCGCGTGCGCCCCTGCCGCGACGCTCAGGCGAGCAGCTGGTGCCGAGCCAGGTCGCGATAGAGCGGCGTCGACTCGATCAGCTCGGCGTGAGTGCCCTGACCGACCACTGCGCCGTCCTGCAGCACGACGATGAGATCGCTGTCGACGACGGTCGACAGTCGATGAGCGATCACGATGAGGGTGCGATCGGTCGAGACCGCGTCGATGGCCTCGCGCATGCGCTGCTCGTTCACGCCGTCGAGCGACGAGGTCGACTCGTCGAGCAGCAGGATCGGTGCGTCGGTGAGCAGCGCGCGGGCGATCGCGAGACGCTGGCGTTCTCCTCCTGAGAGCATCACGCCGTCTTCGCCGACGGGGGCATCGAGACGCAGCGGATCGCGATCGAGCACGTCGCCCAGGTTCACCGCGCGCAGCACCTGTTCGCAGGCCGCATCCGAGGCATCCGGCGAGGCGAGACGCAGGTTGTCGCCGAGCGTGCCGGCGAGGGTGGGGGCGTCCTGCTCGACGTAGCCGAACTGCGCGCGCAGCTCGTCGCGCGGGTAGGTGCGCGAGTCGTGGCCGTAGAGGCGGATCGAACCGCCTGCCGGGTCGTAGAAGCGCTCCACGAGCGAGAGGATCGTGCTCTTGCCGGCACCGCTGGGCCCGACGAGCGCGACGCGCGCACCTCGGGGCACCGCGAACGAGACGCCGCGCAGCACCTCGCGCTCAGCCACGGCGGCCGAGTCGTCGGTCGGTTCGAGGTGCGCGTCGGCCAGAAGCGTCTGCGCCTCCTTCGCGGCGGCGAGGCGAGCGGCGACCACGTTCTCGGGATAGCGGAAGCGCACGTCACGGAACTCGATCGCCGGAGCGAGGGGGTCTGCCGCATCGCGCGGGACGGACGCGGCGATCTCGGCGTCGTGCTGGGTCTCCGTCGGCAGGTTCAGCACCTCCTGGATGCGGCCGAGGGCGCCGAGTGCCTGGTTCACCGAGGTGATCGCCCCGAAGGTGGTGGCGAGCGGCATCACGAGCATGAACAGGAACAGGATGAACGTGATCAGCGAGGCGATCGTGATCGTGCCGGCCGCGACCCGGAAGCCGCCGACGCCCAGCACCACCAGGAGCGACACCTGCAGTGCGACTCCGGCGATGGGGACCACGAGCGACGAGATCTTGGCGATCCGCACCCCGATGCCGTAGGCCTCCGAGGCGAGCGCCGACACGGTCTCGGTCTCGCGCTCGGTGGCTCCCGAGGCGCGCACGGTGCGGATCGAGCCGACGGCGCGCTCGACCCCGGAGGCGAGTTCGCCGACCTTCTCCTGCTGAGCGGTGGACGCGGTGCGGATGCGGCCGCTGAGCGCCGTGACGACGACGACCGAGGCTCCGATCACGACGACGATGAGCAGCAGCAGGACCGGGTCGATCACGAGCATCGCGATCAGCGCGCCGAGGAAGAGGATCGCGCTGCCGACGGCATCCGCCAGTCCCTGGGTGAGCACGGCGTAGAGCAGTGTCGTGTCGGTGCCCACGCGCGAGACGAGGTCTCCGGTCCGGCGGGCGTCGAACTCGCTGATGGGCAGGTGAAGGATGCGCGAGATCAGCTTGCGACGGCTCGAGTACACGACCGCGGTGCCGGTGCGCTGCAGCAGATAGTGCTGGTAGCCGGAGATGATCGATGACACGATCACGAGACCGACGAGGACCCATACCAGGATTCCGAGGCCCTGATCGGACTGCACGGCTTCGATGAGCTGCCCGACCAGCAGCGGTTGCGCGAGCGAGGTGGCCGCCCCGAAGACGCTGAGCACAGCGACGACGATGAGCGTGCGCCTGTGCTCGAAGAGGAAGGGGAGGAGCTGGCGGAAAGTGGCGCGCGGGCCGTCGTAGTGCGCGCCGCGTCCGCGTCGGCGTGATGTCGCCGTGCTGGACATGCGGGACCTCGTTCTGAAAGGGGGGTAGTTCGACCGTACTTCGTGTGCGGGCGGATCCTGTGGATGGGCTGTATGAGTGTCAGTGCCTGCCGAAACGGCGGTGCGCCGCCTGCTTCGAGACGCCGAGGGAGCTCGCGATCGCCTGCCAGGAATAGCCGAGATTGCGCGCCCGTCGCACCTGTGTCTCCTCGGCCCTGGCCAGCTCGCTGCGCAGAGCGGCGAGGCGGTGGAGCTCCGAGAGCGGCTCGCCGGCGTCATCCTGTGCGATGGCGGTCTTCATGGTCATGGGGAACCTCCTGCGTCAATACTTGTTGACGATCGCCCCCTTGTCAACAAGTATTGACGTTCATCTCCGTGCTCAGGATGCGAGACTGGGCCGATGCTGTCCGCATCGAAACCCGTGCCCGGCGACCGCGTCGCCGTCCTGTCGCCCGCCTTCGCCGCGCCCGCGGTCGCGCCCGAGCTCCACGAGCAGGCGCTCAGCCGACTCGAGCAGCTGACCGGACTGATCCCGGTCGAGTATCCGACCACGCGGCAGCTCGATGCGAGTCCTGAAGCCCGGGCCGCCGACGTGAACGCGGCCTTCGCCGACCCGAGCATCCGGGCGATCCTGGCGACGATCGGCGGGGACGACCAGATCCTGGTGGTGCCGCACCTCGACGCCGCGCTCGCCCAGGCCGACCCGAAGCCGTTCCTCGGCTACAGCGACAACACCAACATCCTCAACTGGCTGTGGAGCCTCGGGATCCGCGGCTACTACGGCGGATCCACGGCCGTGCATCTCGGTCCCGGGCCTGCGGTCGACGACGTGCATCTGCGGTCGCTGCGCGCGGCGCTGCTCGACGGCGGCACGGTCGAGATCACGGAGCCCGGAGAGTCGGAGGACGTGGGGAGGCGCTGGACGGACCCGCGCGCTCTCACCGAATACGGCGATCGGGTCGCGACCGAGGACTGGACCTGGTCGGGTCCGGCTGTCCGCGTCGAAGGTCGCACCTGGGGCGGCTGCCTCGAGGTCGTCGATCAGCTCGCGCTCGCCGACAGGCTGCCCTCGGCATACGACCTGCGCGGCGGGATCCTGCTGCTCGAGACCAGCGAAGAGCGCCCGCCGGCGAGCTGGGTGGCGCGATGGATGCGCGGGCTGGGCGAGCGTGGCATCCTCGATGTGGTCGCGGGAGTGGTCGTCGCGCGTCCGCCCGTGAGTGATTTCGAGTTCCTCCCCTCGCCGACCGAGGCCGACGCGCTGCGTGCCGCGCAACGGGATGTGGTGATCGAGACGGTCTCGCGGTACAACCCCGACGCGGTGGTCTGCGTCGGTGTGCCTTTCGGCCACACGCGGCCGCAGTGGATCGTCCCGTTCGGCGGGACGATGGTGCTCGACGGCTCGACGCGCACCATCCACGCCGCCTACTGACCGCCGGACGATGAAGGGCGGCACCTCCCGAGGAGATGCCGCCCTTCGTGTGGACGAGCGCGTCAGAGTTCGACGGCGGCCGCGACTCCGAGATCCGATTCGTAGTCGTTGTCCTTGGTCTCCTTCGACAGCAGGAGCGCGATGAAGGTCAGCACGCCCATCGCCGACAGGTACAGTCCCACCAGCCACGGAGCGCCGTCGCCGAGCTCCCAGAGCCAGAGCGCGATGAGCGGAGCGACGGCTGCGCCGAGGATCGACGAGACGTTGTAGGAGATCGCGGATCCCGTGTAGCGGACGTTCGTCGGGAAGAGCTCGGGCAGCAGCGCTCCCATCGGACCGAACGTCGCGCCCATGAGCATGAACCCGAACACGAGGAACGCCTGCGCGAGGGCGCCCGTGAACTTCGGGTCCATCGCGGGGAGCAGGAACGCGTTGAACGTGAAGCCGAACACGATGATGAGCCCGGTGACCCACAGCAGCAGCTTGCGACGCCCGATCGTGTCGGCGATGGGACCGGAGAGCAGGGTGAAGATGCCGAAGAACACGACGCCGACGATCTGCATGAGCACGAAGTCCGTGTAGGCGAACCCGAGTCCCGGATAGAACTGCGCGGCGAAAGCCGACGCGTCGAAGTCCTTGCCCGTCGCCTCGGCAGCGGCCTGAGCGGCGGCGGACGCCGTCTCGAGTGTGGCCGGCTTCGTGCCGTACGCCAGGGTGAAGTTGGTCATCAGGTAGAACAGCACGTACGTCGCCAGCATGATGAACGTGCCGAGGATCAGCTGCTTCCAGTGGTGGCGGAACACGGTCGCGAGGGGCAGCTTGCGGATCGCGCCCTTCTTCTCGGCCTTCTTGAAGGTGTCGGACTCGACGAGCTTCAGACGCACCCACAGGCCGATGATGACCATGACGGCCGAGAACAGGAACGGGATGCGCCAGCCCCACGACAGGAAGGCCTCGGACTTCAGTGCGGGGTTGTCGGCGTGGGGAAGCAGCCAGTTGATGCCGAGGAAGAGGAAGTTGGCGATGATGAAGCCGAGCGGCGCGCCCAGCTGCGGGAACGTGCCGTACCAGGCGCGCTTGCCGGCCGGAGCGTTCTCGGTGGCGACCAGCGCGGCACCCGACCACTCGCCGCCGAGGGCGAAGCCCTGAGCGAGGCGCAGGATCAGCAGCAGCAGTGCCGCCCACCAGCCGATCTGCTGGAACGTGGGAAGGAGGCCGATGATGAAGGTCGCGATGCCCATCGTGAGCAGCGAGGCGACGAGAGTCGCCTTGCGTCCGAACTTGTCGCCGAAGTGGCCGAAGACGACCGCGCCGATGGGGCGGGCGACCATGGCGGCGCCGAACACGGCGAACGATGACAGCAGCGACGTGGTGTCGTTGCCGGTGGGGAAGAACAGCACGGGGAACACGAGCACGGCCGCTGTCGCATAGGCGTAGAAGTCGTAGAACTCGATCGTGGTGCCGACCAGGCTCGCCGTGATGACACGCGAACGCGGGTTCGCGGGGGCGGTGGACGTACTCATACAGCTCCTTAGATCCATGGCCCGGTATACCAAGGCACCGAGAGATCCTACGCCTTCCTGAACGTTTGCTGGGTGCGTATGACATCCCGCTGGACCGCGTGCGTAGAGTCGGAGGCGGATGCCCGTGCCCACCCGAGACGGAGAACCGTGACGACGAGACTGCTGCTGATCGCCGATACGCATGTGCCCGCCCGTGCCAAGCGACTGCCCGACGCGGTGCTGCGAGCGGTCGACGACGCCGACATCGTCGTGCACGCGGGGGACTGGATCGACCTCGCGACGCTGGATCTGATCGAGTCCCGGTCGCGGCTGCTCGTCGGCGTCCACGGGAACAACGACGGCCCCGCGCTGCGAGAGCGACTGCCCGAGATCGCACGGCTGACGGTCGAGGACGTCGAGGTCGCTGTGGTGCACGAGACCGGACCGAAGCAGCGGCGCGAGGAGCGGATGGATGCGGCGTTCCCGGGCGTCGACCTGCTCGTGTTCGGCCACTCCCACATCCCGTGGGACACCGTCGCCCCATCAGGGATGCGCCTGCTGAACCCGGGGTCGCCGACCGACCGCCGCAGGCAGCCCGTCTGCACGATGATGTCGGTCGCGATCGACGGCGCACGGGTCGACGCCACGCTGGTGCCGCTCGCATGACCACCGCACCTCGCGCGGGCGACGACATCGAGGTTCCCGCGGCGTACCGCGCCCCGATGAGGTCGCGCGACGACGGGGTGCGCGAGGGGCTCGCGGTCGAGCGAGCGCTGCGGATAGGGGTCTGCGGAGTGGGAGGTCGCCTCGACCGCATCCCGGAGTCGCCGGCCGAGGCGCTCGCCGCAGTCGATGCCGCCTTCGGTGAGCGGGCGGCGCGCAGGCTCGAGAGGTTCTCCTCGGTCGCCGAGGGGTCGTTCGTCTGGACGCGCGACGTCGACGGACTGCTGTGGCTCGGCCGGATCGCCGGGCCCTGGGGCTACGACGCGTCGGGCGAAGCCCGTGCAGCCGACCTCGTGCACGTGCGCGCGTGCGACTGGCTCGATCGTCCGGTGGAGCCGGCCGCGGTGCCGTCCGGCGTGCACGAGTCGTTCGCGCGGGGCGGTCGCAACTGGCAGAGCATCACCCGGGCCGACGCCGCGCACCTCACCGCGGCCGTCTGGAAGTTCCGCCGCAGCGGGTGACGGGCCCGATCAGTCGGTCGGGCGCAGGTCGCGGAGAATGGCGTCATACCGGCTGAGGAAGGCGCGCTCGTCGAGTCGCTTGCGTCGGAGCCACGACGTGACCTCGTCGTTGCGCTTGCTCGCGTTGCAGGACCCGCACGCGGGCACCACGTTCTCGACGGTGTAGCGACCGCCGCGGGAGATCGGCATCACGCAGTCGCGTTGGAGCGCGATGTCGCCCGCTCCGCAGTACGCACATCCGCCCCAGGCCTCCTGCAGCGAGGCCCACTGCTCGGCGGTGAGGTCGTTGTCCGCTCTGGCCACCCGGCCCCGGCGCCGCTTCGCATGACGGGCGCGCGCAGCGGGCGTGGGGGTGGAGAATCTTCGGCGCGGCACAGACACACGGTACTGGGCGGATGCCTGTGCCTGTGATCTATTCCTCGGTGTCGCCGAGAGCGAGCGCCGGCACGAAGTCGGCCGTGGGCGCGAGCAGCTGCTCCAACTCGAGCACGATGAGCCGGTTGTCTCCCGCTCGAGTCGCCGGGGCCGGCACGAAGAGGGTGCGCTGCGGCCCGTTGCGCCAGTACCGTCCGAGGAAGAACCCGTTGACGAACGCATAGCCCTTGCTCCAGGCAACGGTGTCGAGGAACAGGTCGGCGGCGGAGTCGAGCGCGAAGTCTGCGACCCACGCAGAGGGTGCGCTTCCCGGGCCGCTCGACGTGTTCCCGCCGCTGGAGCCGATCTCCGCCGCGATCCCTGCGACGTCCAGCGCGGTCGAGTGCCAGCCGGTCAGCGGCGTGCCGTCGAGGGCAGGAGCGCCGATCAGACCCTTCTGCTCGCCGAGCCGGTGGTCGTAGTTCACGCGGCCCCCCTCCTCGACGAGGATGCTGAGCGTCCGTCCCGCGGGAATCCGCAGGGAACGGTCGTGACGCGTGCGGGAGAGCGTGCCGACGGGCTGGCCGTCGACGCTCACCCAGGCGAGGTCGCGCACCTCGTCGAGCACGAGCTGACCGCCGCGACCTTCGGGAAGCTCGACGTCGTACCGGATCAGAGCGCTCAGGTGCTCCAGCTCGTCGAATGTCCGCGGAACTGCGGATGCGGGCGTCGATGCCGCGGCATCCGTCCATGATCCCGCCGGCTTCAGCGGCACGGAGAAGACCGGTGCCGCGGTGGCCGCGGCGGGCAGCTCGTCGGGGACGGGCGCGTACTTCGCGATGACGTCGCGGAAGGCGAAGAACTTCGCCGTCGGGTTGCCGGCCTCGTCGAGAGGCGCGTCGTAGTCGTATGACGTGACGATCGGCAGGTAGCGGCCCTTGTGGTTGGCACCGTTCGTGAGACCGAAGTTCGTGCCGCCGTGGAACATGTAGATGTTCACCGAGGCCCCCGCGGCCAGCAGTTCGTCGAGATCGGCGGCGGCGGTGTCCACGTCGGTCGTGTGATGCACGCCGCCCCACCAGTCGAACCAGCCGTCCCAGAACTCGGAGCACATCAGGGGGCCGGTGGGCTGGTGGGAGCGCAGGGTGGCGAGGCGCTCGGCGCTGCGCGATCCGAAGGATCCGGTCTTGTGCAGCTCGGGGAGGCTGCCGTCTGCCAGCATCCGATCGGTCGGCTGGTCGACCGTGGTGAGGGGCACGGTGATACCGGCTTCTCGGGAGAGGGCGACGAGCGCCTCGAGGTAGTCCTTGTCCGAGCCGTACGCGCCGTACTCGTTCTCGATCTGCACGAGCACGACCGAGCCGCCACGGTCGATCTGCCGGGGCGCGACGATGTCGTAGACCCGACGGAGGTAGTCGCTGACGTCGGCGAGGAACGTCGGCTCGGAGGAGCGCAGCTCGCGCTCGCCCGCGGTGAGCCAGTTCGGCAGCCCGCCGTTGTGCCACTCGGCGCAGATGTAGGGGCCGGGCCGCACGATCGCATCCATGCCCTCCGCCTGGATCAGGTCGAGGAACCGGCCCAGGTCGTTCCAGCCCGTGGCATCCCACTCGCCGCGCCGCGGCTCGTGAGCGTTCCATGCGACGTAGGTCTCGATCGTGTTGAGTCCCATCAGGCGGGCCTTGCGGATGCGGTCCTGCCACTGGTCGGGGTGCACCCGGAAGTAGTGGATGGCACCGGAGATCACCTGGTGGGGGAGCCCGGCGCGGAGGAAGTCTGTCTCGCCGATGGAGAAGGAGGTCACGATGAGGTGCTTTCGATGGGGAGGGCCGGACGGAGAGCGAGTCCCCGTCCGGCCCGGACGTGCGATTACTTGTTGACGGCGAAGCCCTGCGAGTTGCCGTACTCGACCAGCGCGTCCTGCCAGGTCATGAGGCCCTCGTTCAGGTCGGTGCCGTTCTGGTACGACTGGCCCACGGTGTCTCCGAAGATGCTGTTGCCGTAGACCTGGTAGGGCAGGTAGCTCCAGCCCTCGACCACATCGTCGGCCGCTGCGGCGAGGACCTCGTTGATCTTCTGGCCGCCGAAGTACTCGGGCGCGTCGGCGAGGAACTCCTCGCTCGACAGCTCGGCGGTCGTCGACGGGAATCCGCCGGACTCGAGGAACGTCGAGATGCTCTCCTCCGAGTTGTTCAGCCACCACAGGAATCCGGCGGCGAGTGCCGGGTTCTTGCTCTGCGTGGTCACGGCCTGGCCGCCGCCGCCGTTCTCCGCGGTCGCCGGGGTGCCGTCGTAGGTCGGCATCGGAGCGACGCGCCAGTCACCGGCACCGTCGGGGGCGCCCGTGATCAGGTTGCCCGGCATCCAGGCGCCGATCACGAGGGTCGCGAGGCTGCCGTCGCCGAGAGCGCGGAACCACTCGTCGCTCCAGCTGCCGTAGGGCGCGAGCAGGTCCTCCTCGACGAGGCGGTTCCAGTTCTCGGTCCACTTCTTCGATCCGTCGTCCTGCAGGTCGATCGTGACGTCGGTGCCCGACGTCTCGAACGGCTTGCCGCCGGCCTGCCAGATCATCGAGGTCGCGAAGCCGGCGTCGCCGGTGTCGTTCGTGATGTAGGCGTCGGGGTTCGCGGCGTGGATCGCCTTCGCCGCCTCGTAGTACTCGTCCCACGTGGTGGGCACGGCGACGCCGGCGGCGTCGAACACGGCCTTGTTGTAGAAGAGCGCCATGGGGCCGGAGTCCTGCGGCAGGCCGTAGATCGCGTCGCCGTCGGTGACGGAGTTCCAGGTCGAGGCGGTGTAGTCGTCCTCGAAGTCGGCGAAGCCGTACTGCGAGAGGTCGACGAAGGCATCCGTCAGCGCGAACTGCGGGAAGGCGTAGTACTCCATCTGCACGACGTCGGGGGCGCCGGAGCCCGCCTTGATGGCGTTCTGCAGCTTGGTGTACTCCTCGTTGTTGGTGCCCGCGTTGACCACGTTCACCTTGACGTTCGGGTACTCCTTCTCGAACGCCTCGACCTGAGCCTCGGCGGAGGGGGTCCACGACCAGTACGTGATCTCGCCGCCCTTCTCGAGAGCGGCCTCGACGGAGTCGAACGAGCCGTCGCCGGCAGCGCTGCCGCCGGAGCCGGAGTCGCCGGTGCTGCAGCCGGCCAGCGCCAGCGCTGCCACGGTTCCGGCCGCGAGCACCGTGAGGGTGCGCCGTGCGGCGGGTGAGGGAAGGTGCTTCATTGCTGTGTCCTTTCGGGGGTGCGGTCCAGCGTCGGACCGACAGGGGGCGGTGCGGAGGGTGCCGGAGGCTACTGCTTGACGCTTCCGGCGGTGAGACCTGACTGCCAGAACCTCTGCAGCAGCAGGAAGGCGATGACGATCGGGATGATGGTGAGGAGGGAGCCCATGATCACCAGGTTGTAGATCGGCTGAGATCCGGCGCCGATCGCCTGAGCGCTCCACTGGTTCAGGCCGACGGTGAGCGGGTACCAGGCAGGGTCGGAGAGCATGATCAGCGGCAGGAAGTAGTTGTTCCACGTCGCGACCACGGTGAACAGGGTCACCGTCACGATGCCCGGTGCGAGCAGTCGCATCGAGATCGTGAAGAAGGTGCGGAACTCTCCGGCGCCGTCGATGCGGGCCGCTTCCAGCAGCTCGGTCGGCACGGACTCCGACGCGAACACCCAGATCAGGTACAGGCCGAACGGGCTGATCAGCGAGGGGATGATCACGGCCCACGGAGTGTTCGTGAGCCCGAGTTCGCTGAAGAGCAGGAAGGTCGGCACGGCGAGGGCGGTGCCCGGCACGGCGACCGCGCCGAGCACGACGGCGAACACCGCGCGGCGGCCGGGGAAGCGGTACTTCGCCAGGCCGTAGCCGGCCATGGTGGCGAGCAGCGTCGCGCCTCCGGCGCCGACCACGACGTAGAGCAGCGTGTTGCCGAGCCAGCGCAGGAAGATGCCGTCCTGATACGAGAAGGTCGCCACCAGGTTGTCGACGAATGCGAAGTCGTCGGAGAACCAGAGCCCGAACGAGCTGAACAGCCCGGACTGCGTCTTGGTCGAGCTGAACAGCAGCCAGACGAGCGGCACCAGTGTGTACAGGGCGTACATCACCATGACGATCAGCAGGATCTTCGACTTGCGCGGATTCATCAGATCGTGGCGCTTCTGGGAGGGACGGGCGAGGGGGAGTGCCATGTCAGCGCACCTCCGACTTCGAGCCGCGCAGCTGCACGACGTAGGCGATCACTGCGGTGATGACGCCCATGATGATGGCGATCGTCGCGGCGTAGTTGAATTGCTGTCCGGCGAACGAGAGGTTGTACGCGTACATGTTGGGGGTGAAGTACGTCGTGATCACGTTCGGAGCCAGGGGCCGCAGGATGTTGGGTTCGTTGAAGAGCTGGAAGCTGCCGATGATCGAGAAGATCGTGGCGATCACGAGAGCACCGCGCACCGAGGGGATCTTGATCGAGAAGATCGTGCGCCATGCGCCCGCGCCGTCGAGCGACGCCGCCTCGTACATGTCGGTGGGGATGGTCTTCAGCGACGAGTAGAAGATCAGCATGTTGTAGCCGACGAACTGCCAGGTCACGATGTTGCCGATCGAGACCAGGATCCACTCCCGGGCGAAGGGCGTGATGAGGTCGCTGCCGAGGAAGTCGTTGAAGTTCGACGTCAGACCGAACTGGTCGCCGTAGATGTACCCCCACATGAGCACCGCGACGACCGCGGGCACCGCGTACGGCAGGAAGATCAGGATGCGGAAGAACGATGCGCCGCGCAGGCGTGCGCTGTCGAGGGCGAGCGCCGCGGCCAGCGCCAGGACGAGCATGATCGGCACCTGCACCACGAGGAACAGCACCACGCGGCCGAACGCCTCCCAGAACTGCGGGTCGGTGAGCGCGCGGACGTAGTTGTCGAACCCGACGAACGCCGTGCCGCCGATCAGCTTCTCCTGGAAGAAGCTGAGGTAGAGCGCGTAGGCGAGCGGGGTCAGGAAGACCAGGGCGAAGACGACCATGAACGGGCCGACGAAGGCCCATCCCTTCCAGTCGCGCTTCTCACGCCGGCGGATGCCGTGGTCCGCCAGGGCTGCGGAATCTTGAGTCGTCATTGACGAGAACCTTCTTAGAGATCGGGCGCTCACGGCGCCGTGTGTCAACGTCAACATATTCGATGCACTGCTAGTGTGTCAACGTCAACACATGAATGGATGAGTGCTCGTGACTTCGGTACAGTCGGCAGAGCCGCCGCAGCGGCGGCGAGACCCCTCCATGGAGGACGTGGCCCGCGAGGCCGGCGTCTCCGGACAGACCGTGTCGCGCGTCGTGAACGCGCGCGGCTACGTCGGCGCGGCCACCAGGGAGCGCGTCGAAGACGCCATGCAGCGGCTCGGCTACCGGCCCAACAGCGCGGCTCGTGCGCTGCGATCCGGCCGATTCCGGGCGATCGGCGTCATCATGTTCTCCTTCAGCTCGTACGGCAACCAGCGCACGCTCGATGCGATCGCGGTGCGCGCCTCGCAGATGGGATACGCCCTCACCCTCATCCCCGTCGAGTCCAGTGCCCGCGACACCGTCGCGGGAGCCTTCCGCCGCCTGGAGGAGCACGCCGTCGACGGGATCATCATCGTGATCGAGGCGCATCAGCTCGACGAGGCCGAGGTCGAGATCCCCGACGGTCTGCCCGTCGTGCTCGTCGACTCGAACCGCGGCACGACTCACCCGTTCGTCGACACGGATCAGGCTCAGGGTGCGCGCCTCGCGACCGAGCACCTGCTCGACCTCGGCCATGAGACCGTCTGGCACGTCGCAGGACCGGCGAAGTCCTACTCCGCAGAGCGTCGACGCGAGTCCTGGCGCTCGACTCTCATGGATCGCGGCATCGAGGCACCCGAGCCGCTGCAGGGCGACTGGTCAGCCGAATCCGGCTATCGCGCCGGGCTCCGCCTGCGTGACGACGACGGCGTCACCGCCGTGTTCGCGGCTAACGACCAGATGGCGATCGGCGTCGTGCGGGCATTCCGCGAGGCCGGTCGAGACATTCCCGGCGACGTCAGCGTGGTCGGGTTCGACGGCCTGCCGGATGCCGCCCAACTGTGGCCGCCGCTGACCACGGTGCAGCAGCATCCCGAGAAGGTCGGCGCTCTCGCGGTCGACGCCCTCCTCGCCGAGCTCGATGGGGGAGAGCGCAGTCAGACGCCGCTCGTCGGCACCGAGCTCATCGTGCGCGAGAGCTCGGCCCCGCCGCGCGCCGCGCGCTGACTCCGGCATCCTCTCGCGCGCCCTCCCTCGCACCCAGCTCCCCGAGGTCGGCCCAGCTCGCCCCGAGGAGGCGACGCCGTTCTCCGATTCCGGCGCGAGATCGATGCGTCCGAGGTCAGAATCCGCTGATCCGGCGGAAGGGAAGGAGAGTCAGCGCCAGATGGCGGCGATGCCCGCGTTGAGGGCGGTCAGGATGCCGACGAGCCAGAACATCGCGGGCGGCACGCTGCCGGACTTGCGCTGCTTCGACGTGCCGATGCCGAGGAGCGCACCGATCGCGAGCAGCACCACGAGCTTCGTGCCGATCTTGGCGTAGTTCATCTCGACGCCCTCCGGCAGACCCCACGGAGCGGCGAGGGCGAGACCCGCGATCGCTGCGATGGTCATGCCGATGCTCATCAGGCGCGTGAACTCGCGCGTGCCGCCGAACGCCTGCACCGCCCAGGCGCCGAACAGCACGGCGAAGCCGATGAGATGGACGAACAGAACGACGTGGCGCAGAGTCTCCATGCCCTCACGGTACGAGCAGGCGGGACGTGCGCGCCACCAAGGGGAGGCTGACCTACCGGGCCAGGCTGACCTCAGCCCACGCGAGGGCCGGCCTCAGCCGCGCAGCGAGCGCACCAGGAGCGCCGTGCGCAGCGCGGCATCCGCAGCCTCCGCGCCCTTGTCCTCCTTCGAGCCCTCGAGTCCGGCGCGGTCGAGGCCCTGCTTCTCGTCGTCGAGCGTCAGCACGCCGAATCCGACGGGCTTGCCGGCATCGAGCGAGACCCGCGTCAGTCCGTCGGTCGTGGCTGCCGAGACGTACTCGAAGTGCGGGGTGCCCCCGCGGATGATCACGCCGAGTGCGACGACGGCATCCGCTCCACCTGCGAAGGCGGCTTGGGCGGCGAGGGCGAGTTCGAACGACCCCGGCACGCGGACGAGGCGGTAGTCGGCGTCCGCGTCATCGAGCACACGCTGGGCGCCGGCGATGAGGCCGTTCGTGATGACGTCGTGCCAGGTGCCGGCGACGATGACGACCTTCAGGCCTCGTCCGTCGATCTTCTCGGTCTTGGGTGCTCCTGCGCCGCTCATGCGTCGTCCTTCCGTCCGTCGGCGAGAGCTTCTGCGAGCTCCGCCTCACCGATGATGTGACCCATGCGGTCACGCTTGGTCTCGAGGTATTGATGGTTGTTCGGTCCGACGCCGACGATCAGCGGCACCTGCTCGACGACATCGAGTCCGAGGCTGCGCAGCTGGTTCACCTTGTCCGTGTTGTTGGTCAACAGGCGAACCTTCGAGACGCCGAGATCGGCGAGGATGCCGGCCGCAGCCGCGTAGTCCCGTGCATCCGCGGGAAGCCCGAGTGCGAGATTCGCATCGACCGTGTCGAGCCCCTCCTCCTGCAGGCTGTAGGCGCGGAGCTTGTTGATCAGGCCGATTCCGCGACCTTCATGGCCGCGCATGTAGATGACGATGCCGCCGTCCTGCTCGATCGCGTCGAGGGCGGCGTCGAGCTGCGGGCCGCATTCGCATTTGAGCGACCCGAAGGCCTCTCCGGTCAGGCACTCGGAGTGCACGCGCACGAGGGCGGTCTCGCCGGGCTCGCCCGACACGACGGCGATGTGATCGGTGCCGGTCACCCGGTCCTTGTAGGCGAGGAACCGGAAGGTCCCGTGCGTGGTCGGCACGGTCGCGTCGGCCCGCAGGCTGACACGGCGACTGGCGCGTTCGGGCGACCAGCCGGTGGGGTCGACCTCGTTGAGGTGGGCGATAAGCTGCTCGATCGTGATGACCGGCACTCCGTCGCGTGCACCCAGCTCGATGAGTCCGGGCAGTCGCATCATGCTGCCGTCCTCTGCCACGACCTCGGCGATCGCGCCCACGGGCCGCAGGCCAGCGAGCTTCATCAGATCGACCGCGGCCTCGGTGTGGCCGCTGCGCTCGCGCACTCCGCCGTCGACGGCGCGCAGCGGCAGGACGTGACCGGGGCGGATGATGCTCGTCGCGGTCGAATCGGGATTCGCCAGGACGTTCAGCGTGTGCGCGCGGTCGTGCGCGCTGATTCCGGTGGTCACGCCTTCGGCGGCGTCGACACTCACGGTGTAGGCGGTCGAACGGGCGTCCTCGGAGGCGGCCACCATGGGCTGCAGGTTGAGGTTGTCGGCGAGATCGGCGGGCATCGGCGCGCAGATGAACCCGGACGACCAGCGGACCGTCCATGCGACCCATTCGGGCGTGGCGAGCTCGGCCGACATGATGACGTCGCCCTCGTTCTCGCGGTTCTCGTCGTCTGCGACGAGCACGGGGCGCCCCGCGCGAAGGGCCTCGAGGGCTTCGGTGATGGTGGAAAGGCTCATCGCGAGCCTCCTTCCGGTGCTGCCCGGAACGCCAGCAGGCGCTCGACGTGACGGGCGAGGATGTCGGTCTCGAGGTTGACGCGGTCGCCGACCGCGCGGGAGCCGAGGGTGGTGGCGGCGAGAGTCTCGGGGATGAGCGAGATCTCGAACCAGTGAGCGTCCGCGTCGACCGGGCTGACCGCGCTCACGGTGAGGGAGGTGCCGTCGACCGAGATGGAGCCCTTGTCGACCACGAGCGGCGCGAGGTCGTCGGGCAGCGAGATGCGCAGCACGCTCCACTGCTCGCCGGGTCGCACGCCGAGGACATCGCCGACGCCGTCGACATGTCCCTGCACGATGTGACCGCCGAGCCGCGCGCCGACCGGCATCGCCTTCTCGATGTTCACGCGGGTGCCGACGGATGCTCCGCCCAGAGCGGCCACGTCGAGGGTCTGCCTCATGACGTCGGCGTCGAAGGTGTCGCCGGTCGAGTCGACGACGGTGAGGCAGACTCCCGAGACCGCGATGGACTCGCCGTGCACGGCGTCGGAGACCGCCTTGGGGGCGCGAACCGTCAGCCGCCAGCCGTCTCCGGCGGGCGCGATAGCGGTGATCTCGCCGATCTCCTCGATGATTCCGGTGAACATCAGGCGGCTCCTTCTTCTGTGGTGAGCGCGGGATGAGCGATCGCGAGCAGGTCGGACCCGAGGGGCTGCCACTGGTCGATCGTCAGTCGTCGGGCGGCGTCGATGGATCCGACGCCGATGTCGGTCAGTGCCAGCCGGTCGCCGCCGAGCAGCACCGGCGCGATGTAGACGAGCACGCGATCGGCGAGCCCCGCGGCGACGAAGGCGCTCGCGAGCGTCGGGCCCCCCTCGATGAACACGCTCTGGATGCCGCGAGCGTGCAGGTCGGCGAGCACGGCATGCAGATCATGGGTGTCGTAGAAGAGCGGAGTCTGCGGATGCCGGCGGATCGCCGCATCGTCTGGGGTGATGCGCGAGCCGATCACGACCGGGACGGGCTGGTGTTCATGGAGCGCCTCGCCGTCGCGAGCCGTCAGCGAGGGATTGTCGGAGAGCAGAGTGCCTGTGCCGACGACGATCGCATCGGCCGCAGCGCGACGTCGATGGACGTCCGCGCGGGCTTCAGGTCCGGTGATCCACTGGCTGCTGCCGTCGGATGCCGCCGCGCGGCCGTCGAGGGACTGCGCCCACTTCACGGTGACGTGGGGGCGGCCGAGGCGCTGAGCGGTGAGCCAGCCGTCGATGATGCGGTGTGCGACATCGCTCTGTTCGCCCGCATCGACGCTGACGCCCGCCGAGCGGAGGCGGTCGGCACCGCCGCCCGAGACGGCTCCCGGATCGTCGAGGGCGTAGACGACACGCGAGACGCCGGCCTCGATCAGCGCGACGGCGCAGGGGCCGGTGCGACCGGTGTGGTTGCAGGGTTCGAGGGTGACGACGGCGGTCGCCCCCTCGGCGGCACCGGCGGAGAGTCGCGAGAGGGCATCGACCTCGGCGTGGGGCGTTCCGGCGCCGTGATGCCACCCTTCGGCGATGATCTCGCCGTCGGGGGAGAGGATGACGGCACCGACCTGCGGGTTCACTCCGCGAGGTCCGAGCGTCGCGAGCTCGAGCGCACGGGTCATCGCCCGGCGTTCCGCCTCGTTCACTGCCATCCGTGGTCCTCTCTGAGGCTCCGGGGGATCTCCTCGAGGGAGACGTCGGCAGAACGCGCGCGCGGCGGCGCACCGTGCTGCCTCCCTTCCGGACTAGCGAGGCTGGGCCTCGCACCACCGTCGGTCCCGGAATTCCACCGGATCGGCATCCCGGAGAACCGAGACGCTCGCGGACTGTCACCGCCGGTTCGGATTCTCACCGACCCCGGAGCACGTTGATGCTCTGAGTGTACTCAACACATCCGGATGCATTTCATTCCGCGTCGAAGTGCTACTTGAGCAGCCGAGACAACCGGCGATCGGCGAGCGGTTTGCCACCGGTCTGGCACGTCGGGCAGTACTCCATCGAGCGATCTGCGAAGAAGACGCTGCGCACCGTGTCGCCGCACACGGGGCAGGCCTCGCCACGACGGGCATGCACCTGCATCCCACGGCGCTTGGCGTCTTTGAGGTCGGCCGGTGGCTTGCCCGAGGCCTCGGCGACCGCATCCGCGAGAGTCGTCTGCATGGCGGCATACAGGCGATCGACCTCGTCGTCGTCGAGCTTGTCGGCGATCGCGTACGGCGACATCCGCGCGGCGTGCAGGATCTCGTCGGAGTAGGCATTCCCGATTCCGGCGATCACGCCCTGATCGCGGAGCAGGCCCTTGATCTGCGTGCGCCGCCCTTGGAGCAGACCGCCGAAGACCTCCCGGGTGAACGACTCGTCGAGAGGGTCGGGCCCGAGCCGGGCGATCCCCGGGACGTCCTGCAGGTCGCGCACGACATACACGGCGAGCGACTTCTTCGTGCCGGCCTCGGTGAGGTCGAATCCGCTCTCGTCGTCGAGGCCGACACGGACGGCGATGGGCGACTTGCCGGGTTTGATCGGCGTCGTGGGCAGCGTCTCGTACCAGCGCAGCCAGCCCGCCTTGGCCAGGTGGAAGACGAGATGCAGGTCGTCGCCGCACGAGAGCACGACGAACTTTCCCCGTCGAGAGGCCGCAGTGATCTGCTGACCGTGCAGTGCGGAGTTCGGCGGGTCGTACGTCTTGAGCGCGGCGATCGCGCCCACGCTGGTTCGCACGATCGTCCGCCCCACCGCGCGCTGGGTGAGGAATGTGGTCAGGCCCTGTACTTCCGGCATCTCCGGCATGCGTTCATCCTGCCATCGGGGTCGGACACGCGACTAGAGCACCGTCCAGTCGACCGGTGTGCGGTCGTCGGACGCGAGGAGTCCGCCGAACCAGCCGTCGTCGCGGCCACGCTCGCTCGTGAGCGCCTGGCGTGCGAATCCCTCGTAGTGGAACCCGAGCGCCCTCGCCGACCGTGCCGACGCGATGTTGCCCGCGACCGCCCGCCAGACCAGCCGTGCGAGACCGAGCTCGTCGAAGCCCCAGTCGACGACGGCGCGCGCGGCCTCGACGAGGTAGCCGTTGCCGCGCGCGGCAGAGGTGACCCAGTATCCGAGCTCCGCGTCCCCGCCGGTGTGGTGCGGCGTGATGTGGTGCAACCCGATCGAGGCGACGAGCTCCTCGTCGCGATACGCGCACCAGATCGTCTGGCTCCCGTCGGCCCACCACTCGCCGATCAGGCGCACATAGTCCGCGGCGTGCTCTCGCGTGTAGGGGCTCGGCACGGTCGTCCACCGCGGGATCTCCGGATCCTGGCAGGCTGCGACGATCGCGTCGATGTCCGACTCGTGCGGCACATGCAGCGTGAGGCGGTCCGTGGTGAGGGTGACCGGTTCCATCCCGGAATCCTACGGGTCGGAGAACGCGTGTGCGGGCGGCTCCCGGTCCCGGTGTCGGCGGCCGCGACTAGGCTTGTCCGGTGACTGTTCCGGGGATTCTGCGCGCCTTGGAAGAGGCGTCTCTTTTTCGTGACGCCCTCGGCTGGGCGCAGACCGATGCCGATCTCGGCCTCGTCGACGGCCTCGACGCGCCGGCGCTCGCCGGCCTGCTCGAGAAGCGCCGCGCCGCGGGTCATCCCGCAGCGCTGCTGACCGTCGTCCCCACGGGGCGGCGCGCCGAGAGCCTCGCCGCGGCGCTCGGCGCCTACATCCCCGACGCCGAGGTCGTGACCTTCCCCGCGTGGGAGACACTGCCGCATGAGCGACTGAGTCCCAGCCCCGACACCGTCGGTCAGCGACTGCAGACCCTCCGTCGCGTCGCCGAGTGGTCGGGTGATCACCCCCTCGTCGTCGTCGCCTCGGTACGAGCAGCGCTCCAGCCCATCGCCGGCAACCTCGGCGAGATCGCTCCGCTCGAGCTGCGAGCCGGCACGCGCGGTCATGAGCTCGACCGCGTCGTCGAGCAGCTGGTCGAGCGCGCCTACTCGCGCGTCGACATGGTGTCGCGTCGCGGCGAGTTCGCCGTGCGCGGCGGCATCCTCGACGTCTTCCCCGCGATCTCGGAACACCCCTTCCGCGTCGAGTTCTTCGGCGACGAGGTCGACCAGATCCGCGCGTTCTCCGTCGCCGACCAGCGCTCGCTTCCGGGCGACGTCGACGGCGTCGATCTGCCTCCGAGCCGCGAGCTGCTGCTGACCCCCGATGTGCGCGATCGTGCGCGGGCGCTGATCGGCGGCTTCCCGGCGATCGCCGGCATGCTCGAGAAGATGGCAGAGGGCATTCCGGTCGAGGGAATGGAGTCGCTGCTCCCGGCGGTGTCCGGTCCGCTCAAATCCCTGGCCGAGTATCTGCCCGAGGGCAGCGCGACCGCGGTCGTCGATCCCGAGCGCTCCAGCGCGCGGGCCATCACGCTGGGCGAGACGAACCGCGAGTTCCTCGATGCGGCCTGGAGTGCGGCGACGTCCGGCGCATCGGCTCCCATCGACCTCGGCGCCGGCGACTTCCTCACCATCGCCCGACTGCGCGAGGTCGTCCGCGACCGTGGCGGCGTGTGGTGGCGGCTGAGCCCGTTCGCGATGGGCGGCGAGGATGCCGAGACCATCGACGCCCAGGTCATCCCGTCGTTCCACGGCAACGTCGACGGCGCGATCTCGTTCGTCGACGCCAAGGTGGCCGAGGGGTGGCGCGTGGTGGTCATCGCCGCCGGTGCCGGACTCGTCGACCGCGCCCGCGACGTGCTCTCCGACCGCGGCATCGCCGCGCGCATCGTCTCCGAGCTCATCGAGGCGCCCGACACCGGCGTCGCGACGCTCGTCACAGGATCCGTCGAGGCCGGCTTCCAGATCGGCGAGGCGAAGCTCGCCGTCCTCACCGACAACGAGTTCTACGGCCGCACCATCGGCGGCGACCAGCGGGTCGTCAAGAAGCTCGCCTCGCGTCGCAAGAACGTCGTCGACCCGTTGCAGCTCAAACAGGGCGACTTCGTCGTGCACAACACCCACGGCATCGGCCGCTTCGTCGAGATGACGCAGCGCGAGGTCTCCACGGGCGGCCGCAATGCGACCAAGTCGGTGCGCGACTACCTCGTGCTCGAGTACGCGCCGTCGAAGCGCGGCTACCCGGGCGACAAGCTCTACGTGCCGACCGACCAGCTCGACCTGCTCTCGAAGTACGTCGGCGGCGAGGGCCCCACGCTCTCGAAGATGGGCGGCAGCGACTGGTCGCAGGCGAAGGGCAAGGCGCGCAAGGCCGTGCGCGACATCGCCGTCGAGCTCGTCAAGCTGTATTCGGCGCGGATGAGCGCCAAGGGGCATGCCTTCGGTCCGGACACGCCCTGGCAGCGCGAGCTCGAAGAGGCGTTCCCGTTCGCGGAGACCCTCGATCAGCTGCAGACCATCGACGAGATCAAGGCCGACATGGAGCGGCCGATCCCGATGGACCGCCTGCTCTCGGGCGATGTCGGGTTCGGCAAGACCGAGGTCGCCGTGCGTGCGGCGTTCAAGGCGATCCAGGACGGCAAACAGGTCGCGATGCTGGTGCCGACCACGCTTCTCGTGAAGCAGCATCTCGAGACCTTCACCGAGCGCTTCGCCGGATTCCCGGTCAAGGTGCGGCCGCTGTCCCGCTTCCAGACCGACAAGGAGGCTCGTCTCACGCTCGACGGCCTGCTCGACGGCACGGTCGACATGGTGATCGGCACGCATCGCATCCTCACCGACCAGGTCATGTTCAAGGACCTCGGTCTGATGATCATCGACGAGGAGCAGCGCTTCGGCGTCGAGCACAAGGACACCCTCAAGAAGATGAAGACCAACGTCGACATCCTCGCGATGAGTGCGACGCCGATCCCGCGCACGCTCGAGATGGCGGTCACCGGCATCCGCGAGATGTCGACGCTCGCCACCCCGCCGGAGGACCGGCATCCGATCCTCTCGTTCGTCGGCCCCCGCAGCGACAAGCAGATCGCGGCGGCGATCCGGCGCGAGATCCTGCGCGAGGGACAGGTGTTCTTCGTGCACAACCGTGTGCAGTCGATCCAGCGGGTCGCGGCACAGCTCGCCGAGCTCGTGCCCGAGGCGCGCATCGCGGTCGCACACGGTCAGATGGGCGAGCACGCGCTCGAGCAGGTCGTCGACGACTTCTGGGAGCGCAAGTTCGACGTGCTCGTCTCGACGACGATCATCGAGACCGGCCTCGACATCTCGAACGCGAACACGATCATCATCGACCGCGCCGACAAGTACGGACTCAGCCAGCTGCATCAGCTGCGCGGACGTGTCGGGCGAGGTCGCGAGCGTGCGTACGCCTACTTCCTCTACGACGAGATGAAGCCGCTGAGCGAGACGGCGGCTGACCGACTCCAGACGATCGCCGTGAACAACGACCTCGGCTCCGGCATGCAGGTCGCGCTCAAGGACCTCGAACTGCGCGGGGCGGGCAACCTGCTCGGCGGCGAGCAGGCCGGGCATATCGCCGGCGTCGGATTCGATCTCTATCTTCGGATGATCGGCGAGGCCGTCGCGACGTTCCGGGGCGAGGATGTCGAGTCGGGACAGGAGCTGCGACTCGAGCTGCCTCTGGACGCGCGTATTCCCGAGCACTACATCGACAGCGAGCGACTCCGTCTCGAGGCTTACCAGAAGCTCTCCGCCGCCTCGGCGGCCACGGCGAAGGACGACGCGATCGACCTCGTCATCGACGAGCTCACCGACCGCTACGGCACCCCGCCCGACGAGGTCGAGGGTCTGATCGCCGTCGCACGTCTGCGTCGGCGCGCGGCCAGAGCAGGACTCTCCGACGTGGTGGTCATGGGATCGAACCTGCGCATCGCGCCGGCGCGGCTCGAGGACTCGATCAAGGTGCGTCTGCAGCGGCTGTATCCCAAGGCGAAGCTGGTCGCCGGGGGTGAGGCCCTCGTCGTGCCCATGCCCACCGTGCCGGCCGCCGTGGGAGTCGGCCTCGAACCGCTGCAGGCGGCCGAGCTGCTCGAGTGGGTCGGGCAGCTGTTCACCGCGATCTTCCCCGAGCCCGTCTCGGCCGAGAAGACCGGCGACGCCTAGGCGCGGCGCAGCGACCTCGCGTGCGTCACAGCGAGAACCCGCCGTCCGTGGTCAGCACCTGACCCACCACCCAGGAGCCGGCGTCGGTGCACAGCCAGCCGATCAGCCGCGCCGGGTCGTCCGGTCGACCGACTCGGCCGAACGGCGTGCCGGCGATCCATTCGTCGACGCCGGAGAGATCGCGATCCGTGGTGTCCGCATCGAGGTAGCCCGTGTTCACGGGGCCCGGGTTGACGGTGTTTAGCACGATCCCGACGTCGAGCAGCTCCGCCGCCGTCGACCGCGTGATGCCCGCGAGCGCGGCCTTGCTCGTCGCATAGGAGATCTCTCCGCGCATCGCTCCGTGGCCCTGACCGGAGGTCATCCAGATGACGTGCGCCGTCGGCTTCTCGAACGGGCCGAGTGAGGGGATGCTGTCGCCCGGGCGGGCGACGGGGGTGTCCGCGCCGCCGAGCTCGACCCGGACTCGACGCGCCAGGCCCGCGGTGAGCAGCAGCGATGCGCGCGCGTTCGCCTGCCAGTGCGCGTCCAGCCGGTCGGCGGTCATGTCGAAGATCGTCCCGTCGCCTCCGCTCATCGCCTGATTGCAGACGACGATGTCGAGCCGTCCTGACAGCGAGGACGCCGCATCGAGCAGCGGCTCGATGCTGTCGGGGTCACGGAGATCCGCCTCGGCGTCGCCCATCACCGCTCCGGATGCGAGCGAGCCCCGGATGCCGGTGCGGACGGCGTCGAGATCGTCGCCGCCCCAGGGGTGGTCGAGATCATGCGGGCGGAAGTGATGGACGAACACGTTCGCGCCGAGGGAGGCGAGCGTCGTGGCGGTCGCGAATCCGATGCCGCGCCTGCGCGAGACGCCGGTCACGAGCGCGGTGCGTCCGAGCAGGGGAAGGTCGGCGGAGTGCATGAGGATGCCTTTCGATCGAGATGCCGCGGCATGCCGAGGGGCGGCCGGAGGCGGGGGAGGGATCGAGTCACCTGCATTGCATGGGCGTCAGCGTAGCAGGACGCCGCCGTCGGCCTTCTCGTCCCGTGCGCTGCACCACTACGCTGGCGTCATGTTGTACGAGCACCTCGGGGCTCGGCCCCGGATCCATGACACCGCCGTCGTCGCTCCCACCGCCGTGATCTCCGGAGACGTGACGATCGGACCGGACTGCCAAGTGCTGCACGGCGCCGTGATCACCGCCGAGGGCGGGCCCATCACGCTCGGCGAGCACGTGATCGTGATGGAGAACGCGCTCATCAGGGCGACGGCCGCGAACGCCGTGCACATCGGCTCGCACACGCTCGTCGGAACCCTCGCGAGCATCGCGGGTGCGACCGTCGGCGAAGAGGTCTTCCTCGCGTCGGGCGCCCGGATCTTCAACGGCGCGCTGGTCGGGGACCGGTGCGAGGTGCGCGTGAACGCCATCGTGCACCGGCGGGCGGTGCTGCCGTCCGGCACCGTCGTGCCGATCGGCTGGGTCGCGGTCGGGGATCCCGTCCAGCTCCTCTCTTCCGACCGCGAGGAGGAGATCTCCGCGGCCCAGCCCGAGCTCGACTTCCCGGGGCACGTCTTCGGCGTGGACCGCGACACCCCCGACCTGATGGTTCAGCTGACCGAGCGGTACGGCAGTTCCCTGGCCCGGCATGCCGACGACGTGCGTCTCGATGCCGACGGCCACGCGGCGGGCCGAGGGTGAGTGACGGGGCAGGGCTCGTCCGACCGGACATCAGCACGGAGGACGCCGCGCTGATCGCTCGCGACTGCTACGGGGTCGACGCCCAGGCGAGCGAGCTCGGGAGCAACCAGGACCGGAACTTCGTCCTGATCGAGCCGGACGGATCACGCAGCGTGCTGCGCGTCGACAACCCGGTGTTCGGCGAGGACGCGAGAGCCGCGCAGCATGCGGCGCTCGACGCCTACCGCGCAGCCGGCGTTCGTGTTCCCGCCGTGCTTCCCGGGCTCGACGGTGAGCTCACCCAGCGCTGGCGAGGATTCGCGGTGCGGCGCAGCGAGTTCGCCGAGGGCGAGCCGATGGTCGACGCGGGCTATCTCGCTCCCGTCGTGCTGAGGGAGTTCGGCACGCTGGCTGCGGCATCCGTGAACGCGCTCGCAGGTCTCGTGCATCCGGGGCTCGACCGTGAGCAGATGTGGGACATGCGCGTCGCGTACGAGCAGATCATCGCGCTGGCCCCGGCAGTGACCGAGGCCGAACTGCGCGTGCGCGTGCGCACGGCAGCCGATGAGGCTCACGCCGCTGTCTCGACCGTCGCTGCCGGCCTGCCTGTGCAGCCGATCCATGGCGACCTGACCGACGACAACGTCACCGGAATGCGCGGTGCCGACTCGCGGCTACATCCGCACACGGTGCTCGATCTGGGAGACCTGGGTCTCGGTTGGCGCGTCGCGGAACTGGCTGTCTGCGTCTCGTCGATGCTGCACCATGAGCCGGAGCGCCCGCTTCGGGCACTCGACACCGTCGCGGCGTTCCACGCCGATGCCCCGCTCACTCGCGACGAGGCGGTCGCGGTGTGGCCCCTCGTCGTGCTGAGAGCAGCGCTGCTCGTCGCGAGCGGCTGGCGTCAGCTCGCGATCGACGGGGACAACGACTACGCCCGCGAGAGGATCGAGGGGGAGCAGGCCATCTTCGACGCGGCGACCGCCGTTCCGCTCGCCGAGATGTCCGAGCATGTGCTCGCGCGGCTCGGGTTCGCGTCTCCGGAGTTCGAGATGTCGGATGCCGAGACTCCGGATGAGACTCCGAATGCGGGGACTCCGGATGCAGGGACTCCGGATGAGACTCCGGATGCAGGGACTCCGGATGCGGGGACTCCGGATGCCGAGATTCCGGGTGCCGAGATTCCGGGGGACGCTCCCGACGTACCTGACGCTCCCGACGTACCTGCCGCTTCCCGCCGGGAACTGTCGATGCTGCTTCCCGATCTCGACGGCCGAGTCCTCGTGGTCGATCCGGGCGTCGAAGCCGAGGGGCTCGATGCAGGGCGCTGGTCGCATCCGGATGCCGAGGCGATTCTCGTGGCCGAGGCCCACGCGGCGGGTGCTCGCGCTGCCGTGGTTCCCTACGGCGTCTTCCGGCTCACCCGGACGACCGTCGACGCCGTGAGCGCAGCCGCCACCTGGCCGGTGGAGACGGAGGTGCATGTCGCCCCCGGTCCGTCGTCGCGACTGGTCGCGCCGACCGCGGGGGAGCTGAAGATCACCGACGACGGGGTGCACATCGAGCTCGACGGCGGGTGGAGGCTCGCGCTCCGCGGCGCCGAGATCGAGCCGAATCGCAGCGGGAGAGTCGAGAGGGGCGAGAGCATCGGCAGGCTCGCCGCATCCTTCGAGAACCGCACGATGGTCATCGGGCTGACGCGAGGGGATGCTCCGCCGCTCCGCTCCCCGCTGCCGAATCCGCCGATCGCCGCGCGGCTCGTCACCCCGGAACGCGTCGCGGCCTGGCGTCGCTTCACCGCGGACCCCGCTCCGCTGCTGGGCCTCCGGTCCGCCGCGCAGCGCGACGAGGCCGGTCAGGAGCTCGAGCGCCGCGAGCGCATCTTCGCGGCCGCACAGGAGCGCTATTACGAGCACCCGCCGCAGATCGAGCGAGGCTGGCGGCACCACCTCGTCGACACGACCGGTCGCAGCTACATCGACATGGTGAACAACGTCGCCGGGCTCGGCCACGGGCACCCGCGAGTCGCGGCGGCGGCGAACCGCCAGCTGAAGACTCTCGCCACGAACTCCAGGTTCCTGTTCCGCGGCCTCGCCGAGTACAGCGAGCGACTCATCGCGCTGATGCCCGAGGGGAGCGGCCTCGACACCGTGCTGCTCGTGAACAGCGGATCGGAGGCGGTGGACCTCGGCATCCGTCTCGCGCAGGCGGCCACCGGCCGACGAACCGTCGTCGCGCTGCGAGAGGCCTATCACGGGTGGACGATGGCGAGCGATGCGGTCACCACCAGCGCCTATGACAATCCTGATGCGCTCGCGACGCGTCCCGACTGGGTGCACGTCGCCGATGTGCCCAACTCGTTCCGCGGCACGCACCGCGGCCAGGACTCGGCGGACCGGTACCTCGCCGACCTCGCCGCCGACCTCGACCGACTCAGCGTCGAGGGCCGGGATCCGGCCGGGTTCGTGTGTGAGTCCGTGCTCGGCAACGCGGGCGGGGTGGTCCTCCCCGACGGATATCTGACCGGTGCGTACGACCTCGTGCGTTCACACGGTGGCCTGTGCATCGCCGACGAGGTGCAGGTGGGCTTCGGGCGCATGGGATCCACGTTCTGGGGATTCGAGCAGTCCGGAGTGATCCCCGACATCGTCACGATCGCGAAGCCGATGGGCAACGGCTTCCCGATCGGCGGCGTGATCACTTCGAAGAGGATCGCCGACGCGCTGAGCGAGCAGGGCCAGTTCTTCTCCTCGGGCGGTGGCAGCACGCTCAGCAGCAGCGTCGGCCTCGCAGTCCTCGATGCCATGGTCGAGGACGACCTGCAACGCAACGCGCTCGACGTCGGTCGGCATCTGGCGGAGTCGCTCCGTGCGCTCGCGCAACGGCATCCGATCGTCGGGCCCGTGCACGGGCAGGGGCTGTATCTCGGGGTCGAGCTCGTGCGCGACCCCGAGACCCTGCACCCGGCGGCGGCCGAGGCGGCCGCGATCTGCGAGAGGCTTCGCGAGCTCGGCGTGATCGTGCTCACCACCTCGGAGCGCTCGAACGTGCTGAAGATCAAACCCCCGCTCTGTCTGTCGGTCGAGAGCGCCGACCATGTCGTCGCGATGCTCGACCGCGTGCTCACCGAGGGCTGGTGATCGAGCGGGGTCTTCGAATCGAGTCGGTTCTCGGCATGTTAAATGCGTATTTCGAATCAGATCCGCTCTTCCGCTGACGAATCTCCGGGGTACATACTGAGCGTCAGTGTCGGACCGCCCGAAGTCCGGCCCATGCGCTGTTCCCGAAGGAGTACTCATGGTCACGCCCATCAAGACGAAGCCGCTCGCGCAGGGCGGAGGAACCCTCCGCCGCAATCTCGGCCTCTGGGCGATCGTCGGTCTCGGACTCGGCTACATGACACCGACCGTCGTCTTCGACACGTTCGGCATGGTGGCTCGCGACACCGACAACGTCGTCCCCGCGGCCTACCTCGTCGCCCTCGTCGTGATGGTGTTCACCGCCATCAGCTACGGCAAGATCTCCCGCGCCATCCCGAGCGCCGGGTCTGCGTACACGTACGTCCGCGAGTCGATCCACCCGAACCTCGGGTTCATGGTCGGCTGGACCTCGCTCATCGACTATGTGCTGCTCCCGATGGTCAACTGCCTCATCATCCGCAGCTACCTCGAAGCGCTCTTCCCCGACATCCCCGGCTGGATCTGGGTCGTGCTGTACTGCATCCTCGTCACGAGCATCATCTACATGACGATGCGCGGCACCTCGAACATGAACATGATCCTGCTCGTGTTCTCGATCGTCGTGATGGTCGTGTTCGTCGTCATGGTCGTCGCGCAGCTGATGCGCGGCGAAGGAGCGGGCACGATCGCATCGGCCGCGCCCTTCATCCACGACGGTGCGACGATCGGCGCGGTGCTCATGGGCGCGACGATCGTCTGCTTCTCGTTCATCGGGTTCGACGCCGTGACGATGTACGCCGAGGAGGCGAAGGATCCGAAGACGATGCCCAAGGCGATCCTGCTGACCGTGCTGCTCGGCGGCGCGATCTTCCTCGTCGCCGCGTACGTCACGCAGCTGCGCTTCCCCGACTGGAACGAGTTCGCACCCGGTGGCGACATGCAGTACGTCGAGGATTCGACGCTGCCGATCATCGGAAACCTCGTCGGGGGCAACGTGCTCATGGCCGTGCTGACCGCCGCGGGCTTCTGCGCCACGCTCGCCTCGGGTCTCGCCTCGCACGCATCCGTCTCGCGGATGCTGCTCGTGATGGGTCGCAACAACGTCCTTCCGCAGAAGGCCTTCGGCTACATCAACCCGCGCACCCACACGCCCACCTTCAACGTCGTGCTGGTCGGCGCGATCTCGCTGCTCGCGATCCCGTTCACCCTCGAGCTGATCGCGGCGTGGATCAACTACGGCGCCCTGATCGCGTTCACCTTCGTCAACATCTCGGTGATCGCCTGGTTCGCCGTGCGCAAGGGGCGGCGCCACACACCGCGCGACATCTTCTCGTACATCGTGATGCCGGGCATCGGCATGCTCCTCACGGGTCTGCTGTGGGTGAACCTGCACTCCGACGCCCTGACAGGGGGACTCATCTGGACCGCTCTCGGCCTGATCTACCTCGCCGTGATCACGAAGGGGTTCCGCAAGAAGGTGGTCGCGTTCGATGAGAACCAGGCGGTGACCGGGTTCAACAAGGTCGTGAAGGTGCCGGTCGACGAGAACTGAGGACCTCAGGCGTCGAGAACGCGCAAGAGCCGCCTGCCCGGGAGGGAGGCGGCTCTTGTGTCGTGCGCAGTGGGTGCGACTCCGGTCAGATCACGCCCTGGGCGAGCATTGCGCCCGCGACGCGCTCGAAGCCCGCGATGTTCGCCCCGGCGACATAGTCGCCGGCCACGTCGTAGCGCTCCGCGGCGTCGAACGCGGCGCGGTGGATGTCCGCCATGATCTCGCGCAGCTTGTTCTCGCTCGCGTCGAAGCTCCACCGCTGGCGAGACGCGTTCTGGCTCATCTCGAGAGCGGAGGTGGCGACGCCTCCCGCGTTCGCGGCCTTGCCCGGCGCGAAGAGGACTCCGGCGCTCTGGAACGCATCGACGGCAGCGGGGACGCAGGGCATGTTCGCGCCCTCCGAGACCGCTCGCACGCCGTTGGCGATCAGGGTCTCGGCGGCGTGGAGATCGAGTTCGTTCTGGGTCGCCGACGGCACGGCGATGTCGACCGGGACCTCCCAGACGCTGCCGCCTTCGATGAATCGGGCGCCGGGGCGACGGTGGGCGTACTCGACGATGCGCGCGCGCTCGACCTCCTTGATCTGGCGCAGCAGGTCGACGTCGATGCCGGCGTCGTCGACGACGTACCCCGACGAGTCGGATGCCGTGACGGCGGTCGCGCCGAGCTGGGATGCCTTCTGGATCGCATAGATCGCGACGTTGCCCGAGCCCGAGACGCCGACGCGCTTGCCGTCGAGCGAGTCGCTGTGCACGCCGAGCATCTCCTGTGCGAAGAACACCGCGCCGTAGCCGGTCGCCTCGGTGCGCACCTCTGCGCCACCCCAGCCGGTGCCCTTGCCGGTGAACATGCCGGACTCGTGGCGGTTGGTGATCTTGCGGTACTGGCCGAACAGGTAGCCGATCTCGCGACCGCCGACGCCGATGTCGCCGGCGGGGACGTCGGTGTGCTCGCCGAGGTGACGGTAGAGCTCGTTCATGAACGACTGGCAGAAGCGCATGATCTCGGCATCCGACCTGCCGTGCGGGTCGAAGTCGGATCCGCCCTTGCCGCCGCCGATGCCCTGGCCGGTCAGTGCGTTCTTGAAGATCTGCTCGAACCCGAGGAACTTGATGATCGACAGGTTGACCGACGGGTGGAAGCGCAGGCCGCCCTTGTACGGTCCGAGCACCGAGGAGAACTGGATCCGGTAGCCGCGGTTGACCTGCAGACGCCCGGCATCGTCGACCCACGGCACGCGGAACAGGATCTGCCGCTCCGGCTCCACCAGACGCTCGAGGATGCCGCCGTCGACGTACTGCGGGTTGCGCGCGAGCACCGGTGCGATCGAGTTCAGCACCTCGTGCACGGCCTGCTGGAACTCGGGCTCGTGCGGGCTGCGGGCGAGCACCGTGTCGAACACGGGCTGCACGTCGTCGGCGAGCGGATGGAAGTCGACGGAAGACGGAGAGGTCACGCGAAAGAGCTTTCTGATCGGGGGATGGTGCTGCGTGCGATCGTGTCGCGTGAGGGTGCGCCGGATACGGCGAAGTTTTCACTCTAGCGGGCACGCGGAGGTGAGCACCTTCACACCGGCATGCGCTTGTTCGGGGACGACGACGCGGGGGTCACCCGGTGTTCTGGAGGCCCGCCGCGACGCCGCTCACCGAGAGCAGCAGCAGTCGCCGCTGCTCGTCGTCGGCACCCGAGCCGGTCGCCTCGGCCGGGTCGCGCAGTGCGCGGAGGGCGCGCAGCTGCAGCAGCGACAGGGCGTCGACGTACGGAGTGCGCAGCTGCACGGCGCGCTGCAGGATCGGCTTGTTCTCGAGCAGGCCCACGCCGCCGGTGAGACGGATGACCCACTCGCGCGTCAACGACAGCTCGTCGAGCACGAGCTGCGCGAGATCGTCCCGATCGCCGAGGGCGAGGTACTGGCGGGCGATGCGCTCATCGGTCTTCGCGAGGCTCATGGCGACGTTGTCGATCATGGTGCGCAGCAGCGGCCAGTCGCGATAGGCCTCGGCGAGACGGGCCTCATCGCCGACGGCGGCGAGAGCGGTTCCGAGTCCGAACCAGCCGGCGAGGTTGATGCGGGCCTGGGTCCAGGCGAAGACCCACGGGATCGCGCGCAGGTCTTCCAGCGACTCGACCGACAGTCCGCGTCGAGCCGGACGGGAGCCCAGGGCGAGCAGGCCGATCTCCTCGAGAGGGGTGACCGTGGCGAACCAGGGGGCGAAACCCTCCGCCTTGACGAGCGAGAAGAATCGCTCGCGCGACGAGGTGTCCATGACGGCGGCGATGTCGGCGAAGCGTGCGGCGGCGTCGCTCGTGTGCTTCTCGACGGACGGAGACGAGGCGAGCAGCGTCGCCGCGGCGACCTGATCGATGTGGCGCATCGCGATGGCAGGCTCGCCGTAGCGCGCGAAGATGACCTCGCCCTGCTCGGTGAGCTTGAAGCGACCGTCGACCGAGTGCGGCGGCTGAGCGAGGATGGCCGAATTGGCGGGTCCGCCGCCTCGGCCCAGAGCACCGCCGCGACCATGGAACAGGGTCAGTTCGATGTCGGAGTCCTTGGCCCACTGCGCGATCTTCTCCTGCGCCTCGTACAGGGCGAGGTTCGCGGCGACCGGGCCGACGTCCTTCGACGAGTCGGAGTAGCCGAGCATGACCTCGAGCCGGTTGCCCGTCGCGGCGAGGCGTTCCTGGAACTCCGGGAACGTCACGGCCTCCGCGAGGATGGCAGGCGCCGCCTGCAGGTCGGCGAAGGTCTCGAACAGGGGAACGACGTCGAGCACGGGGGCGTCGTCGCCCAGCGCGTGCCTCGCGAGCGCATACACGTTCGCGAGGTCGGACGCCGACTGAGTGAACGACACGACATAGCGGCCGGCAGCCCGCAGGCCGCGGTCTCGCTGGATCTCGGCGATCACGCGGAAGACCTCGAGCACCTCCTCGGTCTGCACGCTGATCGCGTCGCCGCTGGAGAGCTCCGAGAGCGCCTTGCGATGCACCTGCGAGTGCTGACGCACCTCGAGCTCGGTCAGATGGAAGCCGTAGGTCTCCACCTGCCAGATGAGGTGCTGCACGCCGCCGAACGCATGGCGCTTCGCGCCCGCATCCGCCAGCGACGACTGCACCGTGCGCAGGTCGTCGAGCAGGTCTTCGGGGCGCGAGTAGCGCTGCTCCTCGCCACGGCGGGTGGCCGCGACACGGTGGGCGAGGGTGAGCAGCACGCGGCGGTGCGGCTCACCGGGGGAGCGGGCGCCCAGCTCCTCGGCGACGCGCGGCTCAGCGGCGGCGAAGGCCTCCCACAGAGCCGTGACTCCTGCGCTCGCAGGGGTGTCCTCGGCGTCGAGCGTGAGGGCGCGGCCGATGCGCTCGAGTGCGCGCTCCAGTCCGCGCAGCACGTGGTCGGACGCGATCTGCGACGCCTCACGGGTGACGGATGCGGTCACGAACGGGTTGCCGTCGCGGTCGCCGCCGACCCAGGACCCGATGCGCACGAACGCGGGCACGACCGGAGCGCTCGAGCCGGAGTCGTCGCCGCGGAGTGCGTCGTCGATGCGCCGGTACACGTGCGGCACGGTGGTGAACAGGGTCTCGTCGAACACGCCCATGACCGTGCGCACCTCGTCGGTCGGCGAGGGCTTCTCGGCGCGGAGCGGCGCGGTGCGCCAGAGGGTGTCGATCTCCTCCAGCATCCTCCGGCGCGCCCGGTGCTCCTCCGACCCGCCCTCGCTCGCGGCGTCGTGCTGGGTGAGGAGCTCGGAGAGGCGGCGGATGCTCGACGACACCGCGCGACGGCGTGCCTCGGTCGGGTGGGCGGTGAACACCGGGTGGAAGCGCAGGCCCTCGAGACGGCGGAGCGCCTCGTCGTCACCGACCTCCGTCTTCAGACGCGCATAGGCGGTGGCGACGGTGTCGGCCGCATCCTCGCGGCCCGGCTGGCCGGCGCGCTCGCGGAGCACCCGCACGCGCTGGTGCTCCTCGGCGAGATTGACGAGGTGGAAGTAGCAGGTGAACGCCCGTGCGACCTCGTCGGCGCGCGCGATGCTGAACGACTCGGCGATCGCGGCCGCCCGATCGAAGGCGTCGGAGGTCTCTTCGTCATAGGCCTGGATCGTCGCCAGCCGCAGCCGCTCGACGTCCTCGAAGAGGTCGTCGCCGCCTGCTTCGCGCAGTACCTGGCCGAGAAGGGCGCCGAGCATTCTGACGTCGGTGCGCATGGCATCCGGAATGCCGCGGCCCGCTTCGAAACGGCCGATGATGCGGATGGCCGAGGTGTCAGTGGGCTCGGGGAAGGCGTGTTCGGGGGTCACCGTTCGAGAGTATCCCGGGTCGGGGTCGTGCTCTGAACGCATGACGATGTGAGACGTGCGGGGCGCTCGCAACTACCATGGGGGCGATGCGCATCTCCGCGAACCCTCTCCGTGGCCAGCAGTTCCCTGCTGTCCTGCTCCTCGTCGCGGCAGGGCTCGGCATCCTGCTGGCGAATCTTCCCTCGCATGATGCGCTCGCCGCGGTGCTCGACTTCCACATCGCCGTGCCCGGCACAGTGCTCGACCTCTCGATCGAGCACTGGGTGTCCGACGGTCTTCTCGCCGTGTTCTTCCTGGTGGTGGCGATCGAGCTGCGGCACGAGCTCACCCACGGCGAGCTCGATTCGCCCAGCAAGGCCGTGCAGCCGGCCATCGCCGCCGCCGGCGGTGTGCTGGTGCCGATCGCTGTCTATCTGCTCATCGCGGGCGACTCCGCGACCGCCACGGGCTGGCCCATCCCGACGGCGACCGACATCGCCTTCGCGCTCGGCGTGCTCGCGATGTTCGGACGGGGGCTTCCGTCGAACGTCCGCGTCTTCCTGCTCGCGCTCGCGATCCTCGACGACATCATCGGCATCATCTTCATCGCGGTCCTCTTCGCGCACGACGTGCAGTGGCTGTTCCTCGCGCTCGCCGTCGCCGCCGTCGTCGCGTTCTGGCTGCTCAGCAGACTGCTCCACGCCAAGGGGCATCCGGCGGTGGCCGTCGCGATGATCATCGTCGGCGTCGTCGCCTGGGGCCTGGTGGCCTCGTCGGGCATCCACGCCACCATCGCCGGCGTGATGCTCGGGCTCGTGATGTCGCCCGTTCCTGCCGCGCGCACCAGGCACGTGCTCGAACCGACCGTGAACGGCGCGATCCTGCCGATCTTCGCGTTCGTCGCCGCCTTCGTGGTGATCCCCGCCCTCGCACCGTCGGAGCTCTCTCCCGCCTTCTGGGGGATCGTCGTGGCGCTGCCCGTCGGAAAGATCATCGGCATCTCCCTGTTCGGGTGGCTCGCGATGCGGATCCGGCCCCGAGGCGCGGCGCCGGCCCTGCCGTTCGCCGACATCTTCGCCGCCGGCGCGCTGGGCGGCATCGGCTTCACCGTCTCGCTTCTGCTCGCCAACCTCGCCTTCGCGGCCGACGCCGGCACCCGCGATCAGGCCATCCTCGGTGTGCTCGTCGGCTCGCTCGTGGCTCTCGTGCTCTCGGGTGTGATCGTGTCACTCCGCGCCCGTACGTACCGACGACGCGGCGCCGTGACCTCGTGACCGCGAGGCGACCCGAGTGGCGTTCGAAGGAGGACCGGTGAGTGCAGAGCCCGCCCGCGACCCGCTGCGCGCCGCAGCCGAGACGATGCGCGAGGTCCGGGATCGCTGCGTCTGGTCGCAGCAGATCACCCATCGTGATCTCGTGCCGTATCTCATCGAGGAGTCGCACGAGGTGATCGACGCCGTCGAGGACGGCTCACGGGCCGACCTGCGTGAGGAGCTCGGCGACCTGCTCTGGCAGGTGCTGTTCCACGCCGCGATCGCCGCGCAGGACCCCGACGACCCGTTCGACATCGACGATGTCGCGGCCACGCTCACCGAGAAGATGGTGCGGCGGCATCCTCACGTCTTCGCGGACGAGGTCGCGACGACCCCTGAAGAGGTCCTGGTGCACTGGAACGCCGCGAAGGCGGCGGAGAAACGCGCGAGACGCAGCGTCCTCGACGGGATCCCGCGCGGTATGCCGGCGCTCGCGCTGGCACAGAAGGTCGCCGGTCGAGCCGAGGGGGCCGGCGTCGTCGTCGCCCGGACCGATGCGGACGGGGCTGGACCGGCGCCCTCCTCGGAAGAAGAGCTCGGCGACGCTCTTCTCCGCCTCGTGGCGGTCGCGCGCGCCGAGGGCTGGGATGCCGAACGAGCGCTGCGCGAACGGCTCCGAGCGGTCGAGGCCGAGGTCCGCGAGGCGGAATCCGAAGCCTGAGTCCACGGCCTGGCCCGCCGACCTGGAAAGATGGAGGCGTGGCTACTGTGAACCCGCCGCGCGGAATGCGCGACATCCTCCCCGCCGACAAGGCTCGCCGCGAGCGCGTCCTCTCCGTGATCCGTGATCGTTACCGCTCGCACGGGTTCGACGAGATCGAGACCCCGGCGCTCGAGGAGTACTCGCGACTGCACGCCGGCATCGGCGGCGACAACGAGAAGCTCGCCTACAACGTGCTGCGCCGCGGCCTCGATGCGGATGCCATCCGCGACGCCGCCGACGACCAGGGCGCCCTGGCCGACCTCGGTCTGCGATACGACCTCACGGTTCCGCTCGCGCGCTTCTACGCGAGCAATCGCGCTCAGCTCCCCGGTGTGTTCCGCGCGATCCAGATCGGTCCGGTCTGGCGTGCTGAGCGACCGCAGAAGGGGCGCTACCGCCAGTTCGTGCAGTGCGACATCGACATCATCGGCGACGACTCGTCGCGCGCGGAGGCCGAGCTCATGGTCGCCTCGCTCGCTGCGGTCGACGCACTGGGTCTCGAGGGCGCCACCGTGCGCATCAACGACCGCCGTGCGCTGGACTGGATGCTCGACAGCTTCGGCTTCACGGGCGACGAACGTCCCGGGGTCCTCATCACGATCGACAAGCTCGACAAGATCGGGCCCGACGGCGTCGCCGCCGAGCTGCGCGAGCGCGGTTCGGCGCCATCGGCCGTCGACGCGTTCGAAGCCTTCCTCCTGCGCCCGCAGACGATGGAGTACAACCCCTTCGGCGAACGTCAGATCCGCAAGGCGCTTCCCGACGGTGCCCCGGACGAGATCGTCGGACACCTCGTCGCGATCGGCGAGGCCGTCGCCGCCGGCCGAGGCGCGACCGACATCCCGCTGGTCTTCGACCCGTTCCTCGTGCGCGGCATGGGCTACTACACGGGCACGATCTTCGAGCTGGCCCACCCTTCGGTGTCGTACTCGCTCGGCGGCGGCGGTCGCTATGACGGCATGATCGGCCGCTTCCTCGGCCAGCAGGTCCCTGCCGTCGGGTTCTCGCTGGGCTTCGAGCGCCTCGTCGACCTCGTGACGGCGGGCGCGGATGCCGGCGAGCGCGCCGTCGTGCTCATCCACGACGCCGACGTGCCGGTCGCCGAGCTCGTCATGCACAAGGCGGGTCTCGTGGGCTCCGGGGCGCGAGTGCGGCTGGAACGGCGCACGAAGAACGTCAAAGCCCTGCTCGAGCGCTCGGCCGCCGACGGATACACGGAGTTCGCGACCGTCTCGGCGGGAACCTCGGAGCTGGAGCTCAAGCCCCTCTCCTGAGTTCGGGGGATGCCGTTCACTCGGCGTTCACGCCGTTCCGGTCGAATCGGGACATGAGCCGACCGCCGTTCGTCGCCGTCGCGGCGGTGGGTGTCGCCACCGCGGTGGCCGCCGCCGTAATCCGGGTCGTCCTCACCCGACAGGCCGCGATCGCGCGTCGACGCATCGGCAAGCCGCTCGGAGAGGAGTCGATCGACGCCGACCGCGTCTGGCGTCGTTCGCTCGACGGCATGCCGATCGATCTGCTCGTGCTCGGAGACTCGCTGGCGGCGGGCCTCGGCGCCGAGCGGCGCAAGGAGACACTGGGCGGACGACTCGCCAAGGGTCTGGCGCGACGGATGCGACGACCGGTCCATCTGCGCACGGCCGCCGTCGTCGGGTCCGAATCGCCCGACCTCGCCGCCCAGCTCGACGCGCTGCCCGAGGACTACGCCCCGCATGTCGCCGTGATCGTGGTCGGGGGCAACGATGTGACGCACCGCATCCCCGTCGCCGTCTCGACGCAGCACCTGCGGGAGGCCGTCCGACGGCTGCGTGCTCGGGGTGCGGAGGTCGTGGTCGGCACCTGTCCCGATCTCGGAGCCCTCCGCCCGGTACCGCAGCCTCTGCGGCGCCTGATGTCGAGCATGTCCCGTCGACTCGCCAGGGTTCAGGCCGAGACCGCTCGTGCCGAGGGCGCGCACCCCGTCGACCTCCGCCGCGCCGTCGGCCCGATGTTCTTCGACGATCCGGAGGCGATGTTCAGCCTTGATCGCTTCCACCCGAGTCCGCTCGGCTATCGGCGCACGGCGGAGGCACTGCTCCCGGCCACGTGTCGGGCTGCCGAGACCGCGCTCAGCTCGCGCCGTCAGACGGGGCAGCACTGAAGGACGCCGCCCAGTCGGCGACCCGCCGTGCGCTCTCCTCGTCCGAGAGGTCTTCGACCCGGGTCATCACCGACCATCGCACGCCGAACGGATCCCGGATGCTGGCGAATCGGTCTCCCGACACGAACGCCGACGGAGCCTCGCGCACGGTTGCGCCCGCGGCGACGGCACGCTCGACGACGGCGTCGACGTCCGAGACATAGAGTCCCATCGAGTAGCAGTCGTCGTCTCCCGACGGCGCAGAAACCAGATGATAGTCGGGGCTCGGCTCGCCCAGCTGCAGGTGGCCGAACCCGAAGTCGAGGTCCGCATGGGCGACGACACCGCCGAACTCCGTGACATCGATGACGCGAGCGCCGAAGACGTCCCGGTAGAACTCGATCGCCTCCCGCGCCCGGGGGACCGCGAGGAAGGGAGTGAGGGAGGTCGCGCTGTTCGGTCGGCCGTCCGTCGTGTGATCGCCGGTCACGCCGGTCCTGTTCTCGGTGCTCATGCAGCCACAGTAAGGAGCAGTCGCAGACGCGCGCTTGAACTTGCGCGACACGATCGTGCGCCGGGGTCATAGGGTCGAGGCATGGACGTCGACGACCTCGGACCGATCGTGTCCGCCATGCGGGTCACAGTGGCGATCCTCGCCGGCGGCTAGCGATGCGTGCGACCCGCGGTGTGCTGTATCCGGCCCGGCTGCCGGACTTCCATCGTCTGCCGCCTGCGACCGCCGCGCGGGACCTCGCGGTGTGGTTCTGGATCCCCGAGTGGAGCATCGAGCCCGCTCGATCGTCTCGCCAGGAGATCGTCGGCTACCCGGCGCTGAACCTCGTCGTCGAGAACGGTGACGTGAGTCTGTCCGGGGCGACGACACGGGCTTCGCATCGCGAGCTGACCGGCACGGGCTGGGCAGTGGGCGCCCTGCTGCGACCCGCAGCTGTCGCGGCCCTCATCGACGACCCTGCCGCACTCGTCGATTCCGAGCAGCCGGTCGTCGCTCCCGAGCTCGCGGACGGGGTCAGTGCTGCGATGGCGTCGGGGGAGGGGCATCGCGAACTCGCCGTCGCGGTGTTCTCGGAGTGGCTCGCTCGTCGGGTCGGACCCCTCGACGACAGTGCGAGGCATGCGAACGCGCTGGTCGAGGTGCTCATGGAGGAGGGCGCGGCCGACTCGGTCGAGGAGGCCGCGACCCGACTCGCGGTCTCGCTGCGCACGCTGCAGCGCCTCGCCCATCGTCACGTCGGAGTGTCGCCGGCCGCCATGATCCGGCGCCGCAGGCTGCAGGAGGCCGCGGAGCACCTGCGTCTGCACCCATCGGTCGATCTGGCGGATCTCGCCGCCGACCTGGGGTACGCGGATCATGCCCATCTCACCCGCGACTTCCGGAACGTGCTCGGAATCGCGCCCCGCGCGTACCGGGCGTCCTCCGCGCAGGACGTTCGGAGCGCTGCCGCGCCACCCTGATCAGCGCGCGAGCCGCAGCCGGATCATCCGATAGAGCACACCGACCAGCACGACCGCGGTACCCACCACCGAAGCCACCACCGGCAGCGTGTTCACGAGTACGAGGCACCCGAGCGCACCGACGACCTGCAGCACCCGCGGATAGCGGCGAGCCGCAGTGCGCTGGCGGAATGCCGCCGCATTGGCGATGAGGTAGTACAGCAGTACACCGAACGAGGAGAAGCCGATCGCGTCGCGCAGATCGGCGACGAGCACGATCATCACGATGATGACCGCGATCGTGATCTCGGCCCGACGGGGTACGTGCCAACGCTCGTCGACCTTCGCGAGGAAGCGCGGCAGATCCTCTTCGCGGGCCATCGCCAGTGTGGTGCGACCGATGCCGGTCAGGAGGGCGAGCAGAGCTCCGAGCGAGGCGGCGGCCGCGGCCACGCGGACGACAGGAGTGAGAGCCGTCCACCCCGAGGCCGTTACGACATCGGCGAGAGGGGTGGTGCTCGTGACCGCGTCGCCGCCGAGCACGACGACGACCGTGATCGCGACGAGCGTGTAGACGACGACCGTGCCGCCGAGGGCCAGGGCGATCGCCCGGGGGATCGTCCGGGCGGGGTCGACGACCTCTTCGCCCATCGTCGCGATGCGCGCGTATCCCGCGAACGCGAAGAAGAGCAGGCCTGCGCCCTGCAGCACCCCGTACGCGGAGGCATCCGGAAGGGGAGCCGGGGCGGTAGACGAGGAACCGCCGAGGCCCACCGCGACCACCACGGCGAGTCCGAGCAGCGAGCACACGACGAGGATGCGCGTGACGAGGGCGGTTCGCGTCACGCCGAAGCAGTTGACCGCCGCGAGAGCGACGACGGCAGCGACGGCGACCGGCACCTGCCAGCCGTCAGGTGCGGCGTAGGCGGCGAAGGTCATGGCCATCGCCGCGCAGCTGGCGATCTTGCCGATCACGAAGCTCCATCCGGCGACGAATCCCCACCACGGGCCGATCTCGGCGCGGGCGTACGCGTAGGTGCCGCCGGCGACAGGATGCGCGGCGGCGAGCTGCGCCGAGGCGGTCGCGTTGCAGTAGGCGACGATCGCGGCGATCGCCAGGGCGATCAGGATGCCGCTTCCGGCGACTCCCATGGCCGGTGCCCACACGGAGAACACGCCTGCGCCGATCATCGAACCGAGACCGATCGCGACGGCGTCGACCAGTGTCAGGCGGCGGGCGAGGGGCATCCCGTCATCGTGGCACGTCCGGGTGAACGTCCGGTATCGCCGTCGCCGTCAGCCCCGAGCGGAGGTGACGCGCTGCTTCTCGCGGATGTAGACCTGTCGGCGGACTCTGGCGACGACGTCTCCGTCGCGGTCGGTGATGACGGTCTCGAACCACTCGAGCACCTTCGCACCGCCGTTCGCCCGCTCGCGGATCTCCTCGGCCCGCTCGCGGCTGACCTCGAACTCGGCGGTCAGCACCCCGCGCCCGGGCTTGACGAACTCGATCTCGCCCCGGGTGTCCCAGACGACATAGTCCCGGCCGAGCTGATGCATCACGAGCATGAAGAAGTACGGGTCCGTCATCGCGGACATCGAGCCGCCGAATGCCGTCTTCACGTAATTGCGGGTGAACACGTTGATGTGCAGCTCGACCGTAGCGTGCGTCCAGTCCTCGCTGAAGCGGCGGATGCGGATGCCGCTGAACAGATTGGGGACCCACAGGCTCATGCCCGTGGCGAGACGACGGGGAGTGATGCGCATGAGGTCAGTGTGGCCGACGGCCTGATCCGGACAAAGCTCGCTGGAGGGTTGCGACAGTTGTTATAGTTTATGTAGAACTACTAGAAGATTGGAGGACGGGATGCTGATCCGCATCGACGCCGACAGCGCTCGGCCGCTCTTCGATCAGGTCGCGGCATCCGTTCGCGCCGATGTCCTCGCCGGACGTCTCGTGCCGGGTGACCGGCTGCCTGCCGCCCGTGAACTCGCCGAGGCGCTCGAGATCAACCTGCACACCGTGCTCCGTGCCTATCAGCAGCTGCGCGACGAGGGGCTGATCGATCTGCGCCGTGGCAGGGGAGCGGTGGTGTCCGCTGCTGCATCTCCGCTCGCCGAGCTCTCACAGGACATCGCCGCGCTCGTCGCCCGCGCCGCATCCCTCGGACTCTCTTCCTCGACACTGGCCGCGCTCATCAAGGAGACCGACGCATGACCCCCGAGATCCGCCGCGCCCGCACCGCCTTCTGGTGGGTCGGGGTCATCGTCCCCGCCGCTCTGATCGTGCTCGCCGCCGTCATCGTCCTGGCGTGGCTGCCCGACATCCCCGATCCTGCGGCGATCCACTGGGGCCTCGACGGGGCCGATGGCTTCGCGCCGCGGTGGACGCCACTGGTCATGCTGATCGGCCTGGGCGGAGGGATCGTGGCGATGTTCGCGATCATCGTCCTGGTCTCGCACAGGCTGCCCCCACGGGGCTCGGGCGGGCCGCTTCCTCAGTCGCAGTGGTCGACGACCGCCCGTCTGCTCGGAGCGGCCGGCCTCGCGATGGCGGGCCTGATGTCCATGCTCGCGATCACGACGACCGGCTCCCAGCGAGGGCTCTCCGATGCGACCGAGGCGCCCGACATCACCCCCTGGGTCCCGGTCATCGTCGCGATCGCCGCCGGCCTCGGGGTGATCGGATGGTTCGCGCAGCCGAAGGTGCCCGTCGCGTCCGTCGCGTCCGCGGATCCGGCGGCACCTCTGCCTCTCGCCGACCACGAGCGCGCCGTGTGGATGAAGACCGTGAACGTGGCCCGCAGTGGCCAGGTCGTCCTCGGGATCAGCGTCTTCTTCACGGTCGCCGTGAGCGTGCTGCTGCTCGCCCGGGGCATCGCCGCCGGGTGGATCGTGGCGGGCATCACTGTGGTCCTCGTCATCGTCGTGGCGACCGGTCTGTCGTTCCGGGTGCGGGCGAGCACCGCTGGCCTTCGGGTGCGCTCCGTCGCCGGATGGCCGCGTCTCGAGATCGCCGCGGCCGACATCGCCAGCGCTCGCGCGGTGCAGGTCGACCCGTTCGCCGAGTTCGGCGGCTGGGGCTACCGAATCGGCACCGACGGGCGGCGCGGATTCGTGCTGCGCACCGGCGAGGCCCTCGAGATCACCCGCACAGACGGTCGCGTGTTCGTCGTCACCGTCGATGACGCCTCCACAGCGGCATCTGTCCTCGCTTCCGCAGCATCCCGATGATCGCACCGCACATCGACACCGAACAGCACATCGACACCGATCAGCACATCGACACCGAACCGGGAGTCAATCCATGACCCGCATCAGAGCCGCATCCGTCGTCCTCTTCGTCGCGCTCGCGTGCGGGCTCGCCTGGCTCGTCGCCCTGCCGCTGTGGCTGGGCGACGGCCTCGCCGAGCCCAGCACCTGGTTCCTGCTGCCCGTGATGATGCTGACCCCCGCGCTCGCCGCGCTCGTGGTCACCCTCGCCCTGCGTGTGCCGGCACCGGGGGAGCGGCTCCGCTTCCTGGGCATCTGGCCCCTGCGCCCGGCCAGGCGGGTCGTCTGGCTGATGGTGGCGGGCTGGCTCGTCCCTCCGGTTCTCGTCGCGCTCGGCATCGTGGTCGCGGCGGCCTTCGGATGGGTGCAGCTCGACCCGACGTTCTCGGCGTTCTCCGCTGAGATCGCGAGGTCGCTGCCCGCCGGTGCGCCGATGCCCCCGATCGAGCTCATCGTGATCTCGCAGATCGTGACGATCCCTGTCGGCGCCCTGATCAACAGTGTGCTGGCGTTCGGCGAAGAACTCGGCTGGCGCGGGTGGCTCGTCCCGGCCCTGCGACCGCTCGGCACGTGGCCGGCACTCCTCATCAGCGGAGCGATCTGGGGCTTCTGGCACAGCCCGGTGATCCTGCTGGGCTACAACTTCGGGCGCACCGACATCACCGGCGTGCTGTTCATGATCGGCGGCTGCATGGCCTGGGGTGTGCTGCTGGGCTGGCTGCGTCTGCGCTCCGCATCGGTCTGGCCCGCCGTCCTCGCGCACGGCTCGCTGAACGCGGCCGCCGGACTCGTCCTCATCTTCGCCGCATCGCAGCCCGATCTCGCACTCGCCGGACCTCTCGGCGTCGCGGGATGGATCGTCGCGGCGGCGGTGATCGCCGCATTGGCACTCACGGGCCAGTTCCGTCGTCAGCCCGAGCTCGCGGGCGCGCCCGGGCGGCTGCTGTCCGCTCCCCGAGCCGGGAGGGGTCCGCAACCCTCTTGACGCTCTTCGGGGCTCACGGTTTGCTGAGGGCATGGAATCCACTCCCGCCGCCTGGTCGAATGCCGACGCCTATCTCGCTGATCTCCTCGTCGGTCATGATCCGCAGCTGGAGGCGGCGCTGGCCGCTCAGCACGATGCCGGTCTTCCCGAGATCGAGGTCGCGCCGGTCGGCGGCAAGCTCCTCAACCTCCTCGCCCGCATCAGCGGCGCTCGCCGCGTGCTGGAGATCGGAACGCTCGGCGGGTACTCGACGATCTGGCTCGCACGGGCGGTGGGTCCCGAGGGGCGGGTGATCACCGTCGAGGCCGAAGCGGACAACGCCGCCGTGGCCCGCGCGAGCATCGATGCCGCCGGCGTCGGAGACCGCGTCGACATCCGGATCGGCCGAGGTGCCGACGTGCTCCCCACGCTGGTCGGCGGCTTCGACCTGGTCTTCATCGACGCCGACAAGGAGTCGAACACGGTCTACCTCGACTGGGCCGCGAAGCTGGGCCGTCCCGGAACCGTGATCGTGCTCGACAACATCGGACGGGAGGGTGAGATCGTGCGCGACGATGCGACCGACCCCAAGGTCGTCGGCACCAGGGATGCACTGCGGATGCTGGGCGAGGACCCGCGCTTCGACGCCACCGCGCTGCAGACGGTCGGTGTCAAAGGCTGGGACGGCGTCGCGCTCGCTGTCGTCGTGTGAACCTCCGGCCCCGACCCGGGTGCTGAGGGCCGGGCGGGCTAGACTGGGCGCGGATCGACGACGCTCCACACACCTTTTCTCTGAGCAAGGAGCACATCAGTGGCACTGATCGAGGCTGTAGGCGCACGCGAGATTCTCGACTCGCGCGGAAACCCGACCGTTGAGGTGGAGGTGCTCCTCGACGACGGCGTAGTCCAGCGGGCAGCCGTCCCGTCGGGTGCATCCACCGGCGCATTCGAGGCGTACGAGCTGCGCGACGGCGACAAGAGCCGTTATGGCGGCAAGGGCGTGCTCAAGGCCGTCGACGCCATCATCGACGAGCTCGGACCGGCGCTCGAGGGCATCGAGGCGAGCGAGCAGCGCATCGTCGACGAGATCCTGATCGAGACCGACGGCACCGAGAACAAGCAGCGCACCGGCGCCAACGCGATCCTCGGCGTCAGCCTCGCCGTCGCGAAGGCCGCGGCCGACTCGGCCGATCTGCCCCTGTTCCGCTACCTGGGCGGCCCCAACGCGCACGTGCTGCCCGTGCCGCTCTTCAACGTGATCAACGGCGGCGAGCACGCCGACAACGGCATCGACATGCAGGAGTTCTTCCTCGCGCCGATCGGCGCCGAGACGTACTCCGAGGCGCTCCGCTGGGGTGTCGAGACCTACCACGTGCTGCGCGGCGAGCTGAAGGCCGCCGGCTACGCGACGGGCCTCGGCGACGAGGGCGGCTTCGCCCCCGACCTGCCCAGCAACCGCGAGGGTCTCGACTTCCTCGTCAAGGCGATCGAGAAGGCCGGCTTCAAGCCGGGCACCGAGATCGCGCTCGGCCTCGACGTCGCAGCGACCGAGTTCTTCAGCGACGGCGTGTACCGCCTCGACAACAAGGACTGGACCGGCCCCGAGCTGATCGAGTACTACCAGGGTCTGGTCAACGACTTCCCGATCGTCACGATCGAGGACGCCCTCGCCGAGGACGACTGGGACAACTGGAAGCTCCTCACCGACGCTCTCGGCTCGAAGGTCCAGCTCGTCGGAGACGACCTGTTCGTCACGAACCCGACGCGTCTGGCTGACGGCATCAAGCGCGGCGTCGCCAACTCGCTGCTCGTGAAGGTCAACCAGATCGGAACGCTCACCGAGACGTTCGACGCGGTCAGCCTGGCGCAGCGCTCGGGTTACACCGCCATGCTGTCGCACCGCTCGGGTGAGACCGAGGACACGACGATCGCCGACCTCGTGGTCGCGACGAACGCGGGTCAGATCAAGGCGGGTGCGCCTGCTCGCAGCGAGCGCGTCGCGAAGTACAATCAGCTTCTGCGCATCGAGGAGGAGCTGGGCGACGCGGCTGTCTTCGCCGGCCGCTCCGCGTTCCCGCGCTACCAGGGCTGAACACAGCTGAGACAGACAGAAGCCGCCTGAGCGGCTCGAACGGAGGAGGAGCCGTGGCACGACGACCGGCTCCTCCTTCGGCGTCTCCGGGGGCGACCCGGCCCGCCTCAGCGCCGCCGTCGCCCGCACAGCGCACCGCGGGTCGGACGCCCCGGGGTGCGGCGAGCAGAGGCGCGCAGGACCGCAGGGTCGATGTGCGCGAGTGGGCCTCCGGCATCCGCCTGTCGGCCTTCTCGGTCATCATGCTGTCTCTCGTGGTCCTCGGCGCATGGGTGCTGGTGCCGACGCTCGGCACCTTCATCGATCAGAGGCAGAAGATCTCGGCTCTGGAGCAGTCGATCCAGGTCTCCGAAGACCAGATCGCCGCGCTCGAGAAAGAGCGTGAACGCTGGAACGACCCGGCGTACATCACCACCCAGGCGCGTGAGCGCCTGTATTACGTCAAGCCCGGCGAGGTCGTGTACCTGATCGACAACGACCTCGACCCCGCCGCGCTTCCGCAGCAGCAGGGCCCGGTCAGCGACACGCTCGAGGAGACGCCCTCCGACTGGATGCCGCAGCTCCTGCGCACTCTGACGTCCGCCGGACTCAGCGACACGGCCGCAGTCGCCCGCTGACCTGCGCCGCCGCCGCACGGGGCGTGTGCTCCGAGCATCCTCCCGGTCGGCTCCCGTACGCTGGTCGGGTGACCACGCCGCCATTCCCCGCCCCCACGACCGCCGAACTCGCCGTGGTGTCGGCCCAGTTGGGGAGAACCGCGCGCGGCGTCGTCGGCATCGCAGCCCGTTGCGTGTGCGGCAACCCCACGGTCGTCGCCACCACGCCGAGGCTGCCGGACGGAACGCCGTTCCCCACCTTCTACTACCTCACCCACCCTGCCGCGACTGCGGCCATGTCGACTCTCGAGGCCACTCAGGTCATGCCGGAGCTCGCGGCGCTCCTCGCCGAGGACGACGGGGTCGCGGCGGCCTACCTCGCGGCGCACGAGGCCTACCTCGCCGACCGTGCGCAGTTCGGCGAGGTCACCGAGATCGACGGCATCTCGGCCGGCGGCATGCCCACGCGCGTCAAGTGCCTGCACGCTCTGGCCGGTCACGCTCTCGCGGCCGGCCCCGGCGTGAACCCGATCGGCGACGTGGCGCTCGAGCGTTCGACGTGGTCTCCCGAGAAGTGCCGGTGCGACGCCCCGGGCGCGGCGCTGCGCGACGTCGAGGCGTCGACCGAATGAGGCCGCCGCGGATGCTGCGCAACGGCGTCGCGGTGGCGACGATCGTGGCATCCGTCCTGCTACTCGGCGCAGCGGCGACGCCGCCGCCGGTGCCCGATGATCCTGCCGATCCGGTGCGCGCCGCCGAATACTGGCTCGATGGCGCCGGGATCCGAGACGCCTGGCAGACCACCCGCGGCGACGGAGTGACCATCGCCGTCATCGACACCGGGATCGCCAAGGTCCCGGGAGTGTTCGACGGGGCCGTCGTCGGCGGCACGGACGTGTCCGGCACCGGGACACCCGACGGGCGCACCCCGGTGGGTGCCATCGACGGCAATCACGGCTCGTGGGTCGCATCCCTCGCCGCCGGGCGCGGCGCGGCCGACGGCAAGGGCATGATCGGCGTCGCCCCCGAAGCCGATCTGCTCTCGATCTCCGTGGGGTTCGGCGCAGCTGCCGCCGTGCCGTTCACCGAGCAGGTGGCGAAGGCGATGCGCTGGGCGGTCGATCACGGGGCGGACATCATCAACCTCTCGTTCACCACGAACACGCTGGACTGGGACAAGAGTTGGGACGACGCGTTCCTCTACGCCTTCGAGAACGACGTCGTGGTCGTGGTCGCGGCGGGCAATCGGGGGAGCGGCACCGACATCATCGGCGCCCCCGCGACGATCCCCGGCGTGCTCACGGTCGGCGGAGTCGATCAGACGGGCACGGCGAGCATCGAAGCCTCGACGCAGGGGATCACCATCGGCATCGCGGCACCCAGCGAGGGCCTGCGCGGCGTCTCGGCGGACGGCACGGTCGTACCCTGGAGCGGCACCAGCGGTGCGGCGCCCATCGTCGCGGGCATCGCGGCCCTCGTCCGGTCCGCGCATCCCGAGCTCGATGCCGCCAACGTCATCAACCGCATCATCAAGACGGCGATCGAGGTCCCTGGCATGGCGGATCCGCCCGACCCCCTCTACGGCTACGGTCTGGTGGATGCCGAGGCGGCGATCAGCGGGGACGTGCCCAAGGTCTCCGAGAACCCCATGGGAGACCTCGCCGAGTGGGTCCGCCTGTTCCGTCGGGCGGAGACGGTCCCGCAGCCGGAACCCACCGCCGCGCCGGTCGAGGTGCCGCCTCTGCCGGATGCGGACGCGCCGACGGAAGCCGGTTCACCGCTGCTTCCCAGCGCTGAATCGCTGCGCTACGGTACCCTGCCGCTCATCGCGCTCACAGTCCCTGGTATCCTGATAGCGCTTGGCGTCACCGCAGCTGCCCGGCGCATCCGATCGGCGCGCGCACGCACGCCACATTCCTGACTCCCGAGGAGTTGTCCCCCTGTGCCTCAGAACAGCACTGTGCCCAAGATTCTGATCGTCGGTGGAGGCTATGCAGGCTTCTACACGGCGTGGAAGCTGGAGAAGCACCTTCGCAAGGGTGAAGCAGACGTCACCATGGTCGACCCGCTGCCGTACATGACGTACCAGCCGTTCCTCCCCGAGGTTGCCGCCGGCTCGATCGAAGCCCGACACTCGGTGGTCGCCCACCGTCGTCACCTCAAGCGCACGAACGTGCTCACCGCCAAGGTGACCGGAATCAACCACGCCGAGAAGGTCGCGACGATCACGCCTCCCGTGGGCGAGCCGTACGAGTTCGCGTACGACCAGATCGTGGTGACCGCGGGTGCCGTCTCGCGCACCTTCCCGATCCCGGGCATCGCAGACAACGCGATCGGCCTGAAGACGATCGAGGAGGCCGTCGCGATCCGTGACCGCCTGATGTCGAACTTCGACAAGGCGGCGTCGCTGCCTGCGGGCCCCGCGCGCGATCGCCTGCTCTCCGTCGTCGTCGTCGGCGGTGGCTTCGCCGGCATCGAGGTGTTCGCCGAGCTGCGCTCGCTCGCCTCGTCGCTGGTCAGCAAGTACCCGCAGCTGACCTTCGACGACACCCACTTCCACCTCATCGAGGCGATGGGGCGCATCATGCCAGAGGTCTCGCTGCAGACGAGCGAGTGGGTGCTCAAGGACCTCGCGAAGCGTGGCGCCAACGTGCACCTCGACACGCAGCTCACCAGCGCGGTCGACGGCAACGTCGAGCTGTCGACGGGTGAGGTCATCCCCACCGATCTGATCGTCTGGACCGCCGGTGTCATGGCGAACCCGACGGTGGTGCGCGGTGGCGACCTCCCGATCGAGGAGCGCGGCCGCATCCAGACCCGCGCAGACCTCCGTGTCGGCACCCCCGAGGCCTTCGTTCCCGGGGCCTGGGCCGCCGGTGACGTCTCTGCCGTCCCCGACCTGTCCGGTGGTGGCGTCGGCGGCTTCTGCGTGCCGAACGCCCAGCACGCCGTCCGTCAGGCGAAGCTCCTCGCGAAGAACATCGTCGCCGTGCTGCGTGGCGAGGACCCGAAGGAGTACTTCCACAAGAACCTCGGCGCCGTCGCGGGCCTCGGGCTCTACAACGGTGTCTTCCAGTCCGGCAAGATCGCCCTCAAGGGGTTCGTCGCCTGGGTCGCCCACCGTGGATACCACGGCCTCGCGATGCCCACGTGGGAGCGCAAGTTCCGCGTGGTGTGGGGCTGGTGGAACAACCTGTGGCTCGGTCGCGACCTGGTGAACCTCGAGACGGTCCAGAACCCGCGCTATGTCTTCGAGGAGTTCGCCGCTCGCCCGCGTCCGGCCGCCGATGCGCCGGCTCCCGCCGTCACGGCTCCGGCCGCGCAGGCGACCGCCGTCGACAAGGCTGCTGACGAGAAGCCCGCCGGCCAGAAGACCGGTGCCAAGAAGCCGGCCGCCAAGAAGACCGCCGAGACGGCTGCCGCCAAGTAGTCCTCTCCTCGAACGCCCCGATTCCTCCGGAGTCGGGGCGTTCGTCGTCTCCGCCGACGGGGCGTGTCTCGCACCCCGTTCATAGGCGCGCTTGCTACCGTCGGCAGCGCAAGGGGAGTACTCCCGTCTGCGGTGGTGTCGTCATTACGGATACGAGGTCGTGTCCCGGCCCACCGGCCCGTGAGGGTGGAGGAGACCTGGCGTCCGTATCCGCGGACGGCCAAGGACCCCTCACCGCACCGCTGTCGAGACCCGTGGTCGTCCACACCACGAAGGAATCGTCACCATGGGAAAACTCAACCGACTGCTCGGGATGGCCGCTCGCGCCCTCGATCTCGACGAGAGCGGATCCCGCACGGATCGCGACGGCTCGCGGGGGCAGACGCCTCCCGCGCCCGGACGGCGTCACCCGGAAAATGATCGATACTCTCCTCCGCCGGTGCACCGGATGTCGCGTGACCCATACTCTCCGCCTCCTGCCGGTGCCGCCTCCGCCTCCCGTGCAGCCGGATCGGGGTCGGACGCCGACCGGGCCGCGATCGCACGATACGACTACCTGCTCGAGACCGCCGATCCGCACCGCGTCGAGCAGATCCATCGCGAGGCGTTCGCGCGGCTGACGCCGGCGCAGCGCGCGCAGGTGCAGGAGCGCATGAACACGGAGCTCGCGCCCGGCGAACGCCCGACCTCGTCCTCGCCGGAGGATCTCGCACGCGCGGCCGGGCGCTCCGAGGCGGCGCACCCCGGACGCATGCGCGGCATCCTGTCGCGGGTGCGCGGGTTCGGCGCTGCCGGTGCCGTCGGCGGCGCCGCCGTGGGCGCGTTGGGCATCGTGGCGGTCGGCGCCGTCGGCAGTGCCGTCGCCGCCCCCCTTCTCGAGCAGGCGGCCGGGCTCGGTGTCGACTTCGACGCGCTCGCGCAGGGTGTCGACGTCGAGGCGATCGCGAGCGGACTCGGCGGAGAGGAGCTCGCGGGAGCCGCTGAGGGTGTTCTCGGATCGGCCGGTGAGACCGTCTCGGGCCTCGGCGACACCGCGAGCGAATGGGGTCAGCGGCTCGGCGACCTCGGCATCCCCGGAATCGGCGATCTGTTCGGCCGATGAGCGGCGCGATCATGGCGGCCGCCGAGTCATCGCCGTCGGATCACGGATTCTCCGGCCTCACCGGGTTCGCCGCCGACGTCCTCACCCAGCTCGGCGACATCGGCGTGGGCGTGCTGGTGTTCCTCGAGGTGCTCGTCCCGCCCATTCCGAGCGAGGTGATCCTGCCGTTCGCCGGGTACCTGAGTCAGAGCGGCGACCTCACGCTCGGCTGGCTGATCGTGTGGAGCACCCTCGCCTCATGGATCGGAGCGCTCCTGCTCTACTGGCTCGGGGCGGCCATCGGCATCGAGCGGGCCGTGCGGCTTCTCGCGGCCACCAAGCTGGTCAGCCGCGGCGATCTGGACCGGGGAGTGGCCTGGTTCCAGCGAAGCGGAGGGTGGACGGTGCTCGTGGGGCGGATGGTCCCCGGAGTCCGCAGCCTGATCTCGATCCCTGCGGGTGCCACGCGGATGAACCTGGCGCGATTCAGCGTCTACACCATCGTGGGCAGCGGCCTGTGGAACACTCTGCTCATCGGGGTGGGTGCCCTGCTGGGAACCCAGCACGAGCAGCTCGAGCACCTGCTCGGGTATCTCGACTACGCCGTGTATTCAGCGCTGGCGATCGCCGTCGGTGTGCTGGTCCTGCGCCGAATCCGTGAGGCGCGCGGGTCGGCATCCGCGAACGGACAGACCCGCGGCGCGGCAGATCGACGCGCGGATGGCTGAGAAGCGCGCTGTGCCCCCGCTGGGACTCGAACCCAGACTGAAGCGATTTTAAGTCGCCTGCCTCTGCCATTGGGCTACGGGGGCTCCATGTGACTGGCTCAGATTACACGGGTATATCGGCCGCTCCGGCGCCGCATCCCGCACGGACAGGGCGAAGGGAGACGGGCGTCCCAGCGCCCGTCTCCCTGTGATGCTGCTGAGACAGCATCGCTACCCCCCGGCAACCGGCCGGGCACGGCCGGTGAGCCGCCACGAATGACGGCCTCAGTGATAGAGACGGCGACCGTGGATGTTCATTACGAGCATTGCGGCTAAAGTACCGGGATTCCGGACGTGGCCGTACGACTGCGCTGCGACTCGATCTCAGAAAGCATGAATCCGCGTCCGCGCTGGACATAGGGTGGGGGAGTGCTCGACCTCATCGCCGATATGAGCCCCGATCAGGGACGAAACGCAGTCTCCCCCGAGTGGCACGACCCGTCACGGTACTGGCCGCGCCTGTCTGCGGCGACCGGCCACCTCTCTGCTCCCGTGGCGGTGATCGACAGAGAAGCGCTCCGGCACAACGCCCTGGATCTGCTGGTCCGTGCGGGCGGACTGCCGATCCGCGTCGCCTCGAAGTCGGTGCGCGTGCGCTCGGTGCTCGACGCGGTGCTGCAGCTTCCCGGCTACCGGGGGATTCTCGCGTTCACCCTCGCCGAAGCGCTCTGGCTCGCCGAGACCCATGACGACATCGTGATCGGCTACCCGACGGTCGATCGCGCGGGACTCGCGCAGCTCTTCGAATCCGAAGAGGCGGCGCGGCGCATCACGCTCATGGTCGACGACCCGGCGCATCTCGACATCGTCGACAGCGTCGCGCCTGCCGGCCATCGCCCCGACATCCGTGTCGCGATCGACGCGGACGCCTCACTGCGATCGGCGGCGCTCGGTCATATCGGCGTCCGCAGGTCCGCGCTGTTCACTCCGGGAGAGGTGGCGGCCTTCGCTCGCACGATCGTCCGCCGCCCCGGCTTCACGCTCGTCGGCCTGCAGATGTACGAGGCCCAGATCGCCGGGCAGGGCGACAACGCGGGACCGGACGCGCCGGTGATCCGTCTGATGCAGGCGCGCTCGCGGTCAGAGCTGCGAGACCGACGAGCCGCGATCGTCGGCGCACTCTCGGAGATCGCCCCTCTCGAGTTCCTCAACGGCGGAGGGACCGGCTCCCTCGAGTTCACCGGCAGCGACGAATCGCTGACCGAGGCGAGTGCCGGCAGCGGACTGCTCGGAGGGCACCTCTTCGACGGGTACCGATCCTTCCGCCCGGCACCGGCGTCGGCGTTCGCGTTCGACGTGGTGCGGCGGCCGGCCGCCGACATCGCGACCGTGCTCGGTGGCGGATGGATCGCCTCGGGCCCCGCCGTGACGTCGCGACAGCCGTCGCCCGTCTGGCCGCAGGGACTGCGCACTCTGTCGCGCGAGGCCGCGGGCGAGGTGCAGACACCGCTGCAGGGGCGAGAGGCCCAGCACCTCGGAGTGGGCGATCGGGTCTGGTTCCGCCACGCGAAGAGCGGCGAGCCTGCCGAGCGCATCGACAGCTACCAGCTCGTCTCCGGCGACGAGATCGTCGACGAGCTTCCCACGTATCGCGGCGAGGGGAAGGCGTTCCTGTGACCCGGATCGGCGGAACCTGGCAGAACTGGGGGCGGTCGGCGCAGGTGAAGCCGCTCCGCGTCGAGCGCCCGCGCACGCCGGAAGGCGTGCAGCGCGCCGTCCGGGCGGCTGTGTCGCAAGGTCTCACCGTGAAGGCGGTCGGAGCGGGGCACAGCTTCACGGGCATCGCCGTCGCCCCCGGGGTGCTCCTGGAACTCGACGACATGCAAGGACTCGTATCGGCCGACGCGTCCACCGGCCGCGCGACCCTGCTCGCGGGAACCCGGCTGCACCGCATCCCCTCACTGCTTGCGCCGTTCGGTCTCGCCATGGAGAACCTCGGCGACATCGACCGTCAGTCCATCTCCGGCGCGATCTCGACCGGGACCCATGGGACCGGGTCCGGGTTCGGAGGACTCGCCACACAGGTCGTCGCGGCGACCATGGTGACCGCAGCCGGCGAGTTCCTGAGAGTGGACGAGAGGCAGAACACCGATCTGCTGCCCGCGGTCACACTGGGGCTCGGCGCGCTCGGGATCCTGGTCGACATCACGCTGCAGTGCGTGCCGAACCTCCTCCTGGAGGCAGTCGACGAGCCAGCGCCTCTCGACGACGTTCTCGAGACCCTGCACAGTCGGGTCGAGGAATCGGACCACTTCGAGTTCTACTGGTTCCCGCACACGGACATCGCTCTGACCAAGAGACAGACCAGACTGCCGGAGTCGACACGGCGGCAGCCTCTCCCCGTCGTAGGGCGCTGGATCGATGAGACCCTGCTCTCGAACGGCGTATACCGGGCGGTATGCGCCGCCGGGCAGGTGGCACCCGTCATCACTCCGCCGTTCAACAGGCTCGCGGTGAAGCTCACGGGCGACCGGCGCTACACCGAGCTGTCGCACCGCGTCCTGACACAGAGCCGCACGGTGCGGTTCCGCGAGATGGAGTACGCGCTGCCCGTCGAGAACGTCGTGCCGGCCTTCCGCGCTGTGCGCGAGCTCATCGAGCGACGAGGATGGCGCATCGAATTCCCTATCGAGGTGCGCTTCGCGGCGGGCGACGACAGGTGGCTGTCGACGGCGTACGGCAGGGCCACGGGGTACATCGCGGTCCACCGCTACTGGCGCGCCGATCCTTCGGTGTACTTCGAGGCCGTGGAGCAGATCATGCTCGAGCACGGCGGACGCCCCCACTGGGGCAAGCTGCACACGCTGAACGCCGAGCAGCTGCGAGAGCGCTATCCGCGGTTCGACGACTTCACCGCCGTGCGCGACCGGCTCGACCCGGATCGCCGATTCACGAACCGATACCTGGATCGCGTTCTCGGCGCATGACGGGGCTGCAGCTGACCGTCGCACACCCAGTCGACGCGCAGGCTGCGCCGATAGGATGAGACAAACACGAGGAAGGGTGGGCCTCTGATGGAATGGCTCGTGCCGGTACTGATCGTCGTCGGTGTGATTCTGCTCATCGGAATCTACCTCTGGGCGACCTACAACTCGCTGGTGCAGCTCAACGTCCGCGTCGACGAGGCCTGGAGCGGCATCGCGGTTCAGCTGAAGCGCAGAGCGGATCTGATACCCAACCTCATCGAGACGGTGAAGGGCTACGCCTCGCACGAGAAGGCGGTGTTCGAGAACGTCACGCGTGCGCGAGCGGAGACGCTGTCTGCCGGCAGCCCCGGCGAGGCGGGCATCGCCGAAGGTCATCTGCAGCAGGCGCTCCGCAGCCTGTTCGCGGTCGCCGAGGCCTATCCGCAGCTGCAGGCGAGCCAGAACTTCCTTCAGGTGCAGCAGGCCCTCGTCGACACCGAGGACAAGATCCAGGCTGCGCGCCGCTTCTACAACGGCGGGGTCCGCGAGCTGAACACCAAGATCAAGGTCTTCCCCAACAATCTCTTCGCCAAGGGACTCGGATTCACCGAGCGCGAGTTCTTCGAGGTCGCCGACAGCGGCGCGATCTCCGAGCCGCCACGCGTGCAGTTCTGATGTGTCACAAGGCCCGATGCGCACCAGCGCATCGGGCCTTCTGCATGTCCGGCCGCCGGTGGCGAGTCGATCCCGGGGCCTGAGCGTCGCTCACCAGACGTCGAGCTCCACAGCGTCACCCTCGACGGTCACGCCGCCGCGGAGCATCCAGGAGTCCGTGCGATACGTCTCGGTCCTCGGACTGCCGTCCTGACCTGTGCCAGACACGGTGGCGACGAGGACGCCCCCGTCGGCGACGAATCCACCGTCCGTGAGCTCCAGGACCGGCAGCTGCTCTATGCGGAACCGGACGTCGTCGACCGAGGCGAACTCGGTGCCCCAGGGGATCCTGATCCCGCATCCGTCGGGAACGGCGTCATCGGAGACCTCCGCAGACGTGCACTCCTCGAGGTGGTCGTCCAGCGCCTGCTGTGCGGTCGTGCGCACATCGATCTCAGGCGTCGGTGCGCTGCTCGTCGCCGGGGGACCGGCAGCAGGGGACACATCGCCGGATGACAGCCACAGCCATGATGCCGCCACCACGACGACGAGAGCGGCACCGACGCCGCCGATCGCCCATGCCCTGCGGCGGTTCACGAGGGCACCTCTCTCGCGTGCACATGGCGACGCACGGACGTGTCCGGGCGAACCGAGAGTGCGGCGTGAAGAGCCTCTGCCGCGGTGCCCCACCGCGAGACCGAGACATGCGCGAGGCCCTGCCATTCCGCTGCGAGCGCCAGCTCTGCGGCGATCCGCTCAGCGTCGGCGTCAGGCCTGGCCTGAGGTTCCCACCAGGCCGACTGCACCTGAAGCGTCGACGTCGCGCGGTCGGCCTTCAGATCGACGCGGGCCACGATCCGGTCGCCGACGAGCACGGGCAGCGAGTAGTAGCCGTATCGCCGCTTGTCGGCGGGGACGTAGATCTCGATCCTGTAGTCGAGCTCGAAGGCGCGCAGCGCTCTGTCGCGGAACCAGACGACGGGATCGAACGGTGTCAGCAGCGCTGACGCGTCGATGCGGCGCGGCAGCACGGCATCCCGATGTCGCCAGCTCGGGAGCGGGCGCCCACCGCGGTCCCAGCCCCGCACCGACACCGGGAGCAGCTCGCCCGTGTCGACCAGATCGGCGATCGACTGCGAGACCGCCGCGCGATCGCGGATGCGGTGGTAGTCGGCGAGATCCGACTGCGTCGCGACTCCCGACGAGCGCGCCGCCCGACGTGTGAGCTCGCGGATCGCATCGTCCCGCGGCACGTGGCGCGACAGGATGGCGTCGGGGATCACCTGCTCGGCAAGAGCGTAGCTGCGCTCGAAGCCCTTCCGACCGCTGATCGCGACGTCCCCGGTGCGCCACAGATGCTCGAGCGCGAGCTTGACGTCATCCCAGTCCCACCATGTGCCGCGCTCGCGGGGCGCATCTTCTCGGAGATCCGCCGGTCGCAGTGGGCCCCGCGCCCTGAGCTCGTCCTGCACCCAGCGCAGCGTCCGCGTGTTCAGGCTCATCCACGAGTCGGCCGCCGCCCATCGGGCGCGGAAGTGATCCATCCGGAATCGCCACAGCGGCCAATCCTCGATGGGGATGAACGTCGCCTCATGAGCCATGTACTCGACGTAGTGGGTGGTCCGGGAGTGGAACACCCGATCGAACAGCGCGGGATCGTAGGCTCCCAGACGCGAGAACAGCGGCATGTAGTGCGACCTCGCGAACACGTTGACCGAGTCGATCTGCAGCACGCCCAGCCGATCCATCACCCGGTGGATGTGCCGGGCCGACACCGATGCGGGGCGTGCGCGGGAGAAGCCCTGCGCGGCCAGCGCGATGCGACGGGCCTGGGCGGAGCTGAGGGTCTCGGTCACCTCGTCAGGGTATCTCCGAGCGCCGACATCCGGGCCTCGTACGTCCGGACGCGCGGCGCCCGCGCCGTAGACTTGGGCGATGAGCGAAGAGCTGCGTCCACGGCTGAGAGACCTCTTCCGTCCGCGCCCGGTCTCGCCGGATCGCACGGTGACCACCGAGGCCGATGAAGCCGTCCCGCGAGGACTCCGCATCACGGCCGCATATTCCTGGCGCATCCTGCTGATCGCAGCGGTGGTGGCCGGATTCATCTGGCTCGTGATCGAGCTGAAGCTCCTCGTGATCCCGCTCATGGTCGGCATCCTCATCACGGCTCTGCTGTGGCCGGGATTCCAGTGGATGCTGCGCCACCGGTTCCCGCGCTGGCTGGCAGTGGCGCTGTCGATCATCGGCACGCTCGCGATCGTCTCCCTGCTGCTCTGGCTCGTCATCTGGCAGGTCCGCGCCCAGCTGCCCGACGTGCAGGCGCGGAGTTCCCAGGCGATCGAGGAGTTCCGGCAGTTCCTTCTCAACGGACCGCTGCACCTGAGTGAGACGCAGATCCAGGACTACATCGATCAGGGCCTCGGCATCATCAACGAGCAGACGCAGACGCTCCTCAACGGGGCTCTCGCGGTCGGCACGACCGCCGCGCATGTGGTGACCGGCGCGGTCCTCTCACTGTTCATCCTGATCTGCCTGCTCGCCGACGGTCGGGGGATCTGGCGCTGGACGCTGCGCCTGTTCCCGCGCGCGGCGCGACCGGCCGCCGACGCGGCCGCGAGCAACGGCTTCGCGACGATCGTCAACTACGCCCGCACGCAGCTGCTGGTGGCCGCGATCGACGCGGTCGGCATCGGCGTGGGTGCCGCTCTGCTCGGCGTCCCGCTGGCGATACCGGTCGCCGTGCTCGTCTTCCTCGGATCCTTCGTGCCGATCGTCGGTGCGGTCGTGACCGGCGCGATCGCGGTCCTGCTGGCCCTCGTCTACAACGGGCCGTGGATCGCTCTGGCGATGCTGGCCGTCGTGCTCGGTGTGCAGCAGCTCGAGGGGCACATCCTGCAGCCGATCCTGATGGGCTCCGCGGTGAAGGTGCACCCGCTCGCGGTCGTGCTCGTCGTCGCCGGCGGCTCGATGGTCGGCGGCATCCCCGGAGCGCTGTTCGCGGTGCCTCTCGCAGCGTTCGTCAACGTCGCAGCGGTGACCGTCAGCACGGGGTCGTGGAAGACCGGCGACGTCCCGAACGCAGACCTAATCTGGAGCACAGTTCCGCGCGAGCGGAGACGGAGGAATCGATGAGCGCAGTCCCCAGCCTGGACGAGTTCGAGAAGGCAGCTCAGAGTCTGGCTGAGGTGATCACGCGGACGCCGACGTTGCCTTCGCGCGCTCTGTCGGATGTCCTCGGAGCGCCGGTCGTGCTCAAGATGGAGAACCTGCAGCGAACGGGATCCTTCAAGATCCGGGGATCCGCATATCGCCTCTCCCAGCTGAGTGCCGAAGAGCGCGCGCGCGGCGTGGTCGCGGCCTCCGCCGGCAATCACGCGCAGGGCGTCGCCCTCGCGGCGCAGACCCTCGGAATCCCGGCGACCATCTTCGTGCCGATCGGCATCCCGGTGCCCAAGCTGCTGGCGACCAGGAGCTACGGCGCCGAGGTCGTGCTCGAGGGAGAGACGGTCGCGACGTCGCTGCGGCTCGCCGCCGAGTTCGCCGAGCGCACGGGAGCGGTGATCATCCATCCGTTCGACCACCGCGATGTCGTCATCGGCCAGGGCACGCTCGGACTCGAGCTGCTCGAGGATGCTCCGGACGTCGACACGATCGTGCTGGGGATCGGCGGGGGAGGCCTGATCGCCGGTGTCGCCGCTGCGGTGAAGGCGAAGGCCGCCGAGATGGGCCGCACCGTCCGCATCATCGGCGTCCAGGCCGAGAACGCCGCGGCGATGCTTCCCTCGCTCGAAGCGGGATACCCGGTCGACATCGAGACGAAGCCCACGATCGCTGACGGCATCCTGGTCGCGCGCCCCGGCGCCATCCCGTTCGAGATCATCAAGGACCTCGTCGACGAGGTCGTCACGGTGACGGACGACGACCTCGCACGCGCCATCCTCGTGCTGCTCGAGCAGTCCAAGGTGATCGCGGAGCCGGCGGGTGCCGTCGGAGTCGCCGCGATCCTCGCCGGCAAGGTGAAGGCCAGCGGCAAGACCATGGCCGTGGTCTCCGGTGGCAACATCGACCCGCTGCTGCTGCAGCGCGTGGTCTCTCACGGTCTGGCGGCATCCGGCCGGTACCTGACGATCCGCATCCCGCTGCCCGACCGTCCCGGTCAGCTGGCGCGGGTGTCCGAGCTGATCGCGGAGGCCGGCGCCAACGTGATCGAGGCGATGCACACCCGTCACGGGCACGGGCTGCAGATCAGCGAGGTCTTCCTCGAGCTCAGCGTCGAGACGCGGGGCACCGAGCATTCCGAGCACACCCTCGACACCCTCCGTCGTGCCGGCTTCCAGCCGATGATCGTTCCGGACTGACCCGCGACGACAGAAGGCCCCGTCCATTCGGACGGGGCCTTCTGTCGTCGCGGAACGCGCGCGTGATCGGAGCGCGTCAGCCGGTGTAGGTCTCGACGTTCACGATCTCGACCGAGATCGCGCGGCCGTTCGGCGCCTCGTACGAGGACTTCTCGCCGACCTTGAGTCCGAGGATCGCCTGTCCGAGCGGGCTGGCCTCGCTGTACACGTCGAGGTCGCTGCCCACGGCGATCTCACGGCTGCCGAGGAGGAAGACCTCTTCGCCACCGGCGACCACGGCGGTCACGACCGTGCCGGGCTCGACGATGCCGCGGCTCGCGGGCGCCTCGCCGACCTTGGCGGTCTTGAGAAGGTTCTCGAGGGTGCGGATCCGCGCCTCCTGCTTGCCCTGCTCGTCCTTGGCGGCGTGGTACCCGCCGTTCTCCTTGAGGTCGCCCTCTTCGCGTGCCGCTTCGATGCGCTTGGCGATCTCTTCGCGACCGGTGGTGGAGAGGTGCTCGAGCTCGGCGACGAGCCGGTCATACGCTTCCTGCGTGAGGAAGGGAACCTGAGCGTCAGTAGACATGACGAAGCTCCTTCGTTAGGTACCCGGCGACGTTCCGCGGGGGATATGCCAAGACGCCCCGGCACGGTGCCAGGGCGTCATCTGTCTGGCTCGAGTCTAAGCGACCCAGCAGCTGTTCACCAAACCTGTCGTGGCGCTCGAGACGGTGGGAACCGTGGCAGAGAGCGCCTGCGAATGGGCATCTCCGGCGGGGATCTCGACGACCTTCCAGCCGACGACCCCGAACTCCTCGTCCAGCGCCTCGACGATGCAGGCCACGTCCTTGCCCTGCACCCCGGTGATCTGGAAGCGCACGGTGACGCTGTGCTCATCCACCAGATCGAAGCCGAGATCGTCCGAGTCGACCGCGTTCATCTGCGCCGCGACGATCATCCAGCCGAACGCGCCGACGAGAAGTGCCGCGATGGCGATCAGGACGATCCATGGCCCCCGGCGGGAGCGGGTGCGACCGTAGCGGTCGTCGAGCTGTTGTGCGGTCGTCACGGGGTAGGTCTTCCGGTCGTTAGGCTGGGAACTCCAGGTTATGCGACCTGCGCATGAAAGGCAGACTCCATGCTCGCTCTGACCGAGACACCGATGCCGACGCCCACGATGACGGTGGCACCGGAGCTGGTCACGCCCGGATTCGTCGGCTTCGCCGCCGTCGTGATCATCCTGATCGCGGTGATCCTGCTGATCCTCGACATGAACCGTCGCATCCGTCGGGTCCGCTACCGCGAAGAGGTCAGGGATGAGCTCGACGCCGAAGAGGCCGCGCGGGCGGCTGACGAGGCGACCGAGACGGATGCCGACCTGCCGATCGTGCGCGAGGGCGACGACGACCCCGAGAAGCGCTGACCGAGCCTTCGGCGGGTCAGGCCCCGAGTGACGGGGACAGCGGTGCGAGAGCGATGAGCAGACACGCGACCCAGTGGCACAGGAAAGCGAGCACCGTGCATACGTGGAAGATCTCGTGGAACCCGAAATGGCCGGGCCACGGGTTGGGCTTCTTGATCGCGTAGACGACCGCGCCGCCCGTATAGAGGAGCCCTCCGACGATGACGAGCACCATCATCGTGGCGTTCGCGACGAAGAGGTCGGCGAGGTACATCACCGCAGCCCAGCCCAGAAGCAGGTAGAGGGCGACGTACAGCCACCGCGGAGCATTGATCCAGAACACCCGGAACAGGATGCCGAGAAGCGCCCCGCTCCACACGAACACGAGCAGCAGGGCGCCCTTCTGAGGGGGCAGAGCGAGCACGGCGAGCGGCGTATAGGTGCCGGCGATCAGCAGCAGGATGTTCGCGTGGTCGATCCGCTTGAGGATCACCTTGACCTTCGGGCTCCAGTCGATCCGGTGATAGAGAGCGGAGTTGCCGAAGAGCAGCAGCGAGGTGGCCATGAACACGGCGGCGGCCCACTTGGCCGCGCCGCCCTGCGCGACGGTGATCAGCACCACCCCGGCGACGATCGCGACGGGGAACGTGGCCGCGTGGATCCAGCCGCGCCAGGTCGGCTTGATCTCGACGGCGGCGTCGTGCGCCGCCTCCTCCAGGAGGGGCAGCTGGGGGACGTCAGGTACCGAGGAGTCGGGAGTGCTCACGCCTTCACTCTATGCGGGCGCCCATGCAGGCGAGCGTACATATCCTGAGCGTCGGCCCTGGGTCCGCCGACGCCGACGCGATAGCGTAGGGAGGTGATGACACGCGATGGTCAGGGGCGGGGGCCGCTGTACCGCCTCTACACCAGCCGGCTGCGCCGCCATCTCGATCCGGCGACCGTTCCCCATCACGTCGCCATGATGATCGACGGCAATCGGCGCTGGGCCAGGCAGCTCGGCTACGAGACTCCCGCGGAGGGACACAGGGCGGGTGCCGCCAAGATGCGCGAGTTCCTCGGCTGGTGCGACGAACTCGGGGTGCGGGTCGTGTCGCTGTATCTCCTGTCCAGCGACAACCTGCGAAAGCGCGACTCCGCCGAGCTCGCCGATCTGATCGAGATCATCGCCGAGCTCGCCGAGGCACTGTCGCGCGAGGGCAATTGGCGTGTGAAGCACGTCGGACGCTCCGACATCCTTCCCGCGGAGCTCGCGAAGGTGCTGGACGACGCACAGGAGCGCACGCGCGACCACACCGGCCTCCACGTCAACCTCGCGGTCGGCTACGGCGGACGCAACGAGATCGTCGATGCGGTGCGCAGCATCGTCACGGCGCATCAGGCGTCCGGCGGCACGATCGAGGACCTCGCCGCTCATCTGACCCCCGAGATGATCGGGGAGCATCTGTACACCGGCGGCCAGCCGGACCCCGATCTCGTCATCCGCACGAGCGGCGAGCAGCGTCTGAGCGACTTCCTGCTCTGGCAGAGCGCCCACAGCGAGTTCTACTTCGTGGAGGCGCTCGGGCCGGACCTGCGACAGGTCGACTTCCTCCGCGCGATCCGCGACTTCGCCGACCGTGACCGGCGCTTCGGCCGCTGACCTCGCCGACGACGCCACCCCGCGTTAACCAACACGTAACGAACTCGTGGCGTGTCGAGTTCGTCAAATGTCGGCGGCTGGTCGTAGCTTCTAGGCATCGGGCAAGGTGCCCGTCGGGTCGGCCTCAGGATGACGACTCGTGACCCCCTGGTCGACTCGTTCGAATAACCGGGAGTTCCCCGGGTCGGGAGTGGGTCGTGACCTCACGTACAGCGCAGCAGTCCACCAGCACCGCGCAGCAGTCCACCCGTAAGACGACGATGCGAGCGGGGGCGGAGGGTCCTGATCAGGATCTTCGGACCTATGTGCTCGACACGTCCGTCCTGCTGAGCGATCCGCAGGCGTTCTTCCGGTTCGCCGAGCACTCGGTCGTCCTTCCGGTGGTGGTCATCACCGAACTCGAAGGCAAGCGGCACGACCCGGAGATCGGATACTTCGCCCGTCAGGCGCTTCGCCACCTCGATGACCTTCGTGTCGAGCACGGACGGCTGGACTTCCCCGTCGAGGTCGGCGAGGGCGGCACGCTTCGGGTCGAGCTGGCCAACACGGACTCCTCGGTGCTCCCGGCCGGCATCCGGCTGAGCGACAACGACACCCGCATCCTCTCGGTCGCGATGAACCTCGCGCAGGACGGTCAGGACGTCACGATCGTCTCGAAGGACCTCCCGATGCGCGTCAAGGCGGCCTCGCTCGGTCTGCGTGCCGAGGAGTACCTCGCCGAGCAGGCCGTCGATTCGGGATGGACCGGAATCACCACCCTCGACCTGTCCGGTGACGAGATCAGCGATCTCTACGAGAGCGAGGTGGGCATCAGCGAAGATGCGAGGGGCCTGCCAGTGAACACCGGGCTCATCATCCACTCCGAGCGCGGTTCCGCACTCGGCAGGATCACGGGAGACGGCGAGTACAAGCTCGTCCGCGGCGACCGCGACATCTTCGGCATGCACGGGCGGTCCGCCGAGCAACGGATCGCGATCGACCTGCTCACCGACCCGGACATCGGCATCGTCTCGCTGGGCGGGCGCGCGGGCACCGGAAAGTCCGCCCTGGCTCTCTGCGCCGGCCTCGAGGCGGTGCTCGAACGACAGCAGCAGAAGAAGATCATCGTCTTCCGCCCGCTGTTCGCCGTCGGAGGCCAGGAGCTCGGCTACCTGCCCGGCGATCAGGGCGAGAAGATGGGCCCGTGGGGGCAGGCGGTGTTCGACACGCTCGGTTCGGTCGTGTCCGGCAACGTCATGGAGGAGGTCGTCGAACGGGGCATTCTCGAGGTGCTCCCGCTCACGCACATCCGCGGTCGGTCGCTGCACGACGCGTTCGTGATCGTCGACGAGGCGCAGTCGCTCGAGCGCAACGTGCTGCTGACCGTCCTCAGCCGCATGGGGCAGAACTCGCGCGTGATCCTGACCCACGACGTCGGCCAGCGCGACAACCTCCGTGTCGGCCGTCATGACGGCATCGCCAGCGTGATCGAGACGCTCAAGGGGCATGACCTGTTCGCCCACGTGACGCTGATGCGGTCCGAGCGCTCCGCGATCGCCGCCCTGGTGACCGAGCTTCTCGAAGGGGGCGAACTCAGCTGACCTGAGTGGTCCGACAGCGGATGCCGTGATGTCACGGCATCCGCTGTCGCATGTTCCGGCGGATGCGTCGGCGATTCGCTTCCGTCGGCGTGGTCGTCGGATTACGCTCGTGGCACCGAACGCAGACGATGGAGTGATGCGCCATGAGTGACACAACGAAGACTGTCGAAGACCACTCGCTTCCCCCGGTGGCTGTCGATGAGAAGCCGCGCTGGACACCGCTGAAGATCGTCCTCTGGGCGGCGATCGCGCTACTGGGCGGTGTCGCCTGGACGATGCTCGCCATCGTCAGAGGCGAGACGGTGAACGCCATCTGGTTCGTGTTCGCGGCGGTCTGCACCTATCTCGTCTTCTACCGTTTCTACTCGAAGTTCATCGAGCGCAACCTCGTCAAGCCGAACGACCGGCGCGCGACACCCGCCGAGTACAAGGCGGACGGCAAGGACTACGTCGCGACCGACCGTCGAGTGCTGTTCGGTCACCACTTCGCCGCGATCGCGGGTGCCGGCCCTCTCGTGGGACCCGTGCTCGCCGCGCAGATGGGCTACCTGCCGGGCACGATCTGGATCATCGTCGGAGTCGTCCTGGCGGGTGCGGTGCAGGACTACCTCGTGATGTTCTTCTCGATGCGCCGGGGCGGGCGCTCTCTCGGCCAGATGGCCCGCGATGAGCTCGGTCGATTCGGCGGCACGGCGGCCATCGTCGCCACACTCCTCATCATGATCATCATCACGGCGATCCTCGCTCTCGTCGTGGTGAACGCCCTCGGCGAGAGCCCCTGGGGCGTGTTCTCCGTGGCCATGACGATCCCGATCGCCCTGTTCATGGGGGCGTACCTCCGGTGGATCCGACCAGGCAAGATCACCGAGGTGTCGCTCATCGGGTTCGTGCTGCTGATGGCGGCGATCATCGGCGGCGGGATGGTCGCCGAGACCGACTGGGGTCAGGCGGTCTTCACCCTCGACCGCACGACGATCGCGTGGGGGATCATCATCTACGGCTTCATCGCCGCGGTGCTGCCGGTGTGGATGCTGCTCGCTCCGCGCGACTACCTCTCGACGTTCATGAAGATCGGCGTGATCGTGGCACTCGCCGTCGCGATTCTCTTCGTGCGGCCGGAGATCACTGTCCCGGCCTTCAGCGAGTTCGCGGCGGGGGAGACGGGGCCGGTCTGGGCGGGTTCCCTCTTCCCGTTCCTGTTCGTGACGATCGCCTGCGGGGCGCTGAGCGGATTCCATGCGCTCATCGCGTCGGGCACCACGCCGAAGATGATCGAGAAGGAGAAGCAGACCCGCTTCATCGGCTACGGCGGCATGCTCATGGAGTCGTTCGTCGCGATCATGGCGCTCGTCGCCGCGATCTCGATCGACCGTGGTCTGTACTTCGCGATGAACTCCTCGCCGGCCGCGACCCTCGGCACCGTCGAAGGCGCCGTGCAGTTCGTCAACAGCCTCGGGCTGACGGGGGTGAACCTGACCCCCGAGATGCTCACGAGCACGGCCGAGGCTGTGGGGGAGGAGTCGATCGTCTCCCGGACCGGCGGTGCGCCGACCCTCGCTCTCGGCCTCGCGCACATCATGCAGCAGTGGATCGGCGGCACCGGGATGATGGCGTTCTGGTATCACTTCGCGATCATGTTCGAGGCGCTGTTCATCCTGACCGCAGTGGATGCCGGCACCCGTGTCGCGCGATTCATGCTGCAGGACTCGGTCGGCAACGTCATCCCCCGTTTCAAGGACACGTCGTGGCGGGTCGGGGCCTGGATCTGCACGGCGGTGATGGTCGCGGGCTGGGGCGCGGTGCTGATCATGGGCGTCACGGACCCTCTCGGCGGCATCAACACCCTGTTCCCGTTGTTCGGCATCGCCAACCAGCTGCTGGCGGCCATCGCGCTCGCCGTGGTGCTCACCATCGTCGCCCGCAGGCGCACGTTCACGGTTCTCTGGGTGGTCGCTCTGCCGCTGGCATTCGTGACGGTCGTCACCGTCACGGCGTCGCTGCAGAAGATCTTCTCGAGCGTGCCGCAGGTCGGGTACTTCGCCAATCACGTCGCCTTCCGCGACGCGCTCGCTGAGGGCGAGACGTCGTTCGGCACGGCGACCAGCGTCGCCGCGATGGAGGCGGTGGTGCGCAACACGATGATCCAGGGCATCCTGTCGGTGACTTTCCTGGTGCTGTCTGTGATCGTCATCACGATCTCGATCGTCAAGGTTATCCAGGCGGTGCGACCCGGGCCGATCATCGACCACGAAGACCCGGAGGTGCCGTCGCGTCGGTTCGCTCCGGCAGGACTCATCGCCTCACCGGAGGAGCGCGCGGTCGAGAAGGAGTGGAACGCGCTGCCCTCGTCCGCCCAGCCGACGAGGGGGCACTGATGTCTGCGGCGGTGGCCGAGGCGGCGCGCAGGATCTGGCACTCCGTCGCCTGGTACATGAACGGCGTGACAGGGCAGTCGCGGTACACGGCCTACGTCGCGCACGAACGGGAGCGGCATCCCGAGCGAGAGCCGCTCACCGAACGCGAGTTCTGGCGGGCGCACTACGCCCAGCAGGATGCCGACCCCGGAGCCCGCTGCTGCTGAGGGGGCAGAGACGACGGATGCCGCAGGGAACGAGTCCCTGCGGCATCCGTCGTGTCAGTATCCGGTGATCAACCCGGGTGGGTCATCGACAGCAGGTCGAGCTTCTCGTCGAGCTGCTCGAGCGTCAGGTCTCCGCGCTCGACATAGCCGAGGTCGATCACGGCGTCGCGCACCGTGATGCCCTTCGCGACCGAGTGCTTGGCGATCTTCGCCGCAGCCTCGTAGCCGATGAGCTTGTTGAGCGGGGTGACGATCGACGGGCTCATTCCGGCGAAAGCCGCCGCGCGGTCGAGGTTCGCCTGCAGTCCGTCGACGGTCTTGTCGGCGAGCACGCGCGAGGCGTTGGCGAGCAGACGGATCGACTCGAGAACGGCGGTGCCCATGACCGGGATCGCGACGTTGAGCTCGAACGAGCCGGATGCTCCGGCCCAGGCGACGGTCGCGTCGTTGCCGATCACTCGTGCGCACACCATCAGCACGGCCTCGGGGACGACCGGGTTCACCTTTCCGGGCATGATCGAGGAACCCGGCTGCAGGTCGGGGATGTGCAGTTCGCCGAGTCCGGTGTTGGGGCCGGAGCCCATCCAGCGCAGGTCGTTGTTGATCTTGGTCAACGAGACGGCGATCGTGCGCAGCGCGCCGGACGCCTCGACGAGACCGTCGCGGTTGGCCTGTGCCTCGAAGTGATCCTTGGCCTCGGTGATCGGAAGCTCGGTCTCGGCTGCGAGCAGCTCGATGACCTTCTGCGGGAACCCGAGCGGGGTGTTGATGCCGGTGCCGGTGGCGGTGCCGCCGAGCGGGACCTCGGCGACGCGCGGGAGGGCCGACTGCACGCGCTCGATGCCGAGGCGCATCTGACGGGCGTAGCCGCCGAACTCCTGGCCCAGGGTGACGGGCGTGGCGTCCATGAGGTGCGTGCGACCCGACTTCACCGCGTCCTTCCACAGCTCGGCCTTCGCCTCGAAGGCGACGGCGAGGTGGTCGAGCGCGGGGATGAGGGTGTCGATGAGCGCCTGCGTGACCGCGATGTGCACCGAGGTCGGGAACACGTCGTTCGACGACTGCGAGGCGTTCACATGGTCGTTCGGGTGCACATCCGCACCGAGGATGCGCGTCGCGAGGGTCGCGAGCACCTCGTTCATGTTCATGTTCGACGACGTGCCGGAGCCCGTCTGGTAGGTGTCGACGGGGAACTCGCCGTCATGTGCACCGGATGCGACCTCGTCGGCGGCCTGGGCGATCGCGTCCGCGATGGCCCCATCGAGCGTGCCCAGCTCCTTGTTCGCGAGCGCGGCGGCCTTCTTGATGCGCGCGAGGGCGGCGATCTGCGTGGATTCGAGGCCCTTGCCCGAGATCGGGAAGTTCTCGACGGCGCGCTGCGTCTGTGCGCCGTAGAGCGCGTTCACGGGAACCCGCACCTCGCCCATCGTGTCGTGCTCGATGCGGTAGCCCTGCGCGTCTGCGCCGCTGTGCTGGTCGGTCATTCCGAACCCTCCTTGGTTGCGGGGCTGTGCCCCTCGGTGTCGTTTCCGTCTGTGTCGAGTCCGACCGTGATGACGGGAATCGCGGTTCCCTCGGCCAGACGGTAGTTGGCGCCGACGATGCCCAGACGACCCTCGGCGACGGCGTGGGAGATCACCTCGGACGACTGCAGCAGGTCGCGGACCGTGTTGCGCAGGTGCTCCTGGCCGACCAGGTCGGCGTCGATCTCGGCGACCGTGGTCCCGCCGCTCTCGACGAGCACCTTCCGGGCCGCAGGCACGATCGGTGCGATGAGCTTCCAGATGTGCGGCGGCAGCGGCGCCGCGTCGATCGCGGTGCCGTCGATGGCGGCGCGCACAGCACCGCACGAGTCGTGTGCGAGCACGACGATCAGGGGGACGTTCAGCACCGCGACCGCGTACTCGAGGCTCGCGACGATCGACTCGCCGATCACCTGACCGGCATTGCGGACGACGAACAGGTCGCCGAGCCCCAGGTCGAAGATGATCTCCGCGGCCAGCCGGGAGTCGGAGCATCCGAACAGGGTGGCGACAGGATGCTGCGCCGCAGCCAGGTGCTTGCGTCGGGCGACATCCTGATTCGGGTGCCGCGGGGCGTCATCGACGAATCGCTGGTTGCCCTCCTGCATCTGCTTCCAGGCGGCGGCGGGCGTGAGCGTGTCTGTCATGAGGGCTACTCCGAGAGGTCGCGGATCTGGGGGACGAGGGACTTGGCGAGCTCGGCGGTGGAGTCGGCGGAGCGTGAGCCGTAGAGCAGCAGGTAGTCGTCACCCGCCTGGGTGCCGATCGCATAGGTGATGTTCTGCTTCGCACCGGCATCGCCGAGGTCGTAGACGTCCCACTCCAGCCCGCCGATCGACGTCGTGTCCGTCGGCGCGGTTCCGTTGAGGCGCTGCGGGGCCCAGGCTGCGTCAGCATCGAAGGCCTGTGCCAGCTTGATGAATCCGCGCTCATCCTCGGCTGACGGGGCGAGGGTGACATCCCAGACCGTCGCCGCGCCGCTCGTGAGCTCGGCCGTGTTGACTCTCCAGAAGTCGGCCAGGTCGGGCACGATCACCGGGCGATCCATGGTGGACTCCACGTCCGCGGCTACGCCGACCACGTCGATCTTCTGGGCGGTCGCGGGTTCGCCACGGGGAACTGCGAGCACGATCACCGTGACGATGGCCAGCGTGACGATCAGAGCGGCCACCAGGCTGCGCACCGTCTGGCTCGAGCGATAGGCCTTGCTCGACGCGGCCTTGCGGGCCGCCGTCTCTTCGGGGGTCTCCGGCCGGCCCAGTTCGGCGACGATGGGCGCGGGCTTGCTCATGAGTCGTCTCCGTCGGCGGCACCGGTCGACGTGGCACGGGCGGCCTCGAGGCGACGCTTGGCGCCGAGCAGCCATTCCTCGCAGCGGGCCGCCAGGGCCTCGCCGCGCTCCCAGAGAGCGAGCGACTGCTCGAGGGTCGGAGCGCCCTGTTCGAGCTCGGAGACGACCTTCACGAGCTCATCGCGAGCGGCCTCGAATGACAGCGTGTCCACAGGGGTGTCGTTCGGCGCACTCACGCCTCCATCCTACGCGGTGCGCGGGACCCGCTCATCCGGAGCGGGGCACCGGTGCTTCCGGGATCTCGCCCTCGGAACGGGCCGTGACGGAGCCGCGGTCGACCGTGATCGTCAGGCTGCTGCCGGCCGGAGCGTCGGCGGCGTCGCGGAGGATCACTCCGCCCTCGAGATGGGCGATCGCATAGCCGCGCGACAGCGTGGCCGCGGGGGAGAGCGCCCGCAGTGAGGCTCGCAGCTCGCTCGTCGCACGGCCGGCCGCATCGTGCTGACGGGTGATCGTGTCGCGTCCTCGCGAGAGCAGCAGCCACACGTCCTGAGAACGCGACTCGATGATCGGGTCGGGGGAGCGCAGCGAGGGACGGGACCGCAGCTGCTCGAGCTGCGCGATGTCGTGCGACAGCCGCTGCGTCAGTCGGGTCGTGGCTCGGGATCGCAGCTGCGCGATCAGCGCCCGCTGCTCGCTGACGTCGGGTACGACGCGCTTCGCGGCATCCGTCGGAGTCGATGCGCGCAGGTCGGCCACGTCGTCCAGAAGCGGATGATCGTTCTCGTGTCCGATCGCGCTGACGATCGGAGTCGTTGCCGCGGCCACAGCCCGGACGAGTCGTTCGTCACTGAATCCGAGCAGCGTCTGCGGATCGCCGCCGCCGCGGGCGATGACGATCACGTCGACATCCGGGTCGGCGTCCAGTCGTGCCAGAGCGGCGAGGGTCTCGGGGACGCACCGGTCGCCCTGAACAGCCGCATACTCCGTGCGGAAGCGCACCTGGGGCCAGCGCAACTCGGCGTTGCGGTGCACGTCCTTCTCGGCATCCGACTTCTCTCCCGTGATCAGGCCGATCACATGGGGGAGGAACGGGAGGCGCTTCTTGCGCGAGGCGTCGAACAGGCCCTCCTGGCGCAGCTGCAGTCGCAGCTTCTCCAGCTTCTCCAGCTGATCGCCGAGGCCCACGTGCTTCATCGCCGAGACGGCGAAGCTGAAATCGCCGGCCTTGACGAAGTAGTCGGCCTTGACGGCGGCGACGACATGGTCGCCGACAGCCAGATCGCCGGGGATCCGCGGGCGCACACTCGACCAGATCCTGATGGAGATCTGCGCGTCGGAGCGGGTGTCCTTGAGCCGGGCGAAGATGTTGCCCCCGCGCACGTTCCAGGAGGTGATCTCGCCTTCGACCCACACCGTGTTCCAGCGCGCCACGAAGTCGCGGATCGTCGCGTTCAGGCGTGCGACCGAGGTCGGTGCGTCGGCCGAGGAGTCGCGCGGGGCGACCGCATCCGCCGGCGGAGTCTCGCCAGGACGCGTCGATGCTTCGAAGACCGTCATGCGCTCGGTGCCCCTTCCCGCTCCTGCTCAGGTTCTCGGCGGTAGAATTCAAGGGTGACCTCGACTGCCGTTCATCTGCCTCTGCCGCGCATCCCCCGAGTACGTGGGGCGGCCGGGCGGCTTCAGGATAACCCGGTCGTCGGGAACAAGCGTGTTCTGCTCGCCGCTCCGCGCGGATACTGCGCCGGCGTCGACCGGGCTGTGGTCGCCGTCGAGAAGGCGCTCGAGCGCTACGGCGCGCCGGTCTACGTGCGCAAGCAGATCGTGCACAACATCCACGTCGTCACCGAGCTCGAGGAGAAGGGCGCGATCTTCGTCGAGGAGGTCGACGAGGTTCCCGAGGGCGCTCACGTCGTCTTCAGTGCGCACGGAGTCTCGCCCGCGGTCGTCGAGGCGGCGTCGGACCGCGGCCTGCACGCCATCGACGCGACCTGCCCGCTGGTCACCAAGGTGCACCGCGAGGCAGTGCGTTTCGCCCGCGACGATTTCGAGATCCTGCTCATCGGCCACGAGGGGCACGAAGAGGTCGAGGGCACTGCGGGAGAGGCTCCCGAGCATGTGACCATCGTGAACTCGCCCGCCGAAGCCGACACCGTGCAGGTGAAGGACCCCTCGAAGGTGGTCTGGCTCTCGCAGACCACGCTCTCGGTCGACGAGACCATGGAGACCGTGAACCGACTGCGGGCCCGGTTCCCCGAGATGCACAATCCGCCGTCCGATGACATCTGCTACGCCACGCAGAACCGCCAGGTCGCCATCAAGAAGGTCGCGGCGAACGCCGACCTCGTGATCGTCGTCGGTTCCTCGAACTCGTCGAATTCGGTGCGCCTCGTCGAGGTCGCGCTCGAATACGGCGCGAAGGCCGCCTATCGCGTGGACTACGCCGAAGAGGTCAAGCAGGAGTGGCTCGACGGCGTTGCGACGGTCGGTGTCACCTCCGGCGCCTCCGTGCCCGAGGTGCTGGTTCGCGAGGTCCTCGACGCACTCGACGGAGCGGGTTACCGCGACGTCGAAGAGGTCAAGACGGCGGAGGAGGACCTCATGTTCTCCCTGCCCAAGGAGCTGCGACAGGATGCCGCGGGTCAGCGAGACGCGCGTGCGCTGGGAGGCCGTTCCTCCAGCGGGAACGCCTGACGGTGGCCGCCACAGAGGCGGCGCCGACGCTGATCGGCTCGGTGCAGCGCGCGCTCCGACTCGTCGACATGGTCGCGAACTCTCCGCGCCCGGTGCCGGTCAAGGCTCTCGCCATGCGAACCGGCCTCACCCCGGGTACGACCTACAACCTCGTGCGCACACTGGTGCATGAGGGGTATCTCGTGAGCGAGCCCGACGGTCTGGTCCTCGGCGAGAACTTCCCCGCCTTCCGGCTGCAGTCCGACGCCGGGGGCGTGTTCTTCGCGCACGTCCGCATGGCCCTGCGTCAGACCGCCGACGAGGTGGGTGCTTCCGCATACCTGTCCCGCTATCAGGACGGCGAAGTGCACCTCATCGACATCGTGGATGCCCCGCGCAGTCCTCGGCTCGATCTGTGGGTGGGTCTGGATTCGAGCGCGCATGCCACGGCGCTCGGCAAGCAGATCCTCAGCGATCTGAGCGGAGAGGAGCGTGACGACTATCTCTCGCGGCATCCGCTGGAGGAACTCACGTCTCGCACGATCAGTGACCGGCGTGCGCTGATCGCGGAGCTCGACCGCTCTCCGGGATTCGCCGTGGACCGCGAGGAGTATGCGATCGGCAATACCTGCATCGCCGTTCCCGTGATCGCCCCGAGCGTCAGAGCCTCACTCGCCGTCTCGCTTCCGGTGGGACACCCGCGCTTCGATCGCGGCCTGGTCGGGAAGCTCAAGCTCGTGGCGAGGCGGTTGTCCATGCAGTTGGGGGCGGACGCTCTGGGCGGCGGCGCAGCCCGTCTGGCGACGCCGATCTGACGCAGCACGCGTCGCCCGTCTGATGCTCTTCACTATCTGAAGAAGTGCCTCTGGTGCTCGGGCACGCGCTTTCCTACCATGTGAGGTGTAGTCGTCTGTGCAATCGGCGCTACAGGTGGAGGAATGTCCCCAGCGTTCCTCACCCCACTTGGATGACGAGCGTCCCCAGCGTTCCGAGTCCGCGGCCCCGAGGAGTCCCCACTCCTCCGGGGCCGCCATTCTTTTGACGCCCGCAGTCTGTGAGTCGTGCAGAGACCGGGCGGATACCATGGCCGAATGACCGATCAGCGTCCCCAGTACGGCGAAATCGCGACCCTCGAAGAGCAGCGGAGGGCAGCAGGGCTGCCGCCGCTGGGCGAGGTGCCGGCTGTGGATGTGAGCGGGGCCGAGAACCCGCCCGCTCCCGGTGACCGAGTCCCGTCCGCATCGGCAGCGGCTCGTCCGCGTCCCGTCGATCGCTTCGTGACCATCGCACTGCTCGCCTACGGGCTGATCAATGTCGTGATGACAGGACTGTCGTACCTCGACTTCTCCACCGCGATGAATCAGATGATGACGGTGCTCGGCGTGGACGGCGAGTTCACCAACTTCGCTGAGGGCCGGATCTGGGGCACCGTCGCGGCGATCGTGCTCGCCGTGGGCTGGTCGCTCACCGCTTTCCTGTCGATCCGCCGCCTGCGCGCCGGCAAGCTCTCGTGGTGGGTTCCGCTGGTCGGTGCGGCCGTGACCCTGCTCGTGGCGTCTGTATGCGCCGCGATTCCGCTGATGAACGACCCGGCGTTCATCGACTTCGTCGCCAAGACGGCGGGTGGATGACCCCGTGAAACAGGAGATGCCCCCGGCCGTTCGGTCGGGGGCATCTGCGTTGTCAGGCTGGATCAGCTCTGGGACTGGCCGTACGAGCCGAGCTGGCGCGTGGACTCGACGACGCGAGCGGCCATGGCCGTCTCCGCGATCTTGCCCCAGGCGCGCGGGTCATACTGCTTCTTGTTGCCGACCTCGCCGTCGACCTTGAGCACACCGTCGTAGTTCTTGAACATGTAGTCCGCGATGGCACGCGTGTAGGCGTACTGCGTGTCGGTGTCGATGTTCATCTTGATGACGCCGTTGGCCACCGCGAGGGCGATCTCCTCATCGGTCGAACCAGAACCGCCGTGGAAGACGAGGTCGAGCGGCTTCGCGCCGGTGTTGTACTTCGCGGCGACCTGCTGCTGGATCTCTCCGAGGAGCTCGGGACGCAGCTTCACTCCGCCCGGCTTGTAGACGCCGTGGACGTTGCCGAACGTGAGGGCTGCGATGTAGCGCCCCTGCTCGCCGAGACCGAGCGCCTGTACGGCCTGGTCGACGTCCGCGAACGTCGTGTAGAGGGCATCGTTGGATCCCTCGTGCGCCACACCGTCTTCCTCGCCGCCGACGACGCCGATCTCGACCTCGAGGATGGCGTTGATGTTCTTCATGCGGGGCAGGAGATCCTTGGCGATCTCGATGTTCTCCGCGAGCGGCACGGCCGAGCCGTCCCACATGTGGGACTGGAAGATCGGGTTGCGTCCCGCCTTGACCTCGTCTTCGGAGGCGGAGATCAGCGGCTCGACGAAGCCGGCGAGAGCATCCTTCGGGCAGTGGTCGGTGTGCAGCGCGACGGTGATCGGGTAGTTCTTCGCGACCTCGGTCGCGAAGCGCGCGAAGGCGAGTGCGCCGGTCGCGCGGGCCTTGACCGTGTGGCCGGCGAAGTAGTCGGCGCCGCCGGTGGTGACCTGGATGATTCCGTCGGAACCTGCCTCGGTCAGGCCCTGGAGGACCGAGTTGATGGTCTGCGAGCTCGAGACGTTGAAAGCCGGGTACGCGAAGCCGCCGGCCTTCGCGCGGTCGAGCATTTCGGCGTACTGATCCGGGGTGGCGACGGGCATGAGAACTCCTGCGATTTGGGGAAGCCGGGACAGCAGTCACTCTATCGGGGCTGACTGCCCGATGCTGTCGGCGGTGACCGGGCGAGCACGCCCTCCTACCCGTGTGTTAAGAATCGGGATTCCTTCGTCGTCGTTCGACCGAAAACTGCCGTTTCAGACGTTCACGCTGGTTAGGCTGACCGCATGGTTAGTCTTACAGCGGATCTCAGCCCCCTTCGTCCCGATCGAAACCTCGCGATGGAGCTGGTGCGGGCCACTGAAGCAGCCGCCATTCGCGCCGTTCCGTTCATCGGTCGTGGCGCGAAGGAGGCGGCGGACGGCGCCGCCGTCGATGCGATGCGTGCCTTCCTCGGGACAGTGGCCTTTCAGGGGCGAGTGGTCATCGGTGAGGGCGAGAAGGACAATGCTCCGATGCTCTTCAACGGCGAAGAGGTCGGCACCGGCAGCGGCCCGGAGTGCGACATCGCGGTCGACCCGATCGATGGCACCTCGCTGACCGCAGCAGGACGTCAGAATGCGCTCTCGGTCATCGCCGTCTCCGATCGCGGATCGATGCTCGACGCGTCCAGCGTCTTCTATATGGACAAGCTCGTCACGGGCCCTGCCGGTGTCGGAGTGGTCGACATCCGCCTGCCGATCGGCGAGAACATCCGCAAGCTCGCGGGGGCTCTCGGCAAGCCGGTGGACGAGATCGTCGTCTCGGTGCTGAACCGTCCGCGTCACGAGCAGCTGATCCAGGAGATCCGGGATGCCGGTGCCGGGACGCGACTCATGAGCGACGGCGACGTCGCCGGCGGGATCAACGCGGCGCGTCACGCGGCCCGAACCGACATGTGCGTCGGGGTGGGCGGCAGCCCCGAGGGAATCGTGACGGCGTGTGCGATCAAGGCTCTCGGCGGTCACATCCAGGGGCGTCTCTGGCCTCGCGACGACGATGAGCGCCAGCGCGGAATCGACGCCGGCCTCGACATGGACAAGGTCTACGAGGCCGACGATCTCGTGCGCGGGGACAACACGATCTTCGTCGCCACCGGCGTCACGGACGGCCAGCTGGTGGCCGGCGTCCGACGCGAGGGCGGCTACATCTACACCGAGAGCGTCGTGCTGCGCGGTGCCTCGGGAACCCTTCGCCGGATCGCCTCGGAGCACCTCGTCTCGAAGTGGCTCTGACTGCCGTGACCTGAGAGCGCGAGTCGGGAACGGGCCCCTCATCGTTACCGACCCGGTACCGCCTGTGCGGTGCTGAGCCGAGCTTTCTCGTGCGTTCGTGTGACAATTGACACTGGATTTGTCGCCGTCGACGGAGCCGCCAGGCACCGCAGGCACAGGAGGGCAGACCGATGACAACGCAGCACACGAATGGTTCCCAGGGCACGCCGACCAAGATCGTGACGACGCCGACCGGCCGGATCATGCGGATCAACGTCGACGAGGCCGGAGTGCCTCTGCCGATCGCGACTCCGGCGGCGCCTGTCGTCAAGACGGCTGTCTCAGATCCCGCTCGACGTGCGGACGTGCTGTTCCGCAAGCGCCTCGACGAGGGGCACGAGATCAGCTCCTGGTGGATGGTCGGAGCTTTCGTCGTGACCAGCGGCCTCGTGATCCTGCTGCTCAGCGGCGTACCGGGCGTCGCCTGATCTCAGCGGCGGGGCTCTTCCGCCTCGACCGGTCGGGATGCTGAATCCGCGTTCGCCGATTCGTCGTCGCTGACCCGGCCGCGAACGTCTCCGACATCGGCCTGGATCGACGTACCCGGCGCAGCGGATGCATCGTCAGCAGCATGGGGGATGCGGAGCTCGGAGCCGATTTCCGCTCCTGAGCCGCTCATGAGCTCTGCCGAGGTGAAGCGTCGCGTCTGCGCGGTGATCGCCGGTGGGGCGGAGTCGAGCGTCGACGCGCTGATTCCGGGGAACTGCCTGGCCGTCACGAGCACACGGCTCTCGAGCGAACCCGCGAATCTGTTGTAGCTGTCGACCGTGCGCTCGAGTGCGCGGCGCAGATCGTCGGCGTGCCCCGCGAGGACGCCGAGTCGGTCGTAGAGCTGGGTGCCGAGATTCAGCAGTGCGCGCGCCTCGGTCGACACCTCTTGCTGCGTCCAGCTGTAGGCCACGGTCTTGAGCACGGCCCACAGATTCACCGGGGACGCGAGCGCCACCTTCTTCGTGAATGCGTAGTCCAGCAGCGTCGGATCTTCGTCGATGGCTGCGGCGAGCAGCGACTCGCTCGGCAGGAAGCAGATGACGAACTCAGGACTGGCGTCGAGGCCCGTCCAGTACGCCTTCTTCGCGAGTGCGTCGACGTGCGCGCGAACGGCCTTCACGTGCTTCTGCATGTGGGAGCGACGCTGGGTCTCATGCGCGTCCCCGATCGGCAGTGCCGATGCCTCGAGGTAGGCATCGAGCGGAACCTTGGCGTCGACCGCGATCGATGTGCCGCCGGCGAGACGGATCACCATGTCGGGCCGTCCCTGACCCCGGTCCGACGAGATGCTGGACTGCAGATCGAAGTCGACGTGTCGGATCAGCCCTGCGGCCTCGACGACCCGTCGCAGCTGCGTCTCACCCCAGACCCCTCGTGTGGCGGTCGAGCGAAGTGCTCCGGCCAGCGACTCGGTCGTCGAGCGCAACGCCTCGTCGGACTCCTGCGCGCGCCTGAGCTGCTCCGCGAGCGATCCGAACTGCGCATGACGCTCCTGCTCGATCGCCGAGACCTTCTGCTGCATCTGCTGGAGACTCTCGCGCACGGGAGCGAGAGCGGTGAGCACCGCATTCTGCTGCTGCACCCGCTGCGCCTCGGCGCGCTGCTCGAGCCTCGCGTGCTCGACGGCATCCCGATACAGGTCGTACTGTCGGTCGCGATCGTCTCGAGCTGCGGCGAGCTCGGCCTCGGCGCGAGCGAGGTCTGCTGCTCCGCGCGATCCGCGGAGGAACCACCCCACGGCGGCGCCGGCCGCGAGCGCGACCAGGAGAAGAACGAGCGTGAGAGCATCCATGTGCTCCATGATGCGCTCGGCCACGGACATTCGTCCGGTGCGACTCAGGCGACCGCGCGCTCCGGGGTGGCGACGACCGGCTCGGTCACTCGCAGCGACAATGCATCCGCCAGGGAGAAGACGTCGGGCGCGCCGTGTCGGCGAGCGGCGTCGATGATGATGTGGGCGCACGCGAGCGCGTCCGCAAGCGCGTCATGGTGCGAGAAGCCGGTGAAGCCCGCAGCCTCTGCGGCCTTCGGGAGTCGGTACGACTCGAGGTCGTAGGTCTTGCGAGCCACCTGCAGGCTGCACAGCGAGCGATACGGCGGGCAGTCGCCGCCGGTGGCCTCGGAAGCCCGGCGGAGCACATTGAGGTCGAAGCCCGCGTTGTGCGCCACGAGCACGTCGGCGCCGGCGAAGGCGCACAGGCGGTCGAACTGATCGGCCCAGGTGGCCGCGTCGATCACGTCGTGGGCGCGGATGCCGTGGATCTTGGTGTTCCACTCCTGGAACTCGTCGTGACCGGCGGGCGGGCGGATCAACCATCCGGCGGTGGCGACGATCCTGCCGTCGCGCACCCGTACGAGGCCGACGGAGCAGGCCGAGGCGGGGCTGGAGTTCGCCGTCTCGAAGTCGATTGCGGTGAAATCCAGTGGCACATCCCCACTCTCCCTCGGCATCCGAGACGCTCCAGGATGACGCGCCGTAGGCTGGCGACATGAGTACCGACCGAGCGACATCCTTCGGCGCCGAGGCCGCGAACTACGAGGCGGGAAGACCCGAGTATCCCTTCGAGGCCGTGTCGTGGATGCTCGATCCGATGCCTCACGGCTCCCGTCGCATCGCCGACGTGGGCGCGGGCACCGGAAAGCTCACACGTGTGCTCGCGCAGGCCCCGGATGCCGAGGTCGTCGCCGTGGATCCGGACGCCGCCATGCTCGCGACACTGCGGCGGAGCGTTCCCGGTGTTCCGACTTTCCAGGGAACAGCCGAACGGATGCCGCTGCCCGACGCCAGCCTCGACGCCGCCGTGCTGGGTCAGGCCTGGCACTGGGTCGAGCCGTCTGCGGCGTCCCTCGAACTCGGACGAGTCGTCCGCACCGGGGGAGTGCTGGGGCTGATCTGGAACATCCGCGACGAACGCGCGGACTGGGTGCGCCGTCTCACTGACATCATGCACAGCAGTCCGGCGGAGGACATGGTCAACGGACCCGGCTCCGACGGCCCGCGCATCGAGGCCCCGTTCACGGGGATCGAGAAGCAGCAGTGGGAGTGGACCCGGGCGATGAACCGGACGCAGCTGCATCAGATGGCGCGCTCGCGCAGCTACCTGATCGCGGCGTCGAACGACGAACGCTCAGAGATCACACGGCAGATGGACGTGCTGTTCGACGAGCTCGGACTCGACGGTGAGGGGACGATCGACCTGCCCTACGTGACGCACGCATTCCGCGCCGTGCGAGCCTGACGCCGACACCCGCAGGGGCTGCGCATCTGCGACCGGTAGACTCGACCCCCGTGGCTCTCACTATCGGAATCGTCGGCCTGCCCAATGTCGGCAAGTCCACCCTCTTCAACGCTCTGACCAAGAACGACGTGCTCGCGGCGAACTATCCGTTCGCGACGATCGAGCCGAACGTCGGGGTGGTGAACCTGCCCGATCCTCGTCTCGACAAGCTCGCCGAGATCTTCGGCAGCGAGCGCATCCTGCCCGCCGCGGTGTCGTTCGTCGACATCGCCGGCATCGTGCGCGGCGCGAGCGAGGGCGAGGGACTCGGCAACAAGTTCCTCGCGAACATCCGTGAGGCGGATGCCATCGCCCAGGTCGTGCGCGGGTTCGCGGATGACGACGTCGTGCACGTGGACGGTGCGGTCAATCCGGCATCCGACATGGAGACCATCAACGCCGAGCTCATGCTGGCCGACCTCGAGACCGTCGACAAGGCGATCACGCGGTACGAGAAGGAGGTGCGCGGCAAGAAGATCGAGCCCGTCGTCCTCGAGACCGCCAACGCGGCGAAGGATGCGCTCGAGCGCGGTGTGCTGCTGTCCGTCGCGGGCATCGATCTGACGCCGATCCGCGAGCTCGGACTCCTCACTGCCAAGCCGGTCATCTTCGTCTTCAACGTCGACGAGGGCGTGCTCACCGACGACGCACGCAAGGCGGAGCTCGCCGCGCTGGTCGCCCCGGCGAAGGCCATCTTCCTCGACGCCAAGATCGAGTCCGAGCTGATCGACCTCGACCCCGAGGATGCCGCAGAGCTGCTCGCGTCGACCGGGCAGGACGAGTCCGGTCTCGACCAGCTCGCCCGCATCGGCTTCGACACTCTCGGACTGCAGACCTACCTCACGGCTGGCCCGAAAGAGGCGCGCGCGTGGACGATCCCCAAGGGATCCAAGGCGCCGCAGGCCGCCGGAGTCATCCACACCGACTTCGAGAAGGGCTTCATCAAGGCTGAGATCGTCTCGTTCGACGACCTCGTCGAGACCGGGTCCGTCGTCGAAGCCCGCTCCAAGGGCAAGGCGCGCCTCGAGGGCAAGGACTACGTCATGCAGGACGGCGACGTCGTGGAGTTCCGTTTCAACAACTGAGCGAGGTTCTGCCCGAGTGCTGAGGAGATCGGCACCGGCGCGTACGAAGCCGCGGGGTGCGAATCAGATCTCGTCGCTACGTCGAGCACGCACGGTCCAGCCGACCTGCATCAGTGCCTCCGTGAGGCGGTCGGCGGCAGCGCTCGCGACGTCGACGCTTGCGTCAGAGCAGACGTCGATGGCGATCGGCGGCGGATCGGCGAAGCGTGGGATCTGCACCTCTGCCCAGGCGTCGGGCGACAGCGGTACCCGAGGGGACGCGGTGCGGGCGTCTCGGATGGCGCTGTCCGCCGCGAAAGCGATGACGTCCAGCGCATGGAGCTTGGTGATCGGCATGTCCACCACGAGGGTGACGGCGAAAGTCGCGTCTGCGGTATCCCCGAATTCTGGCCTCACCGCATGAAGATATCACTGCGCGGTCGGTGCGGATACGAGCGTCACAGCGACGGGCGATGATCGCCATGCTGTGGAGTCGCGAGCGAACTCGGCGCGCACAGCCGGTCTAGCTGCGACGCTCGACATCCTGACTCAAGAGCTCGGGCCAGGCTTCGACATCTTCAGGAGTGCGGGCGACCGCCAGGGTCGCGTGCGGGAGCAGCTCGGCAAGGGATTCTGCGGTCCACAGCGGGTGGCCGGGGTCGTCCACCCAGGCCAATATCGTCGTCGGCACATCGATCCCTGCGACCGCCTCAGGGGCGGGCAAGTCGCTGAGCGCTGCACCGCGAAGCAACGACGGCAGAAGGGCATCGGCGACGTCGGGCCATGTCTCCGGTGCCGAGACGGCGGCCGGGGGTGGCGTCGATCCGCGCGTGCCGGCGAGGAACGCCTCCACACCATCGGCTTCGATCAGCGCAGCCGCGGCTCGGTAGATATCCGCTTGAGCGGGTCTGGTCTTCCACCCGGTGGGCGGCACCATGAGTGTGAGTCCCGTGAAGCGGTCCGGCTCGAGCGACGCAGCGTGCAGAAGGGTCGCGGCACCCATCGAGGGGCCGACCCCGTGGACGCGCTCGCCGGGGAACCAATGATCGAGCAACCGCAGAAGATCATCCGCCAGGTTCGGCCAGCGATAGTCGTCGGCAACCTTCCGCCCGGTCGAACGGCCATGGCCGCGTGCGTCGTACCGCAGGAGTCGAGTTCCGCTCAGTCCGCGACCGAGGTCGAGATTGAGCACCCGGTCGCGGGCCCGGCTCGACGTGAGGCCATGCAGCTGGACGACGGGGTGCCCGCCTTCATCGCTCAGGGCGACAGCCAGCTCGGCTCCGGGTACCTCGAAGGTGGGCATCAGGCTCCTCGATCGATGACTGAGCGAGTCTGCTCGGGCAGTCGTGTTGAGTGATCAGGTTATCCGGACGATATGGTGCTACCCATGCGACTGACCAACGTCACGCACCTCCGCCTCCCCTTCGGACGGCTCTGGGGGTACGACGTCAGCGCGTCCGCGCTCGGACGACCCCTGCCCGTGTCGTTCGACCAGCGACTGCATGTCGGAGCGGGTGACCGACCCGGCTCCTGGATGGCTCTGTCGTTCCGGTTGCCCGCACAGACCGATCGTGAATCGATCGCGGATGCGTGGCTGGCTGTCGTCGCTCGACATGGCACGCTGCGATCGGCCTTCGCACGTGGTGCGGACGGCGATCCGACGCTTCACGAGATCGAGATCAGCCCCGGAAGCTGGGTCGAGCATCAGGTGGGCCCTGGTCAGGCGGTCAATGACGCGCTGCGCGATATCCTCGACGCGGAGTGCTCCCCATACGGACGTCCGTCCCATCGGCTGTGCGTGCTGGAGACCGCTGCGGGGCTCACGGTCGTGATCGCGGCGGACCACGCGCACGTCGACATGTGGTCGATGCTCGTGATCGTGCGCGATCTGCTGTCCGCGCTGGACGCGGGCAAGACGGGCGCGAAGCCGATGTCGACGCCGAGGTCGGCGCCGGCGTTCGTCGAACACACGCAGGCGTTGCTGGACAAGGACCCTGCACCGGACCACGTGCGGCGCCGATGGGAAGCGATCATCGCGGACAGCGGCGGGGTGATGCCGCAGTTCCCTCTATCTCTCGGCGCACCCGAGCCGCATCGCGAGCGCGTGGAAGTGCGCGATGTCTTCGATGTCGACGACGCCGCGGCATTCGCCGCGCAGGCCCGTGACGATGGCGTCTCCACGCTCGCATCTGCGGTCGTCGCGATGACTGCGGTGACGCGCGAAGTCGCGGGTACTGCGCTGCGAGCCGTGTTTCCCGTGCACAGTCGCTTCGAGGACGACTGGCATGACTCGGTCGGCTGGTTCATCACGAATTCCGTCCTCGAATCGGAGCTCGCCGAACCGCACGCTGCAGCAGCGGCCGTCAAGGAAGCAGTACAACTCGGTGCGTGGCCGCTCGCAGATGTGCTCGCACCGTGGGGTGGGATGCCGGTGGCTCCCGGGATGTTCGCGATCTCGTGGCTGGATCTGCGCAGGCTGCCCGTGCGGATCGACTCCGTCGGGCTCGACGCCCAGTACGTCAGCGCGGCAACCGACACCGACGGCGTCATGCTGTGGTTCATCCTGGACGAGTCCGGTCTGCACCTGAGATGCCGCTATCCCGACACCGCAGAGGCTCGCACCAATGTCGGCGGATGGCTCGACCTGCTCGTAGCCAGGATGCAGGCCGACGCGCGGTCCTCGGTGCGGGGACGACTGCAGGTGGCCGGCCGAACCTTCCGTGTCGAGCGGGCGACTCGGGATGACATCGAGGCGATCGCAGCGCTGCTGTCGGACGATCGATTCGGTGCAGATCGTGAGAGCGTCGAACTCGACCGATACGAGGCGGGCTTCCGCGCCGTCATCCGCGACGCATCCAACTACCTGGGGGTCGTCCGGGACAACGCCGACCGCATCGTCGCCACCATGCAGTTGACCGTCATCCCGGGGCTCTCTCGCGGCGGGTCGACCCGACTGCAGATCGAGGGACTGCGTGTCGCGACGGCGGAGCGATCACGGGGCCTGGGCGCGGCGATGCTGGAGTGGGCGCACGAGTTCGGTCGTGCGCGGGGGGCGACGCTGTCACAGATCACCACCGATGAGACTCGGGATCGCACCCGCGCGTTCTACACCCGGCTCGGCTACCAGACGGCCCACGTCGGGCTCAAACGGAACATCTAGCGCGCGTCACACCGCCAGGGCGTGCGGGTATTCCGTCGATCGTCCCTGGAAGCTCAGGATGCTCGGGTTCTGGATCCTTCCGTCGCGGATCTCGATCGCGCGTGTGAGCGTCGAGCTCTCGGCCCACGCGTCGGGGCCTTCGAGCACAGTGCGGAGGAAAGGCAGGAGAGCCTCGCTGATGTCCCACGTGGCCGAGTTCCAGAGATACGACGGGCTGTGGTCGACGGCGTAGTAGTTCACGCCCTGACCCACCGTGAACATCGGCTCGTCGAAGGTCGTCGGGGTCGCCCACTCGAAGCCCATGCCCTCGTCGCACGACACATCGATGATCAGGCTGCCCGAGGCGAAACGGGACAGGTCCTCGGTGCGCAGATACGTCAACGGCGCCGCGACATCCTGCAGGGTGCAGTTCACGACGATGTCGTACGTCGCCAGGAAGTCGGGGAGCAGCACGGAGCCGTCCTCCGTCTCGACCTCGCTGAGGTGCGTGGGTCCGTCGTCGGTGTTCAGCTGAGTGAGGTGCGAGTTGTGGATGGGGGAGCCCACGGCGGCCGCCCCGCGCTGAGTGAGGACTTCGATGTCGTGCACCCCGTGAGCATTCAATGCCGTCACCGCGCCGCGTGCCGTCGCCCCGAAGCCGATGACGACCGCGCGCAGGCGCGGGCCGTAGTCCCCGGTCGAGCCGACGAGGCTCATCGCATGGATGACCGAGCAGTAGCCGGCCAGCTCGTTGTTCTTGTGGAAGACGTGCAGGCTCATGTCTCCCTGCGGGGTCCAGTGGTTCATGGCCTCGAAGGCGATCAGCGTGAGACGGCTGTCGATCGCGGTCTGCGTGAGAGCGACGTCCTGCACGCAGTGCGGCCAGCCCCACAGGATGCCGCCAGCGCTGATCTCGGCGACATCCGCGAGCTGCGGCTTGGGCAGCAGCAGCACGTCAGCGGAGGCGAGCACGTCAGACCGCGCGGCGACCCGGCCGACGCGGGACTCCACATAGCCGGGCTCCAGCTGGAAGTCGACGCCGTACCCGTGCTCGACGATCATGCGAGCGCGCACATCCGCGTCGATGCGGTCGAGATGGCGGGGATGGATCGGGAGGCGCCGTTCGTTCTCCATCGAGGAGTTCGCCAGCAGGCCGAGGGTCAGAAGCTCCGGGCCGGAGGTCTGGGTATGGACGGACGAGCGTGTCGTGTCTGACAACGGGTTCCCATCTTCGGGGAACCAGAGTCAGCTCCTGGCCTGACTCTACGCCCCTGCGCGCCTGAGGTGGGGCGGCGACGATCTCCGCCGACGGGCTCGACTACGCTGGAAAGCGATCCCTGACATCCGAACGAGGAGCCGCGCGCCCATGACCGATACCCAGATCTTCGAGCCAGAGGGCCGCGCGATCCCCTTCGTGGATGAGGGAGACGGTCCGGTCAAGCTGGTTCTGATCCAGGAGCAGGGACTCGCCGCCGACGTGCTGGGCGTCGCCGCGCACTATCTCGCCGAAGAGGCGGGTTTCCATGTGCTGAGGATCGGCCACCGCGCGGCATCCGATGCCTCGCTCGACGAGCGTGTCGACGACGTCATCGACGTGATCGATCACGTCGGAATCGAGGACACCTGGGTCGGCGGTCATGGCTTCGGCGGGACGATCGCACGCGCCCTCGTGGCAGCGCACAGCGACCGGGCCAACGGTCTGCTGCTGCTCGGCGTCGAGGACGTCGACATCGCCGTCGCACCGGCGATCCCCGTGCTGATCGTTCAGGGAACCGAAGACACCGACACCCCGGCCGCCACTGCCGAGGCGTTGCAGGCCACGATGCCTGACCGTTCCAGCATCAAGACGATCGCCGGCGACCACCTGTTCCCGATGCACCACCCGATCGAGACCGGCGTGATCATCGAGGAATACCTGGACTGGGACTGACTCGGATGCCATCATCTGGCCGCACTGTCGTCCTCGCGATCGACCTGCAGGCCGGCGTGATGCCGGGATGCTTCGACGAGCACAGTGTGCTCGCGCGTGCCGCAAGCCTCGTCGAGCGCGCTCGCGACGGTGGGGTTCCCGTGGTCTGGGTCCACCACGACCCCGTAGGAGTGGGCACACCCGAGTGGGAGCTCGCCGCGCCGCTGCGGCGGGACGAAGGAGAGCCGTTGGTTCGCAAGAGCTACCGCGACTCCTTCGCCGACACGAACCTGCGCGAGACCCTGGACGCCCTCGGCGCGACACGACTGGTGATCACCGGCGCGCAGTCCGACTTCTGCGTACGCACCACGATGCAGCGCGCGGCGGCGGAAGGCTATGACGTGACCCTCGTGAGTGACGCGCACACGACGGTCGACACGGAGTGGGACGGCGTGCCGATCTCAGGTGAGCAGATCGTCGCGCACACGAACATGTACTTCTCGGGACTGCGGTATCCCGGGCAGGAGTTCGCGATCGCGACGCATGATCAGGTCGCGCTCTGACGAGAGTCGCGCCCTCTCGGCACGCTCGCTCAGGTCGCCTTCTTCATCCTCTGGTTCTCGCTCTTCTTCCGCGCCGTGGCCTGACGGTCACCGGGCCGGGGCGGGCGTGGACCAGCCGTGAGCCTGACAGACTGGTCTGATGACCGCCACCCTCGTCGCCCAGAACCTGGCAGGCGGCTACGGCCACCGCATCCTCTTCGAGGGCCTCGACCTGACCGTCGCTCCCGGTGACGTCATCGGCGTGGTAGGTGCGAACGGCGCAGGGAAATCGACTCTGCTCCGCCTGCTCGCCGGTGTGGATGCGCCGATGGGCGGGTCGATCTCGCTCGCGCCCACCGACGCTTTCGTCGGCTGGCTGCCTCAGGAGCATGAGCGCGTCGACGGCGAGACGGTGGCGGGATACATCGCGCGCCGCACGGGCTGCGCGACGGCGACGAGTGAGATGGATGCCGCTGCAGCGGCGCTCGGCGATCCCACGCTCGCCCCGGCGGGCACGGACCCCGCCGACACCTATTCTCAGGCGCTCGATCGGTGGCTCGCGAGCGGTGCCGCCGATCTCGAGGAGCGCATCCCTGCCGTGCTCGCCGACCTCGGTCTCCCGAGCACCAGCGGCGTCGCGGAGGACGCGCTCATGACCGGCCTGTCCGGCGGCCAGGCGGCTCGCGTCGGACTCGCCGCACTGCTGCTGTCGCGGTTCGACATCGTCTTCCTCGACGAGCCGACCAATGACCTCGACCTCGACGGGCTGGAGCGCCTCGAGGCGTTCGTCCGCGGTCTCCGCGGCGGCGTCGTTCTCGTCAGCCACGACCGCGAGTTCCTGGCTCGCAGCGTCACCCGCGTGCTCGAACTCGATCGCGCCCAGGGATCGAATCGTCTCTACGGGGGCGGCTACGACGCCTACATCGAGGAACGCGCCGTCGTGCGTCGGCACCTGCGGGAGAAGTACGACGAGTTCGCCGACAAGAAGGCGGACCTCGTCGCGCGGGCGCGCACCCAGCGAGAATGGTCGAGCCAGGGCGTCCGGAACGCGATGAAGAAGGCTCCGGACAACGACAAGATCAGGCGCAAGGCGTCGACGGAGTCGAGTGAGAAGCAGGCGCAGAAGGTGCGTCAGATGGAGAGCCGGATCGCACGACTGGACGAGGTCGAGGAGCCGCGCAAGGAATGGCAGCTGGAGTTCACGATCGGCTCTGCGCCCCGATCGAGCAGCGTGGTCTCGACACTCAACGGGGCGGTCTTCCAGCAGGGCGCGTTCACGCTGGGGCCGCTGTCTCTGCAGGTGGACGTCGGCGACCGCATCGGAATCACCGGTCCCAACGGCGCCGGCAAGTCGACTCTGCTCCGTGGGCTCCTCGGACGACAGCAACCCGTCGAGGGAACCGCGGCGCTCGGGAGCAGCGTGCAGATCGGCGAGATCGACCAGGCTCGGTCGCTGCTGATCGGCGATTCTGCGCTCGCCGATGCGTTCGAGGCTCTCGTGCCCGAGATGTCGTCGGCCGAGGTGCGCACTCTGCTGGCGAAGTTCGGTCTGAGGGCAGACCACGTCACGCGTTCCGTCGAAGCCCTGTCACCGGGTGAACGCACGCGGGCGGCACTGGCGCTGCTGCAGGCGCGGGGAGTCAATCTGCTCGTCCTCGACGAGCCGACCAACCACCTCGACCTGCCGGCGATCGAACAGCTCGAGCAGGCGCTCGAGTCGTACACCGGAACTCTGCTGCTGGTCACGCACGACCGACGGATGCTGGAGGCCGTCCAGACCGATCGGCGGTGGTCCGTCGAGAGCGGCCAGGTCACCGAACGCTGAGGCTCAGCGACCCTGACGCTTCTTGTAGGGCTTCGGCTGACCCTTCACGATGGGCGCGCGACCTTTGCCCTTGGACGCCTTGGCCTTGCCGCCGGCCGGGCCCGCCGTCTTCGGCGCGGGCGGGGGAGCCGCGGCCACGGTCGCCTGCGCTTCAGCGAGGAACAGCTCTCCCACATTCGTGAGTCGCGGCGTCCCTTCACGATTGATCAGCGTGTGTCCGACCTCGTCCTCGAGCTTGTCGAGAGAGGTGTACAGGGAGGCCAGGGGAATGCCCAGCTGGGAAGCGGCTCGGGGGAAGTGCAGCGTCTCAGCGAGGACGACGTAGCGACGGAGCAATGCCAGCTTCATGCGGGGGAACGGTCCTTCTGGATCCGCGACGATCACGGGTCTCCGTCTAACCTACGCGAGGCGGATGCGCGGCAGTCCCAGACGCACGGATGCCGCGGCTCGATGAGCCGCGGCATCCGGTGGCGGATCTCCTCAGGAGACCTGCGGAAGCACGGCGAAGGACACGGATCCCTCGTCATCGACGCCGGCGTCGAGCACCTTGTCATCGAGCGCGGCTGCGGCGGTCTCATCGAGGAAGAGTCGGGTGCCCGACACCTCGACGACCTGGTCGTCGGGTTCCGGGTCCGGCGTCACGAGGACGGCGAGGCGCGCACCCCCATCCGGTCCAGGGGCGGGCGTGGAGTGGATGCGAAGCCCGGCGTCGTCAGCGTCGGTCTGACGGCTGACGAGGGTGTTCACGATTGCGGTGGCGTTATCGGTGAGGGTGAGCACAAGACTCTCCTTCCGGTTGCGGTCACGACGCGGGTGCGGCGTGACGGGCCACGATTCCGCACTCGGCGGGACGATTCAACCCGACGCGCCCGTTCAGAGGGGTCTCACACCTGATGCAGAGGTTTTCTCAGGAACACCTGCTCGGTTCCGTCGCCCTGCGGCACGCGCTCGGCCTCCTCGTATCCGCATGACTCGTACAGGCGGATGTTGGCCTCGCTCAGACTGCCGGTGAAGAGCTCGGCCACATCCGCGCTCGACGCGCGTTCGGCCGCGTCGAGCAGCGTGCGCCCGATGCCCTCTCCCTGCATGTCGGGCGCGATCGCGATCCTGCCGATCAGCAGCACGCCGTCGTCCTCGACGAACCGGATGACCCCGACCAGCCGTCCGTCCTTCCGCGCCGCGAGGCCGCTGCTGGAACGCAGCTCGGCCTCCACTTCGGGGAGCGTCTGGGTCAGCGGGGGCATATCGGCGCTGCCGTAGATCTGCGCCTCCGACACGAACGCCGCGCGTTGCAGGGTGAGCACCTCACCCGCATCCGACTCCGAGGTCGGGCCGATCACCACATCCGATGCGTGGTCGTCGATCTCGGTCTGTGCTCTCTCTGATTTCGTCACTGAGCCACGATCTGATGAGACCGGGGGGACTGTCAACCCCCTCGATACGGGCCGCGAGCGGAGCTAATCTCGCAGTTTCCAACCCCAGGAGGACTCATGGCTGAGAAGAGCACGTCCAAGAGCGCGTCCAAGACCGGCACCGCATCCAAGCGCGGAGCGAAGACGACGAGAAGGCAGAACGCCGAGAAGGGATTCACGGCGTCGCCCACCCTCGCCGCGAACCTGCAGCTCGTGCTGGTCGACCTGATCGAGCTCTCACTACAGGGCAAGCAGGCACACTGGAACGTCGTCGGACGCAACTTCCGGGACACCCACCGTCAGCTCGACGAGATCATCGACGCCGCGCGCACGTTCAGCGACACGGTCGCCGAGCGGATGCGGGCACTGCACGCGGTGCCAGACGGACGCACGGACACGATCGCGGAATCGACCTCTCTTCCTGCGTTCCCGATGGGCGAGGTCTCGACGACCGACACGATCGACCTCATCACCGCGCGCCTCGAGGCGACGATCGGGACGATCCGCGACGTGCACGATGCCGTCGACGAGGAAGACCCCACGTCGGCAGACATCCTGCACGCGGTGCTCGAGAGCCTGGAGCAGTTCGCGTGGATGGTGAGTGCCGAGAACCGCACTCCCGCGACCAGCTGAGCTGACGTCTCACTCTCGTTCGTCCTCCCGCGTACGGTCGGCCTCTCGCCGGACCAGGCGCGGGAGGACGAGCCAGAGGAGGAGGACGGCGACCAGTGAGGAGACGAGCGCGATGAGTCCGGCGGCGCGATCGACGGTGAAGTCGATGATGAGGGTGGTCACACCGATCGTCAGTGCGGAGATCGCCACGAGGTCGATCTTCACGATCCGAGCGGCCACCCGGACGAGTTCGGGTTTGCGGCGGCGACCGAACAGCGCCCGATGCATGCCCACCGGCGCGAGCGCCAGGATCGTCGCCAGCGCGGCGAGTGCCACCAGCACCACGTACAGATCCCGCTGGACCTCGTCCATGTCCTCGAAGCGGGGAGTGAAGGCGACGGCCAGCAGGAATCCGGTGAGGATCTGCGTACCGGTCTGCATCACTCGCAGCTCCTGCAGGAGCTCCTCCCAGTTGCGGTCGGCGCGCTCGTTCCGAGTCTCGTCGCGTCCGTCTCGTCGGTCGTCGAGCTCGCTCGACGGTGCAGATCGGTGGTCGGGTTCCATGCAGTCAGTTTTGCGGCACCGCTCGGAGTCTGTCCAGACTCTTGCGCAGATGCACTCGAGGAGCAGGGGATGACGCTTCCACCGATCCGCGAGTGGTGGCCCGGGCTGTCGCTCGAGGCGCGAGTCGAGGTGCTCGGAGATACCGCGCCGCACCTCGGCGAGCGAACGCGGGATGAGATCAGGACGATCACCGGGGCTGTGGTCGGCATGGCCGAGACGCTGTCCGACGACGATCTGGAGTACGCCCGTTCCGAGGCCCGGTCGGAGATCGAGCAGGAGGACTCGGCCTGAGACGGCGTTGTCAGCTGTCGCCGTTCGCGTGCTCCTCGCGCAGCCGCGGCACGGTGCGGCGTTCGGGACGGAGACCGGCCTTGTCTGCGTAGAACGCCCGGATCCTGTCCATGTCAGCGGCGACGTCCCCCGTCAGCTCGATCGTGGGGCCGAGTCCGGTGGTCATCGTGGTGCGGTCGACGAAACCGAGAGTCACCGGCATCCCGGTCTCTCGTGCGATCCGATAGAAGCCGGACTTCCAGTACTCGTTGCCCCCGCGAGTGCCGTCGGGCGTGATCACGAGGCCGAAGACGCCGCCGGAATGGACCTGCTCCACGACGTCGTTGACGACCCGCGCCGGGTCGGCGCGGTCGACGGCGATGCCGCCGAGACGACGCATGATCGGACCCCGCCACCCGCGGAACAGGCTGTTCTTGCCGAGCCAGTGCACCTCGATGCCCAGTCTCCACGCGATCGCCAGCATGAGCACGAAGTCCCAGTTGGACGTGTGCGGCGCACCGATGAGGATGGTGGGTCTCTGAGGAGTGGCCTCGGCGGTGAGGGTCCAGCGGCTGACTGCCCAGAAGAAGCGGGCGAGGAGTCGTTTGAGCACTCGTCCACCGTAGGGCAGAACGTCTGATGATCAGCCGCCCCCGGCCGCCGCCGCATTTCCGCGCCATGCCGTCGCCACAGGCGTACGATCGAATGATGGCCAAGACACAGGACTCCGCCGAGCAGGACGCACCGACCGTGCTTCAGCCGCTGACCGGAACTCCGAACCTGCTTGATGACGACGCCGCCGGGTACTGCAGCGGCGGCGTCTGCCACTTCCCTGCGCCGAAGACGCAGTAGCAGGAGACGCCGCCGCAGCGGGACGATCAGTGCCCGCCGTGCGCTCCGCCGGAGACATCGTCTGCCGGCTTGCGGACGAAGGGGCTCAGCGCCACCGCAGCCAGCGAGATGATCGCGGCGATGAGGAATGCCATGCGGGCACCCGGCGCACCGGCGACCGCCGTGGGGAGCCCTTCGGCTTCTCCGGCGTGCAGGATGGCGGAGTACGTCACCGTCAGCACCGCCACGCCCGCCGCGCCACCGACCTGCTGGAGGGTGTTCAGCACAGCGGAGCCGTGTGAGTACAGCGAACGCTGCAGCGACCCGAGCGACGCGGAGAACAACGGCGTGAACGACATCGCGAGTCCGACCGACATGGCCGCCTGCACGATGATGAGGACCCACCACACTGTGTGCTCGCCGACGGTCGAGTAGTAGAACAGCGCGGCCGACACGAGGATCGTTCCGGGGATCAGCAGCGGGCGAGTGCCGCGTGCGTCGTACACCCGACCCATGATGGGGCCGAGCAGACCCATCAGCACCGAACCGGGAAGGAGGATGAGGCCGGACTCGAGGGCGTTGAGGCCGGCGACGTTCTGCAGGTACTGCGGCAGAAGGGTCAGCGTCCCGAACATCGACAGCGCGAGGATCGTCATGATGACGACCGAGAACGTGAAGTTCGCCGAGCGGAACACGCGCAGGTCGAGCAGTGCGTCGTCGACCCGCTGCAGCACCAGCTGGCGCCACACGAACAGCGCGAGTGCGACGGCACCCACGACGAGAGCGACGACCCCGGCGGTCTCGCCGGATCCGCCTTCGCCGCCGAACTGGCTGAGACCGAAGACGATGCCGCCGAATCCGAGAGCGGCGAGCGGGATGGAGACGACATCGAGGGGGACCACGCGGGTCTCACCCAGGTTGGTCATCCACTTGACGCCGATGAGCAGCGAGACGAGCGCGATGGGCAGGATGATCGCGAACAGCGCACGCCAGTGGAGCGTCTCGAGGACCGCACCGGCGAGCGTCGGTCCGATCGCGGGAGCGAGCGAGATGACGAGTCCGACGCGCCCCATCATGCGTCCGCGCGACTGGGCGGGGACGACGTTCATGATGGTGGTCATGAGGAGCGGCATCATGATGCCCGTGCCGGCGGCCTGGATGACGCGGCCGGCGAGGAGGATCTCGAATCCGGGCGCCACGAGGGCGACCAGGGTTCCGAGCGAGAACGAGATCATCGCGGCGATGAAGACCTGACGGGTCGTGAAGCGCTGCAGGATGAACCCGGTCGTCGGGATGACGACCGCCATGGTGAGCATGAATGCGCTCGTCAGCCACTGGCCGAGCTCGGGCGGGATGCCCAGATCGACGTTCAGATGGGGGATCGCGATGCCCATCGTGGTCTCGTTGAGGATCGCGACGAACGCGGCGACGAGCAGGAGCCAGATCACGCGCATGTCGCTGCGGGCGATCTCGCCGCTGCGCGCGGGAGGGGGCGTGGTGATCGACCCGGTGTCGACGGCAGACATACGGCCTCCAAGGCACTGAAGAGAGGGGGAGATCGCGCGAGTGCGCGGGGACCACTCAGCGTAACCACAGGTTCGGACATTTCATTCCGGATCCCTCTGAATCCGCTCTCAGCGGACGGACGCCCGCGCTGAGCGCGTCCCGGGGTCATGCGTGCTGACTACGCTGGCGACATGAGCATGGGTGGTGGACGCGGGGGATTCCGCGGTGTGGACGAGAGCGCACAGCGTCGGCTCAACGCCGAGGCACCGCGCATCAGCGGGCTCGGATCCAGGGTGATCGCGCTGTTCCGTCCGTACCGCTGGCGCATCTTCTGGACCGGCGTATTGGTTGTGATCGGCGCCGCCATCGCCGTGATCCCGCCGCTGATCGTGCAGCGCATCTTCGACGACGCGCTCTTCCCCGTCGACGGCGGTGTTCCCCAGCTGCAGCTCCTGATCTGGCTGGTCTCGGCGATGGTCGGGCTCTTCCTCCTCTCCGCCGTCCTCGGCGTCGCGCAGACCTGGCTCACCTCGACCGTCGGCAACAGCGTCACGGGCGATCTGCGGGTCCGGCTGTTCGAGCATCTGCAGGCCATGGAGCTCGGATTCTTCACCCGGACGAAGACCGGCGTCATCCAGTCGCGTCTGCAGAACGACGTCGGCGGCGTCTCGGGCGTCCTGACCAACACCGTGACCAGCATCCTCGGCAATGTCGTGACGGTCATCGCCTCCCTCGTCGCGATGATCCTGATCGATTGGCGGCTCACGCTGATCGCTGTCGTGCTCATGCCGTTCCTCATCATCGTGCAGCGACGCGTGGGGCAGGTCCGTGCGCGCATCGCCGGCGAGACCCAGGAGTCGCTGTCCGAGCTCACCTCCATCACGCAGGAGACTCTGAGCGTGTCGGGGATGCTCCTGTCGAAGGCGTTCAACCGACAGCGCACCGAATCGCAGCGGTACCAGGCCGAGAACCGCAACCAGGTGAGGCTGCAGGTACGGCGGGCGATGAGCGGGCAGGGCTTCTTCGCGGTCGTCCAGGTGCTGATGGCGAGCGTCCCCGCGGTCATCTACCTCGTCTCGGGCTACCTGATCGCCGGCGGCACCGGCGCGATCACCGCGGGAACCGTCGTCGCCTTCACGACCGTCCAGGCCCGTCTGCTGCAGCCGCTGATGGGCCTCATGCGGGTGTCGCTCGACCTCCAGACGTCGTCCGCGCTGTTCGCGCGCATCTTCGAGTACCTCGACCTGGTGCCCGAGATCCGGGACGCCCCGGATGCGATCACGGTCGCTGAAGCGCCGGGGCCACGGGGACGGATCGAGTTCGCCGACGTCGTCTTCCGCTATCCGGACGCGGCACCCGATGCTCGCCCCACCCTGCAGGGCGTCTCCTTCGTGGCCGAGCCCGGTCAGCACGTCGCATTCGTCGGTCCCTCGGGTGCGGGCAAGACGACGGTGCTGTATCTGGCGCCGAGACTGTACGAGGCGCATGGCGGCGCGGTGCTGTTCGCGGGAGCGGACGTGAAGACCCTCACGCAGGAGTCGATCATCGACCAGGTCGGCATCGTCTCGCAGGAGACGTACCTGTTCCACGCGACGATCCGCGAGAACCTGCTGTACGCCAGACCCGACGCGACGGACGAGGAGATGATCGCCGCCTGCACCGCAGCGAACATCCATCACATCATCAGCGGGTTCGAAGACGGCTATGACACCGTGGTCGGAGAACGGGGATACCGTCTCTCGGGCGGTGAGAAGCAGCGCATCGCGATCGCCCGAGTGCTGTTGAAGGATCCGCCCGTGCTGCTGCTCGACGAAGCGACGTCCGCTCTCGACACGGTGTCGGAGCGCGTCGTGCAGGAGGCGTTGGACGAAGCGGCCAAGGGGCGCACGACGCTGACGATCGCGCATCGACTCTCGACGATCATGGGGGCCGACGTCATCCATGTCGTCGAAGCCGGCCTGATCGTGGAGTCGGGCACTCACGCAGAGCTCCTCGCGCGGGGCGGTCTCTATGCCGAGCTCGCCGCGCAGCAGGTGGCCGCTTCGCGTGTGCTCGATACGGAGAGGGCCGTCGAGACGGCCGTCTCGGGAGGCGTGCGCGCGGCCCTCGCCCACCGTCGGGCCGACCGGGCTCCGGAGGATTCCGCCGGGGCGGATGCGGTCGACGCGCTCACCGCTCCGGTTCCGCTGCTCGACGTGTCCCGTGCCGACGAGCGGGTCTACCCGGCCGAGGGGTGAGACGTGCTCAGTGCACCGACAGGCCGCCGTCGATGAACAGCGACTGCCCGGTGACGTAGCTCGAGCCGGCGCCGGCGAGGAACACGGCCGCGGCCGCGAAATCCGACGGCAGTCCGTTGCGTCCGATCATGGTCCGTGCGGCGAGGGCGGCGATCTGCTCGGGGTCCTCCTGCAGCCGGGCGTTGAGCGGGGTGAGCACGAACCCCGGGACGAGACTGTTGCTCGTGACTCCGGTGCCTCCCCATGCCTCGGCCTCCGAGCGCATCAGCGACTCCACGGCTCCCTTCGAGGCGCCGTAGACGCCGCTGCCGACGAACGCGCGATGCGCCTGCTGGGAGCTGATGTGGATCAGGCGCCCGTAGCCCCGCTCGGCCATGCCGGTGGCATAGCGCTGGCCGAGCAGGAAAGGTGCGAGCGCATTCACGGTCATCGTCGCGTCCCAGTCGTCCTCGGTGATCTCGGCGAACGGCGGGCGGATGTTGATCCCTGCGGAGTTCACCAGGATGTCCGGCTCGCCGAACGGCTCGACGGCCGCTTCAGCGAGGGCTCGGATTCCCTCCCGCGTGCCGAGGTCTCCGACGACTCCTGCCGCCCGGCATCCGGCGCGGGTGAGCTCCGCCACGGTCTCGGCAATCCGCGCTTCACCGCGCGCCACGATCACGGTCGAGGCGCCTGCGCTCGCGAGTGCCGTCGCGATGCCGCGTCCGATGCCCGAGCTGCCACCGGTGACGACGGCGGTGCGCCCCTCGAGCGAGAAGAGGTCGGCGAGGTACTGGTTCATCGGTCTCCAGAGTGCGCGTCTCACCACGCCAGCGCGGCGGTGAGGGCGGGATCGGGGCGGGCGGCGGCGTGCTCGGGGAGTGCTTCGATCTCGGCGACGAACGCGTCGACCTCGTCTGAGTAGTCCGGTTCGGTGTGCGTGCGCGCGATCTCGAGCAGCGGCGGAATGTCCATGGCCAGGATCAGCTCGAGACGGGCAGTGACGGCGGCCTGTGCCCCCGCCTCGTGCAGCACGCGGATTCCTCCGCGCAAAGCCGTGAGATAGTCGCGCAGCACGGGGAGCTTCGCACGCCCCTGCGTGATCGAGGTGCCGTCCGCGCGCAGGCGCCAGCGCACCACGGTGTCGGGGATGACATCGAAGCTGCGCGCCCGTGTGTACATCAGCTGGGCGACCACCTGATCCTCGTAGGCGACGCCCTCGGGGAACCTCAGGTCGTTCCAGAACTCGGTGCGGCTGACCTTCGACCAAGCCACGATGTTCGCGCTCGCTCGAGGGTGCTCCGCGATCGTGGTGGCGAGTCGTTCGGGCGACGTCGCTGCCGACACCCACGGCTGCACGCGCCCCGCGACGTAGCGCTCGCCGTCGAAGCGCGACCGCACGTAGGCGCCGGCGACGAAATCGCTGCCGGTCTCGGCGAGCGTCCCGACGAGTCGTTCGAGGGCCGAGGGCGTGAGTTCGTCGTCTGCGTCGAGGAAGCCGATCAGGGGAGTGTCGACGAGGTCGATGCCGACGTTCCGCGCGGCACCCAGGCCTCGGGACGCCTCGTGCTGCACCGCCCGGAACCGTGGATCCGATGCGGCGGCCGCGGCGAAGATCTCCGCCGTGTCGTCTCTGGATCCGTCGTCGATGAGGATCGCGTTCCACCGCGTCTCGGTCTGCGAGCGCAGCGACTCGAGTGCGGCAGGAGCGAAGGCGCCGATGTCGCGGCCGGGGACGATCAGGGTCACGATCGGGGCGGAGGCGGTCACGAGCCGAGTCTATGGCCGGCCGGTCGGGCTCGTCGTTCAGGGGTGGGTGACCGCGCGCACCGATTCGGCGACCAGCCCGGCGAGCCGTTCGGCCAGGTCGTGCGGGAGCGCCTCGCGTCCGAAGGTGAACCGCACAGAGGTCTGCGCGACCGCGGGGGAGATCCCGCATGCGAGAAGCACATGCGAGGGCTCGTCGCTTCCGGCGGCGCAAGCAGAACCGCTCGACGACACCACGCCCCGACGCTCGAGCTCGAGCAGGACAGCCTCCCCGCTGACTCCGGCGAACGTGAAGCTCGCCGTGCCGGGCAGCCGTGTCACGGGGTCGCCGGTGAGGGCCGCCTGCGGCACGAGTGCGTGCACCGCGGTGATGAAGCGCCCCGTCGACTCAGCGACCCGGGCGCTCGCCTCCTCGCGCTCCGCGTCGGCGAGCTCCAGCGCTGTCGCGAGGGCCACCGCGCCCGCGACGTTCTCGGTGCCCGAACGGCGTCCTCGTTCCTGGCCGCCCCCGTGCATGAGCGGCTCGAGCGCGACGCGCCCTCGCACGGCGAGCGCTCCGACCCCCTTCGGAGCTCCGAGCTTGTGCCCGGCGATCGCGACGGCATCCGCTCCGAGGCCGCTGAGCGGCAGCCACCCCGCAGACTGCACGGCGTCGACATGCACCGGGACGCCTGCCTCCCTCGCGGCTGCTGCGAGGGAGGCGACGTCCTGGACCGTGCCGATCTCGTTGTTGGCGTGTCCGAGGGCGACCAGTGCGGTGTCATCGCGCAGGGCCTGGGTCAGAGCGGCGACGGAGATCCTGCCGAGGCCGTCGACGGGGATCGGCGTCACCTCGACGTCGTGGAAGCGCCGCAGGTGGTCGGCGGATTCGAGGATCGACTCGTGCTCGATCGGCGAGACGACCAGATGCCGGCGACCGCGTGCGAGGGCTGCCAGCACGATGCCCTTCACCGCGAGATTGTTCGATTCCGTTCCACTGGATGTGAAGATCACATCGCCCGCGCGCATGCCGAGCACTCGGGCCACCCGCGACCGCGCGTCGTCGAGTGCGCTCGCCGCGGCCTCACCGTACGTGTGGTGGCTCGACGGATTGCCGAAGACCCCGGTCAGAAACGGGCGCATGGCCTCGACGACCTCCGGTCGCACCGGAGCCGTTGCGGCGTGATCGAGATAGAGCATCCCCGTCAGTCGATCCGCACGTCGAGACCGAGATCGAGCGCCCGGGCGGAGTGCGTCAGGGCGCCGACCGAGATGACGTCGACCCCGGTCGCCGCGATCGCCCCGACCGTGTCGAGAGCGACCCCGCCCGAGGCTTCGACCTGCGCGCGATCGCCGATCATCGAGACTCCGGCGCGCAGGTCGTCGAGAGAGAAGTTGTCGAGCAGCACCGTGTGCGCACCCCCGTCGAGCACGGCGGGGATCTGATCGAGCCGGTCGACCTCGACGACCACGTGCGTCGTGTGAGGCAGTCGGGAGAGCGCATCCCGCAGAGCCGAGGCGAGGTCGACGCCCGAGCGCTTCAGCACCGCGAGATGGTTGTCCTTGGCCATCACCGCATCGGACAGCGAGAACCGGTGGTTGTGACCACCGCCCGAGAGCACCGCATGCCGTTCGAACGCTCGCATGCCCGGGGTCGTCTTCCGCGTGTCGGCGATCCGCGCCGATGTCCCCTCGACCGCGCGCACGTAGGCGGCGGTGGCTGTCGCGACACCGCTCATCCGCTGGGTGAAGTTCAGAGCGATGCGCTCGGCGGTGAGGATGCCGCGGGCCGAGCCGGATACCGAGGCGAGCACGTCGTCCGCATCGAAGGCGTCTCCGTCGCCCACATGCACGTCGACCGCGATCGCCGGATCGGTGAGGTGGAACGCGGCCGCGAACACCTCGCCGCCGCTGAAGGTGCCCGCTTCGCGGGCGACGAGATCGGCAGTGGCGGTGGCATCCGCGGGAAGCAGGGTCGCGCTCGTCAGGTCGCCCCAGGGGGCGTCTTCCTCGAGGGCTGCGCTGACGACGCGGGTGATGTGGGCGGCGGTGAGCATCAGACTGTCTCCAGGAGAGGTGAGGCGAGGGGTTCGCGGAAGTGCGCACCGACGGAATCGGTGCGAGCGAGCGCGGCAGACGCGGTCGCGCGGGCGAGCAGGAGGAGGTTCGCATCCTCGCGCTCGGCGACGGTGGCCGGCTCGGGAACCGCGCTGAGCCAGCGGCCGACAGTGGCTGCGACGTGTCGCAGACCCTCTTCCGAGCGCAGCGGGCCGACGTGGTCCCACATCAGGCGCTGCAGCGCTGCGCGACTGAAGTCGGCGCCGACAGCGATCTCGCCGGTGGATTCCGACTCCTCGGACAGAGGTGCGCGAGGCGCCGAGCCGCGCTGCGAGCTGACGGGAGGATGCTGCCAGGGCGTGCCGAGCGCGGCTGCCGCGCGGGCTCCGAAGACCGCGCCTTCGAGCAGCGAGTTCGAGGCGAGACGATTCGCACCGTGCACGCCGGTGCGCGCGACCTCGCCCACGGCGAAGAGCCCGGGGACGGAGGTGCGCCCGTCGAGGTCGGTGACGACGCCTCCCATCAGATAGTGGGCGGCGGGTGTCACCGGGATCGGAGTGGAGGCCCAGTCGAGACCGCGTTCCCGCGTCACGCGATCGATCGTCGGGAACCGCTGCGCGAGCCTGAGTCCGCCGATCCTGGTCGCGTCGAGACGCACGGGGGAGCCCTGTCGGGCGGACTGGCGGGCGATCGCCCGCGCGACGACGTCGCGCGGGGCGAGCTCGCCGTCCGGGTGGCTGTCGAAGACGAATCGCCGACCGTCGGCGTCCACCAGCGTCGCCCCTTCGCCGCGGACCGCTTCCGAGACGAGGAAGGCGGGACCCTCGGCCAGGATCGTCGGATGGAACTGCACGAACTCGAGGTCGGCCACCGCGGCCCCGATCCGCACGGCGGCGGCGATGCCGTCGCCCGTGGTGCCGAGGGGATTCGTGGTGTGCGCATACAGGTGCCCTGCGCCGCCCGTGGCGAGCACGACCGCGTCGGCGGAGAGCTCCGAGACCGCCCCGCCGACCTGGACACGCACGCCGCGCACGACGCCGTCCTCGGCGATCACGTCGGCCAGGAAGGCGCCCTCCACGACGGTGACATCCGCGTCGCGGACCGAGGCCACCAATGCCCGGGTGATCGCTGCTCCCGTGGCATCCCCTCCGGCGTGCACGATGCGTGCGTGACGGTGCGCGGCCTCCCGCCCGAGCAGCACCCGCCCGTCGGGTGAGCGGTCGAACGCGACGCCTCGGGCGATCAGCTCCGCGATCCTGGTCGCGCCCTCGTGCACGAGAACATCGACCGCGGCGGGATCCGAGAGTCCTGCTCCGGCATCGATGGTGTCTGCGGCGTGCTGTGCCGCCGAGTCGCCGACGCCGTAGATTCCGGCGACGCCGCCCTGCGCGTACCCTGTGCAGCCGTCGCCCAGCGCACCCTTCGTCACGATCGTGACCGAGTGGCCGGTCTCGTGCGCGTGCAGGGCCGTCGTGAGTCCGGCGATGGCCGAGCCGACGACGACGACGTTCATCGGGCGCTCGCCGCCACGGGCGGCTTCGCCGCCAGCATCCGTTCGAGGGCGATGCGGGCGGGGTCGGCCACGTCCGCCGTCACCGTGATCCGATTCGGCGTGCGGCCCGCGACGAGCTCTTCGAGCACCCAGGCGAGATACCCGGGGTGGATGCGGTACATCGTCGAGCAGGGGCACACCACCGGGTCCAGGCAGAAGATCTCGTGCTGGGGGAACTGCGCCGCGAGGCGACGGACGAGGTTGATCTCGGTGCCGATCGCGAAGGTGGTCGGCGTGGTCGCCGCGGCGATCGCCCGACGGATGTAGTCGGTCGATCCCGCCTCGTCCGCCGCGTCCACGACGGCCATCGGGCACTCGGGGTGCACGATCACCCGGACCCCGGGGTGCTCGGCCCGCGCCTGGTCGATCTGATCCACGGTGAAACGGCGGTGCACCGAGCAGAACCCGTGCCAGAGGATCACCTGCGAGTCGACGAGCTGTGCCGCGGAGGATCCGCCGAGCGCCTGGCGCGGGTTCCACATCGGCATCCGCTCGAGCGGTACGCCCATCGCCTTCGCGGTGTTGCGGCCGAGGTGCTGGTCGGGGAAGAAGAGCACGCGCTGACCGCGCTCGAATGCCCACTCGAGTACGGTCTGCGCATTCGAGGAGGTGCACACGATTCCTCCGTGGCGCCCCACGAAGCCCTTGATCGCGGCCGACGAGTTCATATACGTGACGGGGATCACCGGCACCCGTCCACCCGCATCGGGTGTGTCGAGGTCGCCCAGCACGTCTGCGAGCTGCTCCCAGCAGTCCTCGACCTGATCGATGTCCGCCATATCGGCCATCGAGCATCCGGCCGCCAGATTGGGCAGGATCACGGCCTGGTCGGGTCCCGAGAGCAGATCAGCCGTCTCGGCCATGAAGTGCACTCCGCAGAACACGATCGCCTCGGCGTTCGGACGCTCCTTCGCCGCGGTCGCGAGCTGGAACGAGTCGCCCACGTAGTCGGCGTGCCGCACGACCTCTTCGCGCTGGTAGAAGTGCCCGAGCACGACGGCGCGGTCACCGAGGGTGGCCTTCGCGATGCGGATGCGCTCGTCGAGGTCGGCCTCGCCGGCCTCTCGGTACTCGGCGGGGAGCTCTCCCTGCCGCGGAGCGCCGGTGGGGATGACGTCGCCCATCGACGACCCGGGACCGTATCCGGGGCGGGAGTCGAAGTCCCAGGGGCCGGCGGCGAGGTCGGTCGCGCACGTCGCGTCGGTCGAGGCGCCGGACACGATCGACTGGATCGCGTGATCGACAGAGGCGTCGATCGGCTGGACGACCGGTGTGGGAACGAAGGTGATGCTCATCGGGTGCTCGTCTCCTCGGGGCCGAGGGGGCCGTGATCGGCCAGCTCGACGTCGGTGTTGTAGCGGTACAGGCGGGCGGGTCGGTGGTTGCCGGTGCGGAACCGGTCGGTGGGAAGGAGGTTGCCGGCGGATTCGACCTGGCGGCGGAAGTTGGCCGGATCCAGGTGCTTGCCGAGAATGGCCTCGTACGCCTCGCGGAGATCCGCCAGGGTGAACTCGGCAGGAAGGAAGCCGTGGGCGACGCGGCTGTAGCCGACCTTGTTCCGCAGTCGCCACAGGGCGTACTCGACGATCTTCGTGTGATCGAAGGCCAGCGCCGGGAGCTCATCGAGGTCGACCCAGCGCACGTTCTCCGGAGCCTTGCCGGATGCCCGATGCGCCGCGCTCTGCGCGTCGACGTCATCCTGGCGGAGCAGTGCCCAGTACACGATCGACACGACGCGGGTGGGGGAGCGGTCGACGGCCCCGAAGGCGTAGAGCTGCTCGAGATAGCTCGGCGTCAGTCCCGTCGTCTCGGCCAGAGTCCTGGCTGCGGCGTCGACAGCCGATTCGGTCTCGGTGAGCCAGCCGCCTGGGAGGGCCCACTGGCCGGCGAACGGCTCGCGCGTGCGCAGCACGAGTGGCAGCGCGAGCACCGCCGAGCCGTCCTCGGTGCGTCGAAGGGTGAGGATCACGGTCGACACGGCGACGTCGATGCCTCTGCTTTGGGTCATATATACCTTAACCTCCTGTTCTGATCTTAGTGTCATCTCGACTGTTAGTGCATCTTCGTGACGCCACCGCCCCTGAGGCCGAAACGTTATATACCAGCGTTCTGGACTCTTGTCGCTATGAAAGGGATTTGTTAGGTTACTGTCCTAACAAATCCCTTTCGGGATCTGTTGCGAACTCCATCCGGAGTTCGACTCCACCCGGAGAAATCCCTCCTGCAGTGCAGCACCGAGAGGAAATACAGAATGATCCGTAACGGAAGGCGCAAGATCGCGCTCACCGCTGTGGCGGGGGCATCCGTCCTCGCCCTGGGCCTGACGGCCTGTGGCGCAGGCGGAGGCAACGAGGGGAGCGGTGGCGATGGCGACCGTGCTCTTCGTGTCTGGGCCGGCAGCCAGACCCCCATCACCGCGAACTACAACCCGTTCGCCCCGACCGTGCTCCACGGTGCACTCGGGCCGATCTACGAGCCGCTGTTCTTCTTCAACAAGACGGCGGATTCCGAGCCCGTCGGTCTGATCGGAGACTCGTACGAATACAACGAGGACGGCACGGTGATCACGATCGCCATCAAGCCCGATCTCAAGTGGAGCGACGGAGAGCCGCTGACCGCCGCCGACGTCGCGTTCTCCTTCACCTACGAGGCCAACAACCCTGAGGGCAACGGTCTCGTCTCGGCGGAGGCTACCGACGACACCACGGTCGTCCTCACGTACACGACCGCGCAGTACACGACCGAGTTCCAGCGCCTCGGTTCGACCTACATCCTCCCCGAGCACGTGTGGGCGGAGGTCACCGACTTCGCGAACTTCGCCAACGAAGAGCCTGTCGGCTCCGGCGCCTACGTGGTCGACAAGACGACGAGCGAGTCGTACACGCTCGTCGCGAACGAGAACTTCCGCGACGCCGACGAGCTCGGAGTCAAGAAGGTCCAGTACATCGCGGTCGACAACAACCAGACCGCACAGGACCTGCTCGCCGCCGGCAAGCTCGACTGGACGGGCATGTTCATCCCGAACCCGGACGACGTCACGGGCAACGGAGCGATCGATTGGATCAACACGCCGCAGGACCCGACCGTCCTGTACACGTGCTCGAACGCCGAGCTCGGCTGCACGGGTCCCCAGACCGACGTCGCGGTTCGACAGGCGCTCAACGTCGCGATCGACCGCGCGGCCATCAAGGACAAGGCGTTCGTCGGTCTGACCGGCGACATCTCGCCGACCTTCGCGCTGCTGCCCCGTGACGAGAAGTGGGTCGCGGACTCCGCCAACGAGATCAGCCCCCAGGAGGCGAACGCCGACGAGGCTGGCGAGATCCTCGAGGCCGCCGGCTACACGAAGGACGGCGACTTCTACGCGAAGGACGGCGTGCCGCTCGAGCTCAGCCTGATCTCGGTCGACGGCTGGACCGACTACAACGATGCGGCGAAGCTGATCGCCGAGCAGGCAGAGGCTGCCGGCATCAAGATCACGGCATCCACGGTGCAGTGGCAGGAATTCTCGGACGCCCGTCAGGGCGGTGACTTCCAGCTGATCGTCGGCGGTGTGGTCGGAACCTCGGTGGCCGACCCGTTCCAGATCTACCGCGACTGGTTCGGCGGCACGACCGTCGGTTCGACCGCAGCGGTGGGCTCGGAGGTGCCCGCGGGGCGTTGGAACTTCAGCCGATACAGCAACCCCGTCGTCGACACGGCCGTCCAGGCCGCGATCAGCACGAACGACGAGGCAGAGAAGAAGGAGCTGTACGGCACGATCCAGACCGAGATCGTCCGTGATCTGCCCTACATCCCGCTCGTGATCAACGCGACGCAGACCTTCTACAACACGAAGGACTTCACGGGATGGCCGACGGAGGAGGACCTCTACGCCTTCCCGCCGTCCTGGGGTGCGATCGCGGCGGGCTACGTCCTGACGCAGCTCGAGCCGGCGAACTAAGCACATGGAGTCGGGGGAGCAGGAAGCACGGTCAGTGACATGAAGTTCTATGCACGAAGAATCGGGTTCTACGCGTTCACGCTATGGGCCGCGATCTCACTCAACTTCCTGCTTCCCCGGCTCATGCCGGGGAACCCGGCGGACATCATGATCGCCAAGATGCAGCGAGCGGGCGGCGAGGTCTCCGAGACCACGATCCGCAACATCAAGCTGCTTCTCGGCGGTGATGACTCGTCCCTCTGGGATCAGTACATCGCGTACTGGGGGCGCATGTTCCAGGGCGACCTGGGCATCTCCGTCACCAAGTTCCCCGCGCCGGTGAGCGAGCTGATCGGGCAGGCGCTGCCCTGGACGCTCATCCTCGTCGGCACGGTGACCGTGATCTCCTTCATCCTCGGCGTCGTCCTCGGCGCCTGGGCGGGATGGAAGCGCGGAACGTGGGTCGACCACCTCATCCCGGCGACCACCGTGCTGCAGTCCATCCCGTACTTCTGGATGGCGCTGCTGCTCGTCTCGGTGTTCGCGGTCGGGCTCGGCTGGTTCCCGATCTTCGGCGGCTACGACGTGTTCGACTTCCCGGACGGTCCCGAGCCGACCTGGGCGTTCTTCATGGATGCGCTCTCGCACGCCATCCTGCCCGCACTGACGATCGTGATCTCGTCGGTGGGCGGCTGGATGTTCGGGATGCGCAACATGATGGTGCAGACCATGGCCGAGGACTACGTGCTCACGGCCGAGGCCAAGGGGCTCCGTCCGCGTCGCATCATGACGACGTACGCCGCCCGCAATGCCGCGATCCCGTCGATCGCCGGCTTCTCGATCACCCTGGGATTCGTTGTCGCCGGCTCCATCGTCATGGAGCAGGTCTTCACCTACCCGGGCATCGGGAAGCTGATGTTCCAGGCGGTCACGAACAACGACTACGCGCTGATGCAGGGACTCTTCCTCGTCATCACGATCACGGTGCTCGCCGCCAACTTCATCATGGACCTCGTCTATGGCTTCATCGACCCGAGGGCTCGCCAGAATGTCTGACACCGAGAACACAGTGCTGATCACGAAGGATCAGCCCATGACCCAGCCTGCGAGCACGATCTCTCTCGCCACCCAGCGGGGCCGCAGACGCCGCCGCGTCCTTCCCACCTCATCGACGAAATTCATCATCGGCGCGAGCATCGTGATCGCGATCGTGCTGTTCGCGATCATCGCGCCGATCTTCTCGCAGGACCCTCGAAGCACCGACAACCCCGCACTGATCCCGCCCTCGCCGGAGCACTGGTTGGGCACCACCAAGCTCGGCAACGACATGTTCGCCCAGCTCGCCATCGGCGCCCAGGGCTCGCTCCTCGTGGGCGTGGTAGCGGGCGGAATCGCCATCATCCTGTCGCTTGTCTTCGGAGTCCTCGCGGGGTACCTCGGCGGATGGCGCGAGGACACCCTGGCGCTGCTGACCAACGTGATGATCGTGATCCCCGGCCTGCCGCTGGTGATGGTGATCTCCTCCTTCGTCCCGCAGCGCAGCTGGCAGCTCGTCGCGTTCGTGCTCGGCATCACGTCCTGGGCCGGTGCCGCCTACGTGCTCAGGCTGCAGACCCGATCTCTGCGCACGCGTGACTACGTCTACGCGTCCAAGGTCGCGGGAGAGCGATCCTTCCGCGTCATCCTGGTCGAGATCATGCCGAACCTGCTGCCGTTGCTCACCGCGCAGTTCCTGTTCGCGATCATCTTCGCGATCCTCGGCGAGGCCGGTCTCTCGTACCTTGGTCTCGGCCCCAACTCCTCCATCACCTGGGGGACGATCCTCAACGACGCGCAGTCAGGGCAGGCGCTCGGACGAGGCGCCTGGTGGTGGTTCGTCCCACCGGGAATCATGATCGCCATGCTCGGCGCCGGACTCTCGCTCATCAACTTCGCGATCGACGAGGTCATCAACCCCAAGCTCCGCAATGCACCCGACGCCGCTCGGCGCGTGCGCAAGGCGGCCAAGACGAAGGGGGTCGCCGCATGAGCGCTCCGGATGCCGTGCTGACCGCACGGGACGTGTCGATCGAGTACGAGGTGGATCCGCCCGTGAAGGCGGTCCGCAACGTCTCTCTCACACTCAACCGAGGCGAGATCCTCGGCCTCGCCGGTGAATCCGGCTGCGGCAAGACGACGCTCGCCTACGGCATGAATCGGCTGCTCAAGGCTCCTGCGCTCATGACCAGCGGCGAGATCGTGTTCCATGACCGCGACGGCCACGACATCGACATCGTCGCTCTCGACGGCGATGGGCTGCGGGCCTTCCGCTGGGACAAGATCTCGATGGTGTTCCAGGGTGCGATGAACTCGCTCAATCCGGTCATCAGCGTCAAGGCGCAGATCTTCGACATCTTCGAGACCCATCGCCCCGGCATGTCCAAGAAGGACAAGCAGGCGCGGGCCGAAGAGCTGCTGACCCTGGTCGGGGTCGACCCGTCGAGACTGACGAGCTTCCCCCATGAGCTGTCCGGTGGCATGCGTCAGCGCATGATGATCGCGATGGCGCTCGCGCTGGACCCTCAGGTGATGATCATGGACGAGCCGACCACGGCGCTCGACGTGGTCGTGCAGCGCGGGATCATCCGCGAGATCATGCGGTTGCGTGAGCGGCTGGGCTTCGCGGTGATCTTCATCACGCACGACCTGCCCATGCTGATCGAGATCAGCGACCGCATCGCCGTGATGCTGCAGGGGCAGATCGTCGAGGAGGGCACCGCGGAGGAGATCTACCGCACGCCCCAGCACGAATACACCAAGAAGCTCCTGTCGAGCTTCCCGAGTCTGACCGGCGAGCGCGGAGATTTCGTCCGCACCGGCAACCAGCCCAGTCAGGAGGAGGTCCGATGAGTGCTCCCACCCTCGAAGCCCGCAACCTGGTGAAGGACTTCACGCTGCGATCCGGCCTCAAGACGTCGGTCCTGCACGCGGTGAAGGACGTCTCGTTCACCATCGAAGCGGGGAAGACGGTCGCTCTCGTCGGCGAATCCGGGTCGGGCAAGTCGACGATCGCCCGGATGCTGATGAAGCTCGAGACGCCGACGGGCGGGCAGATCCTGCTCGACGGCAAGGACTCGGGCATGCGAGGCCGCGCCGTGGAGGACTACCGCTCCCAGGTGCAGATGGTCTTCCAGGACCCCTTCGCGTCACTCAACCCGTTCCACACGATCATCCATCACCTGGAGCGGCCGATCCGGCTCCACCACCCCAAGCTGTCTGGCTCCCAGGTGCGGGCGCGGGCGATCGAGCTGCTCGAGCGCGTGCGGCTGTCGCCCGGCGAGAGCTTCGCCGAACGTCGCCCGCATGAGCTGTCCGGTGGCCAGCGGCAGCGCGTGGCGATCGCTCGTGCGCTCGCCCCGGGAGCGCGGTTCATCGTCGCGGATGAGCCGGTCTCGATGCTCGATGTCTCGATCCGACTGGGAGTGCTCAACCTGCTGGCAGATCTGCAGCGGGAGGAGAACCTCGGCGTGCTCTACATCACGCACGATCTCGCGACGGCACGTCACTTCAGCGACGAGATCATGGTGCTCTACAAGGGCGATGTCGTCGAGCGCGGCCCCGCCGACGAAGTCATCCTCAATCCGCAGCACGAGTACACCAGGACATTGCTGGGCGCCGCGCCCGAGCCCGAGAACCTCGGGCGTCTGAGAGACGAGGTCAGAGCCGAGCTGGCGGGTCGCTGACCTCCAGTGCATGACGCCGCGCTCGCCTGGCGCCCCACCTTCGGGGCGTCGGGGGAGCGCGGCTTTCTGCGGCCTGTGCCGACGACGTCGACCCGCTAGACTGAGGCCACAAGTGAAGACAGGCCGAATGACCCACGCGGGAGAGCCCCGGCGAATGCAGCCGGGCACCGAAGGAGCAAGCCTCCCCGCCAATCTCTCAGGTACGCGTACCGCGCGGTTCCGGCCACTCTGAAAAGCGATCTCGAGCGACGCCGCGTCAGCTCGGATCCGCCGACGGTGAAAGCCCAGTCTCTGGGCGAAGCTCTCAGGCTCATGACAGAGGGGGAGTTCCCAGGAGCAGCGTCGCTGTTCCGCCCGATCCAGCCCGGGAGAACTCCATGTCCGACCCCCGCTACACCCCGCTGCGTGAGCGCCACGAGGCGCTCGGTGCATCGTTCACCGACTTCGGCGGTTGGCAGATGCCGGTGCGATACACGTCCGACCTCGCCGAGCACCACGCCGTGCGGCAGGCGGCCGGCATCTTCGACATCTCCCATATGGCGGAGTTCCTCGTCACCGGCGACTTCGCCGGGGAGTTCCTCGACTACTCGCTCGCGGGCCGGCTGTCGGCGATGGCGGTCGGCAAGGCGAAGTACTCCCTGATGCTCGCCGACGACGGCGGGATCATCGACGACGTCATCGTCTACCGGCTCGCAGACGACCGCTTCCTGGTGATCGCGAACGCGGGGAACCGCGGATTCGTCGACGCGGCGTTCGCATCGCGCGTCCGTTCGTTCCCATCGCGGATCGAACGCGAGATGCCCGCCAGGGCCGAGGGAGAGGACCGCAGCTTCGCGGGTTTCATCGGCGACAGGGGCGTGGACGTCGAAGACGTCTCCGACGACTATGCCCTGCTCGCGGTCCAGGGCCCCGCCTCCGAGGCGATCGTCTCGTCGACGCCGGGCATCACCGATCTCGGCACCCCATGGGCGGAGCAGAAGTACTACGCCTGGGCCGATGCGCTGTTCCAGGGTGCACCGCTGCTGCTCGCCCGCACGGGCTACACGGGTGAGGACGGATTCGAGCTTCTGGTGAGAGCCGCCGACGCACCCGCCCTGTGGGACGCCCTCGTCGAGGCGGGTGAGCCGCACGGGCTCGTCCCCGCGGGCCTCGCCGCGCGCGACACCCTCCGGCTCGAAGCGGGGATGCCTCTCTACGGTCACGAGCTCTCGCGCGAGACGAAGCCGTCTCAGGCCGGTCTCGGCCGAGTGGTGGTGTCCGACAAAGACGACTTCATCGGCAAGGGAGCGGTGCATGCCGCATCCGACGCTCCGGTGCTCGTCGGCCTGGTGGCCGAGGGCAAGCGTGCCGGACGCGCGGGCTACTCGGTGGTCGACGCGGACGGCATCGTGCTGGGCGAGGTCACCAGCGGTGCACTGAGCCCGACGCTCGGCCACCCGATCGCGATGGCCTACGTGGCACCTTCTTCCGCTGCCGCGGGAACCGCAGTATTCCTTGATGTGCGGGGGACCAGGATCCCCGCGACCGTGACCGCCCTGCCTTTCTACCGGAGGACCAAATGACCGATCTCAACGCACTCAGCTATACCGACGAGCACGAGTGGATCGCCGCTGACGGTGACACCGTGACCATCGGGATCACCGACTACGCGGCCGACAAGCTGGGAGACGTCGTGTTCGTCGAACTCCCCGCCGTCGGCAGCGAGATCACCGCAGGGTCGGTCGTCGGTGAGATCGAGTCGACCAAGTCGGTCGGCGAACTCTACGCCCCGGTCACCGGCACGGTCGTCGAGATCAACGACGCCGTCGTCGACGACCCGTCGCTCGTGAACGCCGAGCCGTTCGACGGAGGCTGGCTCATCAAGGTCTCCGTCGCCACCGGTGCGCTCGAGGGCCTGATGGACCGCGACGCGTACGTCGCTCTCACGGAGGGCTGATCGTCCAGTGGTCTCTTTCGCCGATCGTCATATCGGAACCACCGCCGCCGCCCAGCGCCAGATGCTCGACACGCTGGGCGTCGAGTCGAAGCTCGAGGACTGGAGCCCGGTCGAGGCGCTGATGCGTCAGGCCGTGCCCGCTTCGATCTTCACCCCCGCCTCCACCGAGTCCGTGATCCCGCGCGCAGCGAGCGAGACCGAGGCGCTCGCCGAGCTGCGAGCGCTCGCGTCCCGCAACACGGTGAACCGGCCGATGATCGGTCTCGGGTACTACGGCACGATCACCCCTCAGGTGATCCAGCGCAACGTGCTCGAGAATCCGTCGTGGTACACCGCGTACACGCCGTACCAGCCCGAGATCTCGCAGGGTCGCCTCGAAGCACTCATCAACTTCCAGACGATGGTCGCCGAACTGACCGGCCTGACCACCGCGAACGCGTCGATGCTCGACGAATCGACCGCTGTGGTCGAGGGGATGCTGCTGGCACGCCGCGCGTCGAAGAAGGCGTCGAACGTCTTCGCCGTCGACGCCGACGCGTTCCCGCAGACGAAGGCACTGCTCGAGACCCGTGCCGAGGCCGTGGGCATCGAACTGGTGTCCGTCGACTTCGCGGCGGGCGAGGAGCTGCCCGCCGAGCTGTTCGGCGTCTTCGTGCAGTACCCGGGGGCCTCCGGGCGAGTCTGGAACCCGGCGGCCGTGATCGATGCGGCGCACCTCGCGGGCGGGCTCGCCGTCGTCGCGGCCGACCTCCTCGCGCTCACCCTCATCGCGTCGCCCGGCTCGCTCGGGGCCGATGTCGCGGTCGGGACGACGCAGCGCTTCGGCGTGCCGATCGGCTTCGGAGGCCCGCACGCGGGCTACATGGCTGTGCGCGCAGGGCTCGAACGTCAGCTGCCCGGCCGTCTCGTCGGCGTCTCTGTCGATGCCGACGGCAAGCCGGCGTATCGGCTGTCGCTGCAGACCCGCGAGCAGCACATCCGCCGCGAGAAGGCGACGAGCAACATCTGCACCGCTCAGGTGCTGCTCGCCGTGATGGCGTCGATGTACGCCGTCTACCACGGTCCCGATGGACTGAAGGCGATCGCCCGGGAGGTCGCGGCCAAGACCGCGATGCTGCGCGACTGGCTCGCCGATGCGGGTGCGGACGTCGTCCACGACTCGTTCTTCGACACCCTCCAGGTGCGGGTGCCGGGGCGCGCTGCCGAGTTCGTGGAGCAGGCCCATCACGGTTTCGGCATCCTGCTGCACGCCGCGGATGCCGATACGATCGGCATCTCGATCGACGAGACCACGACGGTCGCCGAGCTCCATCAGGTCGCTCAGGTCTTCGGCGGTGCCCGGGAGCGCGCATTCGGATTCTTCGGCTCCGGTTCGCTGGGCGGCCTCCCCGGCGATCTGCTCCGTCAGGACGAGTACCTCACGCACCCCGTCTTCCACGCGCACCGCAGCGAGACGGCGATGATGCGCTATCTCAAGAGCCTCGCCGATCGTGACTATGCGCTCGACCGCGGCATGATCCCGCTCGGGTCCTGCACGATGAAGCTCAACGCGGCGACCGAGATGGCATCGATCACGTGGCCGGAGTTCGCGGGCATCCACCCGTTCGCGCCGGCATCCGATGTCGCGGGGTATCTCGACATGATCACGCAGCTCGAAGCCTGGCTCGCCGAGGTCACGGGGTACGACGCCGTCTCGCTGCAGCCGAACGCCGGCTCGCAGGGCGAGCTGGCCGGCCTCCTCGCCATCCGCGGATACCACCTCGCGAACGGCGACACGCAGCGCACGGTGTGCCTGATCCCGTCGTCCGCGCACGGCACCAACGCGGCCTCCGCAGTGCTCGCCGGAATGAAGGTCGTCGTCGTGGCGTGCGATGAGCTCGGGAACGTCGACCTCGACGACCTGCGGGCGAAGATCGCGGCGCACGCCGACGAGCTCTCGGCGCTGATGATCACCTACCCGTCGACGCATGGCGTCTACGAGCAGGACGTGGTCGAGATCACGACCGCGGTGCACGACGCCGGCGGCCAGGTGTACGTGGACGGAGCGAACCTCAACGCGCTGCTCGGCTACGCCCGGTTCGGCGATCTCGGCGGCGACGTCTCGCACCTCAACCTGCACAAGACGTTCGCGATCCCGCACGGCGGCGGCGGCCCCGGTGTGGGCCCCGTCGCGGCCAAGGCGCACCTCGCGGCCCACCTGCCGTCGCACCCGCTCGCGCAGCGGGCGGAGCATGCGGGCGGATTCGTCTTCGAAGGCGGCGCGGTGTCGGCGGCACCCTACGGATCTGCGGGCATCCTGCCGATCTCCTGGTCCTATGTGCGGATGATGGGCGCCGACGGCCTCCGTCACGCGACCGCGGCCGCGGTGCTGTCCGCGAACTACATCGCCGCGCGCCTGGGCGAGCACTTCCCCGTGCTGTACGCGGGGGAGGACGGCCGGGTGGCGCACGAGTGCATCCTCGACCTGCGTCCGCTTCGCGAGGAGACCGGGATCACCGTCGACGACGTCGCCAAGCGACTGATCGACTTCGGCTTCCACGCACCGACCATGTCGTTCCCGGTCGCGGGGACTCTGATGGTCGAGCCCACCGAGTCCGAGGACCTCGGCGAGATCGAGCGGTTCATCGAGGCCATGATCATGATCAAGGCCGAAGCGGATGCCGTCGCCGCCGGGCGCTGGCCCGCGGACGACAACCCTCTCGTCAACGCTCCGCACACCGCAGTCTCGCTGATCGCGGGGGAGTGGGAGCACGCCTACAGCCGTGAAGACGCCGCCTATCCGGTGCACGCTCTGGTGGCAGGCAAGTACTGGCCGCCCGTGCGCCGCATCGACCAGGCGTACGGTGACCGCAACCTCGTGTGCGCCTGCCCGCCGATCGAGGCATTCGCCTGAACCGAATCCTGAGGGGTGACGGCGTCGTGTCCATGCGGACACGACGCCGTCACTCGTTTCCGTGCATTTCCGCGTGTTTCGGGGATGTTTCAGTTGGTCACCACTCAGTAACGGTTCATTAGCCGAGAGCGGCGTCCACGAAACCGCGGGTTACAGTCAACTATCCCTACGCGTTCGACGATGAGCGCGCAGTCTGATGAATACCCGTCCACAGGAGGACACAAAGTGAAGCGCAACAAGATCGCCCTTGCGGGCACTGCGCTGTTCGCGATCGGCGCCCTGGCGCTCGCGGGCTGCGCGAGCGGTGGAAGCGGCAATGAAGGCGACGGCGGCTCCGGTGCGAACACCGACGCCGACGCCATCATCACCACGAACGGCTCGGAGCCCGAGAACCCGCTGATCCCCACCAACACCAACGAGGTGGGCGGCGGAAAGATCCTCGACGAGATCTTCGCCGGTCTGATCTACTACGACGCCGACGGCAAGCCCGTCAACGACGTGGCTGAGGAGATCACCACGGAGGACCCGCAGAACCTCACCGTCAAGATCAAGGAAGGCCTGACCTTCACCGACGGTGAAGAAGTCACCGCCGACAACTTCATCAAGGCGTGGAACGAGGGCGCCAAGGCGTCGAACGCTCACCTCTCCAGCTACTTCTTCGAGGACATCGAGGGCTTCAGCTACGACACCGACTCCGAGCTCACGGGTCTCAAGCAGGTCGATGACTACACCTTCACGATCGCGCTGAACAAGCCGGCATCCGACTTCGCTCTGCGTCTCGGCTACTCGGCCTTCTACCCGCTCCCCGACGTCGCGTTCGAGGACATGGAAGCGTTCGGTCAGAACCCGATCGGCAACGGTCCGTACATGATCGACGGCGAAGACGCGTGGCAGCACGACGTCCAGATCGACCTCGTCCGCAACGACGACTACGACGGTGGCCGTCAGGCCGCCAACGGCGGTCTGACCATCAAGTTCTACGCCACGCAGGAGGCCGCATACGCCGACCTGCTGTCGAACGAGGTCGACGTCATCGACGCGATCCCGACGAACTCGCTCCCGGTCTTCACCGACGAGCTCGGCGACCGTGCTGTGAACCAGCCCTCCGCTGTGTTCCAGTCCTTCACCATCGGCCAGTTCCTCCCGCACTTCAGCGGCGAAGAGGGCCAGCTGCGTCGTCAGGCGCTGTCGATGGCGATCAACCGCGAGGAGATCACCGAGACGATCTTCTCGGGCACCCGCACCCCGGCATCCGACTTCACCTCTCCGGTCATCGACGGCTGGTCCGACTCGGTTCCCGGCAGCGAGGTCCTCGACTTCGACCCCGAGAAGGCGAAGGAGCTGTGGGCTGAGGCCGACGCCATCGCACCGTGGGACGGCGAGTTCAAGATCGCGTACAACTCCGACGGCGGCCACGACGCCTGGGTCGACGCGGTGAGCAACAGCATCAAGAACACGCTCGGCATCGAGGCATCGGGTGACCCGTACCCGACCTTCCAGGACCTTCGCACGAAGATCAACGACCGCACCATCACCACGGCTGCGCGCTCGGGCTGGCAGGCCGACTACCCGGGTCTGTACAACTTCCTCGGACCGCTCTACGCCACCGGCGCAGGCTCCAACGACGGTGACTACACGAACCCCGAGTTCGACGAGCTCATCTCCGCCGGCATCAGCAACCCCGACGCCGAGGCTCAGATCGAGGACTTCACCAAGGCGCAGGAGGTCCTGTTCCAGGACCTTCCCGCGATCCCGCTGTGGTACTCGAACGTGACCGGTGGCTTCAGCGAGAACGTCGACAACGTCACGTTCGGCTGGAACTCGGTTCCGCTGTACTACGAGATCACGAAGGCCGGCGAGTAAGTCTGACGGCACTTCACCTGTGAGGCGGTGACGATTCTTCGTCACCGCCTCACAGGCTTGTGTTCACGTAGCTTTCTTTCCCCTCAAGAAGGGACAAGCGGATGCTCGGTTACATTCTGAGACGTCTCCTGCAGGTGATCCCGGTCTTCTTCGGAGCCACCCTGCTCATTTACTTCCTCGTGTTCGCCATGCCCGGCGACCCGATCCTCGCCCTGTTCGGCGACAAGACGCCCAACCCGGCGGTCGTCGAGCAGCTGCGCGCGCAGTACCACCTGGACCAGCCGTTCATCGTGCAGTACTGGTACTACATCACCGGCGTCTTCCAGGGCGACCTGGGCACGACCTACTCGGGCCGCCCGGTCTCGGCTGTGCTCGCCGCCACGCTTCCTGTCACCGGCCGACTCGCAGTCATGGCCATCGCCATCGAGTTCGTGCTCGCCATCGTCATCGGTACCATCTCAGCGCTGCGCAAGGGCAAGCTGTTCGACAACGTCTCGCTCGTCGTGGCGCTGGTCGCGATCGCGATCCCGATCTTCGTGGTGGCGTTCCTCGCGCAGTACTTCCTAGCGATCCAGCTCGGCTGGTTCAAGCCCACGGTGGGTGCGGACAACGACTGGGGCGGGTTGTGGCTGCCGGCGATCGTGCTCGGTTTCAGCCTCTATGCGGTGAGCATGCGTCTCATGCGCAGCTCGGTCATCGAGACCCTGAACCAGGACTGGGTGCGCACGGCGTACAGCAAGGGGCTCTCGCGCAACCGCGTGGTGCCCGTGCACGTGCTGCGCAACTCCCTGATCCCGGTGATCACGAACTCCGCCACGAACTTCGGCGTGCTGCTCGTGGGCGCCACCGTCACCGAGGGCATCTTCAACGTCCCCGGTGTGGGAAACACGCTCTTCCAGGCGATCCAGCGCGGCGAGGGACCCACGGTCGTCTCGTTCGTGACCGTGTTCGTCATCCTGTACGTGTTGGTGAACCTTCTCATCGACCTGCTCTACGGTCTGCTCGACCCGAGGATTCGCTATGCCTGATCCCACATCTCAGAAGCACTACGTCGCTCCGATCGAGACGGAGTCGATCGCGGTCGACGCCGTTCGGATCTCGGACAAGCCCAGCAACCTCTGGCGTGACGCCTGGTTCGACCTGCGTCGTCGTCCGCTGTTCTGGTTCTCGGTCGTCCTCGCGCTGTTCTTCCTCGTGATGGCGCTGTGGCCGACTCTGTTCACCGCGACGCCGCCGAACAACGACTGCCAGCTGTCGAACAGCAACGGCGGTCCGACGGATGGACACCCGCTCGGGTTCACGTTCCAGGGCTGCGACATCTATGCGCGCATCGTCTGGGGCGCGCAGACGTCGCTGGCCGTCGGCCTCATCGCGACGCTGATCTCGTCCGTTCTCGGCCTGATCATGGGAGCTCTCGCGGGCTTCTACGGCGGATGGCTCGACTCGGTGCTCTCGCGCATCGGCGACATCTTCTTCGCCATCCCGTACATCCTCGCGGCCGTCGTCGTGATGACCGTGTTCCGGGATTCCCGTTCGGTGTGGACGCTCGCGTTCGCCATCGGAGCGTTCGCCTGGGCGTCCACGGCTCGCGTCGTGCGGGCCGAGGTGCTCCGCGTGCGTCAGGCGGACTTCGTGATGGCGTCGCAGGCGCTCGGTCAGTCGAAGTTCAAGATCCTCCTGAACCACGTGGTCCCGAACGCCATCGCTCCGCTGCTCGTCGTCTCGACGCTCGGCCTCGCCGCCGCGATCGTCGCGGAAGCGACGCTCTCGTTCCTCGGGGTGGGTCTCGGCAGCGACGTGATGTCGTGGGGAAATGACATCGCGAAGGCTCAGGCATCGCTGCGTGTCGCGCCGATGGCGCTCATCTATCCGTCGATCGCCCTCACCCTCGCGGTGCTGGCGTTCGTCACCCTGGGCGAGCTCATCCGAGACGCCCTCGACCCGAAGGCGAGGGCACGCCGATGAGCGAGCGAATCACCGAGCAGGTCCCGCTGCTGAGCATCCGCGACCTGAGCGTCGCGTTCCGCACGCAGGAGGGTCTGCGCGAAGTGCTCCACGGAGTGAGCTTCGACGTCATGCCCGGAGAGACCGTCGCGATCGTGGGCGAGTCGGGCTCGGGCAAGTCCACGACGGCCACGGCCATCGTGAACCTGCTGCCCGGCACCGGCCAGGTCACCGCGGGATCGATCACCCTCGAGGGGCGAGAGCTCACGACGCTCAACCGTCGCGAGATCGAAGCCGTCCGAGGCCGGGACATCGGCTTCGTGCCGCAGGACCCGATGTCGAACCTCAACCCCGTCTGGAGCATCGGCTTCCAGGTGAAGGAGGCCATCCGTGCGAACGGCATCGCCCAGGGGCGCGATGCGGCCAAGGCGCGCACCGTCGAGGTGCTGCAGCAGGCCGGACTCGCCGACGCCGAGAAGCGTCTGCACCAGTTCCCGCACCAGTTCTCGGGAGGCATGCGCCAGCGCGCGCTGATCGGGATGGGCCTCGCGGCCGACCCCAAGCTGCTCATCGCCGACGAGCCGACCTCGGCTCTCGACGTCACCGTGCAGCGCGTGATCCTCGACCACATGGCGTCGCTCACCCGTGACAAGGGCACCTCGGTGCTCCTGATCACGCACGATCTCGGTCTCGCAGCCGAGCGTGCGGACAAGATCATCGTGATGAACGGCGGCAACATCGTCGAGTCCGGTCCCAGCCGCGAGATCCTCGAGAACCCGCAGCACCCGTACACGAAGCGACTGGTCGCCGCGGCGCCCAGCGTCGCATCGCAGCGCATCCAGGCGGTGGTGGAGGACCGGGGGATCGAGACGCTCGACGACCTCGCCGACATCCCGCCGACGGTGCGCGTCGCCGGACTCACGAAGGACTACCGGATCCGCCAGGGGAACTTCCGCAGTGAAGCGTTCCGCGCTGTCGACGACGTGTCCTTCGAGATCCCTCGCGGCAAGACGCTCGCGCTCGTGGGCGAGTCGGGCTCTGGCAAGTCCACGGTCGCCAAGATGGTGCTGAAGCTCGAAGAGCCGACCAGCGGAACCATCGAGATCGACGGGCAGGATGTGTCGAGGCTGTCGAATGCGCAGGCGTTCGGTCTGCGTCGGCGCATGCAGCCGGTCTTCCAGGACCCGTACGGCTCGCTCGATCCACTGCGCAACATCGGCAACACCATCGCCGAGCCGATGCAGATCCACGGCGTCGGCGATCGCGCCTCGCAGCGCGAGCGGGTCGAGGAGCTGCTCGACCAGGTCTCGCTTCCGCGCGTCCTCGCGACCCGGTATCCGAACGAGCTCTCGGGCGGTCAGCGTCAGCGTGTCGCGATCGCACGCGCTCTCGCGCTCAAGCCCGACATCATCGTCCTCGACGAGGCGGTGTCGGCGCTCGACGTGCTGGTGCAGGATCAGGTGCTGCAGTTGCTGGCCGAGCTCCAGTCGGAGCTCGGGCTCACCTACCTGTTCATCACTCACGACCTCGCGGTCGTCCGAGTGTCGAGCGATCTGGTGTGCGTCATGGAGAAGGGCAAGATCGTCGAGCAGGGCACTGTCGACGAGATCTTCGCGAATCCCCAGCAGGAGTACACCGATCGTCTGCTCAAGGCGATCCCCGGGGCGACCATCACCCTCGGCGGTCACTGAGAGTGAGCATCGACCCTCGACCGGAGGCCGTACGGACTTTCCGTGCGGCCTCCGGGCCTGTCTCCCTCGTGCTGTGCTCGCTGCTCGCGATCTTCCTGCTCGGTGACGCCGTCGTACGCGCCGGCTGGGGCCAGATGCTCCTGCTCGCACCCTGGGTGCTGCTCGGACTCTGGGTGGTCTACGAGATCGCGTTCGTCTCGGTCGTCCGCATCGACGACCAGGGAGCGATGGTGCAGAACATGCTGCGTCGCACCTCGTTCGGCTGGAGCCGCGTGCGCGATGTAGACCTGCGCTGGCAGCTTGTCTTCTCGCTCGACGACGGCACCGACCTGTCGAGCTACGGAGGGCCGGCTCGAGCGCGGCCCGTGCGACGCGCGACCGGCGACGACGAGGCCAAGGCCCCTGTCGCGCTCCGCGACCTCACCGACGTCCGTGACCGCTGGCAGGCTGCTCTCTCCGGTGCGGAAGCGCCGATCCGCCGCACGTGGGACTATCGGGCGCTCATCGCCCTCGGTGTCATCGTGCTCTGGGCCGTGGCGTCGATCCTGATCGCGAACGGCTGACCTCGCCTCGGCTCTCAGCCGGGCAACCCGAACAGCGCCGGCCAGGTCGCCGCAGCCCACGGGTAGCCGACGAACACGGTCGCGTCGATCAGGAAGTGCGCGACGAGGAACGGCATGAGCCGTCCGCTGCGCTGGAACAGCCATCCGAAGAGCAGCCCCATCGCCAGGTTCCCGATGAAGGCTCCCGGCCCCTGGTAGAGGTGGTAGCTCGCGCGCAGCAGCGATGTGGCGACGATGATGGCCCACGGACCCCAGCCGAGCTGCCTGAGCCGGGCGAAGAGATATCCGAGCACGACGAACTCCTCCTGCAGCGATGCGCGCGCTGCAGCGAGGAGAAGCACCGGGATGGTCCACCAGTGGCTGTCGAGCCCCGCGGGATTCACCGCGACGAACAGCCCGAGTGCGCGGCCGGCGAGATACAGCCCGATGCCCGGGATGCCGATGGCTGCCACCAGGAGGATCCCGCGACCGACGTCCGGACCCACCCGGGTGCCGTCGAGACCCAGGCGCGCGAGGTGCGGCCTCGAGGATTGCCAGAGAAGGAAGCACACCAGCAGCACCGGGACGAGGGAGAAGCCGATCGACAGGATCTGGTAGATCAGGTCGAAGATCTCCCGATCGCTCCGGGAGGGGTTCAGGGTCGCGGTCTGGTCGGCGAGCGGCGTCTCGTCGGTGAGGCGGTACGCCAGCTGAACGACCGCATACACCGCTGACTGACCGAGGCCGAGCGCGAGGACGATCGCCACCTCCCACCACAGACGACTGCGTGAGGGAGCGGGGGAGAGGTCGGCGACGGTCACGATCACGATGCTACTTCGAGAGCGCTCAGGAACGACTCGCCCGAATACGATAGTCTGGAACGTCGGCTTCTCGGCAAAACCCCACACTCTTTAGGACATCTGCATGGCGCACGCCCTTCGCTCTGACCTCCGCAACGTCGCAATCGTCGCGCACGTCGACCACGGCAAGACCACTCTCGTCGACGCCATGCTGCGTCAGACCGGCTCGTTCGGCGAACACGCCCACGTCGATGAGCGCGCGATGGACTCGAACGACCTCGAGCGCGAGAAGGGCATCACGATCCTCGCCAAGAACACGGCGATCACCTACAAGGGCAAGCATGCTCAGGGCAAGGAGATCACGATCAACGTGATCGACACCCCCGGCCACGCCGACTTCGGTGGTGAGGTCGAGCGCGGCCTGTCGATGGTCGACGGCGTCGTGCTGCTCGTCGACGCCAGCGAGGGCCCGCTCCCGCAGACCCGTTTCGTGCTGCGCAAGGCTCTCGAGGCCAAGCTGCCCGTCATCCTCCTGGTCAACAAGACCGACCGTCCCGACGCTCGTATCGCCGAGGTCGAGGAAGAGGCCCATGACCTGCTGCTCGGCCTCGCGTCCGACCTCGTCGACGACGTGCCCGACCTCGATGTCGACGCCCTGCTCGACGTTCCCGTCGTCTACGCGTCCGGCCGTGCCGGCGCGGCCTCGCAGAACCGCCCCGCCGACGGATCGCTGCCCGACAACGACGACCTCGAGCCGCTGTTCGAGGCGATCCTCGAGCACGTCCCCGCTCCCGCCTACGACGACGAGCACCCGCTGCAGGCCTGGGTCACCAACCTCGACTCCAGCCCCTTCCTCGGTCGTCTCGCTCTGCTGCGCGTCTTCAACGGCACGCTGAAGAAGGGCCAGACGGTCGCCTGGGTCCGCGCTGACGGCACGCACCAGAACGCACGCATCACCGAGCTGCTCAAGACGCGGGCGCTCGAGCGCTACCCGGCCGATTCGGCGGGCCCGGGCGACATCGTCGCCATCGCCGGCTTCGAGAACATCACGATCGGCGAGACGATCGCCGACCCCGAGGATGTCCGGCCGCTTCCCGCGATCACCGTCGACGACCCGGCCATCTCGATGACGATCGGCACCAACACCTCGCCGCTCATGGGCAAGGTCAAGGGTCACAAGCTCACCGCTCGCATGGTCAAGGACCGTCTCGACAAGGAGCTGATCGGCAACGTCTCGCTCAAGGTCGTCGACATCGGACGCCCGGACGCCTGGGAGGTGCAGGGCCGCGGAGAGCTGGCGCTGGCCATCCTCGTCGAGAACATGCGCCGTGAGGGCTTCGAGCTCACCGTCGGCAAGCCGCAGGTGGTCACGAAGAAGATCGACGGCAAGACGTACGAGCCGTTCGAGCACCTCACGATCGACACGCCGGAGGAGCACCTCGGCGCGATCACGCAGCTTCTGGCGAACCGCAAGGGCCGCATGGAGAACATGACGAACCACGGCACCGGCTGGGTGCGCATGGAGTTCATCGTCCCGTCGCGCGGTCTCATCGGGTTCCGCAGCGAGTTCCTCACGACGACCCGAGGCACCGGCATCGCGAACGCGATCTCGCACGGCTACGAGCCGTGGGCCGGTTCCATCACGACCCGTCAGAACGGCTCGATCGTGGCCGACCGTCAGGGCGTCGTGACTCCGTTCGCGATGATCGCCCTGCAGGAGCGCATGTCGTTCTTCGTGCAGCCCACGCAGGAGGTCTACGAGGGCATGGTCATCGGCGAGAACTCCCGCGCCGACGACATGGACGTCAACATCACGAAGGAGAAGAAGCTCACCAACATGCGTGCGGCGAGCTCCGACACCTTCGAGTCGATGACGCCCCCGCGCCAGCTGACGCTCGAGGAGAGCCTCGAGTTCGCCCGTGACGACGAATGCGTCGAGGTCACGCCCGAGGTCGTCCGCATCCGCAAGGTGAACCTCGACGCGAACACTCGTGCGCGTGAGACCGCTCGCCTGAAGCGCCAGGACGCGAACGTCTGAGAATCGTCTGAGAGAAGGGGCCCTGTACCGCCGGAAACGGCGGTACAGGGCCCCTTTCTCACGAAACGTCCAGGAGTGCCGTTGCAGAATCGTTACCTTGCGCCTGGGGCGATCTCCCGATGAGTGTCCTGTGACGGGCGTACGACGACCCGAAAGTCGAACCCAATGCTTCACACCACCCGTGCGCTTCGGCGCGCCCACGCGGCGGCGACAGCTCGTAACGCCATCACGGCGCGTCGCCCGAAACTGATTCTCGGAACGATCACCGGAGGCGTGCTCGGCCTCGCTCTGACGGTCGGCATCGTGTCCGCCCCCGCGGCCGGCGCCGAGCTGCCGGACGCCGTCGCAGGCGTCACCTCGTTCGTCACCGGCGAGCCGGACGCCCCGGCCAAGAGCGCGGATGACTCGGCGCTCACGATGGTCGCCGCTCAGGATGCCGTCGCGGCAGCTGAGGCGCTGAACGCAGAGGTCGCGGCATCGGGCCTCGATCTGGGCGCCGCACCCTCGAGCGTCGACACGGCTGACGTGACCACGTGGGTCGATCAGCTGGCGGACCGTGATGACTTCTCGAACAGAGAGCTCTCGAGCCTGACCGCGTACGCAGTCACCGGAACGGACGAGATCGTCGCGGAGACCGCTGCGCTGCAGGCGTCCTATGTCGCGGCCCAGGAGGCGAAGGCCGCTGCGGACGCGGCTGCGGCCCAGGCGGCGGCTGAAGCCGCGGCGCTCGCTCAGACGAACACCGTCGACGGCGCGAAGGCCGCGGCTCGCGACATCGCGTCGAGTGAGTACGGCTGGGGCGAGGACCAGTTCTCCTGCCTGAACTCGCTGTGGACCAAGGAGTCCGGCTGGAACTACAAGGCGTACAACGCCTCGGGTGGCGCGACGGGGATCCCGCAGGCTCTGCCCGGAAGCAAGATGGCGTCAGCCGGTTCCGACTGGCAGACCAACGCGGCCACTCAGATCCGCTGGGGCCTCGGATACATCTCGTCGGTCTACGGCACCCCCTGCAGTGCGTGGGGCCACTCCCAGTCGGTGAACTGGTACTGAGCCGCAGCTCCGCACACCCTCCCTCCGAGACCCACCCCGCCTGCGTGCGGTGGTGGGTCTCGGTGTGTCCGGACATGTGTCGCAACAGGGCACTGCCTGCCCTAGGCAGCGCGACGCATTGGCACTACGGTGAGCGATGACGGCTGGGGGGTCGTGGACTCGAAGGAGAACGCATGGACGTCGCGGCGCTGGCAGGCATCCCGCAGCAGGTCTCGACGGGTGGGCTGCCCGGGTGGGACAGGGTCGACCAGCTCGTGCGTGAGGCTCATCGCCTGTATGCGCAGGACCACGGCGGCGCGGTCGCCGACTACATCCCGGTGCTCGCCGACGCCGACCCCGAGCTGTTCGGTCTCGCGGTCATCGAGGTCGACGGCGGCCTGCATGACGCCGGGGATGCGCAGCATCCGTTCTCGATCCAGTCGATCTCGAAGATGTTCGTCTACGCCCTGGCGATCCAAGAGCACGGGCATGAGCGGGTGCGCGACATCGTCGGCGTCAACAACACCGGCCTCGCCTTCAACTCCCTGATGGCGCTCGAGCTCAACGGCGGACACCCCATGAATCCGATGGTCAACGCCGGTGCGATCGCGACGACGGCACTGATGCCGGGGCAGACGGCTGTCGAGCAGTGGGAGCGCGTGCGCGAGGGGCTCTCTGCTTTCGCCGGCCGCGCGCTGAGCCTCGACGGCGTGGTGTACGCCTCGGAAGCCGCGACCAACGAGCGCAACCGGGCGATGGGCTGGCTGCTCCGCAGCTACGGACGGCTGGTCGGCGACCCCGACGAGGTCGTCGACGTCTACACGCGTCAGTGCGCTCTCAGCGTCACGGCCCACGACCTCGCGGTGATGGGGGCGACGCTCGCCGACGGCGGCGTGAATCCGATCACGGGCGAGCGGGTGGTCTCTGCGGACGTCTGCCGCGACACTCTCGCAGTGGTGGCATCCACGGGCCTCTACGAGGCCTCGGGTGAGTGGCTGTTCGAGATCGGGCTGCCCGCCAAGTCGGGTGTGGCAGGAGGGATCGTCGCCGTCGCGCCGGGCAAGGGTGCCGTCGCCGGATTCTCACCGCGCCTCGACGCGGCGGGAAACTCCGTGCGATCGCAGCTCGCCATCGGTCACCTCTCCCGCGCTCTCGGACTGAACCTGTTCGCCTCCGCGCCCGCGCCGACCGCTCGGTCGACGGACTGACCTCCTTCCCCGCTCAGAGGACCCTGCCATGACACTCACTGCTCCGGCATCCACGAAGACCTCCTGGATGCCGCTCGTCAGTCTCTTCCTCGCCCAGGTGCTCATGTCGTTCAACGTGGCAGCCCTGCCGATATCCCTCGGTGGCATGGTCAGTGAGTTCGGCGTGCCGCCGACGGTCGCCAGCACCACCATCGTGATGTACGGCCTCGCCGTGGCCGCCCTCGTGATGACCGGCGCGAAGCTCGGGCAGCGGGTCGGCTGGGTCCTCATCTTCCGGATCGTGATCGGCTTGTTCGCCGCGTCGTCGGTGCTGATGATCGTGTCCCCGAGCGTGGGCTGGGCCATCGCGGGTCAGGCGGTCGCCGGCGCCGCCGCAGCGATCATCGTCCCCTCGATCGTGGCGCTGATCGCCGAGAACTATCGGGGCGCGCAGCAGGCGACGGCGATCGGTGCGATCGGGTCCGCCCGAGCCATTTCGGGAGTCACCGCGTTCCTCATCGGCGGCACGCTCGGCACCCTGGTCGGATGGCGGCCGATGTTCTTCATCGTGTTCGGCATCGCCGTGGTCGTCTTCGCGTTCAGCTTCACGCTGCGAGGTGATGGGGGAGACGCGTCGATCCGCATCGACCTCGTGGCGTCGCTCCTCATCGGCGCGGCCATCGTGCTTCTGACCCTGGGTTTCAACAACCTCAACGGGTGGGGTGCCGTCGCTGCGACCGAGGCCGCACCCTTCAACATCCTCGGGCTCTCGCCTGCGCCCGCCTTCGTCGTCGTCGGGATCGTGCTCGGTCAATGCTTCTTCGTCTGGACTCGCCGTCGGATGGCCGAGGGCAAGGTGCCGCTGATCGACCTCAGCATCCTGGACTCGTCGAAGGAGCGCGCTGCCGTGTACGCGATGTTCATCGTCGTGGCGCTCGAGGCGTGCGTGAACTTCACCATCCCCCTGTACATCCAGATCGTGCAGGGAAGGACGCCCTTCGACACGTCGCTCGCGATGATGCCTTTCAACCTGACCGTGTTCATCACCGCCACACTCGTCGTCCGGTTCTACAAGCGCTACCCGCCGCGGGTCATCGGCGTCTTCGGCTTCATCCTCACCACGGTCGCGCTCGTCTGGCTGTCCTTCGTGGTGAACAACAACTGGGAGACGCTTCCGACGATCCTCGGGCTGGTCGTGTTCGGCATCGGTCAGGGTGCGCTCGTGACCCTCGTCTTCAACGTGCTCGTCACCGCGGCGCCGGCTGAGCTCGCGGGTGATGTCGGCTCGTTGCGCGGCACCACGCAGAATCTCGCCTCGGCGGTCGGGACCGCTCTGGCCGGCGCACTCCTCGTCTCGCTCCTCGGGGTGAGCATCGGCCGCGCGGTCGTCGAGCACCCCGAGCTGCCGCCGTCGCTCGTCGCGCAGGTCGACATGGACAACCTGAACTTCGTCAGCAACGACGACCTGCGCGCAGCACTCGAGCAGACGGATGCGACGCCCGAGCAGGTCGACGCGGCGGTGGCCGTCAACGAGGAGTCGCGTCTGGGGACGCTGCGACTCGGCCTGCTGCTGCTCGCGGGACTCAGTGCCGTGGCGATCCTGCCTGCATCCCGGCTGCCGAAGTACAAGCCGGACGAGATCCCGGACCCGTCACCGGTCTCGGGCTCCGCGCCGAAGTGATGCTCAGCGCAGCTCCGAGATGAGCACCGCACTGGTCGAGGCGACGGTCGCCTCGAACACGTGGGGCGCGTCTCCGGCGTACGAGAGATAGTCGCCCGGGTTCAGCAGCACGGGGGCGTCCGACGGACCGATCCGAGCCTGGCCGGAGATGAGGATCACGTGTTCGGTCGTTCCCACGTGATGCGGATCGGAGCGGCGTGGATCCCCCGGATCCGCGTGGATCAGGTACACATCCCGCCTCGCACCCGGCGGGCTCGCTGAGAGCAGGGTCGCGCTGTACGCGGCGACCGACGACGGGACGCCCGTGAGGTCATCGGCGCGGATGAGCGTCGGCGCGTTGCTCTGCTGATCGACGAGGACGGCGAACGGCACCCCGAGCGCGACGCCGAGCGCCCAGAGCGTCTCGACGCTGGGGTTGCCGGCACCGGACTCCAGTTGGGAGACGGTCGCCTTCGAGATTCCCGCTCGACGCGCCAACTCCGACACGGACAGTCCGGCTCTCTCCCGCTCTCTGCGCAGAGTGCGGGCGATGCGCGTTCGGAGTTCCTCCATGTGTTCATCATGTCAAACGATCGTTCGCTTGACTATCCCGGACACCGCGTTCAGAATGATGGTCATGTGTTCACCGCAGCGAACGATCGTGCGATGAGCGCCGACCGCGAGGTCTGGCGTGAAGCGCTGGGAGTCGTGCTCGCCACCAGCGCCTATGGCATCTCATTCGGCGCGCTGGCCGTGGCATCCGGACTCGACGTATGGCAGGCGTGCGTGCTGAGCCTGCTGATGTTCACGGGCGGGTCGCAGTTCGCCTTCGTCGGAGTCTTCGCCGCCGGAGGAGTGTCCGCACTGCCGTCGGCGATCGCGTCGGCCGCGCTGCTGGGAGTGCGCAATGTCGCATACGGTATGCGGATGTCACCCGTCGTCGGCACGACCACCGGACGGCGGATAGCGGCGGCGCACTTCACGATCGACGAGTCGACCGCCGTGGCCATCTCGCAGACTGATCCGCGGCTGAGGCAGGTCGGCTTCTGGGTCACCGGGATCGGCATCTTCATCGGCTGGAACATCACGACCCTAATCGGGGCACTCGTCGGCGACGTGCTCGGTGACCCCAAGACCTGGGGGCTGGATGCTGCGGCGGCCGCGGCGTTCCTGGCTCTGCTCTGGCCGCGCCTGAAGGAACGTCAGGCCATAGCGGTCGGGGTGGCTGCGGCGGTGGTGGCGGCCGCCCTCACGCCGTTCATCATGCCCGGGCTGCCCGTGCTCGTGGCAGCCGTCGTCGCGATCATCGTGGGCTGGTTCAACTGGCTCGGTCGAGTCGATGCCTCCGCACCTGACGGTGGGGAGGCCGCCGCGTGAGCATCTGGAGTGCGATCCTTCTCGCTGCGGTGATCTGCCTCGCTCTGAAGGCCGCCGGGTACCTCGTGCCGCCCTCGGTGCTCGAGGCACCGCGACCGGCGCGCATCTCCGATCTGCTCACCGTGGCCCTGCTCGCCGCGCTCGTGGCCGTGCAGACCCTCGGAGCCGGGCAGGCCGTCGTCGTCGATGCACGGGTTCCCGCTCTGCTCGTCGCGGCCGGGCTTCTCTGGCTGCGTCAGTCGTTCCTCGTCGTGGTGGTCGCGGCCGCCCTCGTCGCGGCTCTCCTGCGCCTGTTCGGGCTCGCTGTCTGAGCGCCCCTTCGCGGCGGCGCGCGTAGGATCGACTCGTGCGTATCGGATGGATCTCCCGGGTGCTCTCCTGGATCGCCGCGGCTCTCGTCGGCGGCGTGTTCGGCGTCGCAGGGACGATCGGTCACAGCCTCATGTGGGGTCCCGTGCCCGTCGGACTCATCGTCGGAGCGATCGCGTGCGGCGCGATCCTCGTCGCGATCCGCGCGCTCACCCACGACCGAGGCGCGACTCTCGCCGCGGGGCTCGGCATGCTCGGCATGCTGGTGCTCATCTCCGGCGTCGGGCCCGGGGGATCGGTGGTCGTCGAAGACACGCTCAGCGGTCGCATCTGGACCTATCTCGTCGCGGGGCTCGTGCTCCTCGCTGTCGCATGGCCCTCGTTCTCGCGGCTTCCGACTCGCACCGAGGCGCAGGCGTCGACGGCCGCGGCATCCGGCACGGCGCCCGGCGCAGACGAGGCGACCGCCCCTCGTGCCCCCGTCCTGGGCGATCGGACCGGCGGCGAGTCGTAGACTGGAGGGGTGACGTATGTGATCGCCCTCCCGTGCGTCGATGTCAAGGATCGCGCCTGCATCGACGAGTGCCCCGTTGACTGTATCTACGAGGGCGAACGCTCGCTGTACATCCACCCCGACGAATGCGTCGACTGCGGCGCGTGCGAACCCGTTTGCCCGGTCGAGGCGATCTACTACGAAGACGACCTGCCGGATGAATGGCAGGACTACTACAAGGCCAACGTCGAGTTCTTCGACGAGGTGGGCTCCCCGGGCGGTGCGGCCAAGGTCGGCGTCATCGCACACGATCACCCGATCATCGCCGCTCTCCCGCCGCAGGGCGAGTAGTCCGTGAGTGTTCGCGATCTCGCCGACTACCCGTGGGATGCGGTCGTTCCCTACCGCGAACGCGCCGCGCGTCATCCGGACGGAATCGTCGACCTGTCGGTCGGTTCGCCCGTCGACCCGACGCCCGAGCTGATCCGCCGGGCGCTGTCGGAGGCGACCGATGCGCACGCCTACCCTCAGACCGTCGGCACTCCCGCCCTTCGTGAGGCGATCGTCGAGTGGTACGCGCGGCGCAGGGGAGTGAGCGACCTGACCGTCGACAACGTCCTGCCCACCATCGGCTCGAAGGAGCTGGTGGCTCTGCTGCCGACCCTTCTGGGCCTGGGGGAGGGCGACATCGTGGTGCATCCCCGAATCGCCTACCCGACCTATGAGGTGGGTGCTCGCGTCGTGGGAGCGACCCCGCTGCCGTCCGACGATCCGACGGAGTGGCCTGACGGCACCAAGCTCATCTGGATCAACACGCCCGGGAATCCGGACGGCCGTACCTGGACCGTGGAGGAACTGGCTGCTGCGGTCGAGCGGGCTCGAGAGCTGGGAGCCGTGCTCGCGAGCGACGAGTGCTACGCCGAGCTCGGCTGGGACGGCCGCTGGGCGACTGAGCCGATTCCGTCGATCCTCGATCCTCGCGTGACCGGTGGCAGCAGGGCGAATCTGCTCAGCGTCTACTCGCTCAGCAAGCAGTCGAATCTCGCCGGCTATCGTGCGGCATTCGTCGCAGGGTGTGCGCGCATCGTCGGCGAACTGCTCACCGCCCGCAAGCACCTGGGCCTGATGCCGCCAGAGCCGGTGCAGCACGCCATGGCAGTGGCGCTGGGCGATGACGAGCACGTCGCCGCTCAGAAGGCGCTCTACCGAGCGCGACGCGACATGCTGCGGCCTGCGCTCGAGGCGGCGGGGTTCCGGATCGACGGCTCGGAGGCCGGGCTCTACCTGTGGGCGACGGAGGGGCAGGACGCGTGGGCGAGCATCGAGCGGCTCGCCGAGCTCGGCATCCTGGCGGGTCCCGGTCCGTTCTACGGTGAGTTCTCGACCCAGCACGTGCGACTGGCTCTGACTGCTCCCTCCGACAGGATCGCTGAGGGCGCGCGGCGTCTGCACGCACAGACCGTGTAGGTTCTGGCCTCAGATCAGTGGTTCTTTTGTCGGTTGTCACAGTAGGCCTGTGTGCCTACTAGGCTGTAAAGGCGATTCGGTCGTGTATCGACGATCTCGAACTGACCTGGTGCACAGCGCCGTGACATCGCCACATCCGACTTGATGAAGATCCATGAGGAGGCCCGCGTGAGCGCAGCGGCAGAGCAGCAGGCGACGGCGAAGCTGACGATCGGCGATACGACCGCTGAATTCCCACTCGTGCGCGGCACGGCCGGCAACGACAGCATCGACTTCTCGACGCTGACGCGGCAGACGGGTTACACGGGACTCGACTACGGGTTCGTCAACACGGCGTCGACGAAGTCCGCGATCACGTTCATCGACGGAGACAAGGGCATCCTGCGCTACCGCGGGTATCCGATCGAGCAGCTTGCCGGTTCGACGAGCTACCTCGAGGTCGCCTGGCTCCTCATCTACGGCGAGCTTCCCTCCGCCGCCGAGCTCGCCGAGTTCGACGAGAAGATCCGTCGGCACACACTGCTGCATGAAGACCTCAAGCGCTTCTTCTCGGCGCTTCCGCACACCGCGCACCCCATGTCGGTGCTGTCGTCTGCCGTCGCAGCCCTCTCGACCTACTACGAGGGTCAGACCGACCCGCACAACCCCGAGCACGTCGAGCTGAACATGATCCGGATGCTGGCCAAGCTGCCGGTCATCGCGGCGTATGCACACAAGAAGAGCATCGGCCAGGCGTTCCTGTACCCCGACAACTCGCTCGGCTTCGTCGAGAACTTCCTGAAGCTCAACTTCGGCGTGCATTCCGAGGAGTATCAGGTCAACCCCGTGATGTCGAAGGCCCTCGAGCTGCTGCTGATCCTGCACGAGGACCACGAGCAGAACGCGTCGACCTCGACTGTGCGTCTCGTCGGCTCGACGGGCGCGAACCAGTTCGCCTCGATCTCCGCCGGCATCCAGGCTCTCTCCGGCCCGCTGCACGGCGGTGCGAACGAAGCCGTGCTCACCATGCTCGGGCAGATCCGCGATTCCGGTCAGAGCGTCTCGCGCTTCGTCGAGCGGGTGAAGAACAAGGAAGAGGGCGTGAAGCTGATGGGCTTCGGGCACCGGGTCTACAAGAACTACGACCCGCGCGCCAAGCTCGTCAAGGAGGCGGCGGGCGAGGTGCTCGCCGAGCTCGGCGTCACGGATCCGCTGCTCGACCTCGCTCAGGAGCTCGAGGAGCTGGCTCTCGCCGACGATTACTTCAAGGAGCGTCGTCTCTACCCGAACGTCGACTTCTACACCGGCGTGATCTACAAGGCGATGGGCTTCCCGACGCGCATGTTCACCGTGCTGTTCGCGATCGGCCGTCTGCCCGGTTGGCTCGCACAGTGGCGCGAGCTGCAGCTCGACCCGCAGACCAAGATCGGTCGCCCGCAGCAGCTCTACACAGGATCTCCCGAGCGCACCTTCCAGACCCGCTGAATCGACTCGCGATGCCTGTCGTGAGCGCGGAGGCCGTCGTGCCGGTGGATCCGGCGACGGCCTTCGCCGTCTCACAGACGACGGGTGCGATCCGACGCCGGTGGGATCCGTTCATCAGTGAGCAGCACTTCCTCGATGGCGCCGATGTCGCGGCCAAGGATGTACGGACGTTCACCAGGCAGCGCTTCGGCTTGTCGATGGTGAGCCGGTATGTGTCCTACGCCCCGCCGAGGAACGTCGGGATGGTCATGGAGACCGGGCCGTGGTTCTTCACGAAGCTCGGCGGAGGCTGGCGGTTCACCGAGGTGCCTGAGGGCACGCTCGCCGTCTGGAAGTACAACTTCTCGTGTCAGCCGACCTGGCTCGCGCCGATCGCCGAGTGGATCGGCGCGCGGGTGCTCGGGTTCGAGATCCGTCGGCGCATCGCCGGTTTCGCCCGAGGGTGCTCAGACCCGCAGGTGCTGGCCGCCGTTCGCGGCTGACCTCGCGCAGGCGGGACGAAGAAGGCGGGTGCCCCGACGCTGAGCGTCGGCGCACCCGCCTGTATGTCTCTCGGGTCAGCGGCCCTGCGAGCCGCGACCACGGCCGCCCTGGCCACCGGAGCGGGATCCGCCCTGGCCACCCTGACGGCTGCCGGCCGTGGCGCCCTGGCCGCCCTGGCCCGAGCGGGGACGACGGCTGCGGCGCGACGGCGGGTTTGCCGCTGAATTGCGCTCGCCGCCGGCGGGGCGCTGCTTCGACGACTGACGCTGCTGCTGCTGGGGCTGAACCGGAGCCGGACGCACGTGCGGCGCACGCTCGGGGACGAGCTCGGTGACGGCGTTCGACGTGACGGGCTCGAGTGCGGCGGTGATCGACGCCTTGCGCAGGAGGTCCTTCACATCACGACGCTGCTCGGGGAGGACCACCGTGACGACGGTTCCCGCGGCTCCCGCACGGGCGGTGCGGCCGGAGCGGTGCAGGTATGCCTTGTGCTCCATGGGCGGATCGACGTGGACGACGAGGTCGACGTTGTCGACGTGCACGCCACGGGCGGCGACGTCGGTCGCGACGAGGACGCGCACGCCTCCGTCGGCGGGATCTGACGAGAAGGCGCCGAGGTTGCGCTCACGCGCGTTCTGCGAGAGGTTTCCGTGCAGATCGACAGCGGGGATGCCCGCCGCGGTCAGCTGCTTCGCGAGCTTCTTCGCCTGGTGCTTCGTGCGGGTGAAGAGGATGCGGCGACCGGTGCCCGAGGCGAGCTCGCGCACGAGAGTGGTCTTGTTGTCGGTGGAATCGACGACGAGCACGCGGTGCGTCATCTCGCCGACGGGCACGCTCTCCTCGTCCACCTCGTGGCTCACGGCGTTCGAGAGGAACCGGCGGGCGAGGGTGTCGATGCCGCGGTCCAGCGTGGCGCTGAACAGCAGGCGCTGTCCGCCGGCGGGCGTGGCGGTGAGGATGCGGGTGACACCCGGCAGGAAGCCGAGGTCGGCCATGTGATCGGCCTCGTCGAGCACAGTCACCTCGACGGAGTCGAGCTGCACGACCCGCTGCTTCATCAGGTCTTCGAGGCGGCCGGGGCACGCGACGACGATGTCGACGCCGTTGCGCATGGCCTGTTCCTGGGGACGCTGGCTGACGCCGCCGAACACGGTGGTGACGCGCAGGCCCTTCGCCTCGGCGAGGGGCGCGATGGTCGCGGCGATCTGGGTCGCGAGCTCACGGGTCGGAGCGAGGACGAGTCCTCGGGGGTGCCCGGGGCGGCTCTTGCGCGACGAGGCGGCGAGGCGGGCGACGAGGGGGAGCGCGAAGGCGATCGTCTTGCCGCTGCCGGTGCGGCCGCGGCCGAGGAGGTCGCGTCCGCCGAGCGAGTCGGGAAGCGTGTCGCGCTGAATCGCGAACGCCTCGGTCTTGCCGTCCTTCGCGAGGACGGCGGCGAGGTCGGCGGGCACGCCGAGATCGAGGAAGGAAGTCATGAAGTATCTCCGAGAAATGCACGCACGAGCCGAGGGGCCGGGTGCGGAAGGTGGGCGACGGCGCGGGATCGCGCATCGTTTCGCCGTTCGAAATGGCCAGAACCAGGCAAGTGGCGCGGGAGCGTGTCGACGACGCAGACGTCTCGCAGTGCGAGTGGCGTCACCGCGACACTATCACGGCAGTCCCGGAGAAGGCTGAGACGGCCCGCTCTCAGCGAGTCGCGCGATCAGGCGTGGAGTGCGTCGTTGAGGGTCACACCGACGCCGGCGCGCTGCACGGCTTCGACCGCGCCGCTCAGCGAGTTGCGGCGGAACAGCAGTCCGTCGCGTCCGGACAGCTCGGAACCCTTGGCGGTCTTCCTGCCGCCGTCAGGCGTCGCCGGGCCGTCGACCAGCACGACCTTCGTGCCGGCCGTCACGTACAGTCCGGCCTCTACGACGCAGTCATCGCCGAGCGAGATGCCGATGCCCGCGTTGGCTCCCAGCAGCGTGCGTGCCCCGATGGAGACGCGGTGTGCGCCGCCGCCCGAGAGCGTGCCCATGATCGACGAGCCGCCGCCGATGTCGCTGCCGTCGCCCACCACGACGCCCTGGGAGATACGTCCTTCGACCATCGACGCACCGAGGGTGCCTGCGTTGAAGTTCACGAAGCCCTCGTGCATGACGGTCGTGCCGGGGGAGAGGTGCGCGCCCAGGCGGACGCGCGACGCATCTGCGATGCGCACACCGGCAGGCTGCACGTAGTCGGTGAGCCGGGGGAACTTGTCGAGCCCCTGAACCTGGATCCCTGAGCGCTGGAGCACGGGTCGAAGCCGCGCGGCATCCACGGGGTGCATGGGGCCGGCGTTCGTCCACGCCACGTTCGGCAGATGCGCGAAGATGCCGTCGAGGTTGAGTTCGTTCGGTCGCACCAGGAGGTGCGACAGTGTGTGCAGCCGCAGATAGGCGTCAGCGGTCGAGGCCGGCGCCGCATCGAGATTGATCTGCAGCTGTACCGTCTGCACCGAGACGTTGCGACGTTCGTCCGGACCGGTGAACTCCTCGAGCGCCGCGAGCGCGGTGGCCGCGTCGTCGGCACCGGGCTCGACGGCCGTCACCTCGGGGAACCAGGCATCGAGTACGGTGCCGTCGCCGGCGATCGTCGACAGTCCAGTACCCCACACGGTGCGCGCCTCAGTCATACCTCCACGGTATCGCTACCGGCGACGGGGGATGGTCCAGATGTCGGGGTAAGTAGGCTGGGGGCATGATGCTCGATCTGACCGCGTCCTCCGTCGACCTGACCCGTGCGATCTGCGACATCCCGAGCGTGTCGGGTGACGAGAAGGCGCTTGCGGATGCCATCGAGCAGGCGATCTCCGCGTATCCCCATCTCGAGGTGATCCGCCACGGCAACACGATCGTCGCGCGCACCGATCTCGGGCGAGCGCAGCGGGTCGCGATCGCCGGACACATCGACACCGTGCCGATCAACGGCAACGTGCCGACGAAGGACGTCGAGATCGACGGCGTCGAGTACATCTGGGGCCGGGGAACCGTCGACATGAAGAGCGGCACCGCTGTGCAGCTGAAGCTCGCCGCCGAGCTCACCGAGCCCTCGGTCGACATCACCTGGATGTGGTATGACAACGAAGAGGTGGAGGCCTCGAAGAACGGGCTGGCGCTCCTCGCCGCGGTGCGGCCGGATCTCTTCCAGGCCGACTTCGCGATCCTCGGCGAGCCGTCCAACGGCGAGGTCGAGGGTGGCTGCAACGGCACGATGCGCGCGATCGTGCGCACCACCGGCGTGCGTGCGCACGCGGCACGTGCGTGGATCGGTGAGAACGCCATCCATCGGGCAGCCCCGATCCTCGCGCGCCTGGCCGAGTACCGTGCACGAGAGATCGCGGTCGACGGACTCCTGTATCGGGAGAGCATGAGCGCCGTGCGCATCACAGGCGGGGTCGCAGGCAACGTGATCCCCGATGCCTGCGAGGTCGAGGTGAACTACCGGTTCGCTCCGAGCAAGTCGGCAGCAGATGCAGAAGCGCACATCCGCAACCTCCTCGCCGGCTTCGACGTGGAGATCACGGACGCCGCAGAAGGCGCGCGGCCTGGCCTCGACGCGCCGATCGCCCAAGACTTCGTAGCCGCCGTCGGCGCCGAGCCTCGCCCGAAGTACGGCTGGACCGATGTCGCTCGGTTCTCCGCCCTCGGCATCCCCGCCGTGAACTACGGACCGGGAGACCCGCACCTCGCGCACCATGACGAGGAGCGCGTGCCGCTCGCGCAGATCGACGCCGTCGAGCGAGGACTGCGCGCATGGCTCAGCTCGCGCTGACCGCGACCCGCCGGTGGGCCGCAGCGCCACTGGCGCTGCGCGTGGCCCTGATCTACCTCGCCGCTCGCGCGGTGACGACCGCGATGATGATCGCGGCGGCGACGCAGTCGACATCGCTGTCGAGGTTCGGCGCAGAACCGGGCCTCGCCGATTTCATCGTCGGGTGGGACGCGCAGTGGTACTGGCTCGTCGCCGAAGAGGGATACCCCTCGGATCTGCCGCTCACCGAATCGGGTGACGTCGCTGAGAACGCCTGGGCGTTCATGCCGGTGTTCGCCTTCGCCGCCAAGGCGATCGGCTTCGTGTTCGGGTCGTGGGGGATGGGCGCCTTCCTGCTGTCATTCGTGGCCGGCTACCTCGCCTGTCTCGCGCTGCACCGATTGCTGCGCGATCGGATCGGCGCGCGTGCGGCGATGTGGGCGGTGGTGTTCTTCGCCTCCGGACCGATCGCGGCGATGTTCCAGGTGGGGTACGCCGAGACCCTGTTCCTGCTGCTGCTCTTCCTGGCTCTCGATGCCACGGTGCGACGGAACTACGCATGGCTGTATCTCCTCATCCCCGTGATGGCGTTCACCAGACCGGGGATTCTCGCGTTCGCGCTGTACCTGGGTCTGCACGGCATCCTCCGCTGGTGGCATCGCAGGGATGATCCGCTCGCCCCGCGGGAGATCATGCACATCGTGGCGCTCGGCGCACTCGCCACGGTCGCGGGCTTCTCGTGGCAGGTCATCGCCGGCGTCGTGACCGGCGATCCCGGTGCGTACCTGGCGACCGAGCTCTCCTGGCGTCGCAACTGGCTCGTGGGGGGTGTGGACGGGTTCGTGCCTTTCGAAGGGTGGGTCCAGGCATCCCAGTTCTGGTTCGGTCAGTGGGGACTCCCCGGCTCGTGGGGGCCGGTCGCCGTCGCGCTCCTGGTGGTGGCAGCGGGTGCCGCCCTGCTCTACGTGCCGCAGGTGCGTGCGCTGGGTCCCGACCTGCGGCTGTGGAGCGCGAGTTACCTCCTCTACCTGCTCGCGGTGTTCTTCCCTCAGTCGAGCACCTTCCGGCTGCTGCTGCCCGTGAGCCCGATCTGGGGAGCACTCGCGGTGCCGCGCTCGCGCGTCTGGCGGCTCGGGGTCCTGGCCGTCTGCCTGCTGGGGCAGTGGCTGTGGATATTCCACATCTACGCCCTGGGGAACACCTTCTGGCAGGTGCCGTGAATGTTAAGGCTTGATGCATTTCTTCATAGGGGACATCCAGGTTCCGGTAACACCCGATAAACTGATCGCATACCACCGGAGGAAAAGGAGCCCACGATGGCAGCGATGAAGCCGAGGACCGGAGACGGACCCATGGAGGCCGTGAAAGAAGGGCGACTCATCATCGTGCGCGTCCCGCTCGAAGGCGGCGGCCGTTTGGTCGTCTCCGTGAACGACGCAGAGGCGAAGGAGCTTCACGACGTGCTGGCAGCCGTCGTGACGCCCGCCTGATCGAACTCGAATTCGCGCACGCGGATTCACGAAGAGGGCGACGGATCGATGATCCGTCGCCCTCTTCCGTCCCTTCACGACGGTGTTCGGCTCAGCTCTCGCCGACGCTGATCAGCTGCAGCAGCCCCTCGCCGGAGGCAGAGACGGTCGCGAGCACGGCTGATGACTCCTGAGTCTCCTGCACGAGCGAGCGGTAGGCGGAGGTCACCTCGTCGCGCTGCACCGGATCGGCGACACGGCCGCCTCCGAGAATGCGGGGGACGAGAACCATTCCGCCTCGACGCACCAGCCGCAGGCCATGCTCGACGTAGTCGATGACGTTCTCGGGGTCGGCATCGACCAGCACGATGTCGTATGACGCCTCGTTCATGCGGGGCAGCACGTCGGCCGCGCGACCTGTGATGAAACGCGCCTTCGTCGCGGGGACGCGTGCGTCGGAGAAGGCCTGACGGGCGGCGGCGAGGTGCTCGGGCTCGTTGTCGATCGAGGTCAGCACCGCCTGCGGCGCGCCGCGCAGCAGCCAGAGCCCCGAGACTCCGGCGCCCGTGCCGATCTCGACAATCGATCTGGCACCGGTCGCGGCGGCCAGCACGGCGATCTGCGAGCCGACGGCCGCGCTGATCGGCGACGCGCCGAGTTCGATGGCGTGCGCACGCGCGCGGGCGATCGGCGACGGCTCCGCGATGGACTCGCGGATGAAACGTGCATTCGCATCGTTCTCGCTCATTGCCTGATTCTCCCGACTGAGATATGTGTTCTCCCAGGGTATGCGCTCGGTGCGCGGCACAACGGCAGGCGCGGCGGTAGCCTGGACAGATGCAGTTCGGGATCACCTTCGAGAAGCTGCTGCTCATCGGTCTGATCGCTGTGCTTCTCATCGGACCGGAGCGGCTGCCCCGCTACGCCGAGAGCGTCGCCAAGCTCGCTCGGCGCGCCGGCGAGTTCCTCCGCGACACCAAATCGCGTGTCCGCGACGAGATGGGTCCCGAGATCGACGACGTCGACTGGCGCAAACTCGATCCACGGCAGTACGACCCCCGGCGCATCATCCGCGACGCGCTCTTCGAAGACGACGCTGCGCCCGGTCCCGCCCGTGCGGAGGCAGTCGTTGCGGAGCCGACGGTGAAACCGGTGCGGACGGCGAGGGTGCGACCGGAGTTCTCGGTCGCGAGTCCTCCGCCGTACGATTCCGAAGCGACATAGCCCGAGTCTCCGCCCGGCGGAGCTCCGCTGCGAAGGCTCAGCCGATGCGCGCGCGCAGCGTGGCGAGGTCGTCGTCCGTCACCAGTGACCGGGGGATGGCGGTGATCGCCGACGCGCCACGCAGCTTGAGCAGTACCGCGTCAGCGCCTGCTCGCACGCTCTGGAAGGTGCTGTAGTCGATGTCGGACGAGCGATGCCCCGCGCCGATGTGCAGGGCAGTGTCGCCCAGTCGCACCCAGACGACGGTGCCTGGCGGGGTCGCCGAATGCACGGCACGCCGTGCTCCGACGATCGTCATCACGACGGCATAGACCATCAGACCGATGCTCGCGACGGGGAGCAGACCCGACAGCCCCGGGTTGCCTCCGGTCGCGCTCAGATTCAGGATGCTCAGCGCGAGCGCTGCAGCGAGGGCGATCCACATCACGATCGCCGCAGGACGAGTGAGCGCGTAGACCGCCGCATCTCGAGCCATTCCCCGAAGCAACCGCTCATCGACGGTGACAGTCATGGTCGGGCCTATCCGACATTCATGGGAAGCGACCGGCCGGCGAGTCCGCGCCCCTGTCCGGCGAGAGTGCGGGCCAGATCACGGATCGCCGTCGCCGCCGCATCGGCGCCGTCGCTCAGGACGACCGGCACACCGTCGTCGCCTCCGGAGCGCAGCGCGGGGCTGAGCGGGATCGACGCCAGCAGTGGGACGGACTGCGTCTCGGACAGCGCCTCTGCGACGGCGGCACCTCCACCCGAGCCGAACAGGTCTATCACGGTGCCGTCCGGCAGGGTGAGCGCGCCCATGTTCTCGACCACGCCGATCACCCGCTGACCGGTCTGACGCGCCACCAGCCCGCTGCGGATCGCGACGTCGGATGCGGCCGCCTGCGGGGTCGTCACGACGAGCACCTCGGCGTGCGGCAACAGCTGCCCGATCGAGATCGCGATGTCGCCGGTGCCGGGGGGCATGTCGATCAGCAGGATGTCGAGGTCGCCGAAGAACACGTCCGTCAGGAACTGCTGCACTGTGCGGTGCAGCATCGGACCGCGCCAGGCCACCACGGCCTCGCCGTCGCGCAGGAACATGCCGATGGAGATCGTCTTCACTCCGTGGGCGACGGGCGGGAGCATGAGATCGTCGATGCGCGTGGGCTGTGTCCCCGCGGGGATGCCGAGGAGCCCGGGGATCGAGAAGCCGTGCACATCGGCGTCGACGAGACCGACTGCGAGACCCTGCGCGGCGAGTGCGACCGCGAGGTTCGCCGTCACCGTGGACTTGCCGACCCCGCCCTTGCCGCTGGAGACGAGGATCACCCGCGTGAGCGAGTCCGGGCCGAAGGGCATCTGGCGCGGCGGCCGGCCGTCGCGCAGCTTCTCGGTGAGCGCCTTGCGCTCGGTGGGCGTCATGACACCGACCTCGACGTCCACCTCGGTGATCCCCGGCACGGAGGCGGCGGCCGCGCGGACGTCCGATTCGATGCGGGCGGCAGCCGGGCAGCCGACGATCGTGAGGACGATCGCGACGTGCGCGCGCGGACCGTCGACGTCGATCTCCCTGACCATGTCGAGATCGCCGATGGGGCGTCGCAGCTCGGGATCTGTGACCGCGGCTACGGCCGCCCGCACGGAATCAGCGGTGCTCATGATGATGCGGCGCGGCCGCGGGGGCGTCGCTCGACCGGCTCGTCGTCATGGTCTCCGAGCTCGGCGAGCAGCGACTTGAGCTCCTGCCGCAGCACATCGCGGGTCACGACCTGGTTGTTGCGCTCCTCGAGCGACATCCGCAGCGCGACGATCTCACGGGCGAGGTACTCGGTGTCGGCGAGGTTGCGCTCGGCCCGCTGACGATCCTGTTCGATCTGCACTCGGTCACGGTCGTCCTGGCGGTTCTGCGCGAGAAGGATCAGAGGGGCCGCGTACGACGCCTGCAGCGAGAGCATGAGGGTGAGGGCCGTGAAACCGAGCGCCGCGTCATCGAAGCGCAGGTGGTCGGGCAGCAGTGTGTTCCAGCAGATCCAGAGCACACAGAACAGAGTGAGGATCAGCAGGAACGCGGGGGTGCCCATGGCGCGGGCGACCCACTCGGTGAAACGGCCGAAGCGATCACGCGACGTCGAGCGCTGGCGGGAGGTGCCGCGGCCCAGGGGTGCGTCGAGCCGAGGCGAGCGCGAGCGGGAGCGGGGCATCAGCGCACCTCCTTGGAGACCGTCGGCTCGTCGCTGTCGTGCGTGCGCCAGTCATCGGGCAGCAGGTAGTCGAGGACGTCGTCGATGCTGATCGCGCCGACCAGTCGGTGGGCGGCATCGATCACGGGGAGCGAGACGAGGTCGTAGCTCGCCAGCATCCTGGCGACCTCAGCGGCGGACGCGGTGACCCGCACCGGCTCGAGGCTGTCGTCCATGATGGCCCCGAGACGTTCGTGCGGCGGGTAGCGCAGCATCCGCTGGAAGTGCACCATGCCGAGCAGCCGACCGGTCGGCGTCTCGAACGGCGGCAGGGTCACGAATACCGCGGCTGCAAGGGCGGGGTGCAGCTCGTGGCGCCGGATGAGGGCGAGCGCCTCGGCCACCGTCGCGTCGGCCGACAGGATGATCGGCTCGGGCGTCATGAGTCCACCGGCCGTGTCGGGGCCGTAACGGAGCAGCATCCTGACGTCCTCGGCCTCTTCGGGCTCCATCAGCTCGAGCAGCTGCTCGAGACGATTCGGCGGAAGCTGCGCGAGGAGGTCCGCGGCGTCGTCCGGTTCCATCTGGTCGAGGATGTCGGCGGCGCGCTCGTCGCCGAGTCGATCGAGGATATGCACCTGCTCGTCTTCGGGCATCTCCTCCAGGGCATCGGCCAGGCGGTCGTCCGAGAGCTCCTCGGCCACCTCGATCATGCGCTGCTGGGGGAGGTCGAGCAGGGTGTTCGCGAGGTCGGCTGCGTGGAGCTCCGAGTACGACGCGACGAGCTGCTCGGCCGACTGGGACTCGCCGGGGGAGTGCTGCTCGGCGACCTCGCTCCAGGCTGCGAACGTGGTCGGTCCCTTCGCGAACGGAGAGGCGCTGGTCTTCGGTCGACGCAGGAAGAGCTGACTGATCGCCCATTCCCCGATGCGGTTCGGCTCGATGGCGACGTCTTCGATCACGGCGGTGCCGCTGCCGTCGACGAGGCTCACCCGACGCCCGAGGAGCTCGGCGAGAACGCGCACCTCGCCGGCGCGCGGTGAGAATCGGCGCACATTGATGAGACCGGTGCTGATCACCTGGCCCGCGCGGATCGACGTCACCCGTCCGATGGAGAGGAAGACCTGTCTGCGCCCGGGGATCTCGACGACGAGGCCGATGACGCGGGGAGCACCCGTACTTCGGTACACGATGACGACATCACGGACTTTGCCGAGCCGGTCGCCCACGGGGTCGAAGACGGCGCAGCCAGCAAGGCGCGCGGCGAATACCCGTTGTGTGCTCACTCGTCCAGCGTAGTCGCCGGTGTCGCAGGGGTGGCCCCCGGCGGCACCGCTGCACGACACACTCCCGGCCCTGTCACCACAAGGCATGGAACAATGGCGGGATGAGCATGCTGAACCGTCCAGCCGACAGCCGCGATGAGGGCGAGATCGTCGCCTCCACACGCGATTACGAAGGCGCCCAGAAGACGGTGTCGAAACTGATCGCCCAGGAGGTGCCCGCCCGGGACATCGCGATCATCGGACAGAGCGTCCGGACGGTCGAGCGCATCACCGGGCGTCTGGGCTATGCAGCAGCCGCCCGATCGGGAGCGATCAACGGCGTGCTCATCGGTCTCTTCCTCTCTGCGATCCTCGTGATCGGCAACCCGGAGGTTCCGATCCAGCTGTTCGTCGGATTCGTCTTCATCGGCGTCGCACTCGGGATGCTTCTGAGCCTCGTCACGTATGCGATCGTGCGGCGACGCCGCGACTTCGCGAGCGTCACGCAGTTCGCGGCCGATCACTACGAGGTCCGCGTCCAGGCCGCTTCGCTCGCGAAGGCCCGTCTCGCCCTGGGTGCGGCCACGCCGGCACCGGCGCGGGCACCGGTGAACCTCGACGAGCCGCCGCGGTACGGCGAGCGCATCACCCCCGGCGCGCACGAACCGGCCGGACAGCCGACGACCACGACACAGCCGACGCCCGAAGAGCCGACGCCCGGAGCCGATCCGACTCCCGGCAGCGAGCCGACACCGCCGCTGGGCGGCGGTGAGACTCCGCCTGCAGAGCCGGCCGTCCCGCCGAGGCCCGCGGATCCGGAGCCGCCGTCTCCCGCGGCGCCCGGGACCGGTGGCGCGGGGGTTCCTCCGAAGTCTGCGGAGCCCGCCTGATGTCAGACGCACCCCGCGATCCGTCGACCCCGTCCGAGCGATCGGCGCAGCCCGCACCGCCGCCCGTGCCTCCCGTTCCGCCCTTCCCTGACGGGCAGCAGCCCGCGGCGCCGGCCCGTCCGCTGAACCCGTACGCCCCGCCGCCGGCGCCCGGCTCAGCCCCGCAGCAGTCGCACGGCTACGCACCGCCACAGGGCTCCGCGTACGCACCGCCGCAGGGCTCCGGGTACGCACCGCCGCAGGCCCCGGGGTATTCGGCACCCCAGGCCCCGGGGTATGCGCCGCCTCAGGCGCCGGGCTACGCGCCGCAGCAATCGGCACCGGGCTACGCGCCGACGGCCTACCCCGTACAGGGGTACCCCGTCGGCGCCTACCCTGCGGCCGTCCCCCCGCGGGGTCTGCTTCCGTGGGCACTGGGCCTGCTGATCCTCATCCCGTTCCCGTTCGTCGGCGGACTCGCGTCCGGACTCGCCATGGCCGTGAGCGGCGGGGCGTCCCGTCGATACGGCGGGGTCGCGCGTGAGAACGCTCGCGCTGCGCTGAACTGGGGGCTGACGTACCTTCTGGTCTCCACGGTGCTCCTGGTCACGCACTTCGTGCTGCTGTTCGCGCTGACCTCCGATTCGCCGACCACCGGCTTCTACCCGCTCGGCATCCCCATCACGCTCTATTTCGCGCTCTCGGTGCTGCACGTCGTGCTCGTGATCGTGGGCATGGTGCGTGCGTCGAGCGGCAAGGTCATGCGCGTGCCGTTCGCCATCCCGTACCTGCGGGCCTGATGATCGAGATCCCTGTCGAGCTGCCCTCCGGGGTGACGACGGTCTCTGCCGACTGGGCGCCCGGCGACAACGGCGCGACAGTCCTGATCGCCCACGGCGCCGGTGCGGGCAAGGACCATCCATTCCTCGTGGGATTCTCGGATGCGCTCTCGGACCGGGGATTCTCCACCCTGCGGTTCAACTTCCCCTACGTGGAGCAGGGGCGCAGGATGCCGGGGCCTGCGGCGCACGCGATCGCGACGTGGAACGCGGCGGCGGCCTTCGCGCGCGATCTCGACGCGGAGGCCGCCATCTGGGCCACAGGCAAGTCCTACGGCGGACGCATGGCATCGATGGCCGTGGCCGAGGGACTGGCGGTCGACGGTCTCGTCTACCTCGGCTACCCGCTGCACGCTCCGGGCAGACCGGAGAAGCCGAGAGCCGACCACCTGCCGGCGGTCGCTGCGCCGCAGCTGTTCGTCGAGGGTACGAACGACCCCTTCATCCAACCTCTGACACAGTTCGATGACGTCGTCTCCACGTGTCAGGACGCCCGCGTCGTCTGGATCGAGGGTGGCGGTCACACCTTCGAGGTGAAGGGGCGCAAGCGTGCGGCATCCGACATCGGCGCGTCGCTCGCGCCGATCGTCGCGGAGTTCGTCCGGCCCTGACAGCATGGCAGGGTGAGTCTCGAACGCATCGCCCTGATCTCCGATGTCCACGGAAACCCGACCGCTCTCGAGGCGGTGCTCGCCGACATCCATCGCCGGGGCATCGCCCGCATCGTCAACCTCGGAGACACGGCGGGCAAGGGACCACGAGGCGAGGACGCCGTGCGGCGCTGCCGCGACGTGTGCGAGGTGAACGTCCGCGGCAACTGGGACGACTTCCTGCCGACCATCCCCGACGACGGGCCGTCCGAGATGCTGTGGTGGCGAGATGAGCTGTCGGCGTCGAGCAGGGCGTGGCTCCGGTCGCTTCCGCTGAGTGTCGATCTGGTCCTCAGCGGTCATCGGATCCGCCTGTTCCACGCGTCGGCGCAGAGCCCGCACGTCCGCGTGCACTTCGCCCACACGCCCGAGCAGTTCTCCGCGATGTTCGAGGCGACGGAGATGACCGGCGACGGCGCGCTGCCCGATGTGGTGGGCTACGCCGACATCCACGACGCCTACATCGAATCGAACGACGGACGTACGCTGTTCAACGTCGGAAGCGTCGGGAACCCGCTCGACACACCCGTTCCGTCCTACGTGATCCTCGAAGGAGGACAGTCGGCGGACGATCCCTTCGGGATCCAGTTCGTGCGCGTGCCCTACGACGTCGAGGCCGAGATCGCCGTCGCCGAATCGCTCGACATGCCGACCGCCGATGTCTGGGCCGTCGAGCTCCGCACTGCCGTATATCGAGGGCGGCAGGCATCGCAGACGGCGACGCCATGATCGCTCAGAGGTTCGCGAGGTCCGGATCGTCGAGCAGACGCCTCATCGTCGACCGTCCCAGACCGCTCATGGCGGGGTTCGAGGACTCGTAGTACCAGACGAGGCCCATCGCCTGCTGCAGCGCCCAGGCTGCTCCTCGCTGCCACTCGCTGTCGGAGACGCGCAGACGGTCACGCACGACGGACCGCCCCCGAGCGTCGAACAGATGCCACGCGGCGACGAGATCGAGCGCAGGGTCGGCAGGGCCGAAGCCCCCGCCGTCGAGGACACCGACGAGACGATCGTCGGCCACCAGCAGGTTGAACGGCGTGAGGTCCCGGTGGCTCATGACGTCCGCACCCTCGCGGGGCGCGTCGCGCAGCGAGCTCCAGAGTCGATCCACGCGATCAGGATCGACCTGGTGCGCGCTGCGCTCGATGCAGAGCGCGACCCACTCGTCGTGGTCGCGGAGAACACCACCGCGGCCGCGCCCGTCGAACTTCCGTCCGCGGGTCTCGGCCGACCGCAGCGCAGCGATCAGCCCGGAGACGTCCGAGACGAGCGACTCCGACGATGCGTGGCCGGCGGGGGTCGCGGCGACACCCGCCAACCAGGTCTGGATCGACCAGGCAGACGGATGCTCCTCGGTCGCCGCGGCGAGTCCGACAGGCCGCGTCGCCGGCACGACGCAGACGTCGGCGAGCTCAGCCATCGCCGCGGCCTCGGCGCCGAGGACATCGCGCGATTCTGCGACGAGCGGGAACCGTGCCGCGAGGTCGTCGCCGATCCGGAAGATCGTGTTCACCGTGCCCGTCGAGCGGACGCGCTCGATCGGCAGGTGGGCGAGCTCGGGGAACGTCTGCGCGATCAGCCGCGCAGCGCGATCGTCCGTGAGTGCGAGCTCGCCCTCGTGCATCCGTGAGGTCAGTGCTGGACTCGTGCGATCCAGGCTTCGACCTCGTCCGCCGTGCGCGGGATGTCCGCCGAGAGGTTCACCGGGCCGTCCTCGGTCATCAGGATGTCGTCCTCGATTCGCACACCGATACCCCGGTACTCCTCGGGAACGGTGAGGTCGTCGATCTGGAAGTAGAGGCCGGGTTCGATCGTGAAGACCATTCCCGGGGCGAGGATGCCGTCGTAGTACATCTCCCGCCGGGCCTGCGCGCAGTCATGGACGTCGATGCCGAGGTGGTGCGATGTGCCGTGCACCATGTAGCGGCGGTGCTGCCCGCCGGTGTCGCCGTCCAGCGCCTCCTGCGCGGTCACGGGGAGCATTCCCCACTCGGCGACGCGCGCGGCGATGACGCGCATGGCCGCCTCGTGGACCTCGCGGAAGCGCACCCCGATGCGAGCCGCGGCGAACGCGGCATCAGCGGCCTCGCGCACCGTCTCGTACACCCGGCGCTGGACCTCGGTGAAGGTTCCGGAGACGGGGAGCGTGCGGGTGATGTCCGCGGTGTACAGGCTGTCCGCTTCGACGCCCGCGTCGACGAGGATGAGGTCTCCCGGCACAACCGTGCCGTCGTTGCGGGTCCAGTGCAGGTAGCAGGCATGGGGACCCGATGCGGCGATCGTGTCGTAGCCCTCGCCGTTGCCGTCCTCGCGCGCGCGGCGGTGGAAGACGCCCTCGACGACGCGCTCGCCGCGAGCATGAGCGATCGCGTCGGGAAGCGAACGGATGACGTCCTCGAATCCCTGCGCGGTGATGTCCACCGCTCGGCGCATCTCGGCGATCTCGTACTCGTCCTTCACGAGCCGCAGCTCCGAGACGAAGCGGGTGAGGTCGTCGTCCTCGTCGAGCACGAGCTCTCCCTCGGCGGCCGAGAACCTCTCGAGGTGGTCGGTCGCGATGTCGAGGTCTGCCGCGACGCCGGCGAGAGACGGGCGAGGGCCGATCCAGAATTCACCGACCGTGGCGTCCGCATAGAACTCCGTGGTGGTGCGATCGGCGCGCTCCCGGAAGTACAGCGTCACATCGTGGCCGGACTCGGCCGGCTCGAACACGAGGATCGAGTCGGGCTCGGCATCCGAAGCCCATCCCGTGAGGTGTGCGAAGGCCGAATGCGCACGGTACGGGTAGTCGGTGTCGTTGCTGCGCTGCTTGAGCGAGCCGGCAGGGATGACGAGTCGCTTGCCGGGGAAGGCAGCGGACAGGGCGGCGCGACGCACGGCGGCGAACGGCGCCTGCGCTCGCGGCGCGGGGATCGACTCGGGGCGCTCCGCCCATCCGGTCGAGATCGTGTCGAGGAATCCGCGGGGGAAGGGCTGCTTCCGATTCGTGGTGGTCGTCTCGGCGGGAGTCTCGGTCGTGGGCTCTGCGATCGTGTCGCGCTCAGCGGTGCTCATCCCTCCAGTCTGTCACCTGAGCGACGGCCACGGCATGTCAGCCTGCGGGTTCGAGCTGCACCACGAGACCGCGGTGGTCGCTTCCCGAGCCGCCGATCACGACGGAACCCGTCGTGGACCAGCTCGGCGACGCCATGACGTGGTCGATCGGGGTGCTCAGCAGCGCCGGCAGCGAGCTCGGCCATGTGCCGCTGAATCCGTTGCCGGAGCGGCTCGCGCCGTCGCGGCAGTACCCCATGTCGCCGCCGTCGACGCCGAGCCCCGCCATGTGGTCGATCGTCGCGTTGAAGTCACCCGCGAGGATGAAGTTCCCCTCGGGGCACTGGTCGGCGATCCAGCGCAGGTCGCTCTGCCACTGCGCCATGTCCTCCATCCGGGGCGCGACGGCGTGCACCGCGACGATCGTCGGACCCTCGCCATCGACCGGCATCAGCACCGCGCTGGGCACCGAGCCGGTGTTGTTGGAGCCGTCCTCGGACGACTCGATCACGGAGTACTCGCCGAGGTCGGGGGAGACGAGGACGGTCGTGTGCCAGGACTTGGGGCCGTCGACGACGTCGGGCTTGAACTGCACATGGTGCACCCACATGGGGTGATCCTGATCGCGAAGCAGCACGGCGATCTGCTCGCCCACCTCTTCGGTGGTCTCGGGCAATGCGACGACGTCAGCGCCACGCTCGAGGATCTCCCGCGCGATCTCCTCGGCGGACACCTCGTCGCCGGCGGTGTTCCAGGTGAGCACCCGGATGCTCGAATCGGTGGCGGCGGGGAGCGTGTCCGCGCCGAACCCGCGCATGAAGCCGATGGCTCCCGTCGCACCGGCGCCGAGCAGGGCGACGATCAGCACGGATGCCGCGAAGCCGCGCAACGGCTTCGCGAACAGGAGCAGCAGCGAAACGGCCGCGACGAGGAGGAATGCCGCCAGGACCACGCCGCGGGCGGCGACGATCTGCGCGAACGGATAGGTCTGCTCGAGATGGAAGAACTGCGGCCAGACGACGACGGCCGTCGCGATCGCGAGCAGCACGGTGACGAGGATCCCCAGTAGTCGAAACATCCTCTTCAGCCTAGAAGTCCTCTCTGTGAAGTCCCTAGAGCGACAGGCGTGCGCGGCCGACGTCCACGGTCGTCGGTACGCTCGGAGCATGGCCACCGCTCGATCCCGCCGTTTCGCCGGTCCGTCCGACCTGCACATGCACTCGAACCACTCGGACGGAACGGAGTCGCCCGGCGATGTCGTGCGCCAGGCACACCGGTTCGGGGTGCGCACGATGGCGCTGACCGATCACGATCGCACGACGGGGTGGGACGAGGCGGCGGCGGCGACGGCCGAGCTCGGGATGACGTTCATCCCCGGCATGGAACTCTCCGCGAAACACGAGTGGCGCAGTGTGCACGTGCTGGGCTACCTCTTCGATCCGCTCGACGAGGCGCTCGGATCCGAGACCGATCGCATCAGAGGCGACCGGATCGGTCGTGCCGAGCGGATCGTCCGCAGCATCGGTCGTGACTACGACCTCGACTGGGACGATGTCCTCGCCCAGACCACTCTCGACGCGACGGTCGGCCGTCCGCACATCGCCGATGCCCTTGTGGCCCGCGGAATCGTGCGCGACCGCACCGAGGCGTTCGACGGGATTCTGCACCCCAGAGAGGGTTACTACGAGCCCCACTACGCGCCCGACCCGCTCACGGCAGTGCGTCTGATCACCGAAGCCGGAGGGGTGGCGATCATCGCGCACCCTGCCACGATCGGCCGCGACCACATGATGCCGGTGCCGTTCATCGAGCAGCTCATCGCCGCAGGCCTGGGCGGTTTCGAGATCGATCATCGGGAGAACACCGCGGCAGGCCGGAAGACGCTGCACGCGATCGCCGCGAAGCACGATCTCATCGTCACCGGCTCGAGCGACTATCACGGCACCGGGAAACCCAATCTGCCGGGCGAGAACACCACATCCGACGAGATGGTGGAGCGACTGATCGAGCGCGCGACCGGCTCCGCGCCCCGCTACGCCTGACGCCGGGACGGCAGAGGGGCGGATGCCGCAGCTGCAGCATCCGCCCCTCTGTGAGTCCCTGAGGTGGAGTCGATCAGGCTCCGACGACCGGAGCCGCTCCCGCGCCGCCCGAACCCCCGCGGCGACGACGGCGACGACGGGCCGGGGCCGGCTTGCCGTCGTGGTGCTCCTTGCCTGCGCCGTCGTGGGTGCCGGCGCCCTCGGCGCCGCGGTCCGCTGACGGCGAGGACTGAGAGTCTCCGGGTGATGCGTCGGCAGCGCCCTCGGCGAACGTCGAGCCCACCGGGGTCGAGCCGCCCCGACGACGCCGACGACGGCGGGTGCCGCCCTCATCCGTGCCCTCGGCCGCGGCATCGGCCGCACGCTCGGGGCGCGGTGCGCGCTCGGTCTTCACCGACTGGGTCTTGGGAGCCGAGACGAGACGGCCCTTGGTGCCTGCGGGGATGTCGAGGTCACTGAACAGGTGCGGGCTCGAGGAGTAGGTCTCGACCGGGTCGGGCTGCCCGAATTCGAGGGCGCGGTTGATCAGCGCCCACTTGTGCAGGTCCTCCCAGTCGACGAAGGTCACGGCGATGCCGGTCTTGCCCGCACGGCCGGTGCGACCGGCGCGGTGCAGGTACGTCTTGTCCTCGTCGGGGATGGTGTGGTTGATGACGTGCGTGACATCGTCGACGTCGATGCCGCGGGCGGCGACATCGGTCGCGACGAGGACGTCGCGCTTGCCGGCCTTGAACGCGGCCATCGACCGCTCGCGCTGGTCCTGTCCCATGTCGCCGTGCACGCCGCCGACGTTGAAGCCGCGGTCGCTGAGCTCGTCGACGAGGCGCTGCGCGGCGCGCTTGGTACGGGTGAAGATCACCGTCTTGCCGCGACCCTCCGCCTGGAGGATGCGGGCGATGATCTCGTCCTTGTCGAGCGAGTGGGCGCGGTACACCAGGTGCTTGATGTTCGCCTGCGTGAGACCCTCGTCGGGGTCGGTCGCGCGGATGTGGATCGGGTTCGTCATGAACCGACGAGCCAGCGCGACGATCGGTCCGGGCATGGTCGCGGAGAACAGCTGGGTGTGACGGACGGCCGGGACCTTCTGGAAGATCTTCTCGATGTCCGCGAGGAATCCGAGGTCGAGCATCTTGTCGGCCTCGTCGAGCACGACCTCGGTCGCGTTGGAGAGGTCGAGCAGACGCTGGCCGGCGAGGTCGATCAGGCGACCGGGCGTGCCGACGACGATCTGGGCGCCCGCCTTGAGCTGGTCGATCTGGCCCTCGTATGCCTTGCCGCCGTAGATCGCGACGACGCTGGTGGAGCGGTTGCTCGTCAACAGGTCGATGTCCTCGTACACCTGCACCGCGAGCTCGCGCGTCGGCACCACGATGAGCGCCTTGACGCCGTGCTCGGGGTCGAGGCCGAGCCGCTGCACCACGGGGATGCCGAAGCCGAACGTCTTGCCTGTTCCGGTCTTGGCCTGGCCGATGATGTCCTGGCCCGGAAGGCCGAGGGGGATGGTCTGCTCCTGGATCGGGAATGCGTCGACGATGCCCTTGGAGGCGAGAGCGTCGATGATGTCCTGATCGATTCCGAGATCAGCGAAGGTTGTCAATGTTCAGATGCCTGTCCGGCGACCTGCGAGGATCGCCATGTTCACGGATCCACGCCGTCTCTTGTGCCACAGGCGCGGGCCCCGCTCCGACGGCGGGGACAGGGACAGCCTACCCGAGGGGGTGGCGACGCCCGGGAATATCGCGTCCCCCGGGTAGTGTGAACCCCGTGGTGAACTGGTTCTGGAAGCGTAGGACGCCCCGGCGCACGATGACGTTGCGCAGTCGGGGCGATCAAGGAGCGGCGACGCGGGTCGACTTCGCCGAACTCGCGCCGGAGCTGCCGCGATTCCTGGGACAGGCGGCGTACCTCCAGCTGGGGTACTTCGAGACGCTCACGCGGCTGATCAGGGCGACTCCGGAGCTCTCCGAGAAGGAGGCGCTCTCCCGGGCAGCCGGTGCTGCGCTCACCAAGCATCGGGCGATAGTCGAACTCATCGCGGAGCGCGGAGACGATCCGACGCAGCTCATGCTCCCGTTCCGGGAGAACCTCGACGCCTTCCGGCGCAAGACCATCGGCGCGCGTCCGCGGGAGACTCTCCTCGCCGTCTACATCACGGCAGGGATGCTCGACGACTTCTACTTCGCACTCGCCTCGAGCTACGGCGACACGGGGGAGAGGGTCGCGGAGATCCTCTCCGAGGACGATGCGCGACACGAGATCGTCGCCATCATCCAGGAGACGATCGACGGCGACGGCGAGTGGCGGTCGCTGCTCTCGATGTGGGCGCGCCGGCTCGTGGGGGACACGATCCTGGTGTGCCGGTCGGCGCTGCGTCAGCCCGAGCTCGTCGCGATGAGCGAGGACCGCGTCGAATTGGTCTACACCGAGCTGATGGGCGCGCACGCACGCCGCATGGATGCGATGGGCCTCGCGTCCTAGTCGACGGACCCGGCCGACGGCATCAGATGCCGAGTGCCGCCTTGGCCGCGGCATCGCTGCGTCGGCGCGACGCGACGATCGCGACGGTGACGACTGCCGCGATGCCGACGGAGCCCACGACGCTCGCGAGCCATAGCCAGATGCTGTCCTCGCCCACGCCGAGCCACTGCAGGCCGGTGTAGACGACGGCCGCGAGGGCCGTGGCGACAGCGGGGGTGAGAGCGACCCCGCGCAACTCCCGCCCACCGATCATGTAGTGGGCCGCGATGCCGAGCGCGCACGCCCCGACGAGAGCGAGGAGGATGTACATCGTGGGGTCAGGCGAAGAAGCCGACGCGACGAGACTCCTCGGTGCCGAGCTCGATGTACGCGAGGTTCGCGGTCGGAACCAGGTAGGAGTTGCCCTTGACATCGGCGAAGCTCAGGTGAGAAGTGTTCTGCTCGAGAGCCGAGGAGACCTGCGTGCGGACCTCGTCCGCGCTCGATGCGGTCTCGAAGCTGAGCTCACGGCCGGTGTTGATGATGCCGATGCGGATTTCCACGCGTACTCCTGTTTTCCAGTCGACGATGCTGTGGTCGAGTCGACCTCGGAGGTCGACGACTGAGCCCAACTCTACCGGGCGGCGAGGTGACGGGATCCGCGGATCGGGCCGGTTTCGCCCTGAGCGCACACCGTCGCGAGACGCCGACGCCCGGTGATGTCGGCGCGCCGCAGTAGCGTGGAGGACATGACAGAGGATGCCGCGCAGAACGCCGTGATCGGTGCAGACGCCTCGGCATCCGGCGTCATCATCGGGGCGCCCGGCACAGGCAAGACCCGCACTCTCACCGAGCGCGTCGTCCATCTGCTCGACACAGCGCGGATGCGTCCGGAGCAGGTCCTCGTCCTCACTCCCAGCAGGCAGGCAGCGACCGCGCTGCGGGACCGCATCGGGGTCAGGATCGGTCAGGCCACTCCCGGGCCGCTGGCCAGATCGCTCGGGTCGTTCGCATTCCAGGTGGTGCGCGGAGCGATGGTTCGCGAAGGGGCGGAGCCACCGGCTCTGCTGACCGGCGCAGACCAGGACCGCCTGATCGCCGAGCTCCTCGCCGGCGATGCGGAGGACGAGCGCATCGACTGGCCGCAGGCGCTGAGCCCCGCCGTACGCGCCTCCAAGGGGTTCCGCTCCGAGCTCCGTGCCTTCCTCGCGGAATGCGTCGAACTGGGGGCGCAGCCCGACGAGCTGCGCACGTCCGATGTCCCCGCCTGGTCGTCCGTCGCCGAGTTCCTCGTCGAATACCGCGCCGTGCTCGACCTGGCACGGGCATCCCACCGCGACGCGGCAGACCTGCTCGCCGAGGCGTGCACGATCCTGCGCACCGCCGAGCCGAGTGCCCTCGGCCCTCTCGCCGACCTCAGGGTGGTGCTCATCGACGACGCGCAGGAGCTGACGCGCGGTGGCATCGCGGTGGTCGAGGCGCTCCGTGCGCGAGGCACGGCAGTGCTCGCCTTCGGCGATCCTGACATCTCCTCCGGAGCTTTCCGCGGCGCGAGCCCCGAGTTGTTCGCGCAGCTCGCCACGGCGCTGGGCGAGGTCCACGTGCTCGATGTCCCTCATCGTCAGGCGCCGGCGCTCACCGCGCTGACCCGCACCGTCACGCAGGCGATCGGCGTGTCGGGTCGCGTCGACCACAGGCGCGCGCCCGAGCCCGTCGCCGCGCACAGCCCGGGCGCCCCCGGCGACGTGAGCACCTTCATCGCCCCGTCACCGCATGAAGAGCTCGACCGCATCGCGGGTGTCATGCGCGAATGGCATCTCGTGGATGACGTCCCGTGGGATCGCATCGCGGTCATCGCACACGACACCAGGCAGGTCACGCAGCTCGACGCAGAGCTCGCCGCGCGGGAGATCCCGACGAGAGCCGCGGGCGTGCAACGTCCTCTCGGCTCCGAGCCGATCGTGCGCGACATCGTCGGCATCGTGCGCCTGGCCCTCACGCCGGCCGAGGAGCGGACTCCCCAGGACTGGGAGGAGGCGCTCCGCACGCCCTTCGGAGGCATGGATGCGATCGGGCTCCGACGCCTTCGCGCTCGTCTGCGCCATATCGAGCTCGACCTGGGGGGCTCGACGCCCGCACGGGAACTGCTGCGCCAGGCGCTGGCATCGCCCGACCACTTCACGCTCATCGACGCCCAGGAATCGCGCCTGGCCGCGCGCTTCGCCGCGACGATCGCAGATGTGGCCGCCGCGGCTGCCGACGGCGAGACGATCCACGATCTCCTGTGGCGGGTCTGGGACCAGGCCAGAGCGGTCGACGGGCGCAAGCTCCAGATCGCCTGGCGTGAGATGTCGTTGCAGACCAGCGGCGCGGAGACGGCGCGAGCCCTCGATGCGCTCGTCTCCCTGTTCGGTGCGGCCAAGCGATTCGTCGAGCGCACCCCGAACGAGAAGCCGGAGGTCTTCGTGCGCGACATCCTCGACAGCGAGGTGCCCGAAGACTCCCTCTCGAGTCCCGACCGGCCGGGCCGTGTGACCCTGCTCACACCGGCGACCGCACTCGGAACGGAGTTCGACGCGGTCGTGGTGGCCGGAGTGCAGGACGGAATCTGGCCGAATGTGCGGCTGCGCGGCGGGATGCTCCAGTCCTGGCGTCTCGCCGACGCACTGCTCGCATCCCGCACCGGAACCGCCGAGCACCCGCCCGAGGCACTCGACAGGCGCCGCGCCGCTCTGCACGATGAGCTGCGGCTGTTCGTCCGCGCCATCTCTCGTTCGCGGAGCAGACTCCTCATCACCGCGGTCGATGACGACGACATGACACCCAGTGCGTTCTTCGGCTTCCTCCCGCCGCCCGACCCGCCCGAGCTGCATGCCTCGGCCGAGCACCCGCTCACGCTGCGCGGTCTCGTCGCGCGTCATCGTCGGGTACTGACGACCTCGAGCGTCCGTGCCGCCCGAGACCACGCCTCCGCCCAGCTGGCGGTGCTCGCGCGGGAGGGAGTGCCGGGTGCCGATCCGGACGAGTGGTACGGAGTGACGCCGCCGACGACCGATGCACCGCTGCACGACCTCGCCGTCGACGCCGCCCGGGTCTCGCCGTCGCGGATGGAGTCCTTCGAGGAGTGCGAGCTGAACTGGGCGGTGTCCGCCCTGGGCGGCGACACCGTGATGCCGCCGTCGGCCGGAATCGGCACGATCATCCACGAGGCGATGGAGCAGGTGCCCGACGGCGAACTGGACCGTCTGCGTGACGTCCTGGCCGAGCATTGGCCGGAGCTCGATTTCGAGACGGCCTGGATAGGTCGCAAGGAGAGGCGCCGCGCCGATCTGTACATCGATCGACTGCACAGCTACCTGTCGGACGTGTCGGACGAAGGCGGTCGAGTGATCGCCGGCGAGGTGGAGTTCCGGTTCGCGGTCGAGGTGCCCGAGCAGGAGGGCATCGCGCCGGGCGTGCGTGTGGCGAGCGTCGACGGCGACCCCCATCCGCACCATGCGATCGTGCACGGGTTCATCGACCGGGTCGAGGCGTATACCGCGGGTGGTGGAGAGCATGCGAAGGCGCGGGGACAGAAGTGGACGCGCATGGCCGATGCGCAGAGCGGGGAGCGCGTCGTGGTCGTGGACTTGAAGACCGGCAAGTACGAGCCGGAGAGCGAGCAGAAGGTGGCGGACCACGCCCAGCTCGCCGCATACCAGGTGGCGGTGCAGGAAGGACTCGTGGCGGGAGCGGATCCTGCGGCCCTCGCCGGCGCGCGCCTGGTCCTGGTCGCCAAGACCCTGGCCGGCAGCGATTTCCGCGTGGCGCACCAGCACACCCTCGCCGGTGAAGAGCGTGTCCAGTTCCTCGGGCGGATCGCGGAAGCCGCCCGAGGGATGTCGGCGGCGAGCTTCACGGCCCATGTCGAGGCTCACTGCGCGGATACGCAATGGCGAGTCCAGCCGTGCCGCATCCACACCGTCGCCGCGGTGAGCGCGTGACGGCGTGGACGGGAGCGGGGAACGGGATCTCTGCTCTGGACGTCGCCGCCGCGCTCGGTCTCCCCGCACCGACGGAGGCCCAGCAGCGGGTGATCGAGTCGCCACCGGCACCGGCCCTGGTGGTCGCGGGCGCGGGCAGCGGAAAGACCGAGACGATGGCCGGCCGCGTCGTCTGGCTGGTCGCGAACGGGCATGTACGACGCGATCAGATCCTCGGCCTGACCTTCACGCGCAAGGCCGCGGGTGAGCTCGCGGAGCGCATCGGCGTCCGTCTGGCGCTCATCGACGAATACGGGAGACGAGGACTGCTGCCGCACCTGCCCGAGATCGTGGCGAGCGGTGCCCTCGATCGGGTGTCGAGAGCCGCGAACGCCAGACAGCGCGAGGTCGTCCGATCGCAGGTGCTCGACGAGCTCGTCGCACGTTTCGGCACCGGGGCGGTCTCGACCCCCCGTTCGGCCGAGGATCTGTTGATCCGTCCGAAGGTCTCGACCTACAACGCGTTCGCGGATGGCATCGTGCGCGAGCACGCGGCGCGCATCGGGCGCGACTCCGACGTCGCCATGCTCAGCCAGGCCGCATCCTGGATGCTCGTGCGCGACGTGGTGCTGCGCGCCGACCTGCCCGAGCTGGAGGAGATCGACCGGTCGGTGGCGGGGGTGGTCGACGCGGTTCAGAGATTGGCCGGCGACTCGCTCGATCACCGGGTCGATCTCGACCGCGCCGATCGCATCGCGCTGCGCCAGGCAGAGGCGTTCGAGCCGTACCTCAGCAACGCGGAGGTCGCGACCGCGGCTGCGAACCTGCGCGCTCTTCCCGCTCTGTCCGTCCTGGTGCGCGATTACATCGCCGAGAAGGAGCGCCGCGGAGTGCTGGACTTCGCCGACCAGGTCAGCGGCGCCTACGACATCGTGGAGTCGTCTCCCGACGTGCGCGAGGACCTGCGGCAGCAGCATCAGGTGGTGCTGCTGGACGAGTACCAGGACACCTCGGTGATCCAGACGCAGTTCCTCGCCCGACTCTTCCGCGACACCGCGGTGATGGCGGTCGGGGATCCGCACCAGTCGATCTACGGATGGCGAGGCGCCAGCGCGGACAATCTGCACGCCTTCGCGCGCACCTTCTCCGAGCACGAGAGCGTCGGCAACTACAGTCTGATGACGAGCTGGCGCAACGACCGGAGCATCCTCGGTGTCGCCAACCGCATCCTCGGTCCGCTGCGCAGACCCGGATTGGATGTGCCACCGCTCGAGTCTCGTCCCGGCGCCGGCCCCGGGGCGGTCGAGATGAGCTTCCCGCTCACCGTCGATGACGAGGCTCGCGCGGTCGCCGAATGGTTCGCGGCGCGTCGCGCGGAGCACGACGACCTCGCGAAGCCGCATACCGGAGCGGTGCTGTTCCGGTCGAAGCGGCACATGCAGACGTTCGCGGCGGCCCTTGCCGCAGAAGGGATTCCGCACCGCATCCTGGGGCTCGGGGGACTCCTGGCGACCCCCGAGGTCGTCGATGTCGTGTCGACGCTGCGCGTGCTGCACGATCCGACGGCGGGCTCTGCGTTGATCAGGCTCCTCGTCGGTCCTCGATTCTCCGTCGGTGTCGCCGACATGGCGGCGTTGCAGCAGCTCGCGGCTGAGCTCTCCCGTCGGGACAGCGGGCTGCTGCCGCTGGACGACGAGCTCCGCAAACGCATCCGCGCGTCACGGGGGGCGGACGAGGCGCTGTCGATCATCGACGCCGTCGACGTGCTCCGCGGTCTCAGCGACGACTACCGCCTTCTCGCCGGGATCACGCCGGACGGGCGTTCTCGCATCCGTGCCGCGGGCGAGATGCTCGAACGCCTCCGACGGGCGTCGTCGCTTCCGCTTCCCGATCTGCTGAGGCTGATCGAGCTCGAGCTGCGTTTGGACATCGAGCTCGCAGCGAACGAGACCAGAGGGCCGGCGCGTATCGCGGCGACGCAGCTGCGCGCGTTCACTGACGAGGTTCGGTCGTTCCTCGCCGCAGACGAACGGGGGACCATCTCGAGTCTCCTCGCCTGGTTGGAGAAGGCCGAGAGCACAGACGAGCTGGTGCCGCGGCCCGAGCCGCCCGAACCCGGGGTCGTCCAGCTTCTGACGATCCACGGATCCAAGGGGCTGGAGTGGGATGCGGTCGCCGTCGTCCGTATGGTCGAGGGCGAACTGCCGTCGCGCCCGACGGACACCTCAGGATGGTTCGGCTTCGGAGTGCTGCCGTTCGCTCTGCGAGGCGACAGCGCGGCCCTGCCGACCTTCAGTTGGATCGCGCCTTCGGACGAAGAACTCGATGCGGCGAAGCGGCTGAAGGCAGGTATCGCATCGCTGACCAGCAGGAGCAAGACAGCGCCGGGCGCGATCACGGTCTTCAAGGACGCCTACCGCGAGTATCAGCAGGAGGAGGAGCGCCGACTCGCCTACGTCGCCGTCACCAGGGCGCGCAGTCATCTGCTTCTGACCGGGGCCCACTGGGCGGGGCAGAAGCAGCCGAAGAAGCCGAGCCCCTATCTGACCGAGGCGATGGAGATTCTCGGAATCGCTCCGATCGAGCCCGTGGATCCGGACGAGAACCCCTACGACGGCCCCGGCGCAACGCTCACCTGGCCTCTCGACCCGCTCGGCGCTCGGCGTGGAGTCGTCGAGGCAGCCGCCGCCGCCGTGCGCGCGGCAGCCGACGGGGAGCCGGAGGCCGCTCCCGAACTGGCGCGTCTGCTCGCCGAGCGCGCCGCCCGATTGCGTGGCACCGACGCATCACCGCCCACCCGGGTGCCGGCCTCCCGCTTCAAGGACTACGTCACCGATTTCACCGGCACCGTGTCTTCCATCGTCCGTCCGATGCCTGAGCGGCCGTATCGGCAGACCCGGCTGGGCACGCTGTTCCACGCATGGGTCGAGCGGCGGAGCGAACTCGTCGGCGTCGGTCAGCGCGTCGACGAGGCGCTGTGGGAGGTCGACGAGGATGATCTCTCGTTCGTCGAGACCGTCGGCGGAGCGGAGGTCTCGTCCGCCGACGCCGCCGACCTCGAGACCCTGCAGTCGATCTTCGAGGCCAGCGAGTGGGGAGCGCTCAAGCCCATCGCGGTCGAGATCGAGATCGACTTCGCGCTGGGTGGCGCTGTGCCGGGTGACGAACGCCATATCGTCATCTGCAAACTCGACGCGGTCTATCGACGCGAAGATCGCGGCGGGCGCATCGAGATCGTCGACTGGAAGACGGGCAAGGCCCCACGCACACCTCGGGAACGGGAGGAGCGGATGCTGCAGCTCGCGCTCTACCGTCTCGCCTACCACCGTCGTTTCGGAGTGCCCCTGGAGGAGATCGACGTGGCGCTGTACTACGTCGCGGACGACCTCGTCATCCGCGGTGACCGCGTCTACTCCGAGTCGGAGCTCTTCCAGCGCTGGAGCGCTGCTCGGGCAGCCCGCTGAGCCTCGTCCTCCGGCGATCCCTCGTCTGAGCCGTCCGCTCGTTCAGTCCGCGCCGGGTCATCGACCGGGCGTCGCTCCGCGGTGGGCTCCTGCGCGGTGTGCCTGCGCACGCCTGAAAGATCTTCCGTCTCGAGACCGCCGACCTCGAGACGACGAGCGGCGTCCGCGGCGGCGTCGCTGAGATCGCTCGTCGCCTGATCGTCGGCATCGCCATCAGGACCGTCGGCGTCGTCGTCGCGCCACAGCTCGTTCGGGTTGTACGCGTCGGTCTGCATCGACGTGTCGGCCCCCGCCGAGGCGCGTGCCGGCACTCTGTCGAGCGCGTCCAGGGCGGACTCGACGCCCTCGTTGCGCGACGCGATCACGCCGAGATCGTCGCTGTGCAATCCTTCGGCGAGTGCCTCGAGAAGGGCGGCGGCGTCGTCGACGATGTCGGGTCGGTGCAAGGAGTCGCCGTGGACGAGCCATCGGGCGAATTCGAGCTCGGCGAGCAGGCGTGCGCGCACCTCGAGAGCGCCGTCCGGCCCGCGGTCGGCGGCCCGAGCGTACGCGGCATGGACGTCGTGCGCCGCATCAGGGGCGGTGGACAGCCACGACAGATCGATCGCCGGATCTCCGACGGAGAGCGAATGCCAGCCGATGAGTCCGGTGACCTCGGGACCGAGATCCGGGTCGTCCCGGAAGATGAAGGAGGTCGACTGCACGCCGCCCAGCACGACCGTCGATTCGAACCGCCAGAGATCGTCATCGGCGACGGCGTCGCGCCATCGCACGGTGAGCCGCGCGGGGACGCGCCCGGTCGATGCCGCGGAGTCGATCAGTCGAGCGAGTTCGTCGCGGCTCTCCTGCGCAGACCGCGTCGTCAATCCGGCGCCTCTCACGACGGAGGTGGGCAGGGAGTGCACTGCCGCGATCGCCGCACCCATCGATTCGGCGGCGCCACGGCCGGCCGGCACCATCGCCGCCTCGATCTGGAATCCGGGCAGCAGCTCCGTCACGAGCGCGCGGGCGTCTGCGAGTCGCGTCTCGCCGATGTATTCGGGGGCTCGGAAGGGGAGCATCGCCCGCGCACCGGCCGTCAGAGCCCGCAGCGCGAGGGCCTCGGCGGCCAGCTCGCGTGAGGTCTCGTCGTCATCGGCGACACGGATCGCGAGCTCGCGCCCGTCTGCGAGAGTGGCGATCGCGGAGTCGAAGCGTCCGTCACCGTCGGCGCTGAGCGTGCGGGCCCCGATCACCTCGGCGCCGGGCAGTGCGGCAGTCACCGCCGCGGCTAGAGTGAATGGAGAGCGTCCCATGCCTCCAGGGTAGGTGGACGTGGGGGTGGTCCAGCTTCCGCCACGCCCGTGAGAGAGGGAGACGATGATCGCCGGCAGCAGCACATCCCTCGATCGCGCAGCGGATCTGCGGGTCGAACCCGGAGTCCTCGATCGTCTGCGCGCCGACGAGGCGACGCGGGTCATCGCCGTACGAGACGGCCGCGTGCGCATTTCGGGCGCCGACCTCGAATCGGCCACGCTGCTGCGGGTTCCCGCCGCCGAGATCGTCGATGCGACCTGGGCGCTCCTCGGGCGCGAAGGTGACGGTACCGCCGTGCTTCTCGCCGTTCTGCAGCCCGAGGGCGACACCGTCGACACCGCACCCGACGAGGTGTGGCTGGGACTCCGCGACCTCGGCGCGCGTCTCGGCTCGGGTGACACGGAGCTGCTCATCGAGGCGCTCGCGCTGGGAGGCTGGCTGCGGGACGCACCGTTCTGCCCCCGATGCGGCGGAGGGACGGAGCTGCGCCAGGCCGGATGGTCGCGCCGCTGCCTCGTCTGCGGTCGCGAGCACTTCCCTCGGACGGACCCAGCTGTCATCGTCGCGGTGGAGAGCTCTGACGGCGAACGGCTCCTGCTCGGGGCGAACGCCAACTGGGGCGGCCGGATGTACTCATGCTTCGCCGGATTCACCGAGGCGGGCGAGTCGTTGGAGTCGACCGTGCATCGTGAGCTCGAGGAGGAATCCGGCGTCCGGCTGGCCTCGCTGCGTTACGTCTCGTCTCAGCCGTGGCCCTTCCCTCGCTCGCTCATGCTCGGCTTCCGTGCCGTCGCTCTGGATGAGCACGAGCTGCGGCCCGACGGGGAGGAGATCATCGACGTCCGCTGGTTCACCCGTGACGAGATCGGGTCCGCTCTCGCCGGTGACGGACCCGTCGGCCTCCCCGGACCCGCGTCCATCGCCCGCGCACTGATCCTCGACTGGTTCGAGGAGCGCGCGTGAGCGCGCTCGAAGCCCTCGACGATCGACAGCGGGAGGCGGCATCCGTGCTGCGCGGTCCCGTCGCCGTGCTCGCAGGTGCGGGAACCGGGAAGACCCGAGTGATCACCCACCGGATCGCCCATGGCGTCGACACCGGTGCATACTCGCCGTCGCGCGTCATGGCGGTGACCTTCACGGCCAAAGCGGCGGGCGAGCTCAGGGGTCGTCTGCGCGCGCTCGGCGTCGAGGGCGTGGCCGCGCGGACATTCCACGCCGCCGCCCTCGCCCAGCTGAACTTCTTCTGGCCCACACTGGCCGGATCACCCGCTCCGTCGATCATCGACAACAAGGTGAGGCTGCTCGGCCAGGCTGCCGACGCGATGCGACTGCGGCCGAGCACCGCGACGCTTCGCGACCTCGCCTCGGAGATCGAGTGGCGCAAGGTGTCGATGTTGTCGATCGAACAGCACGCGTCGCTCGGCCGCACGTTGAGCGGCGTCGACTCCGCTCAGTTCGTCGAACTGCAACAGCGCTATGAGGCGTTGAAGGACGAGCGGCGCCAACTCGATTTCGAGGACGTGCTGCTGGCCTGCGCCGGGATGCTCGAGGCCGAACCTCGCGTCGCAGCGTCCGTGCACGAGCAGTATCGGCATTTCACGGTCGACGAGTACCAGGACGTCTCTCCGCTCCAGAACCGCCTGCTCGAACTCTGGCTGGGCGATCGCAAGGACATCTGCGTCGTCGGTGACGCGAGTCAGACCATCTACTCGTTCGCCGGCGCCGAACAGCGATTCCTCCTCGAGTTCGAGCGGCGGCATCCCGATGCCACGGTCGTGCGACTCGAGACCAACTACCGTTCGCAGGCCCCGATCCTCGAAGCGGCGAACGCCCTGATGAAGGGGCGGCCGGGCGCCCTCGAACTCGTCCCGGCGAGAGAGACGTTCAACGCGGATTCGCCCACGGTCACGGCGTACGACTCCGAGCGCGACGAGGCAGAGGGGATCGCCGCCGCCGTGGCGGCGCGGATCGAGTCAGGGGCGTCGCCCTCAGAGATCGCCGTGCTCTACCGGGCTCATGCGCAGTCCGCGGTGCTGCAGCAGGCGCTCGCCGCCGAAGGCATCGCGACATCGGTGCTGGGTGGAACCCGGTTCTTCGCGATGCCCGAGGTGCGACAGGCGATCCTGGCCCTGCGGGCCGCCGCGGTCGCGCCGACCGAGCACGGTTTCCTGCCCGGGGTCCAGAGGGTCCTCCGCGAGCTCGGTCTCTCCGACGAGCCACCGGCGGCCGGGGGAGCTCAGCGCGACGGCTGGGAGGCTCGGCGGGCGATTCTGCGTCTCGCCGAAGACGCCGGACCCGATGAGACCCTGCGCACCTTCAGCGACGCGCTCATGGCGCGCGCGAAGGACCAGCACGAGCCCACCATGCGCACCGTGACTCTGTCGACGTTGCACGCCGCCAAGGGTCTCGAATGGCCGCATGTCTACCTCGCGGGGTGGGCGGAGGGTGCACTCCCGATCTCCTACGCCACCGGCTTCGAGGCGATCGACGAAGAGCGCCGACTCGCTTACGTCGGCGTCACGCGGGCCGCGCGTACTCTCTCGCTGTCGTGGTCGCGCTCAGCGGGACGCGGGGAACGCGCCCCGTCGCGGTTCCTGGCAGAGATGGGAACGACTGCTCGCGGCACCGGCATTCTTCGTGAAACGTCACCGAGCGCCAGTCGCGGCGCCCCTCGCCGCTGACCTCCACGAACGAGCCCGGGGCCGCGCTCACTGCGAGCAGCCGCGCGACGAGCGTCGCCGCCTCCGTGATCCGCGCGGCACTGATCGGACCCGCGCCGCGCCCGATGAGTTGGGCGTGCATGCGGGGCCAGGCATCGTCGCGCTCGCGTTCATGCTCGTCGCGGCAGGTCAGGCAGGCCGATTCGCCGGGCACCACCAGGGGTCCGACCGTGATCCGTCCTCGCTCGAGCGCGACCGGCAGGTGCGAGGTGTCGTCGCGAAGGTAGCGTGCGAAGTGCAGCGCGGCCGCCGCACCTTCGACCAGCACGATGCCGATGTCGCGGGGATTCTCCCGCTCGCCGACGGCGATGCCCTCGTCGAGGAGCGCCTCGCGCATGCGGAACTCGCATCGCGCGTCGGCGACGTCGATGCTCTCCACCCACGCAGCCGGGGGAGCGGGAGAATCGTCGACGAGCAGCGGCTCGAGCCGCGACAGGAGCATCCGCGCCTCTGCGCGCGGGGCGCCGGCGGCATGTGCCACGACATCGAAGCCCCCGCGCCGGAATCCGGCGGCCATCCGAGCGATCAGACGCTCGACCCACGGCTCCGAGGCGGCGATGCGCAGTGTCCCCTCGATGCCGATCTGCAGGGTCTCACCGTCGCGCCAGAGCAGCGGAACCGCGGGATCCAGGCGAGTGATGGTCTTGGGTGTCAGAGGAGACATCCCTCGATTCTGCGCAAAGCCGAGCTCCCGGTGGGGGAGTCGCGGGCATCCGTGGAAAAGTCCTCGCGCCTCTGCCACCCCGTCGGTCACACGGGTCGGTCGCCCCCTGGGCCGTCGTCACCGTCGGTGTCCTGCTCGCCTTCGGGCGTCTCCGGCTGCTCTCCCGAGAAGTCGTCGCCATCCAGCAGACGTGCCAGCGCCTCGTCGAACTCATCGGCGACCGGCTGCTCTCCCCGCGCGCTCGCCTGCAGTCGCGCCACGAGCGCCGACGGGTCGTCGATGTCGTCCGACGTCGGCATGAGGTCGGGGTAGTCCCACAGGGAGTCGCGCCCGGCGATGCCCACGGCGTCTGTCACCGCCTGCCACATGGCCGACGCCTCGCGCAGACGACGGGGCCGCAGCTTGAGTCCGACGAGAGCGCCGAGTGCGTCCTCGGCGGGACCGCCCACCGCGCGGCGGCGGCGAGCGGCTTCGGCGATGCGGGCACCGTCGGGAAGACGCGAGGTGGCCTGCGCGGTCACGACGTCGACCCAGCCGTCGATCGTCGCGACGAGGTTCTCGAGTCGGGCCAGTGCCTCGCGCTGCGCGTCGGTCTGCGTGGGAAGCAGCGCACCGCCTTCGATGGCCGCGCGGAGCTCTTCGGGGTTGGACGGGTCGAGACGGCTTGCGACGTCCTCGAGTGCATCCACGTCGACCGTGACCCCGCGGGCGAAATCGGTGATCTGCGCCATGACGTGCAGGTGCAGCCACTTCGAGTGGCGATACAGCCGGGCGTATGCGAGTTCGCGGGTCGCGAGATAGAGGGTGATCTGGTCTTCGGGGATCTCGAGACCCTCGCCGAATGCTGTCAAGTTCTGGGGGATGACAGCGGCAGTGCCGGCCGGAAGCACCGGGATGCCGACGTCTCCGCCCGACACCACTTCGAGTGCGAGGTTGCCGAGGACCTGGCCGAACTGCGCCGCGAAGACCGAGCCGCCGAGACCGCGCATGAGCTTGCCCGCGCCCTGCACGACGTCGCGCATCTCTTCGGGCACCTGCGTGTCGAGCGCGCTGGTGAGCGCATCGGCGATGCTCGTCGACACGGGGCCGGCGATCTCCTTCCACACGGGCAGGGTCGCTTCGACCCATTCGCCGCGCGTCATGGCCTTCGGCGACTCGCCGAGTTCGGAGATCGTGGTCGCCTCGCCGAGCCAGAGGTCCGCGAGGGCGAAGGAGTCGACGAGCGAGGTCCGCGAGCCGTCGGTGATGCCGAGACCGTCGCGGTTGGCGATGTGCAGCGCCTGCCGCAGCGCGTTCTCCCAGGGATCGCCGCCGAACGCACCCTGCAGCTGCGACATGATCGTCTGCATCATCGCCGGGTCGATCTGGATCCCATCCATGCCCGCGAAGGCGTTCTGCAGCGCCTCGGGGTCGATGTCTCCGGCACCCTGGCCGGACATCATGCGTCGGAGGAACTCTTGGAAGTCCTCGGGGGTGGGGTCGTTGTCTGACATGTCGCTCGCCTCTCAGCACGCCTAAAGCCGTGGCATCTACGCTAGTCACAGGATCGGCCGCGAGACCCCGAAGCGGGCAGATCGCTGTACGCCGCCCGCGAACGACGGAGGAACCCTGTGGATCGAACCCGGTCTGTCAAGCTCGGACTGGGAGTCTGGGCGCTGGTCGTCGCGTTGATCGCGCTCGTCGTGCTGACCTTCCTCCCGACGCCTTACGTGATCCAGCGCCCGGGCCCGGTCTACGACACCCTCGGCACCGCGGCAGGAGCCGACGGCGAGCAGGTTCCGCTCATCCAGGTCGACGGCGCCGAGACGTTCGAGACCGGAGGGACTCTCGACCTCACGACCGTGCAGGTCGTCGGAAACCGTGAGCGCACCCCGAGCTGGTTCGAGCTCGCTCTCGCGTGGATGGACTCCTCACGAGCGGTGGTGCCTCTCGACTCCGTGTTCCCCGAGGGGGTCACGACGGAGCAGCGCGACGAACGCAACGCGACACTCATGGTGGACTCGCAGCACGAGGCGACCGCGGCAGCGCTCAACGAGCTGGGCTACGACACCGGAGCCGAGGTCGTCGTCCAGGAGGTCGTCGAGGATGCACCGGCCGAGGGAGCGCTCGAGGCGGAGGACGTCATCACCGCCGTGGACGGCGCCGCGGTGACCTCCGCGAAGCAGCTGCGTCAGGCGATCCAGGATGGGGAGGGCGCGCCGGTCTCGCTCACCGTGCAGCGCTCCGGCGAGGAACAGGTGGTCGAGGTGACGCCCGTCGAGCAGACCGACGGTGACGTGACGACGTGGCTGATCGGTGTCACGTTGCGCACGGACTACGATTTCGAGATCGATGTGACGCTCCAGCTCGACAATGTCGGTGGACCCAGCGCCGGGATGATGTTCGCGCTCGGCATCATCGACACCCTCACCGAAGGGGAGTTGAACGGCGGCGAGAACGTCGCCGGCACCGGCACGATCGAGGCCGATGGGACGGTCGGGCCGATCGGCGGCATCCGTCAGAAGCTCTACGGTGCCCGTGATGCGGGGGCGGAGTACTTCCTCGCTCCGTCGACGAACTGCGACGAGGTCACCGGCCACGTGCCGGACGGACTGACCGTGATCAGCACCTCGACGCTGGAGGAATCGCTCGACGCGCTCGAGGTGATCGCGAACGGCGGCGACGTGGGATCGCTCCCGACCTGCGACGTCGTGACCTCCCCGTGACAGGTATGACAGCCGCAGCACAGTAAGGCGTGCCTAGGATGGGAGGGTGACCTCGACTTCTGCACCGAACCCGGCCACTCCCCGAACCTCGCGAAGAATCTTCGGTATCTCGCTGGCGATCATCGCCGCGCTGATCGCCGCCTTCTTCGTCTTCGCGTCGCTCTACACCGAATTCCTCTGGTTCGACCAGGTGGGCTTCGCGGGAGTGCTCACCACCCAATGGTTCGCCACGGCGGTGATGTTCGTCGTCGGATTCCTCGGCATGGCCGTGCCGCTGTTCGTCGCCATCCAGCTCGCGTACCGACTGCGCCCCGTCTACGTGCGGCTCAGCTCGCAGCTCGACAGGTACCAGGAGGTCATCGAGCCGCTCCGCCGCCTCGCGATGTGGGGCATGCCGATCTTCTTCGGCCTCTTCGCCGGCTTCTCGGCGGCCAGCCAGTGGAAGACCGTCTGGCTCTGGGCCAACGGCGTCGCGACCGACGCCACCGACCCGCAGTTCGGCGTCGACACCGGCTTCTACATGTTCGCGATGCCGTTCTACTCGATTCTGCTGGCTTTCGTGTCTGCGGTCCTGCTGCTCACCCTCATCGTCACCGCGCTGGTGTCGTACCTCTACGGGTCGGTCCGCATCGGTCAGGGCGAGCTGCGCATCTCGAAGCCCGCACGCATCCAGCTCGCTGTGATCGCGGGGCTGTACCTTCTGGTTCAGGCGGCGAGCCTGTGGCTCGACCGCTACAAGACCCTCGTCGCACAGGACGACCGCATCGTCGGCCCGGCCTACACGGGCGTCAACGCCACGATCCCCGGCCTCGCGATCCTCGCGATCATCGCCGCGCTCGTCGCCATCCTCTTCTTCGTCACGGCCGTCATCGGCCGGTGGCGGTTCCCTCTCGCCGCGACCGCGCTGCTCATCGTCGCCTCGCTCGTCGTCGGCGTCGGATTCCCGTGGGCCGTCACCACGTTCCAGGTCCGCCCGAACCAGAACGCCTACCAGGCCGAGTTCTACCAGCGGAACATCGACGGCACCAAGGAGGCGTACGGGGTCGCCGACCTCGAGACCACCCCGTTCGAAGCCGAGACCGATGCCGAGGCCGGCCAGCTGCGTGAGGACGCCGAGACCACCGCATCGATCCGCATCGTCGACCCCAACGTGATCAGCCCCGCCGTGCGACAGCTCGAGCAGTACCGCGGCTACTACCAGTTCCAGGAGAAGCTCGACGTCGACCGCTACGAGATCGGCGGTGAGATGCAGGACACGGTCGTCTCCGTCCGCGACCTCGACATGAACGGCGTCGACGTCACGAACTGGAACAACCGCGCCGCTGTCTACACGCACGGCTACGGCTTGGTCGTCGCAGCGGGCAACCAGCGCACGCCCGACGGCGAGCCGGTCTTCCTCGAGCGTGGCATCCCGTCCGACGGCTTCCTCACCCAGCAGGAGGAGTTCGAGCCGCGCGTGTACTTCGGCGAGAACTCGCCGGAGTACTCGATCGTCGGCTCTCCCGACGGAACCGATCCTGTCGAGATCGACTATCCGCGAGGCAAGGACGGCGCCAGCGAGACCAAGACGACGTTCGAGGGCGACGGCGGACCGAAGATCGGGAGCAGCTTCACGAAGCTGCTGTACGCGCTGAAGTTCCAGTCGGAGCAGATCCTGTTCTCGAACCTCGTGAACGACGACTCGCAGATCCTGTACGACCGCGATCCCAAGACGCGCGTGCAGAAGGTCGCGCCGTACCTCGAGCTCGACAGCGACCCGTACCCGAGCGTCGTGGACGGCAGGATCGTCTGGATCGTCGACGGATACACCACGAGCTCGACCTACCCCTACTCGACGAACGTGAGCCTGTCGGATGCGATCGCCGACTCGAACCTCCCGTCGCCGACGCTCGCGATCGACGAGATCAACTACATCCGCAACTCGGTCAAGGCCACGGTCGACGCCTACGACGGTTCGGTCACCCTGTACGCTTGGGACGACCAGGATCCCGTGCTGCAGACCTGGCAGAACATCTACCCGTCGACGCTCAAGCCGGTGAGCGACATGTCGGCCGATCTGATGAGCCACGTCCGCTACCCGACAGACCTGTTCAAGGTGCAGCGCGACATCCTCGGCACCTACCACATCGACACCGCCGGCTCCTTCGCGCAGCAGGACAACCGCTGGCAGACGCCGAACGACCCGCGCAGCGAGCAGGTCCTGCAGCCGCCGTACTACCTGACGATGCAGATGCCGGGTCAGGATTCCCCGCGCTTCTCGATGTTCTCGACGTTCATTCCTTCGGCGCAGGGCGGCAGCAACCGCGACGTGCTGATGGGCTATCTCGCGGTCGACTCGGATGCCGGATCGGAGGCCGGCGTGAAGGCGGAGGGCTACGGCCAGCTTCGGATGCTCGAGATCGACACCGATACGACCGTCCCAGGCCCCGGCCAGGTGCAGAACACCTACAACTCGGACACGGCCGTGGTGCCGCAGCTCAACCTGCTGCAGCAGGGCGAGTCCGAGGTGCTGTACGGAAACCTCCTCACTCTGCCCGTGGGCGGCGGTCTGCTCTACGTGCAGCCGGTGTACGTGCAGTCCTCGGAGGGCACCAAGCTGCCGCGTCTGCAGAAGGTCCTCGTGGCCTTCGGCGACAAGGTCGCGTTCGAAGACACGCTGACCGCCGCGCTCGACACCCTCTTCGGCGGAGATGCCGGTGCGACCGGTGGAGACGATGAGGTCGAGCCGACCGAGCCCGACCCGGACACCGGTGAGGTCCCAACCGAGCCGACGGTGCCGACCGACGCCGAGGCCGAGGCTCTTGCAGCCGCGCAGCAGGCGCTGACCGACCGAGAGGCCGCATTGAAGGCAGGCGACCTGACCAAGTTCGCCGAGGCCGACAAGCGCCTCACGGATGCCGTGAACACGCTGCTCGGACTGGAAGCCGCCTCGGGGGAGTAACAGCCCCGGCCCCGTCTGCACACGATGCCGTCCCTCGTTCGCGAGGGGCGGCATCGTCCGTTTCTGCCGACGCTCGCGGAGGCAGGCGCCGGGGGCGACGAGCAGTCCGCTGACGCCGCCTCGATCCGCCCGGGCCGATCAGTCCGGTCGGTCAGTCCGCGTCGTAGCGGCAGGTCACGGAGCCCGTGCCGCTCTGCTCGACGACCAGCTCGTCGTTCCACAGAATCTGACAGCTCACGGTCGCGTCCGTGTCGTCGTCCGGGGCGGTGACGACGATCTCCGCCGAATCGCGGGTCGTCGTGTACTGCTTCCAGCCGCTGGAGGCCCACTCCTCGTCGTACGCCTGTGTGTCATCGGCGAAGGAGACCGTGAATGTGGGTCCGCCCGTGGCACGCACCTCGACGTGGTTGAGGCCGTTGCCGGCGAGGACGCCGACTGCCATCACGACGACGAGAATGAGATCGACGATGAGGGCGACCGCTGCGACGACGACGGCCGCCGTTCCCGTGCGAGCGACCGCGGAGCGTCTCGCTCGACCGGCCAGCAGGAGAGCGACGATCGCCAGCAGCGCGGCGGCTGCTGCGACCGGGAGCAGGGCCGGTACGGGCACGAGGAGCACGATCAATGCGACGGAGATCAGCAGAGCCACGGCGCCGATCCAGAGGCTGACGATCGCGCGCCGCGATGAGCCTGATGCGAGCGCGGGACGGTTCCCCGCGGCGCTGTCGGGAGTCTGCGTCATCATGGACCTCCGGGTCATTGTTTCCACCGACCGCGCCGCCGTCGACGGTCGCGCCGTTCGGTGGGACAGTCTAACGAGTGGATCCGAGGGCGATGCGGGTGTCGTCCGGTCGCGAGCGAAGGAGTCCGGGAATCGATTAGTCTCTCGGTGGAGCCGCCCCGACGCGTCGAGAGATGTCCGGGCGGCACTTCACGGAAATCGAGACTGGAGGGGATCGAGATATGCCTGACTATTCGGAGTTGCCGGACATCATCGGCAAGATGAAGCGCGCCGCGATCGACTGTTTCATGGCGGACCAGGGCTTTCACCCGAACTGGGGAAATGACCAGATCTACGCGAAGTGGGGCTTCATGCTCAACTTCTACAACCGGCCGAATGCCGCAGGCGAGGGCGGGGGCGACGGCAACGGCGTGAACCACTCGGTCGCACCGGCTTTCGACGACATCCGGGCCGCGATCGATGCCCGCGTGTCGAAGTGGCTTGATCTGCCGGACGGCGGCGACGCCTGCGAGGCACCGGCGAGTGCGACCTCGGCGGCAGCCGCGATCCTCGGCACCTCGGGCGCGGGTGCGTCGGTGCAGAACACCGGTGCGATCGGCACAGCCAACGACTCGGTGCACGAGATGATGGCGAACAAGATCGAGGGCAGCTTCAAGCCCGCGTTCATCGACAAGTACTACATCCAGTTCCAGTCCGTCACCCACGGCCTGGGGGACGCATGCGTGATCCTCCAGCTCAACTACAGCGCTCAGGCCGCCATGTGGCCCGCCGCGCGACAGGACGTCGTGTCGATCTGCGACAGCGCTCGCGCCGCCTGGGACCAGAAGGCGGGGAACGCCGCTGCGGCCAACGGGACGCTCGTGCTGACCGTCGTCGGAGCGGTGGCGGGCGTCGTATCCGCGATCGTGACGGCCGGCACGGGCACGGTGGCCGCAGCAGCCGTGCTCTCGGGAATCGCCGGCGCGGCCAGCAGCGCCGTGCAGGGGATCGCCCGCAACGTCGTCATCGAGGGCAACACCTATTCCGACATCCTGTCGTCTCTCGACGAGGCGCTCGGCAATCTCGATAAGGCGCTCGAGAAGCAGGAGAACGAGCTCAACGACGCGATGACCGAAGCCGCGAGCATCATCCGCTCCGACAACGCCACCTACAATCTGGACGCGTTCGCTCTCGGCCCGTACCCGGTCGGTGACGGCACGATGAGCATGGACAGGAGCAATGCGACCGTGGTGTCGAACAGCATGGGCCGGATCGATACGGAGCTCGCCAGTGCCGCGGCGGCGCTCGGCAGCGCGCCGGCGTCGAACCCGACTCCCCGCGGCGCCGGCGTCGGGCGCTCGTCGAACGGCACGCATTACGCGGCGAGCGACCTCTACGCGCTGACGGCGCGCTGCCTGGCCCTCACCGTGGCCGAGTATGCCCGAGGGCATCAGCTGTTCGACGCGACTGTCGAGGACTTCTTCTCGTCGGATTCCGCGGCTTCGCAGGAGGTCTCGCGCCTCCTTGCCGAAGAGATCCTCAGCGCGAATCTGGGGGTGTGAGCTGATGGAGAGCCGTCATCTCGGACAGATCACCCTCGACGGCGGAACCGGAGGAGGCGCGATGAACGGCTCGGTGCCGTTCGACGGAGACGATGTGCAGGTGCGCATCGAGATCGACTATCCGGACCGCTTCGACGAGTCCGTCCTCAACGACGTCGATATGGTTCTCGACAATCTCGCCTTCCTCGACGAGATGGCGCGCACCACCATCTCCGAGGGAGTGCAGCGCGACAGCTCACCCGCGGCGAGCGTCTTCCGCACCTGGGAACAGGGCCGGGTCGGGGGCGCCTCGGCGGGTGACTTCGTGGACGCGCTCTCGGTCGCGCGCGTTCTTATCCTGCCGGACGGCGGAACCGCGAACAGGGACCGCGTCGTGATGAGCTACGTCGCGGCCGGCGCGGCGGCGCTGGGCAGCGTCCGAGTCAAGTTCGTCGAGCCGACCGGTCCTGAGCTCACACTCAGCTACCGCTGATCCTTCGCAGCCGAGCGATCTCGATGTCGCTCGGCTGCGAGGCCGGCGTGAGGTACACATGCGAAAGGCCCCTGATCGGAATATCTCCCGATCAGGGGCCTTTCGTGTGTCGCATTCTCGTTGCGGGGACAGGATTTGAACCTGCGACCTCCGGGTTATGAGCCCGGCGAGCTACCGAACTGCTCCACCCCGCGGCACGATCAATAGCCTAACACGCGAATCAGGAGTGCGCGAATCGAGGCCGCGAGGACGCGTGTGCGAGAGGATGGGAGCATGCCAGAGACCCCCGCCGTGCCCGTCGCTGTGCCCGTCGCCGTCTGTCAGTTCGCCCCCATCGCCTCCCGTGCGGCCAACCGGGATCGGATCGCGGAGCTGACGGCGGAGGCCGCCGCACGCGGTGCCAGGCTGGTCGTGTTCCCCGAGTACTCGAGCTACTTTGTGGATCCGATGGACGCCACTCTCGCCGAGAACGCGGAGCCACTCGATGGTGAGTTCGTGTCGACACTGACTGCGCTGGCCTCCGACTACGCAGTGGTGATCGTGGCGGGGCTGGCCGAGCAGGCCTCGGACGCCGCTCATGTGAGGAACACGGTGGTCGCGGTGCGCGGCGACGGCATCCTCGCGACCTATCGCAAGCAGCACCTGTATGACGCCTTCGGCCAGACCGAGTCCGACTGGGTCGAGGCGGGGGAGGTCGGGGGAGCGGCGACGTTCGAGCTCGCGGGCATCCGATTCGGACTGATGACCTGTTACGACCTGCGATTCCCCGAGGTGTCGCGCACTCTGATGGATGCCGGCGCCGACGCCCTGGTGGTGCCGGCCGAGTGGGTCCGCGGTCCGCTCAAGGAGCACCACTGGACCACGCTGCTGGCGGCACGCGCCATCGAGAACACCGCGTACGTGATCGCCGCCGACCACCCGACCCCGATCGGCGTCGGGCACTCGCAGATCGTCGATCCGCAGGGCGTCGTGCTCGCCGGGGTGGGAACGACCGAGGGCATCGCGGTCGCGACAGTCGAGCGGAGCACGATCGATCGCGTGCGGGCAGCGAACCCGTCCCTGCGCGTGCGCCGCTACGCCGTCGGTCCGCGCTGAACGGGCGCGTTCAGAAGCTCGTCGCGAGCCTCGTCGCCGCGTCCTCCAGGATCTCGACGCGTTTGCACGCCGCGAAGCGGACGAGCCCGGCGTACTCGCGTCGGCGCGACTGCGACACGAAGGCGGTCAGCGGGATCGCCACCACTCCTGCGCGTTCGGGAAGTGCGCGGCAGAACTCCGCGGCATCCGCTCCGCCGATCGCTGACGCGTCGGCCACCGTGAAATAGCCGCCCTGGGGCGGATGCACGGTGAACCCGGCCGCGCGCAGGCCGGCGCCGAGTATCTCGTGCTTGCGCGCCAGCGTCGACGCGGCATCCGCGAAGAACGCATCTCCGAGGCGCAGACCCACGGCGATCGCCGGCTGGAACGGCGAGCCGTTCACGTATGTCAGATACTGCTTCACGGTCAGCACAGCGGTGATGAGATCGGCGGGGCCGTGCACCCAGCCGATCTTCCAGCCGGTCGCGGAGAACGTCTTGCCCGCCGACGAGATCGTGAGCGTGCGCTCGGCGGCACCCGGCAGGGTGGCGACGGGGGTGTGCGGGATCTCGAACGCGAGATGCTCGTAGACCTCATCGGTGACGATGATCGCATCGTGCAGATCGGCGAGACGGACGACCTCCGAGAGCACCTCGCGACCGAAGACGGCTCCGGTGGGGTTGTGGGGGTCATTGACCAGGATGATGCGCGTGCGGTCGGACACCACGTCCGCCAGCTGCTCGAGATCGGGCTGGAAGTCCGGAGCGCGCAACGGCACCGTGCGCAGTCGCGCGCCGGCGAGAGCGACCGCCGCCGCGTAGGAGTCGTAGTACGGCTCGAAGACGACGACCTCGTCGTCAGGACCCTCGATGAGGGCGAGCAGCGTCGCGGTCAGCGCCTCGGTGGCACCGGCCGTCACGATCACCTCTGTGGAGGGGTCGACCTCGAGCCCGTAGAAGCGCCGCTGGTGTTCGCTGATCGCGGCGAGCAGGTCGGGGTTCCCTCTTCCGGGCGGGTACTGGTTCACCCCGCGGGAGATCGCGTCCCTGGCAGCGTCGAGCACCTCTGCAGGACCGTCCTCGTCGGGGAAGCCCTGGCCGAGATTGATCGCACCGGTTCGGGCCGCAGCAGCGGACATCTCTGCGAAGATGGTGGGCGCGACGGTTCCGTCTGGTGCGAGCAGACCGGCTCCCGCTGCCGTGCGCCGCCATGCGCCGGGGATGACACTCATGAAGAACAGGCTAAGGCCATAGGTGAAACTCATCTTCGCCATACGAAACGCACAGATACAGGCGTCACTCTGAGAGGGCGTTGTTGAAGGAGCACACACCATGAACGAAGACAGCACCCAGGACCACACGGCACCTGCGTCGAATGACGCAGCGCCGTCCACCGAGGCAGCAGAGGTCGTCGACCGTTCGACGACGGATGCCGCCGCTCAGACCCCCGGCATCGTCGCCGCCCCGGGGCCATATCAGGGACACCACGTTCCCGCGACGTTCACATCGTCACCCGCGCCGGCATTCGAGGCGCCGGCCGCCCCGGTGGCGCCGGACGCCCAGACCGTCCCGCAGCAGTACCTCGGAGCGCCGGGACACCACCCTGGCCACGCATCGGGACCGGTCGGCGGACCGGCCGCGGCCTCTCCCGGTGCGGCGTTCGGTCTGCACACCGGAGCGCAGCCCGGGCAGCCGGTCGACGGCTCCGTCAAGGTCAAAGAGCAGAAGCCGCGCGCCGGAGTGAAGTTCGCCGCGATCGTCGTGGCGGCTGCGCTCGTCGGCGGTGTCGCGGGCTTCGGCGGCGGAGCGATCCTCAACGGGATCTCCGACCAGAGTTCGACGGGCGTCGCCCAGGGTCCCGAGACCATCACCGTCAACAACCCCGGCTCCGTCAACGAGACGACGGCCGTCGCGACCGCGGCGCTCCCGTCGGTCGTCACCATCGAGGTGGCCGGCTCCGATCAGGGCGGCAGCGGATCGGGCGTCATCATCAGCGACGACGGCTACGTGCTCACGAACACTCACGTGGTGACGCTCGGCGGCGCAGTCGCCGATCCCACGATCCGCGTCACCACGTCGGACGGCCGCATCTTCTCGGCGACCGTCGTGGGGACCGACCCGATCTACGACCTCGCCGTCATCAAGCTCGAGGACGCGACAGATCTCACCCCGATCGACTTCGCAGACTCCTCCAAGCTCAACGTGGGGGACACCGCGGTGGCTCTGGGCGCGCCGCTCGGCCTGTCGAACTCGGTCACGACCGGAATCGTCAGTGCTCTGAACCGCAGCATCCAGATCGCGTCGTCGGCGCTTCCGGACTCGTCCTCGGAAGATGCTCCGCAGAACGAGCAGCAGACGCCTGAGGAGGGCGAGGGCCCGTTCCAGTTCGATCTGCCCGGCAACACCTCGCAGCAGACGTCGGAGTCGATCTCGATCGCCGTGATCCAGACGGATGCCGCCATCAACCACGGCAACTCCGGCGGCGCGCTCGTGAACAGCAAGGGCGAGCTCATCGGCATCAACGTCGCGATCGCGAGCTCCGGGAGCTCGGAGGAGTCGGGATCCATCGGGATCGGCTTCGCCATCCCCGCGAACATCGCTCAGCGGGTGTCGGAGGAGATCATCGCCGACGGCGCAGCCACCCATGGCCTGCTCGGGGCGTCGGTGCAGGATGCGGCCAGCGTCAAGGATGCCGACGTGTCGGGTGCCTACATCGCGGATGTCACCGGTGGCGGCGCCGCCGCGGCCGGCGGGCTGAAGGCCGATGACATCGTGACCGCGTTCAACGGCGTGCCCATCACGAGCGCCAGCGACCTCACGGCGCAGGTGCGGGCGGCAGCCGGGGGCAGCGACGCGAAGGTCACGTACATCCGTGGCGGCAAGGAATACGAGGCCGATGTGACCCTGGGCGACCTCGCCGGCTGACTCCGGCAACCGTGCTCACCGAGAAGGACGCCACCCCGCGATAGGCTCGCGGGGTGGCGTCCTTCTCTTTCGGCTCCGGCAATGCGGCCAAGCTGCTTCGGATACCGCTCTATCTCGCCGGACGCGCCGGCACCCTCGTGATTCCGCGAGGCGCCCGATGGGTGTTCGGGTGCGGTGCAGGCGTCGGGGATGGGGCTCTCGCCCTGCACCGTGTCGCCGCAGTTGAGGGGCACGACACCGTGTGGCTCACGTCCTCCGATCGGGAAGACCGCGATGCCGCGGCGCTCGGCCTCCGCACGATGCGCAAGGGCAGCCTACGAGGGTGGTGGGCGACGGCGCGTGCCCGCGTCGTCGTCGTCACGCACGGCCTCGGCGACGTCAACCGGTATGCGGTGTCCGGTGCCTTCGTCGTGCAGCTCTGGCACGGCATCCCCCTCAAGCGGATCGGATTGGACTCACCCGCGACCACGCAGGTCCCGGACGTCCCCGGTGCGCCGCTGCTGCGTCGTCTCGTCGGCTTCCTGTACCGCCGAGCCGCTCAGCGGATCCGAGTCTTCCCGGCCGCATCCCACCGGTCGAGGGGTCGGCTCGAGTCGGCCTTCGCGCTCGGCGACGGCCGCGTCGTCGTCACGGGCGAGCCGCGCGTCGACGTGCTGTCCGCAGGCGACCCGACCGAGCGTCGGGCCGTCGCGTCCGATGCGCTGGCGCGCGTCGTCGGCGAATTGCCGACCGCATCTCGGACGATCCTCTACGCCCCGACCTGGCGCGACGGAGCCGATGATCCGGCAGTCCCGTCGGCGACTCAGTGGGTGCGGATCATCCAGATGCTCGAGCAGCGGGATGCCGTGCTGCTCGTTCGCTCCCACCCGCTCGGAGAGGGCGGGTATGCGCCTCCGCTGCCCAGCAGAAGGGTGCGGATGCTCGGCTCCGGCCTGCTGACCGACGTCACGCCGGTGCTGCCGGCGATCGATGTGCTCATCACGGACTACTCCTCGATGGCGTACGACGTGGGACTCTTGAGAATGCCGGTGCTGTTCCTCGCTCCCGACGCCGAGGACTACGCGCGGACGAGAGGCTTCTACGGTCGGTTCCAGGACGTCGCCGGCGACGACGCCGCGACCGGCTGGGACTCGCTCTTGCCGCAGCTGTCTGCACTTCTGGACGACGAGGACCTCTTCTCTGCACGCGCCGAGCGTTCGGGTACGCTCAGCGCGGAGATGCACGCCTTCCGCGACGGCGGCAACACCCGGCGCGTCTACGAGACAATCCGTGCGCGGGGGATCCCCGCGCCGAAGGGAGCAGCATGACCACGGCCCGGATCGATGAGGCGGCAGAGACGCTGGTCATCGCAGGCGCCGGCCAGCGCCCCACCACCGCCGAGCTGATCGGGCCGCGCGCCCGGGTCGCCGCGCGCATCACCGGCGGAGGCAAGACCTGGAAGGCGACGTTCCCGCTGCGCGCGGCACGGTGGGGCGGCCCTGAGCTCCCCCTGCCGACTGGGGACTACGAGCTGCACATTGCAGACGTGGAGCTCGGTGATCTCCTCGTCGCAGCGGAGGTGCTGACCGGCGTGCGCGTCGCCGTCGACGGGACGACCGTGCGCATCGCGGCCCCGATCGATCCCGCCTATGAGACGAGCGAGGGGCAGGCGACGCTCGAGGGCCGCTACCTCGCGCATCCCGGGGCGACCGAGAACGCCGTCTTCTTCGAGAGCTTCTACGGACGTGCCGTCGGCTGTAACCCGCAGGCGATCGATCGCGCCTTGTACGCGCAGGCGCCGGACGTCACGCGCTACTGGAGTGTGGTCGACCTGTCGGTGGCGGTTCCCGACGGGGCGATCGCGGTGGTCGAAGGCAGCCCGGAGTGGTGGCGTGCCCGCGCGGCATCCCGCCTGCTCGTGGTCAACGACTGGCTGCGCCGTCGCTTCGCCCGCAAGCCCGGCCAGAAGGTGCTGCAGACCTGGCACGGCACGCCCCTGAAGCGGCTGGCGCTGCACCGTCCGGGGTTCGCTCCTCGACGGATGGCGGCGGTCATCAAGGAGTCCCGACGCTGGGACGTGCTTCTGGCACAGAACACCTACTCCGAGCGCATTCTCCGCAAGGCATACGCATTCTTCGGACGGCCCATCTGGGTCGAGGGGTATCCGCGGAACGACGCTCTGGTCACCGGGGATGCCGCAGCGATCCGCGCGGACCTGGGCATCGCTGACGGCGAGCGCGTGCTGCTGTATGCGCCCACCTGGCGCGACGACCGGCCCGAAATGGTCGACTTCATCGACGCGGAGGAGCTCGCCAGGCAGACGGACTCCGTCGTGCTCGTGCGCGGCCACTCGCGCACGATCGACACGGGACGGGACCGAGCGGGCGCTCGCGTGATCGACGTCACCGGATACCCCGAGACCTCGCAGCTTCTGCTCGCCGCCGACGCGCTGATCACCGATTACTCCTCGGTGATGTTCGATTTCAGTGTCACGGGCAAGCCGATGTTCTTCCTCGTGCCCGACCTCGACCACTATCGCGGAGAGCTCCGTGGGTTCTACTTCGATCTCGAGACCCGCGCCCCCGGCCCTCTGGTCCGCACGCAGGATGAACTGGTCGCGGCACTCGCCGACGGCGAGCACGGGAACGTCTATGCCGAGCGATATCGTGCCTGGCGGGCGCAGTTCAACCCGCGGGATGACGGTCGCTCCGCCGAGCGGGTCGTCGCGCGGATCCTGGACCAGGGGTACGTCACCCGGTGAGCCGGTCGGCGGTGCGGCGCGTCAGGGGAGTGGCGTGTTGCGGGTGCCGAGTCGGGACGCGTCGACCGTGTCGCGAGCGCCGCGCAGCACGCCCTCGATGAAGCCGAGGCCCCAGGAGAGGTGCATGGTGGGCAGAACCAGCAGTGTCCACAGTCTCTGGCGCAGCCCGCCACCGCCGGGGAGGCAGGCGACGCCCACCACGAGCAGCAGATACGCCACCAGCGGCAGATAGACCACGGCCCCGACGACGAGCGAGAGAGCGCCGGAGAGGATGCCGGTCAGCTGCAGGACGCCGGTGAGGAGAGCGGCCGAGACGAGGACGACGAGCGCCGGGGGAGCGAAGTACCGGATGCCGTTGCGGCGTCCGTATCGTCGCACGAGTTCGCCGCGCCACGCGCCCGTGGCCCGGAACTGACGGGCGAGCCGCAGCCAGCTCTCGCGAGGCCAGTAGGTCACCGAGAGATCGGGATCGAACCAGACGAGATGTCCTGCCTGGCGGATGCGGAGGTTGAGCTCCCAGTCCTCTCCGCGGCGGATCGACTCGTCGAAGAGCCCGACCTCGTCGAGCACCGACCGACGCATGACGCCGAGGTAGGCGGATTCGGCCTCGCCCTCGTGGGTGCCGCCGTGATAGGCCCCGCCGCCGAGGCCGACGGGGGAGTTGTAGAGGCGCGCGACGGAGGTCTGGAACGGCGTGCGCCCGTCAGCGCGCATCACACCGCCGACGTTCGCGGCACCCGTGCGTTCGAGAGTCGCGAGGGCGAGGGCCGCATAGCCCGGAGCGAGTTCGGAATGGGCGTCGACGCGGACGATCGTCGCGAAGCGGCTGGCCCGGATCGCGGCGTTCAGCCCGACCGGGATGTGAGCTGCGGGGTTGTCGACGAGCCGGATCCGCGCGTCCCCGGCGGCCAGGCGTTGGGCGAGCTCCGTCGTGCCGTCGGTGGAAGGCCCGAGCGCGAGCACCAGCTCTGCGGGGACAGTGAGCTCCTGCTGGAGCACGGAGGCGACTGCGTGCTCCAAATAGGCGCGCTCGTTGAGCACGGGCATGACGAAAGACACTCCGTTCTCCGGGGCGGCGATGTCGTTGTCAGGCACATGACGATCATGGCATGCGCTTCTCGCGCGTTCGCTGATTCCCGGCACCGGTGATCTCGGAAGGCGTCAGGCGGGGCGAGCCGCCGCACTCGGTATCCTGGAGGGATGGGTGCTGTGTCCGATGCGAAGAAGGCCTACCGTCTGCTGAAGCGGGCGCTCGCCTCGCGCAAGGCTGTGCAGCGAGTGCGGCGGCGCCTCGCCGAGCGCGAACCGCACCCGCCGGAGCACTACCAGGTGGCGGTGTACTTCGCCGACGGCGACGTGAACATGTACCAGATGCGGCAGTGGTATCGCCCTCTCGTGGAGCTGTCGAAGCACTGGCCCGTCGTCGTGCTGTCCCGGTCGGCGACGGGCGCCGACAAGCTGCTCGACGAGGCCGGTCCTCCCGTCGCCTTCGTCCCGACGATCCGTGATCTCGAACGCTTTCTCAGCACGCAGGACATCCGTGTCGTCCTCTACGTGAATCAGAACACCCGCAACTTCCAGATGTTCCGCTACGGCAGGCGCTGGCACGTGTTCATCAATCACGGCGAGTCGGACAAGATGTACATGACGACCAATCAGTACAAGGCGTACGACTACGCCCTGGTCGCAGGACAGGCTGCCCGTGACCGCCTGTCACGGACTCTCTGGGACTGGGACATCGATCGACGGACGATCGAGATCGGCCGGCCGCAGGCCGACCACTACTCGGGCACGCTGCCGTACGTTCCGGACGAGCGCACCGTGGTGCTCTACGCCCCGACGTGGGAGGGCGACCGCCCGAGCGCGCACTACGGGTCGATCGCCACCCACGGCGAGACCCTCGTCACGACGCTGCTCGCCTCGGAGAGGCACCGCGTGATCTACCGCCCGCACCCGCGAAGCGGCGTGATCGACGACGCGTACGGTGCCGCGCACCGACGCATCATCGCCGCCATCGCGGCCGCCAACGCCGCGGATCCGTCCGCACAGCACGTCTACGACGACGGCGCGGAGCTCGGATGGCAGCTGGCCGCCGCCGATGTCGCGATCGTCGACATCTCGGCGATGGTCTACGACCGCCTCGCAGTAGGCAAGCCGCTGATGATCACACGGCCGGCCGACGAGAGGGCATCGATCGACACCAACGGCTACCTGTCGGACTGTGAATGGCTCGACGCCGGCGCTGCGGGCGACATCGTCGCCGAGGTGGAACGCGTGCGTGCCGACGAGGTCGCCATCGCGAGGCTGCGCATGTGGGTGCAGCACTACTTCGGAGACACGACCCCCGGAGTGGCCACGGAGAAGTTCCACGCCGCGATCGCGCAGCTCATGCAGAAGTGGGATCGTTGGCAGGCGAACGAGATCGGGGCAGTGCGCACCGATGAGGACGATGACGACGAAGAGGCCGACGAAGAGGAGGTCTGACGTGGACCTTCCACTCACTGCCGCGGTCGCCTCACGTCTCGAGGTGCGGACCGAAGCAGGCTCGACGAACGACATCTTGAGCGAGCGAGCGCGCGATTCGCCGTCGACGCCGCACCTGTCCGTTGTCCTCACCGACAACCAGACGGCGGGGCGCGGCAGACTCGGCCGCTCCTGGACATCCGCACCTGGCGCATCGCTCGCCGTCTCCGTGCTGCTGCGGAGGCTGCCCTCGGCGGCGGATTCGCGAGGCTGGATCCCGCTCGCGGCCGGAGTGGCGATGGCGGATGCGATCGCCGAACAGCTTCCCGACCACGACGTGGCGGTCAAATGGCCGAACGACATCTTGGTCGACGGTCGCAAGATCTGCGGAATCCTGGCGCAAGCGACTCAGGATGCCGTCGTCGTCGGAACCGGTGTGAACACGGCGATGACAGAGTCGGAGCTTCCGGTGCCGACCGCGACGTCCTTCGCGGTCTTGGGCGTCGAGGCCGACGCCGACAGACTTCTCGCCACCTACCTGCGCGCACTCGATCAGCTGGTCTCCGAGCTCGCGGGAGCGGGCGACGCCGTCTCGAGCGGTCTCCACGCCGCCGCGACCGAGCGGTGCGCCACGATCGGTCTCGACGTCAGGGTCTCCCTTCCCGGCGATTCCGTCCTCGTCGGAAGAGCCACCGGACTCGACGTGGACGGTCGGCTCGTCGTGCAGGCGGAGGGCTCCGACACGTCGATCTCTGCCGGAGATGTGGTGCACGTCCGTCCGGCGTGAGTCTGACACGCCCGGCGCGCGAGCCGCGATGTCAGCGGTTGCGGGCACAATGGAGGGGTGACTCAGCCCGTGACTCTCGGCGGAAGGCCGACGATGCCACCGCCGGGTGCGCCCGCGGAAGAGCTGCTCATCGCCCGGTTCCGCACTCACGCCCGGAGGCTCTTCTGGTCGGCGCTCGTGCTCATCGCCGTCTTCGGTGCGACGTCCTTCTTCTACGACAACCTCCCGGCGCCGTTCGAGAACTGGATGCTGCTGAGTGCAGCCGGAGCGATCGTCCTCCTGTTGGTCGTCGTGCCCTGGGTCATCTGGTACTCGCGCTCCGTTACTCTCACCACGCGGAGGGTCATCGTCAATCACGGTATCGGCGCCCGCAACAGGCGGGAGATGTCGCACGCTCGGGGATACACGATCGGCGTCCGCCGCGGCATGATCCAGCGGATGTGGGGCGTCGGAACGATCACCCTCTCGAACGGGGTCGATGCGCCGTTGCGTCTGCCCAATGTCCCGAACGTGACGCTCGTGCACGAGACACTGGCCGATCAGATCGAGGTGAGCCAGATCCTGGCGCACCGCGATGCGCAGTCAGGTCACGACGGCACTGCCGGATTCTGAGCGCGGTACCGCGTCGGGCGGGACGCGTGAACGGCGCCCGCGCTGATGCGCGAGAATGGTCAGGACGAAATGGAGGCGGCCCATGGCGCTGCGCGTTGGTGTGATCGGTGGAGGCCAGCTGGCTCGGATGATGATCGCTCCGGCGGTCGAACTCGGACTCGATCTGAGGGTGCTCGCTGAGGACGAGGGGATGTCCGCGCAGCTCGCCGCGACGGCGGTCGGCGACTACCACGACCTCGAGGTCGTCCGCGCGTTCGTCCGCGACGTGGACGTCGTCACCTTCGACCACGAGCACGTGCCGCAGGAGGTGCTGCGGGCACTGGTCGCCGACGGGGTCGCCGTGCACCCGGGGCCGGACGCCCTGCAGTTCGCCCAGGACAAGCTCCTGATGAGGGCGAGGCTCGAAGAGCTCGGGGTTCCTCAGCCGGACTGGGCGCCGGTGCGCGACTCCTCCGAGCTGCAGGCATTCCTCGACGAGCACGACGGGCAGGGTGTCGTGAAGACCCCCCGCGGCGGATACGACGGCAAGGGAGTCCGCGTGGTCCGAGAGGCCGGCGAGGCTCAGGACTGGTTCGACGGGCTCGCCGACGGCGAGGCGCTGCTGGTCGAGGAGCTGGTCGGATTCGTGCGCGAGCTCGCGCAGCAGGTGGCTCGTCGTCCGGGCGGCCAGATCGTCGCCTACCCGGTGGTCGAGACGGTGCAGCGCGGGGGCGTGTGCGCAGAGGTGATCGCGCCGGCGCCTCATGCGGCCGAGCGCCTCGTCCGGGTCGCCGAGGAGATCGGTCGATCGATCGCGGAAGGACTCGGGGTCACCGGGATGCTCGCGGTCGAGCTCTTCGAGACCGACGATGAGCGCATCCTCGTGAACGAACTCGCCATGCGTCCGCACAACAGCGGCCACTGGAGCCAGGACGGCGCGGTGACCGGGCAGTTCGAACAGCACCTGCGCGCTGTCGCGGACCTGCCCCTCGGCGACACCGCGCCTCAGGCGGCGTGGTCCGTGATGGTGAACATCCTCGGAGGGCCGCAGACCGGCACGCTCGGCGACCGTTTCGCCGGAGCCATGGCCGAGCATCCGTCGGCGAAGATCCACACCTACGGAAAGAGCCCGCGACCGGGTCGCAAGGTCGGGCACGTCAATGTGACGGGCGACGACCTCGACGACGCGGTGTACGTCGCGCGCGCCGCGGCGGCGCACTTCGACTGAGCGTGCGGTCAGGGGTGTGCCGTTCGGGGTTTCTCCCAGCACCAGACCGTAGCCTGAGTGGGTGACTGAGCCACTGCACTCCTCCACCGCGCCCCTCGTCGGCGTCGTCATGGGTTCCGACTCCGACTGGCGCGTGATGAGCGACGCCTCTCAGTCGCTGAGCGACTTCGCTATCCCGCACGAGGTGGAGGTCGTCTCGGCGCACCGCACCCCCGACAAGCTCATGCAGTACGCGCGGGAAGCGCGCGGTCGCGGCATCCGTGTGATCATCGCAGGTGCCGGCGGGGCCGCTCATCTTCCCGGGATGCTGGCCTCGATGACCGCGTTGCCGGTCATCGGAGTCCCCGTTCCGCTCGCGTACCTCGACGGGATGGACTCGCTTCTCTCCATCGTGCAGATGCCCGCCGGAATCCCGGTCGCGACGGTGTCGATAGCGGGAGCGCGCAACGCGGGCATCCTCGCGGCGCGGATCCTCGGCACCTCCGACGACGACCTCGCTGATCGTGTCGAGGCCTACGCGCTCGACCTCGAAGCGCAGGTCGAGGAGAAGAACGATCGGCTGAAGGGGTCCCTGTGACCCTTGCGCCGCCGCGAGGTACGGCGCGACCACTGATCGAGAGCCGCCCGATCCGGCATCCGAACACCGCCGATGCGGGGATGATGACCAAACGCGGGTGGTGGCTGGTGCTGCTCAACCTGCTGGTGCCCGGTTCTGCCCAGGTTCTCGCCGGCAATCGCAGGCTCGGACGCTTCGGTCTCGGGGCGACGCTGACCGCATGGCTGCTCGTGATCGTGGGCGCAGGGCTGGCGTTGTTCGCTCGTCCTGTGCTGCTGTGGCTCACGGTCGGCGGAGGCTGGTTCTCCGCGGTCATCCTGACTCTCGTTCAGGTGCTGCTGATCGCCTACCTCGTGCTGTGGGTGGTGCTCACCTTCGATGTGCTGCGGCTCGTCCGACTGGTCAGGGTCCCGGGCCCGTCCAAGTTCGCGATCCCACTCGTCGCCCTGCTTCTGCTCGGTCTCGTCGGAACTGGAACGGCATACGCGGCGTCGTACGTCGGCACAGCCCGGGGAACGATCAGCACGATCTTCGGACAGAGCGGGCCCAGCCTGCCGCCGAGCGAGGGGTATTACAACATCCTGCTGCTCGGAGCGGACAGCGGCGAGGGCCGAGACTCGATGAGGTTCGACAGCATCTCGGTGGTCTCGGTGAACGCGACCACCGGCGCCGTGACGATCACCGGGATCCCGCGCGAGCTGCCCAATGCGCCCTTCAGCGAGGGAAGCCCGATGCAGGCTCTGTATCCCAACGGCTTCGAGGGCCACAGCTCCAGCGCGTGCGGCTGGAACGGCTGGATGAACCACGTGCGCAATGCCGCAGAGATCTGCCGTGACGACAACGGCACGGGCCTGTACCCGGACGCCGCATCGCACGGTTCCGATCCCGGCATCGAGGCGACCAAGGATGCGGCGGAGGGCGTTCTCGGCATCGAGATCCCGTACTACGTCTTCGTCGACATGCACGGCTTCGCTGCGCTCGTCGACGCGCTCGGCGGTGTGGACATCACTGTGACGGAGCGGCTGCCCAAGGGTGGCCCACCCGAGGGCACCGACCCGTATGACGTCGACGCATGGGCGATCGGGTGGATCGAGGTCGGCGAGCAGCACATGGACGGTGACACGGCGCAGTGGTATGCGCGATCGCGGTACACGACGAGCGACTGGGATCGGATGAAGCGCCAGCGCGAACTGCAGGAGGCGATCCTCGCGCAGTTCACCCCGCAGACGGTGCTCACGCGCTTCAACGAGGTGGCCGCCGCGGGTACCGCGCTGATCAGCACCGATCTGCCTCAGGACAAGCTGCCCGAGTTCTTCGACCTGATGACGAAGGCCCGGGAGCAGACCGTCGCCACGATCGAGCTCACTCCTGACAACGGGGTGGACGAGCACACCCCTGACTACGGGTACATCCACGAGCTGGTCCGGCAGACGCTGCACCCGCCGACGGAGACGCCGACGCCGACTCCGTGATCGGTGACGTCGATCGGGATGTTCTCCCTCGAACGGCCGGTGCACATGAGTGAGCCCACGGCCGCCACCTGAGAGTGAAGGTGGCGGCCGTGGGCCTCCGGTTCAGGACCGGATTCACCAGACGACGGTGATCGGAGGGGGAGGGATCACCGTCGTCCAGTCGGTTCCCGCTGAAAGCGGGGACCTGACCTAGGCGCGCTTACGGCGCGTGACGCCTGTGGCGACGAGAACTCCACCAGCCACCAGAGCAGCTGCCCCACCTCCGAGAACCCACGGCGAGACGCTGCCGCCCGTGAGGGCGAGCTCGAGCCCGCCGCCGGTCAGCGGAAGCTCCGTGCCCGCGGCCGCGACACCGGGATCGTGGTCGCAGCTCACCGCTGAATCGTGGCCGTGCGAGACGGTGATCGTCGCCGTGTACGACCGCGACCCGTCGAAGGCGAGTGCGTAGGAGCCCTCGCCGTCGGACGGCGGGCGGAAGGTGACGACGAGGCTGCCGTCCGCCGCGGCCGTGTTGCCCGAGACAGCGGAGTCGCCCGCGTTGAGGCCCGAGACCGACACTCCGACGTTCTCAGACGGCAGGAAATAGCCTGCGCCGAAGACGACGGTGGACACTTCGCAGATGTCGATGATCGGATCATCGACGCTCACCCGCGGCGTGCCGGCGTACGAGTCGGACTCGGTCGGAACGACCGGCGAGGCGGAGGCGACAGCAGGTGCCATGAGCACGAGTACGCCAGCGGTAAGGCTGATGGCAGCCAGTTTCTTCAGCATGATTCTCCCCAGAAATACACGCGGAATCGCCTTCGGATACACCCCTGCATCCGACTGCGTGAGCTCTTCCTGTCCCCACGACAGAATTGCAGAACCCAGATATTCCCCAGTGAGAATGACCCTACATCATCGAAACAGGAAAGTCACGACGCGCAACGCAGTTGTTCGCGGGACACGTCAGGCGCGGTGACCATGGGCGTGTGGTCGACCACCGTCAGTCGTTCTCCGGCGCCGGTTCCCTGATATTCGACGGTGATCGTCGACGATTCGCCCGGAGCCAGCAGCACCTCGTGCTGAACGGCGGAGCGGGAGCCGAGCAGAGCGGTCTGCACACTGACCTCTTCTCCGTCGCGATCGATATGAGACGGGGTCGCGCCCTCGGGGCCGTACACGGTGATCAGGGTCCTGGTCGACCCGGCGGGTACTCCGTAGAACCCGTTAGCGGTCACGTATGGCGGCAGCGCCGTCCCGGCGTCCGCGGGCGCGTCGTTCTTCCAGGTCACCGTCACCTGCGTGGTCGGTTTGCCGTCGCACGTGCCGATCGACGTCGTGATGGCCGCGTCCGCGTAGAAGTCCATCTTCCCGCCGGTCGTGTCGTTGAAGAGCACGCCGACGTGGGTCTGGGGGCCGTCCTCGGGCAGCGCCCCGCCGAGCGTCGACGCCGACAGGATCGCCTCCTCATCCTCATGCGCGCTCCAAATGCGGATGCGTCGCTCATCGGCAGACTCCGCGAGAGCGGCGACGAGATCCTTCGGGGCGGCTTCCGTGAGCGCGGCGGACAGAAGCGCTCCCGCGGCCTGCGAGAAGACCTCGTCCTGCGCGGACGGGTCGGGCACGCTCGCGTAGATCTCTGAGAGCAGCAGGTTCACGACGGTGTCCTCCGTGGCGGTGAACGGCCCGAACGCGAGCGGACCCGTGGCTGCGATCAGGTCTTCCGTCATCACCGCGTCGACCGCGATGACGCCGTCGACAGATTGCCCGAAGCGGTTCTGCCAGCGCGTCGCGATCGCCGGCCCGGCCTCGGTGAAGTCGGGGATGCTCGTCAGGTTCTGCAGGTATCGACCGGGGCGGTCCTCGAAGAGGGCCACGGTCGATTCGCTGAGCGGGATCGGCGTGTCGAGGGCCGGGAAGTCCTGCGTGGAGGCCTGCTGGACGAGCGTGATCCGGCCGTTCTCGGCGTGCAGCAGGGCGATCGCCCCGATGATTCCGCCGGACGATCGCAGCTCCGCATTGTTCTGCATCGCGAGCACATAATTGCGGGGGCCCTCTCCGCCGAGCATGCTCGGCAGCAGCGCGGACGCTCCATGCAGCGCTCCCACGACGGTGGCAGCCTGCGTGACGGCCGATCGCATCTCTCGCACGGCATCGGCGAGCGGAGGAATCGTCGCGCCCGCGTCGATGTCGAGCGCTCGCGTCTCCGCAGAAGTCAGCGTGGCACTCGCCTCAGCCAACGGGGGCTCGATCTGCGCGAAAGGCGTGAGGTCCACGACGCCGCCCGAGAGGCCCAGACTCGCCAGATCGAGTTCCTCAGCGGCGGCCAGCACCGGAACGAGCGCGTCCGACGCGACGTCGTCGGCGATCTCGGCGACGTCGCTCACCGCTGAGAAGTTCGGTCCGAGCCAGGGCAGCAGACCGAAGCCTGACCAGATCGGATCTGATGTCAGGTCGTGCGCGGACCCCGCGTGGTGAGCGATGCGCGCAGAGAGCGCCGCGGCCGTGTCGAGGTCGCCCTGCCCGATCGCCTGCTTGAGCTTCGACGACGCCGCGGAGACCTGCTGCAGATCGTTCACAGCACCGATTCCGCGGATGCCGACCCAGCCGATCGCGAGCACGACGAGGGTCACGATCACGCCGATGGTCCACCGCAACCATCGACGACGCACAGGCAGACGTCCGTCACTCACCCCTGCATTCAAGCACGAAGCGAGATATCGGCGGCGGACGGCCCCGCAATCCTCCGCGCACCCGGTGCTGCTCCCAGGTTCGGGGCGGGTGGGCGATTACTGTTGTCGCATGGGTGCTCGGCTGCGTGTTGTTCTGGATCAGCTGACGCATGTCGTGCACGCGGACCACGCCTCAGCGGCGTCGGACCTCACCGCTGCGCTCATCTCGACCGCCCCCTCCGGGTGCGAGGTCGAGGCCATCGTCCCGTCGGGCGTCGACGTGCAGATCCCGGGTCTGGTCGACGTGCGCAGACTGTCACTCGCGCGGCGCGAGCTCGCGGCGTCCTGGCAGTTGGGCATCGTCCCCGGGGTGGGCGGGGGGCTCATCCACTCGCCGACCCTGATGGCTCCGCTGGTGCGTCACGACCGCCTGCACGACCTCGATCAGACGACAGTCACGCTGTGGGATCTGCAGGCGTGGGACGAGCCGGATTCGCTTACCAAGTCCGTGGTCGCCTGGCAGCGGGCGATGCTGAAGCGAGCCGTCAAGCACGCGGATGCCGTCGTGGTGCCCTCCCACTCGGTCGGTGAGCGACTGGCGGAGATCGCGAAGCTGAGCGGACGGATTCGCGTCATCCCTGGGGCCGCCCCAACTGCTCTGGTGATGCCCCTCGACGCGCGAGAACGACGAGCCGCTCTGTCCCTGACGGAAGGGTATGTGCTGCTCACCGGATCCGCGCAGTCGCTCGAGCACGGCTTCCGGGCAGCTGTCGCATCCCACAGGGATGCCGTCGTGCTCGACGCTCCGGAGGGGGCAGAACCGCGACTCGTCGAGGTCGCAGTGGCCGCAGGGCTGCCTGAAGCACGGGCCCACATCCGTGGCGCTCTGTCGACGGAGGATCGGGCGGCCGTCTTCGCCGGGGCGTCGGCGCTGGTCGCGACCAGCCCACGCGCTGCGTGGCCATGGCGTGCGGTCGAGGCCATGACCCTCGGTGTGCCGGTGGTCGCCGTCGACAGCGGAGTCCATCAGGATGTGATCGCTGACGGGGGCGCGATCGTGCCGTCGACCGAGATGGCCGAGGCCGTCGTCGATGCGGTCGGAGACGGCGCACGGCGTCTGAGCGTGCTCGGCGCGGATCGATCGAGGTCGTTCTCCTGGCTCGGCGCGGCCGAGCGTGTGTGGGGACTCCACGCGGATCTCTGAGACAACCATCACCGCTGTCGTCGAGCTCGCCGACAGCGTCAGCGGGCTCTCAGGAGCGCATGACCTCGACGGCTTCCGCGCTCGGTCCGTCGAAGCGCACTTTGCCCTTCTGAAGCAGGATGCCGCGGTCGCACAGGTTCGAGACCATGTTGAGGTCGTGGCTGACCACGACGAGCGTCTTCCCCTCAGCGTGCAGTTCGCGCACGCGAGCGAGGCACTTCTTCTGGAACGGCTCGTCGCCGACCGAGAGGATCTCGTCGATCAGCAGGACGTCCATCTCGGTGTGGATCGCCACGGAGAACGCGAGTCTGAGGAACATGCCGGACGAATAGTGCTTCACCTCGGTGTCGATGAACTGCTCGATCTCGCTGAACGCGACGATCTCGTCGTACCGAGCTTCGGTCTCCTTCTTGCTCATGCCGAGGATCGCGGCGTTGAGGAAGATGTTCTCGCGTCCGGACAGATCGGGGTGGAACCCCGCGCCGACCTCGATCAGGCCGGCGATGCGGCCGCGAGTGAGCACGGTGCCGGCATCGGGCTCGAGAACACCCGAGATCAGCTTGAGCATCGTCGACTTGCCCGATCCGTTGAAACCGAGGAGAGCGACGGACTCGCCCTGCTGGATGTCGAACGACACGCCGTCCAGGGCGTGGAAGTCGGTCGTCAGCGGCTTGCGACGGATCGCGGCGAGAGCCGTCTCCTTGATCGAATGCGTGTGCCGGAGCTTGAACGTCTTGTGGACGTCGTCGATGATGATCCGCGGAAGTGGCTGCGCATCAGAGATCTTGGGCAAAGCGGCCCTCCAGTCGGCGGAAGACGAGCTGGCCGATGACCAGCGCGATGAGAGACGTCACGAGGGCGATGAGCCCGTACATCCACACGTCGGGGAGCGGGGACGCGTCAGGCCCGAGCGGGAACCAGACGCCGTAGTGGAAGAGCTCCACGGCGGCGGTGATGGGGTTCAGTCGATAGAGGACGAAGAGCCAGTCGGGTACGACATTGGCGACCTGCGTCCACTCGTACATCACGGGGGAGGCCCAGATCGCGACCATCACGATGATCTCGACGAAGCTCTGCGCATCGCGGAACGTCACGTTGATCGACCCGAAGAAGAGCCCGAGGCCACTGGCGAGCACGGCGATGATGACGAGTGCGAGAAGGATGGCGCCGAGCGAGGCGAAGGTGGGCGCCCACCCGAAGAACAGCGAGATGGCGATCACGACGATGATCTGCGGCACCGTGTTCACGGCGGCGATCATCATGCTGGCGATCGGGAACATCTCGCGAGGCAGGTAGATCTTCTTGATGAGCGCCGCGTTGTCGACCAGGGACCGGGTGCCGTTGGAGAACGCCTCGTTGAAGAAGGTGACGACGGTGATGCCCGAGAGCAGATAGATCGGGAAGTAGTCGACGCGGTCGTTCAGGCCGAGGAACACGCCGATCGCGACGAAGAACACCACGAACTGCACGAGTGGCTTCACGTACGACCACAGCCAGCCGAAGATGGAACCCCGATACCGGATCTGGACTTCCTTGCGCACGATGAGCGAGAGGAGATGCCGTTGCCGGAAGACCTCGAGGAGCCCTCGATTCGCGCCAGGAGTCGTCATTCTCTGGTCGTCGGCTGTGCGAGCCTGTTGCACCGCGATTCCACCTTCCGAGGCGCCGACGGTCTCGGGCGCACCGAGAGCAATCATACGATCCTCCGCGCGGTGTCCCTGGCAGATCGATGGGGATGCGTCCGAACGCGCGGCACAGGCGCAACCCAGGGTCAGGGGCTGGGCCGCTGGTAGGATCGCGGAGGTCTCGTGCGTCCGTCGATCCGAAAGCAAACTGTATCCGTGACACCTCTTCAAGCTCTCGATCAGCCTGCACTCTTCCGCTTCGAGGACCCGCAGACGGGCGCCGATCTGTCGGAGCGCGAACGCCGCCTTCTCGTCGGCGCGTTGAACTTCCACGCGCTCATGGCACCTCAGCGAAAGCTGCGGATCCATCTCTACGACGGCTCGGTGGAGACGACGCCTCGACTGACCGACGACAGCACGTTCGACGGACTCTCGAGGAACAACCGACACCGCATCGGGAGCTTCGACATCGTCAGCTCCGTCTCCGTCGAAGAGCGTGAGCCCGAGCGTGCGGAAGCGGCCTCGGCCCGTCTCGTGGCGTCGCCCGCCAGGCATCTGCACGTGTCATCCGACGATGTGCTCGACTCGGACCCTTACCGCCCGCAGCGTCCCGGCCTGGTCGGCCGGATCGCACGGAGCGTCAAGTCGCGCGCGCCGCTGCTCTACGACGACGCCCGGGACCTCTCGCTGCTCAGATTCCGCCGCAAGCTCACGACGGCCATCGAGCCTCGCGATTACGAGGCGGAGTTCCGTCCGGGGGGCGCACACGAGGACGACGTGATCGTGCCGGCCGGCCCGGTTCTCGACGGGGCGCCGAAGGCCGTGATCATCGGACTCCACTGGTTCGAGCTCGGTGGCGCCGAACTCTGGGCGTTCGAGACGGTGCGTCTGGTGCGCGAGGCCGGCTTCCTTCCCATCGTGCTGACCAATCGGGACTCTCACCAGCCATGGGTCACGCGGCCCGAGCTCGACGGAGCGCTGCTCATCCCGTTCTCCGAGCCCACCGTCACCTCGCAGACCGCCGGCGTCGAACCGCTGCTCCGCTCGCTGCTCCGCACCTTCGACGTGCGCGGTGTCGTCATCCACCACAACCAGTGGCTGTACGACCGGGTCGCCTGGATCGCCGCATCGCGTCCCGGTATCCCCATCATCGACAGCACTCACATCGTCGAGTACACCGGCGGCGGGTATCCGCTGAGCAGTGCGATCGCGTCCCGATCGATCACGACGCATCACGTCATCTCGCCGAGCCTCGCCCGCTGGATGACCGATGTGCAGCGCATCCCTGCTGACCGTGTGGTCATGGCACCGCTCGGCGGACTCACCGTGAAGCCGAAGGATGCCGTGTTCCGTCCGCGGACCGCGGGTGAGCAGTTCACCGTCGCGTTCATCGGCCGGATGGCCCGGCAGAAGGCGCCCGAGGTGTACATCACCATGGCGAGGCGGTTGAAGCGCCAGGGATACTCGCTGCGTTTCATCCTTCACGGCGGCGGCGAGCTGTCGAGCTGGGTCGATGACATCATCCGTGCCGAGGGGCTGGGGGAGGACATCGTCCGACGCAGCTCGGACACCCCTGTCTCCGAGACGCTCGATGAAGCGCATGTGCTCGTCGTCGCGTCGCACAATGAGGGACTCACGCTCACGACGCTCGAGGCGATCGCACACGGCGTGCCGGTGATCTCGACGGATGTCGGGGCACAGAGCGACATCATCCCCGAATCCGCTCTGGTTCCGCGTCACGCACGTCTCGCCGCTCGTCGGCTCGCCGAGGCGGTGGCCCCGCTCGTCGACGACGAGGAGTCGAGGGAAGCGCTGTGGCGGAAGGAGCGCAAGGCGGAGAAGAAGTTGCTGTCCCAGCAGTCCGCGAGTTCATGGTTCAAGGAAGAGGTGGGCTCATGGTGAGTGTCGCTGGAGTGGTCGTCACGTTCAATCGGCTCGAGAAGCTGAAGACGGTGATCGCATCGATCGAGGCGCAGACGCACGCCGTCGAGACGCTGTTCGTCATCGACAACGCCTCGACCGACGGCACGGCGGAGTACCTGGCATCCCTCGAGACGTCCGTCCCCCTCGAAGTCGTGACCATGTCGACCAACTCCGGGGGAGCGGGTGGCTTCTCCGAGGGGATGCTGCGCGGATACGCCTCCGGCGCGGACCACGTGTGGATCATGGACGATGACTGCTATCCGAAGCCGGAAGCGCTCGAGAGCCTCATCGCCGGATTCGACGGGGCCGTCCAGGAACTCGGCGGCGACGTCCCCTTCGCATGCTCCGTCGTCGAGTTCACCGACGGCAGCATCTGCGAGATGAACAACCCCGTGACGACGTGGGACTGGGGTCGTCTGCTCGTCAAAGGCCAGAACAATGTCATGGTCACAGCGTGCTCGTTCGTCTCCGTGCTCATTCCACGCTGGGCGATCGCGGAGTACGGGCTTCCCTACTCCGAGTACTTCATCTGGTTCGACGACCGCGAGTACACCCTTCGCCTCACCGCTCGTTGCCCCGGCGTGCAGGTGCTCGACAGCGTCGTGGTCCACGACATGGGCGACAACCGCGGAGTGAACTTCGCGATGGTCGACCGCAAGAGCCTCTGGAAGTTCTCGTACGGCGTGCGCAACGAGGCCTCCTGGCAGCTGCACCATCGCGGATTCCTGTACTTCATCGAGTTCGGCGCACGGCTCTTCGTGAGCCTGCACCGCGGTCGCGTCCCGCTGGATCTGCGCGCGAAGCTGCTCGGCAAGTGGCTGAAGGGCATCACCTTCAATCCGAAGGTCCGCTACCCGGAGGGTGAGGCGGCGTGAGCTGGGTCTCGATCCTGCCCGCACTGATCGTCACCGGAGCTCTTCTCTTCCTCCCGGGACTCCTGCTCGGCTTCCTCCTCCGCCTGCGCGGAATGAGACTCCTCGCGCTGGCACCGGCGCTGAGCGTCTCCCTCGTCGCGGTCGCCGCCATCGCAGCGCCTTTCGTGGGAATCCGATGGAGCATCCTGCCCGTCCTCGTACTCACCGCAGTGGCGTCGCTCGCCGCCTTCTTCTGGTCCAAGCACGTCGGAGTCCCGGCGCGACCACGCACGCACGTGAGCGCGAGGCAGCTGGTCGCGATCATCGTCTCCATCGCAGTGCCCGCTGCGCTGATCGCGTTCGTGCTCGTGCGGAGCATGCACGAACCAGAGTTCTTCTCACAGCGTTACGACAACTTCTTCCATCTGAACGCTGTGCAGTACGTCCTGGACACCGGGAACGCATCGCCGCTGTGGCTGGGAAGCATGACGTCGCCGGCCGGCGTCCCCTTCTACCCGTCCGGATGGCACGCGCTCGTCTCCATCGTCGTCGCCCTGAGCGGAGCATCCGTGCCCCTCGCCACCAATGCGATGATCATCGTCGTCGCGGCGGTCGTCTGGCCGATCGGCGCGGTGTTCCTCGTGCGCGAGCTCCTGGGACGAAACCAGATCATGACGGTGATCGCGGGCGCTCTGGCTGCCGCCTTCCCCGCGTTCCCCTTCCTGCTCCTGCACTACGGGGTGCTCTATCCGCTGTTCCTCGGCCTGGCCGTGGCTCCGGCCGCGATCGTCGTCGCCTGGTGGCTTCTCAGGCCCGGGCGAGTGTCACGTCGCCAGGACTGGGCCCTGCTGTTGGTGCTCGTCGTGCCGGGCCTGGGTGTCGCGCACCCCGGGGCTCTCATGGCGGTCGTCGCTCTCACGGTGCCCTTCGTCCTCGCCAGGCTTCTGCATCAGATGAGGGCTCCCGGACGCCCGCGGGTGATCGCGATGGGCCTGCTCGTCGCCTACGCCGCCGTCGGCGTGGTCCTCCTGCAGGTCGTGCGTCCCCCCGGAAGCCAGATCTACTGGCCCATCATCAACACCGTGCCCGACTCCATCGGAGAGGTCGTCGCGGCGAGCGTGTACGGCTACCCGAGTTCGCTCGGGATCACCGCCCTGATGATCATCGGCGCGTACAGCGTGATCCGCCGAGGCACCTATGCGCGGTGGTCGGTCCTGGCGATGGCGGTCATCTCCGCCGTGCTCTACATCATCGTGTCGGCGTCACCGTATGAGACGCTCCGATTCTGGTTCACGGCCCCGTGGTACAACAACCCGCCTCGTATCGCCGCGTTCTGGGCGATCGGAGTCCTCCCGCTCGCTGCGCTCGGCGGCATCGTGCTGGTCACATGGCTTCTTCGCCAGCGCCTGCTCGCGCCGGTGCGGCGCTTCTCCGAGCGTCTGCCGATCGTCCTGATCGCCGTCGTCGTGATCGCACTCGTCGGAGTCACCCAGAACGCCGCGATCCGGCAGGCCGCAGCAGATATCGAGTTCACCTACGAGCTGCGACCGGGTGGGCCGATCCTGTCTCCAGACGAGCTCGATCTCATGGAGGATCTCGACGAGCTCGTTCCTGAGGATGCCGTCATCGCGGGAGACCCGTGGACCGGAGCGTCCTTCGCCTATGGCGTGAGCGGACGACGCGTCCTCATGCCGCATCTCCTGATGGATCTCACCGACGACGCCGAGGCGATCAACACGAAGCTGAACACAGACGGCGACTCTCCGCAGGTGTGCGACGCCCTCGAGGACACCGGTGTCGCGTACGTCCTCGACTTCAGCGCCGACGGCGACTTCCAGGAGAACGACGGCGACTACTCGGGACTCGACGACCTCGAGAGCTCGCCTTACGTCGAGCTCGTCGAGCAGCGCGGAGATGCGAAGCTCTACAAGATCGTCTCGTGCGGACTCGGGTCATGACGTACGAGATCTTCGTGCCTTTCTGGGGAGACCCCGAACAGCTCTACGAGACCGTCGAATCGGTGCGCGCCCAGACGGACCCGGACTGGCGGCTGACAGTCATCGACGACTGTTATCCCGATGACTCTGTCGCGGCGCACTTCGACGAGGAGTCGGACGAGCGGATCATCTACACCCGGAACGAGCACAACGTCGGGATCACCGAGAACTTCCGGGAGTCGGTGCGCCGCGCGTCCGGGGACTTCGTCACGATCCTCGGCTGCGACGACCTCCTGCACCCGAACTACGTGGCGGTCGTCCGCGCCGCGGCGCGTGCCGTGTCCCACGCGGATGTGATCCAGCCGGGAGTCCAGGTCATCGATGAGCGCGGCGCGGTCGTGCTGCCCCTCGTCGATCGGATCAAGCAGCGCCTGCTCACCCCGAAGGGCCAGGGGATCACCGTGTTCAACGGCCCTGACATGGCCACGACGCTGATCCGGGGCAACTGGCTGTATTGGCCCTCGCTCTCGCTGCGGGTCGAGACGCTGCGCAGGATCGACTTCACGGATGACCTCGCCGTCATCCAGGATCTCGCTCTCCTCATGGACATCGCGTTCGACGGGGGCACGCTGGCGTATACGCCGCCGCTCGCGTTCTCCTATCGGCGTCATCTGGCGAGCGCGTCTCAGAAGACGCTGCTCGACGGCAGTCGTTTCCTCGACGAGCGTCGGTACTACCGCATCGCGCGTCGATCGGCCGCTGCGCGGGGATGGAGTCGCACAGCGCGGACCGCGAGAGTACGTCTCATGTCCCGTCTGCACGGGATCGCCGCGTTGCCCCTCGTCCTGAGGCATGGCACGGCGCGGGGTGTGCGGTCGGCCCTGGCGCACGTCGCGGATCCCCGCTGAGGGTCGGCACGGAAAACTGCTCAGCCGCTGTCTACGGGGCTGAGCGGCCTCGGCTGAGTCGCCGTGCCGCGGCGACGCGACGTGATGCCTCGCGCCAGGCACGGAGAAGCATCCACCGCGACTGCAGAGCCTTGCGGAGACCCCGTGGCCTCGGTGCCGACGCATTGGCATCGTGCAGCCGACGTCGCAGAACCGGGCTCTGCACATGCGCGAGCACACGGGCCGTGTTGCCGACCGTCGCGATCCACAGGTCGTGGGACTCGACCAGGAACCCCGGGAAAGGCAGGATCAGCTCCGAGGCCTCACGTCGGATCGCCATCGCGCAGCCGTAGTAGGGGGCATCGCCGGCCAGCAGACGCAGCTCATTCGCCAGCGACCCGCCCGAGGGCAGCGGAGCGAGGCGCCAGGGTCGTCCGGTGAGCGGCGAGCTCAGTGGCGAGTCGTCAGGGAGCAGCACCAGGTCGCCGGCGGCGATCGAGCGGTAGCGGAGTGCCTCGACCAACAGGTCGCGACGCCCGGGGACCCACTCATCGTCCTGGTCGGAGAGGAAGATGACGTCACGGTCCGCCAGCGACAGCGCACGCTCGAACGTCTTGACGTAACCGAGGTTCTTCGGGTTTCTGTACACGGTCACGCGCGCATCGCGGTATGTCTCGAGAAGGGCGACGGTGCCGTCGGTACTCGCGTCGTCGACGATGACGACCTGATCGTCCGGCCGCAGTCCCGCGAGGATCGAGTCGAGTTGCTCGCGCAGATACCCTGTGCCGTTGTACGTCGCCATGCATACGCACACGGTCTCAGTCATGTGCGACTCCTCCCTCAGACGGTGCCACGAGAGCGAAAGCCGCCCGCCTCTCCCGCAGCAGATGATGTGTTCCGGCCGACCCGACGACGGCGAGGATCACGAGCTCCGAGGCGGCGAGGCCGGCGATGATCCCGCTGAGACCCCACTGGGACGCCCAGATCATGAGCGGCACTCCGACGACAGCGGCGCCGAGGGTGCCGTAGAGCACGTAGCGGTTCAGGCCGGCCGGCACCAGGACGTTGCGGATGAAGGGGGTCGTCAGGCTCGTCAGCGCGAAGGTGGCGCCGAAGCCCAGGAACACGGCGATCTCGGGCGTCGCCGCGCGGCCGAACAGGAGCGTGGACAGCACAGGGCCGAGCAGAGCCAGCGCCGTACCGCCGAAGAGAGCGAGGGCTGTGTGGAGGCCGAATGCCACGAGATGGCGGCGCGCCCGGCCATGCGCATAAGACACTTCGAGCACCCACTTCTGCAGAGTGTTCGACAGCACCGTGACGGCGAAGAGGGCGATGCGGAAGAACTTGTCGGCGGAGGTCGCCTGACCACTGGCCGTCGCGCCGAGGAGGCCCTGGGCGAGCGGGATGGGTGCAGAGGTGTAGGTTCCGCCGATCGTCTCGGCCGCGGCGACCGAGACGTTCGCGCGATATGCGCGCAGGATGCGCCGCCCGGCGAACGGAGGCACGGGTCGTCGGTAGAGGCGGAGGTTCAGAAGCAGCGGGCCGGTGAGGAAGCCGATCAGAGTGAGGACCGGATACCACAGCAGCTGCTCGGTGAGCAGGAGGAGCGGGATCGCGAGAGCGACGCTGAGGCTCACCGGCACGGTCTCGAACAGCAGGACGACCCGCGCATCCCCGACGCCGACTGCGTACCAGACGACGGTCATGGCCGCGGCGGTGGTCGCCAGCGTGACGAGGGCGGCGACAAGGCGGAACTCGGGGGGAACCAGGGCCGAGCTGAGGGCGGCACCGACGAGTCCCGCCGCGACGACGAGCAGTCCGCGGCACCAGAACGAATCACCGAAGAGCTGACGTCGGGCGTCGTCGTCGGCACTGAGCGCGATGCGCGCTCCGCCCGAGATGTTCCAGCCGAATCCCGCGACTATCGCGCAGACGGTTCCCACGGCCTGAGCCGTGCCCACGGAGCCCCACGCCGCCAGACCGAAGACGTTCGGGATGATCGGCAGCAGGAACAGCGGCGCGATGAATGAGATCAGAGGAACGGCGCTGAAGCCCGCGAAGCGTGACAGCAGAACCTTCATCGATGGGACTCCTCGGACCATTGCGGCCCGACACCATTCCGGATGGCGCGGACGTGAACGCGTGCGACCCTAGACTACTTGAGTCGGCGTGAACGAGAGGTCAGGGTCCCATGGTTGGTGTCATCGTGCTCGCCGCCTACCGACCTTCCCGGGAACTCTTCACCCGCCAGCTCGCCTCTATTCGCGATCAGACGGTCACCGACTGGGAGTGCATCATCTCCGTCGACGGAGAACTGGAGACCGTCGAGGAGGTCGTCGCCGAGGTCGCGGCCGGGGACGAGCGCTTCCGCATCGTCGCGGACGGCAGACGCCTGGGTTTCTACCTGAACTTCGAGAGGGGTCTCGCAGCGGTGCCCGCCGAGACCGAGTGGGTGGCGCTGAGCGACCAGGACGACTTCTGGTATCCCGACAAGCTCGAGAAGCTGCTCCCGTACCTCTCGGATTCGGCGATCGTCTCCGGGCAGGCGCGTCTGGTGTCCCATCCCGGTGACGAGGTGCTCGGATTCACCGACCGCCGGCAGCTCGACCTTGCATCGACGATGATCGTGAATCAGTTCACCGGTTCGTTGTGCCTCTTCCGCCGAGACCTGCTGACGACGGCGCTGCCGTTTCCCCGCCTCTCCTCACACACGGTCGCGCACGATCACTGGCTCGCTGTCGTCGGGATGGCGCAGGGAGGCGGTCGCATCGTGGATGAGGTCGTGCAGGACTACGTGCAGCACTCCGCGAATGTGTTCGGCGACCCGAGCAGGCTGAGACTCGGACCGATCGCGACTCTGCGGAGAGCCTGGGGCAATGCCGTCACGTTCGCCGTGCGGTACGAGGGGGCGGCGACGCCGTCCGCGATGACCCGGATGCTGTTCTGGATCTATGTGGGGTGGCGCCAGCTCATGGCGCAGACGCTCCTGGAGCGTGATCCCCGCGCGGCACGCGCGATCGAGTTGGATCGGCTCTTCGGCTCGGGTCGGCGACTGCCGGTGACTCTGGGGATGTTGCGGAGGGTTCGCCGCGCGCGGGCCGTCCCGACGCCTTTCGTCATCGCCTATGTCGCGAGCTGGGCAGCGGGGTGGCTGATCCGGGGCCGGCGGCGCACTCCGACGGTGGCACGCTGAGCGGTCCCTTCGCAGATCTCGCGCCGGTCACACAGGGCGCGCGCGCCAGGTGACTCGAGCGGCGTCAGCGGCGAGTTCCGGGCTCATCCTGCCCAGGCGCTCAGCGCGTCCGTCACGGAACCCCGCGATGAGCAGCTTGCGCATGGTGGATCGGGGCCTGGCCAGCATCCACGCGATGAGGAAGTACGCGTAGTCGGCTCGCGCGTCGCGACGCAGGCGCGCCCGATGACGCGGATGCCGCCGTCCCACGACGATCCGATTCCTCGCCCTGTAGTAGTACCGGAACGGCGTGCTCAGCGTGAGGGTGGGAAGCACCGCTCCGAGCGGGCCGGGTACCCGGTAGCGTGCACCCAGGCGGTGGGGCAGGCGGAGGCCGGGGGCGACGATGCACGGCAGGTCGGCATCCAGGCAGCGGATCTCGAAGTCCGTATCCACGAGGTCGATGAAGAGGGCTTCGTCCATCAGCCCGACCCGTTCGAGCACCTCTGACGGAAGATACATGCCCGACTGGATCGCGTGGGCGGCGTGGACCACTCCCTGCGGCGTCGATGACCCGGCCTGGGAGACGTCTGCGAAGAACTCCGGAACCACGGGGCCCGCGGGAACGCCGTGCGCGCGCGCATGCTCGTGCGTGGCGCCCAGAGCGGCGACGAAGCCGGGGGCGATGGTCGAGTCCTGGTCGAATGTCACGACCGCGCTCGCGCCGTGTTCGATGGCGCAGCGGATGCCGTGATTCAGTGCCGCACCGATGCCGCGGTTGCTCTCCAACGCGATCACCTGCGCACCGGTCGATGCGATGTCCGCGCGGATCACGTCGAACTCTGCACCGCTGCCGTCATCGACCACGATGATGCCGGTGACTTGCGGAGCGAGATCTCCCAGAAGCGGAGGCACCTGTGCCGGGCGATGCACGGTGACGACGCCCCAGACATCGGCGCTCGGGGCTCCGGACGTCATGCCGGGGGAGCGCTGTCGGCGTCGCGGCCGCGGTGCTGAGCCTCCAGAGCGGCGATGCGGCGATCCAACCTGTCGATCTCGGCGCGCGACAGCGCCGCTTCCTCCGCGACGCGGCGGATCTCGTCCTCTGCCTGGGAGAGCTCCCAGGAGAGGTGCAGCGCGACTCCCAGGAGCAGGGTGATCGCGAGAGCGAACAGCAGGTTCGCCGGCACTTGCACACCGAGCAGCGATGTCGCCCAGAGCAGGAGCTGGGGGAAGATCCCGAGCAGCAGGACGCTCAGCGCGATGACGATCCACATCACCGCGTACTTCTCGCGAAGACGTCGCGTCAGCAGCATCCAGAAGACCAGGGCGAGGATGACGAGAGCGAGAGCGATCCCGACGATGACGATCATCGTGCGACCTCCGGTTCGCCCACGGATGTGGACCGACTCGTCGAACCGGGTCGTCGCAGCATCGCCAGGCCGAGGGTGAACACCGAACGCAGCAGGTAGATCGATGCTCCGATCGGGCCCTGACTCGGGGTGCCGTGCACGCGCGGCCGCATGGCCACCGGCACCTGCGTCACCGTCAATCCGGCGTGGCACGCTGCGACGAGCGAGTCGATGGTGTCGCCGAGGTACTCGGCGGGGTAATAGCGGACGTACTGTTCGATGGCTCTGCTGTTGGCAGCGCGGAAGCCGCTCGTCACGTCTGTCAGACGGGTCTTCGCGACCCGGGACACGGTCTTGGCCAGGAACACCATCGCCCAGTGGCGCGGGCCGCGAACCGAATAGTCGCCGACGTCCGCGAAACGTGCGCCGATCGAGATGTCCGCGGTGTCGAGACCGTCGAGGACTCGCGCGATGTCGACGGGGTTGTGCTGGCCGTCGGCGTCGACCTGGATGGCCCGGGTGTAGCCGTGGCGCTTCGCGTACGTGAAGCCGGTGCGCATCGCTCCGCCGACGCCGAGGTTGAAGGGGAGGGAGATGACCGTGGCGCCGGCCTCTCGCGCGACCGCGCTCGTGTCATCGGTCGATCCGTCGTCGACGACGAGCAGATCGAAGTCGGCGCTCGCTGCCCGGATCTCGTGCACGGTGCGTCCGACGTTGCGGGCCTCGTTCCATGCGGGGACGATCACGAGGACACGGTCCGACGACAAGCTCATAGTTCACCGATCCTATCCGATCGGCCGAACGCGACGATCACGTGATCGGAGCGCCCATGGCGTAGTCGGCCTTGAAGGCGGGGGCGAGCTGGAGCACTGCGGGTGCACGCCCTCCACCGAGCCGGAGGAGAACCCCGATCGACGTCACATGTCGGAGCTTGCCGTTCTCGTAGAAGTAGATCTCCGGCGCGCCGGTGAACTGCACGAAGTCGGTTCCGCTGGTCAGCAGAGGGGATCCCACCTTGTATCGCGACAGCTGATCACCCGGGAGCACGTATTCGCGCGGCGCGGTTCCCCCGTTCAGCTGGAGCAGGGTCTTGATGCTGCGGACGTGACGCAACGTCCCGTTCTCGTATCGGTAGATCTCCTCGCGCCCGGTGAATCGCACGAACGACTTCTCGGGCAGGTTCGCCGCACCGGTGCCGAACCATTCGACGGTGGCCGGTGACCAGGGCAGCACCTTCAACGGCCTGGACCCGTTGAGGGCCAGCAGGTCGGCAGGGGACGGCACATGACGCAGCGTGCCGCCCGAGACGACGTAGATCTCCGGGGCTCCCTGCGGCTGGATGAACAGAGGTGCGGAGACCGTGGTCTTCGAGCGGGGCATCGCGCCGCATTCCCCGCTGCCCAGCGTGGTCGGCTTGATGCCGCCATACTGCGTGCCCGACACCGGATGGAGCTTGCCGCCCGCGGCGATCAGAGTGCTGCTGCCGCACGAGACGACGGGGGTGAGCGTCGAACCGACTCTCGTGTTGGCTGCGACCGAGCTGCTCGGCACCACGGTGATGCCGGCAGCGCCGAACTCACGGGCGAGGGCGGTGCTCGGTACGCGCAGCAGGCGGTCGCCGAGAAGCGTGAGGAACACATCCTGTGTTCCCGCGGCGCGGATCAGGCTGTTCGCCTTGATGACGAGGAGCCCGTTGCCGATCGATGCGGCCGCGGACGGCTTCATCGACGCGACGTACCCGGATGTTCCTTTGGAGACCTCGAGCCAGGTCTGCTGGTTGGCCACATGCCTGCGCAGACCGCCCTGGTAGAGGTAGACCTCGGGGTCCGCCCCCGAGCGGAAGAACGAACCGACAGGGGCACCCTCGGAGAATCGGTCCGCAGTGGTGCCCGTGAGGTTGACGTACGAGCTGAACGCGTATCCGAACAGGGCGACTTGAGCCGCGTCGACGAAGCGATGGCGGGTGCCGTCCGGTTCCAGGAGGTACAGCGTCCCCGTGCGAGGGTCGTGCACGTACCGCGTGACCGGCTTGCCCTCGGGCATCGGGTCGAGGTACGCCGCGGCCACGGACACGGCACCGCCGAGCCTCGACCGCAGTGCGGCGAGGTCCTCCGCAGCGACGACATGGTGGCGGACACCGGACTGCACGAGGTAGATCTCCGCGCGACCCGGCACCTGCGCGAGGGTGGCCGGAGCGGCGCCCGTCGTCTGAGTGCTGCCGAACCAATCGGTGAAGAGCTGGTAGAAGTTGCGATTGCCGTAGCTGGAGCATCCGTCCCCGGTGCCGTATCCGGCGTTGAGCGCCGCCCGATTCGGCTGGTAGGGCGTGTAGTAGTACAGAGCGGCGGTCGCCTTGTTCTCGACCCTGACCGGGGCGGACCCGCAGGCCCGGTTGGGGTGGTAGAGGATGTTCCAGGTCTTCCCCGGCGCGTAGTACGTGAACCAGCGTCCCTCGGCGTAGATCTGCATCTGCCGGGCGGCGCCGTAGATCTGGTAGAAGAAGCCTGCGTAGGCCGGATCGCACGGCGCAGTGTCCGGGCACCCCTGGCCGAGGGCCATGTCGAAGCGCCAGGTGCTCGGCCACGTGTGCGTGACGAGGCTCTGCTCCTTCTCGAGCATGACGATCAGCACCCGCGGGTTGATGCCGCAGGACTGTGCGACCCGCGCGATGATCGTCGCCGCCGACTCGTTCGGCGCTCCGGAGTATCCGCGGCAGTAGCTGTCCGCAGGACGGTTCGGTGTGTTCTGGCGGTAGTCCTTGAGGCAGACGTACCCGCCTCGGCACGAAGCCACCTTCCCACGGAAGAACGAGTCGATCTGGCCGGCGGACATGGTGTCGCTCTGGAAGAACACGCCATCGGAGATGATGTTCCCCGGCTTGAACTGCGCGAGGTTCGCGGTGTCCCGGATGGATGCGTCCGCGGAACCCGTCGCTGCGGTCGAGGATGTCAGCGTGGCCCCTGCAGTCGACAGAGCGCCGGAGGAGGAGGGCGCGACGGCGTTGGCCGGCGTCGCCACGAGCAGGGATGCGGCGAAGACGACAGCCGCTGCACTGGCGATGAGGCCGAGCAGGTGGGGGGATTTTGAGCCGGTCACCTGCTCATTGTGACGGAAATGCACAGACGATGCCAGTGTGAACGATGTGACGCAAGTAAATCGTGCCTGTCTGAGTCCCAGCTGGGATGTGGCACGATATGGGGGTGAAAGGCATAATTCTCGCTGGTGGCTCAGGAACCCGACTGCATCCGATCACGATCGGCATCTCGAAGCAGCTGATTCCCGTGTACGACAAGCCGATGGTCTACTACCCGCTGTCGACGCTGATGCTGGCCGGGATCCGAGACATCCTGATCATCACCACGCCTCACGACGCCGAGCAGTTCGAGCGGCTTCTCGGAGACGGCTCGCAGTTCGGAGTGAACCTCACCTTCGCACAGCAGCCCTCGCCGGACGGCCTGGCACAGGCCTTCGTGATCGGAGCGGACTTCATCGGCGACGACAAGGTCGCGCTCGTGCTCGGTGACAACCTGCTCTACGGCCCGGGGCTCGGAACGCAGCTCAAGCGCTACACCGATGTCGAGGGCGGCGCCGTGTTCGCCTACTGGGTGGCGGAGCCCAACGCCTACGGAGTGGTCGCGTTCGATGCCGACGGTCGTGCCGTCTCGCTCGAGGAGAAGCCCGAGCACCCCAAGAGCAACTACGCCGTACCCGGACTCTATTTCTACGACAACGACGTCGTCGAGATCGCTCGCGCCCTCGAGCCCAGCGCTCGCGGCGAGTACGAGATCACCGACATCAACCGCGCCTATCTCGAACGAGGCGCGCTCCAGGTGGAGGTGCTCCCGCGCGGAACAGCGTGGCTCGACACCGGGACCTTCGACCAGATGTCGGATGCCGGCGACTACGTGCGCACCATGGAGCGCCGCACGGGTCTGCGCATCGGCGTCCCCGAGGAGGTCGCCTGGCGTCAGGGCTTCCTCACCGACGATGACCTGCGCGAGCGGGCCACGAAGCTCGTGAAGTCCGGATACGGCACCTACCTGCTCGAGACCCTGGAAAGAGGTCGTTGATGTCGAACATCCTCGTCACCGGAGGCGCCGGTTTCATCGGCTCGAACTTCGTCCACTACGCGGTGGAGAACACCGATCACACAGTCACGGTGCTCGACGCGCTCACCTATGCCGGAAACCGGGCGTCGCTCGAGGGGCTCCCCGAGGACCGGGTGCGATTCGTGCACGGTGACATCACCGATGCCGAGCTCGTCGACGGGCTCACCGCAGAAGCGGACGCCGTGGTGCACTACGCGGCGGAGTCGCACAACGACAACTCGCTGCACAGTCCTCGTCCCTTCCTGGACACGAACATCATCGGCACGTACACGCTGCTGGAAGCGGCGCGTCGGCACGAGACGCGGTTCCACCACATCTCGACCGACGAGGTGTACGGCGACCTCGAACTCGACGACCCCGAGCGGTTCACCGAGCAGACGCCGTACAACCCGTCGTCGCCGTACTCGTCGACGAAGGCCGGCAGCGACCTGCTCGTGCGCGCGTGGGTCCGCTCGTTCGGCGTCCAGGCGACAATCTCGAACTGCTCCAACAACTACGGCCCCTATCAGCACGTCGAGAAGTTCATCCCTCGGCAGATCACCAATGTCATCCGCGGTATCCGGCCGAAGCTGTACGGTGCCGGGGAGAACGTCCGGGACTGGATCCACGCGAACGATCACTCGTCCGCCGTGCTCACGATCCTGGAGAAGGGTCGGATCGGCGAGACCTATCTGATCGGCGCCGACGGGGAGCGGAACAACAAGGACGTCGTCGAGCTCATCCTCGAGGAGATGGGCGAGCCGCGAGACGCGTACGACCACGTCACGGACCGCGCAGGTCACGATCTGCGGTACGCGATCGACTCCACCAAGCTCCGCACCGAGCTGGGCTGGAAGCCGGAGTTCGCCGACTTCGAGTCCGGACTCGCCGCGACCATCGCCTGGTACCGCGACAACGAATCGTGGTGGGCGCCGTCCAAGGACCAGACCGAGGCGTTCTACGCGTCGAAGGGACAGTGACCCGGTGAGCGAGATCGACTTCGGAAAGCCTCTGAGTCGCACCGAGACGACGATTCCCGGGCTCGAGATCTTCGATCTGCCCGTGCACGGCGACTCGCGCGGATGGTTCAAGGAGAACTGGCAGCGCGAGAAGATGACCGCACTGGGCCTCGCCGATTTCGGTCCGGTGCAGAACAACGTCTCCTTCAACGACGCCGTCGGCACGACTCGCGGGATCCACGCCGAGCCGTGGGACAAGTGGGTGTCGATCGCGACCGGTCGGATCTTCGGGGCCTGGGTCGACCTGCGAGAAGGCCCGACATTCGGAGCGGTCTTCACGGCGGAGTTGGATCCCTCGAAGGCGATCTTCGTGCCTCGCGGCGTCGGCAACTCCTACCAGACGCTCGAGCCTGACACCGCGTACACCTACCTCGTGAACGATCACTGGTCGCCGGACGCCTCGTACTCGTTCCTGAATCTCGCTGACGAGACCGTCGCGATCGAGTGGCCCATCCCGCTCGCCGAGGCCGAGGTGTCTGCGAAGGACCTCGCACACCCGCGTCTCGCGGATGTCGAGCCGGTCGCCCCGAAGAAGACCCTCGTCATCGGCTCGGGCGGGCAGCTGGGAACCGCGCTGCGAGCCGAGTTCGAAGGCGTCGGCAGCGTCGAATGGACGACGCGCGCGGATTTCGATCTCGGATCGACGACTCTGACCGACGCGCGACGGTGGCGCGACTACGACACGATCATCAACGCCGCCGCGTACACGGCCGTGGATCGTGCGGAGACGCCCGAGGGCAGGCGGGATGCGTGGGCGGTCAACGCCGCCGGACCGGCAGCTCTCGCTCGCATCGCTGCGGAGCACGGCATCACCCTCGTGCATGTGTCGAGTGACTACGTCTTCGACGGAACCGCCGAGCGACCGTACACGGAGGACGACGTCGTGTGTCCACTCGGCGTCTACGGCCAGTCGAAGGCGGCGGGCGATCTCGCCGTCTCCACAGCCCCTCGTCACTACATCGTCCGCACCTCGTGGGTGATCGGGAGTGGTGGGAACTTCGTGCGCACCATGGCGTCGCTGGCCGCGAAGGGAGTCGACCCGAAGGTCGTCGACGACCAGCGGGGGAGACTCACGTTCGCGGCCGAGATCGCGCGCCTCATCCGCACCCTCGTCGAGACCCGCCCGCCGTTCGGCGTCTACAACCTGACGTCCGAGGGCGAGAGCGTCACCTGGGCCGACGTCGCCCGCCGTGTGTTCGAACTCGTCGGCGAGGATCCGGCGCGGGTCACGGGTGTGTCGACTGACGCGTATTTCGCGGCGGCGACGTCGCCCGTCGCTCCGCGCCCCACGAACAGCGTCCTCGACCTGACCCGGGTGCAGAGCATCGGCTTCACCCCTCGCGTGGGAGACGAACTCCTCAGGGAGTATCTCGGGTCGTGAGCGTGTCGTTGCGGAGCGCAGACGCTCCGACCGCGGCGCCGAAGGCGCGGGTGTTCCGAACCGACATCCAAGCACTTCGCGCCGTGGCCATCGGCCTGGTGGTGCTCAATCACCTCTGGCCGATGCGCCTGCCCGGCGGCTACGTCGGAGTCGATGTGTTCTTCGTGATCTCCGGCTTCCTCATCACGGGGCACCTGGTGGGCGAGATGACACGGACCGGGGGAGTGCGCCTCGGTGCGTTCTATGCCCGACGGATCCGCCGCCTGCTTCCGGCGGCGCTGCTCGTCCTCGCGGTGTCGCTCGTGCTTCTCGTGCTGTTCCTTCCCTACCCTCGCTGGGAGCGGGGCGCCTGGGAGGTCGCAGCGAGCGCGGGGTACGTCGAGAACTGGTTCCTGGCATCGATGTCGGTCAACTACTCGGCGCTCAATGATGCGGCGAGCGTGGTCCAGCACTATTGGTCGCTGTCGGTCGAAGAGCAGTTCTACATCGTCTGGCCCGTGCTGCTGGTGGCCGCGCTGGCCGTGTCGCGGCGCACCGGACGACCGGACACTCGACGCGGAGTGAGAGCGCGGACGGCCACGGCGCTGATCGCGGTCGTCGCGCTGGTGGGGGTCGCCTCCTTCGTCGCCAGCGTCGTCTACACGACCATGGCTCCGCCTCAGGCGTACTTCGCGACGTTCACGCGCGGGTGGGAATTCGCGATCGGCGGGGCGGTCGCGCTGCTCGGCAGTCGAATCCCGCTCGGACGCGCCGCGGCCGACATCGTCAGCCTGCTCGGGTTCGGCCTCATCGTCGTCGCCGCCTTCGCCTATGATCATGCGACTTCTTTCCCCGGGTACGCCGCACTGGTGCCGGTCCTCGGCACCGCAGCGGTGATCCTCGCCGGAAACTCGCACGCCGCTCTCTGGCATGCGAAGGTGACCGCACTGAGACCTGTGCAGTGGATCGGCGGAGTCTCGTACTCGCTCTATCTCTGGCACTGGCCGCTCATCGTCGTCGCCCCGTTCGTCATCGGTGGCGAAGCGAACACTCTCTCGAAGGTCGCGGTTCTGGCCATCTCGCTGGTGTTGGCCGTGCTCACGAAGAGGTTCGTCGAAGACGCCGGACAGACCTGGGGATATTGGCGCGGCTCCTCGCGCCGCGCGTTCGGGCTCATGGTCACGGGGATGCTCGTCATCGCGGCGCTCGTGGCGGCGGTCCTTGCCGCATATGCGGCGAGGGTCGAGGCGGACAGCCCACCGGACGACCTCGCCGCGTCGACGTGCGAAGGGCCTTCGGCGCTCGCACCGGGGGCCGAGTGCGATGACCCTTTCGGGGCTGCGGACTATTCGGTGATGACCAAGAAGAACGAGTACTTCTACACGCCTGCGGAGTGCGGCGAGTTCCTGCCGATTCTCACGTATGGGGACCTCAAGACCACCCACGAGTGCGATTTCTCGCGAGGCGAAGAGGATCCGACGAGGGTGTGGCTCATCGGGGACTCCCATGCGCAGCAGTGGCAGGGAGCTGTGTTCGACATCGCAGAGGAGCACGGCTGGATCGTCGACACGAGTTTCTACGGCGGGTGTCCCGCAGCCGACGTCGAGTTCATCGGGTTCCGCAGCGCGTGGGGTGCCGCCGACGTCGAGAGGTGCCGCGAGTGGTCGAGCGACCTCGCCGACACCGTCGCCGAAGAGGATCCGGACCTCGTCATCACCGCGATGGCGTCGCGGCTCCAGCTGGTGGACGACGGCAGCGACCGGCCGCAGGTCGATCAGATGTCGGACGGACTGCTCGATTACTGGAGGCGGTGGAGCGAGGAGGGGATCAAGGTGCTCGCGCTGGCGGATCCTCCGTTCAACGCTGAGGTCAGAAGCCCCGACTGCGTGCTGCACAATGCCGAGGACCCGAAGTCCTGCGCGCGCCCTCGAGCCGAGGCGCACCCGGTCGACCCGGTGGTCGTGGCGGGCGCACAGGCAGCGTCACCGTCGATCAGCGTGCTGGATCTGACCGACCGATTCTGCGACGCGACATCGTGCTACGCCGTGGTCGGCGGCATCCCCGTCTACTACGATGCGGATCATCTCAATCTCGAATACGCCAGACTGCTGGGAACCGAGATCGACGCGGCGGCCGAGCGACTGCTCGCAACGGGCGGATAGGCTGGCAGAGGCAGACGGTCGACCCGAGACGACTGCGGCGACACCCATCGCCGATACGCCGCCCCTCATGAAAACGACGCACCCGACACCGCTTCCTCCGACCGCGCCTGTCGCCGGGGATCCGCTCACTCGCCGCGCGGACATCGACGGTCTGCGCGCGCTCGCCATTCTGCTGGTCGTGGCGTACCACGTGTGGCTGGGGCGCGTCTCGGGCGGCGTCGACGTGTTCCTGATGGTCTCCGCCTTCTTCCTCACCGCGTCGTTCGTGCGACGAGTCGGGTCGGAGCGTCCGCTCGCGCTCGCGTCCTTCTGGTTGCGCCGCTTCCGGCGGCTGCTGCCCGCCGCGGCCGTGACGATCGTCGGCGTCCTCGGCGTCGCGTTCGGGGCGTATCCGCAGACCGAGTGGCCGCGCGTCTGGCGTGAGGCCTGGTCGAGTCTCTTCTACGTCGAGAACTGGACGCTGGCCCTGTCGGAGGTCGACTACTACGCTCGCGACTCCGCGACCCCGAGTCCGTTCCAGCACTTCTGGTCGCTGTCGGTCCAAGGACAGGTCTTCATCCTGTGGCCGCTCATCATCGCCGCGGTCTGGCTGATCCTCCGTCGTCGGCGCCACTTCGTCATCCCCGCACTCGCCGTCGTCTTCGGGACGATCTTCGTCGCCTCGCTCGCATTCTCGGTCGTCGAGACGATGCGCGCCCAGTCCTTCGCCTATTTCGACACCCGCACGCGACTGTGGGAGTTCGCGGCCGGCTCGCTCGTCGCGATCGCTCTCCCGCATGTCCGCGTCCGACCGTCGATCGCCGCACTCCTCGGTTGGGTCGGGATCGTCGGCATCGTCATGTGCGGAATCGTGCTCGACGTGCAGGGCGGATTCCCCGGGTATCTCGCTCTGTGGCCGGTGATCTGCACGGCGCTCGTCATCGTCGCCGGGCGCGACCGCCCGCGTGGCGGCCCCGCGATGATCCTCGAGTCGGCGCCGCTGCGATTCGTCTCCCATGACGCGTACGCGCTCTACCTCGTCCACTGGCCGGTCCTCGTGACCTGGATGATGGTGAGCGGCAGGTCCGAGCCGGGATGGCTGGCCGGCGCCGGTATCGTCCTGGTCTCGTTCGTGCTGGCGCGGATCGTGTCGACGCTCGTGGAGCGCCCGATCCGCGACGCCGCGTTCTTCGATGGCTCCCGCCGTCTCGGCGTCCTCGCACTCGCGGCCTCGGTCCTGCTGGTCGCCGCACCCCTCGCCGCCTGGCAGCTCACGATCCAGCATCGTGCGGCGGCGCTGATGGACAGCGACAGCGGCGGGTATCCGGGTGCCGCCCAGATCGACTCGCCGATCGATCTCGCCGTCACCGATCTTCCGCTGATGCCGCCGGCCACGGCGCTCGATGACGAGTGGGTGGACCTGAACGGCAGCTGCGCGGGAGACCTCGAACCTGTGGAGCCTGCGCTGGAAGGCAGCTGCGCCCAGACCGCGGCAGCGGCGGCCTCCGACGCCTGGCGAGTGCTCGTGATGGGGGATTCGCACGCACAGCAGCTCATGTCGCCTCTCGCCGTTCTCGCCGATCAGCAGGGATGGGGCCTCGTCGCTCTGCTGAAGGGAGGGTGCGCCATCGGCATCGGAGCTCCGACCTGGTCGGCGGCGGGTACACCCTGCGACGAGTGGCGCGCCGCGGCGATCGAGTATGCGATGAGGGTCCAGCCGGATGCGGTCTACCTGGTCGCGACCCGGGCGACGCCCTCGTCTCCCGAGGTTCTCGTCGAGGGGATCCGCGAGATCGCGGAGGAGCTCACGGCGAACGGCATCCAGGTGATCGCCGTGCGCGACAATCCTCGCTTCGATTTCGACATGTACGAGTGCGTGTCGGAGGATTCGGAGGTCGTTCCGGGTGCCGACGCCGCATCGTGCGACGTGCCCGAACTCGCCTTCGTCGACGGAGAGGATTTCGACGATCTCACGGCGGCTGACGGGGTGATCGCGGTGGACTTCCGACCCTGGCTGTGTCCTGAGGGCGTGTGCAGGGGCTCGATCGGCAACGTCGCCGTCTACATCGACGACAATCACCTCTCCGACTCGTATGGGCGCACGCTCGCCCCGATGCTCCAGCAGATGCTAGACATGGGAGGGCGTGTCGGCACCGAGGCGGGCTGACAGGTAGCGCCGAGTGCGCTGCAGGTAGAGTTGTCTGCTGTGTGCCGCGCGACGCCGTGCGGATGTCAGCCTTGTGGGCAGAAAGCAGCAACATGGATCTTCTTGTCGTCGGGTCGGGCTTCTTCGGCCTCACCATCGCAGAACGCGCCGCCGATGCAGGCCGCAAGGTGACGGTCATCGACCGTCGCCACCACATCGGCGGGAACGCCTACAGCGAGGCCGAGCCCGAGACGGGCATCGAGGTCCACCGCTACGGCGCGCATCTGTTCCACACCTCCAACGCCACGGTGTGGGAGTACGTCAACCGTTTCACGAGCTTCACGAACTACGTGCACCGCGTGTACACGACGCACAAGGGCACCGTGTTCCCGATGCCGGTCAACCTCGGCACGATCAACCAGTTCTTCCAGTCGGCCTATACGCCCGACCAGGCACGGGCCCTCGTGCGCGAGCAGGCGGGGGAGTTCGACGTCAAGACGGCGTCCAACTTCGAGGAGAAGGGCATCGCGCTCGTCGGCCGCCCCCTGTTCGAGGCGTTCTTCCGCGACTACACCGCGAAGCAGTGGCAGACGGATCCGCAGAAGCTGTCCGGCGACATCATCAGCCGCCTGCCTGTGCGATACACCTACGACAACCGCTACTTCAACGACACGTGGGAGGGGCTGCCGACGGACGGCTACACCGCGTGGATCGAGCGGATGGCCGATCACCCCAACATCGAGGTGAAGCTGAACGTCGACTTCTTCGATGAGGCGCAGCCCCTGAACAAGAAGGCGACGGTCGGACAGCTGCCCATCGTCTACACGGGCCCCGTGGACCGCTACTTCGATTACACGGCGGGTGCCCTCAGCTGGCGCACGCTCGACTTCGAGCAGGAGGTGCTGAACATCGGCGACTTCCAGGGCACCAGCGTGATGAACTACCCCGACATGGACGTGCCGTACACGCGCATCCACGAGTTCAAGCACTTCCACCCGGAGCGCAAGGACGTCTACGAGTCGGACAAGACGGTCATCATGCGGGAGTTCTCTCGCTTCGCGAACCGCGAGGACGAGCCGTACTACCCGGTGAACACCCCGACGGACCGTGACGGCCTGCTCGCCTATCGCGAGCTCACGAGGGGCGAGAAGGACGTGCACTTCGGCGGACGCCTCGGCACGTACCAGTACCTCGACATGCACATGGCCATCGGCTCGGCGCTGTCGCTGTGGAACAACTCGCTCTCGTAGACTCGACACCGTGAGTCACGCTGCTGTCGGGGCGCCCGGGACGCCCCGGCGCTATCTGCATTCTCTGTGGTTGTTGTCGGCCAGAGACCTCAAGGTGCGGTACTCGACGAGCCTGCTCGGCTATCTGTGGTCGGTGCTCGATCCGCTCGTCATGAGCGTGATCTACTGGTTCGTCTTCACGCAGATCTTCAACCGCGACGTCGGCGAGGACCCGTACATCGTGTTCCTCATCAGCGCTCTGCTGCCCTGGGTGTGGTTCAACACGTCGGTCACGGACTTCACGCGCGCGTTCAAGAAGGATGCGCGGCTCGTACGATCCACCGCGATCCCGCGCTCGATCTGGGTCAACCGCATCGTGTTGAGCAAGGGAATCGAGTTCCTCTTCTCGCTGCCTGTGCTCGCTGCCTTCGTGATCATCAACCTGCTGGTCGAGCAGGATCCGGCGCACACGGTGCAGGTGGGCTGGGGAGTCCTCTGGGTGCCGGTCGCGGTGTTCCTCCAGACCGTCCTCCTCGTGGGACTCGGCCTGCTGGTCGCTCCGCTCTGCGTCCTCTTCGTCGACCTCGAACGGACGACCGCATTGATCCTCCGAGCCATGTTCTACGCGACGCCGATCATCTACAACGTCACCGACCTCCCCGGCATCTTCCAGACGCTCGGTGCATTCAATCCTCTCGCAGGGATCTTCATGCTCTATCGGATGCCGTTCTTCCCCGACCAGTGGAACCCCTTCACACTGCTGGTCAGCGTGGGCATGACCCTGGTGATCCTGGCCCTCGGCGTGTGGACGTTCCGCTCCCTCGAGCGCTCCGTGCTGAAGGAGCTGGGATGACCGTCGCGATCGAGGCCAAGGATCTCGGTGTCCGCTTCCGTCGGAACCGCCGTGGAAGCCGAAACTTCAAGGACCTGTTCGCGGGTGCGTCGCGTCGCTCGCGTCCGGGCGAGTTCTGGGCGCTGCGCGATGTCTCGTTCACGGTGCAGCAAGGAGAATCGATCGGCGTCGTCGGGCGCAACGGCCAGGGGAAGTCCACGCTTCTCCGTCTCGTCGCCAAGGTGCTGCTCCCCGACGAGGGATCGGTGACCGTGCACGGCGGGGTCGCTCCGCTGATCGAGATCACGGGTGGATTCGTGGGGGACCTGACCGTGCGGGAGAACGTCGCTCTGACGGCGGGCCTGCATGGCATGTCGCGAGACGAGGTGGCGCGACGATACGACGACATCATCGCCTTCGCCGAACTCGCCGGATTCGAGGACACTCCCTACAAGCACCTGTCGAACGGGATGAAGGTGCGGCTGGCGTTCTCCGTCGTCTCGCAGCTCGATGAGCCGATCCTGTTGGTCGACGAGGTGCTGGCGGTCGGAGACAAGGCTTTCCGGGAGAAGTGCTACAAGCGCATCGACGAGCTGCTCGCCGAGGGGCGCACCCTTTTCTTCGTGAGTCACCACGAGCGCGACCTCCGCCGTTTCTGCACCCGCGGTCTTTATCTCGACAAGGGCGGGCTCGTGCTCGACGGGCCGATCGCGGACGTCCTCGATCGCTACAACGCCGACTACAACCGCGGCTGAGCGGGATTCGCCGGCGATCTCCCGGTCATTCCCCGAGCTTCTTCTGTTCGACGTGCGCGTTGAACGCGGCGAGCTCGGGATGCGCGTCGAGCACCGCCACGATCCCGGTCGCGTCCAGCGACGCGGCACCGTGCTCTTCGATCAGCTTGCGGATGACCGTCAGGTCCTCCGGAGTGTCCAGCGTCACCCGATAGCGCGAGGCATCGACGTCCTGCGTGATCGAGTGGATGTTCGCCCGCGGTGACCCGCCCGCGTAGAGATAAGGGGTGACGTGCTCGCGCTCCGCCGGCTCGGTGGCGTTCCTGTCGGCGTCGGCGAGAGCGGCCGCGGAGAACACCTCGAAGTCGAAGCCTCGCGGGTACGTGCGCTGGAGGACGTTGGAGACATGAGCGCGAGGATCGTCCAGCGCGATGAATCGACGGACGCCTTCGAGGACCACGGCGGGATCGATCAGCGGGCAGTCCGACGTCACTCGGACGACGACATCCAACTCGGCGGAGGAAGCCGCCCCCGCGAACCGATTCAGCACATCGGTCTCGCTGCCGCGGAACACGTCGATGCCGCGTGCGTGCCCGAGCGCGGCGAGAGGGTCGTCTGCGGCGTTCGTGGTGGTGGCGAGCACGATCGGCAGATCGGTGGCGGCGAGCCTGTCGAGGTGGTGGTCGAGCATGGAGCGGCCGCCGGCCGGGATCAGCACCTTCCCCGGAAGACGGGTGCTGGTCATCCGCGCCTGCGTGATGATCCCGATCCGCGTCAACGCAGAGCCCTGAGGAGCGACTCGACGACCTGGTCGACCTGGTCGTCGGTGAGCTCGGGGTGGATGGGGAGCGAGAGCTCCTCGGCGTAGAAGGCCTCCGCGTTCGGGCACATTCCGCGGCGATAACCGGCGTCCGCGTACACGGGGTGCCAGTACACGGGCATGTAGTTGACCTGCACCCCGATGCCGTCCGCGCGCATCCGGTCGAAGACCGTCCGACGGCGTCCGTCGAGGATGCGCACCGGATAGAGATGCCGGATCAGCTCGACGTCGTCACGCTGGATCGGAGTACGGACCCCGTCGACGCCTGCGAGAGCCGCGTCGTAGCGCCGCGTGATCTCGGCGCGTCGCCGCCGGAACGAGTCGAGCCGCGCCAGCTGGGCGATCCCGAGTGCACAGGCGATGTCGTCGAGGCGATAGTTGAACCCGAACTCGTGGACTTCCTGATGCCACGCGCCTTCCGTCGTCATCGCGAAGCGATCGGCATCCCGCACCAGCCCGATGAAGTGGAACTCATGGGCGCGCTGGGCGATCTTCGGATCCTTGGCGACGAGCGCACCGCCCTCGCCGGTCGTGAGGTTCTTCGTCGGGAAGAACGAGAACGTCGTCAGGTCCGCGAGATCGCCGACCGGCCGACCCCGGTAGGTGCTGCCGATCGAATGGGCGGCGTCGTCGAGGACGAGCGCGTCCACACGCGCCGCGATCTCTGTCAGTCTGTCGTAGTCGGCGGGGTGCCCCGCATAGTCCACGGCGGCGATCACCTTGGTGCGTTCATCGACGAGGGCGTCGACCGCGTCCGGGTCGATGAGCGCTGTGTCCTCCTCGACGTCTGCGAAGACGATGTCGGCCCCGAGGACCGACGCCATCGAGGTCGTGGCGATGAAGGTCATCGGAGTCGAGATCACGGTGTCTCCGTGCGTGACCCCCGCAGCCGCGTACGCCATGTGCAGCGCCGCCGTGCCCGAGGTCGCGGTGACCGCCCGGTGCCCGCCGGCGATCTCGCCGAGTCGCGCTTCGAATGCGGCCACTGCCGGGCCGGTCGTGAGCCAGTCGCCACGGAGCACCTCGACGACGGCCTGGATGTCCTCCTCGGAGATCGACTGCCGTCCGTAGGGCAGCATCGTCAGATCCCCGCCTCGATGATCTCGGAGATCTCCTGCTGCGAGTACCACTGATCGTTGCTGTCCGACCGGTATGCGAAGCCCTCCGGCACGGGTACGGCTCCGGCGGGCATCTGATAGCCCCAGGACGCGAGGTCGGGCTGGATGATGAAGTACTTCCCATCGCTGACCGTGACGGCGCGACGGCCCTCTTCCGGGCTGATCATCTCCTCGTGGAGCTTCTCGCCCGGGCGCAGGCCCACATCGACGAGTTCCGCTCCCGGCACGACGGCGTGGGCGAGATCGGTGACCTTCATCGACGGGATCCGCGGAACGAGGAGCTCGCCGCCCTGCATGAGCTCGAACGTGTCGATCACCATCTCGACTGCCTGGGGGAGTGTGATGAAGAACCGCGTGCATCGAAGATCAGTGATGGGAAGCGGCTTTCCCTCGGCACCCAGGCGGGAGAAGAAGGGGATGACCGAGCCGCGGGATCCCATGACGTTGCCGTAGCGGACCACCGCGAACCGCGTGTCGTACGCGGCTGCGTAGTGATTGCCGGTGATGAAGAGCTTGTCGGCCGTGAGCTTGGTCGCACCGTAGAGGTTGATCGGACTCGAGGCCTTGTCCGTCGACAGCGCGACGACGCGCTTCACACCGGCGTCGATCGACGCCTCGATCACGTTCTGGCTGCCGAGGATGTTCGTCTTCACGAACTCGAACGGGTTGTACTCGGCCGTGTCCACCTGCTTGAGGGCAGCGGCGTGAACGACGTAGTCGACGCCGTGCAGCGCGCGAGCGAGTCGCCTCTCGTCGCGGATGTCGCCGATGAACCACCGGAGTCGAGGGTCGTCGCCGAACTGCTGCCGCACCTCGTACTGCTTGAGTTCGTCGCGCGAGAAGATGACGAGACGCCGGGGATTGATGTGGGTCAGGGCGTGACGTATGAACGCCTTGCCGAACGACCCGGTGCCGCCAGTGATGAGGATGCTCGCGCCCTCGAGAACCGACACTCTGTCTCCTCAGCGTTGTCGTGATGGCACGGATGCTCGGGTTGTTCCATGCCCGGCCTATCCTATCGGGTGGGCGCAGCCGCGCCCCCGAGGAGAGGGACGTGTGATGAGCGGGCGACGGGTCCTCCTGCACTGCAATGCCGGTGTCGAGGCGGGCATGGGGCACCTCATGCGCACTCTCACCATCGCCCGCGAGGCGCGGGACCGGGGGTGGACGGCGTCGGTGTTCGGCGATGTGGATGCGGTCGGTGCGGAGGTCCTGCGCCGGATGGATCCGGAACTCGAGCTGCTCACCGTGGACGGCGCCGCGGCGAGCCTCGGCGACTTCGCGGAGCTCGGGCGGGACGCCGACGTGATCCACCTGGACACCTATCGCGAAGTCCCCGACCTCTCGTCCCTCGCAGTGCTGCTCAGCAACATGCAGGATGGTCCGTTCGGTGTGCGCGACGCCGATCTGGCCATCGATGCCAATCTGGCGTCCGAGCGCACCTTCGCGAGTCCTGAACGCAGCCGGAGTCATCTGGCCGGCATCGACGCGGCTGTCGTACGCGCTCAGGTGCTCGCTCAGCGCGACGCCCTGAGAACGGCGGCGGCAGCGCCTCGCGTGCTGATCGTGATGGGCGGCACGGACCCTCACGGCGTGACCGCGCGCGTCGTCGCCGCGTTCGATCGCGTTCCTTCTCCGGTGGAGATCACGGTGATCGACCCCCGGCGGCGTCCCGACGTGCTGTCCGCGGCGGGGTCCTCGCGTCATGCCGTCCAGGTCCTCGGCTTCGTCGAGGACCTCCCCGCGATCGCCGCGTCCCACGACCTGGCCGTGACAGCTGCCGGCACCTCGGTCTGGGACTTCGCGTGCATGGGTCTTCCCATGGCGCTCGTCTGCGTGGCGGACAACCAGCGGGTCGGCTACCGTCAGGTCGTCGAACAGGGGCTCGCGGTGGGCCTCGGGGAGCCGCCCCATCACGGACTCGAGGAGAGGATCGGCGCGCTCGCCGATCTCCTGGCTTCTCCGGCATCGCTCGCCCGGACGGCCGCCGAGCTGAAGCGGACCGTCGACGGACTCGGGAGCTGGCGGATCGTGGCGTCCTGGGAACAGCTGCTGACGACCCGCCCTTCCGTCGAGCCTCCCTCCGGACTCGTCGCCCGTGCGGCGAACGTCGACGACGGGCGGAGACTGTTCGAGTGGCGCAACGACCCGGAGGTCCGCTCCGGCTCGCGCTCACGCGGCGAGATCGACTGGAGATCGCACACCGATTGGCTCGCGCGAAGCCTGCGGAACCCCGACCGGCGACTCCTGATCGTCGAGTCCGACGGAGTGCCGGTCGCCACCTGCCGATGGGACCGACGGTCGGCCGACGAGTGGGAGATCTCGATCACGGTCGCACCCGAGAGCCGTGGCCGCGGGCTGGCGGCATCGGTGCTCCAGGCCGCGGAGCGAGCCCTCGCCGCACAGCCGCCGGTGCGCATGGTGGCCACCGTGCACGGCGACAACGTCGCATCACGACGATTGTTCGAGCGCGCCGGCTATCTGCCGTACCTGCCTGCCGACGATGACGGCTTCCTCGCCCTCGCCCGGTGGCGGCTCACGTAGGACTCGCGGTCTAGAGCGCATCCCAGGTCAGCGGGGTGCCGCGTTCGACGTCTCGCGTGAACGTGCGTCCGCTCACCAGGGCGAAGTCATCGGGGCGGAGTCCGCCGGCGGGGCGGATCGACCGCACGTTCTCGGGTCCCACGGTGTCGCCCGCTCGGACGTCGGTGACGACGAACAGCGAACGGCGAAGGGCGAGCACCGCTTCTTCCTGAGCGGTCGGTCCGAAGGACACACCGCTCGCGGATGCGACGCGCGCCTGTTCGGAGGCCACGACGAGAGCGCTGAACTCGTCGGGTGTGAGAGAGAAGTCCGCGTCGACGCCGCCGTCCGTTCGGTCGAGCGTGACGTGCTTCTCGATCACGACCGCGCCGAGGGCCGCAGCGGCGACCGCGACCCCGATCCCGAGCGTGTGGTCCGAGAGTCCCACCGGCACGTCGAAGGCGTCTCGGAGCGCCGCGATGTTGCCCAGTCGCGCCTCTTCGGGAACCGCGGGGTAGGCCGCTGTGCAGGCCAGCAGCACGAGCTGGGTGCCTCCGGCACCGCGGATGGCGGTCACCGCCGCATCGATCTCCGAGAGCGTCGCCATGCCGGTCGACACGATCATCGGCTTACCGGTGCGGGCGACCTCCCGGAGGAGCGGGATGTCGACGATCTCAGCGGATGCCGTCTTGTAGATCTCGACCCCCAGCTCTTCGAGGAACGAGACCGAGCTCGGATCGAAGGGCGTCGAGAAGGGGATGAGTCCGTGGCTGCGCGCGCGATCGAAGATCGGCGCATGCCACTCCCACGGCGTGTGAGCCTCCTGGTAGAGGGAATAGAGGTTCCTGCCGCCCCAGAGCCCGTGGTCGCTCGCGACCCGGAAGGCGGGCTTGTCGGAGTCGATCGTGAGCGTGTCGGCGGTGTAAGTCTGGATCTTGAGAGCGTCGGCGCCGGTGGCGGCGACCGCGTCGACGATCGCGAGCGCCCGATCGATGTCGCCGTTGTGGTTTCCCGACATCTCAGCGATCGTGAACACGGGGGAGCCGGTGCCGATGCTCGCCGTGGAGAGCGGGATGGTCTGCGAAGAAGTCACGCCGACAACTCTAGACGCGTCCTCTCCGTGACTCGCCGCCCCGCCGATGGGACAGCCGCCGCGGTGCCCTAAGCTGAGGTCTCATGGGGCGTGTGACGGATCTTGTCGGTGATGACAGGGCGATTGCCGGAGAGGTCGACTTCTACGACCGACTTCGTCCGCTCGTCACGGCATACGGACGAGCGGATACCGCTCGTCGGATCGCCGTCGTCGGAAATCAGCCGCTCGAGCCGTCCGACGAGCGCGCCGCGATGATCGACACGGCTGACATCGTGTTCCGAGTCAACGGCTTCCGTGTCGACGACGTCGACGGCATGCCGTCGGTGGGTCGGCGCGCCGACGTCGTCGTGTTCAATCGCGGTGTGCGTCCGACGCCCTGGTTCTTCGAGGGCTACTCCGAGCGCCTCTACCTGATGATCGAACCCGGGCGCCTGCTCTGGGAGAACCCGAAGCTCCCGGCCTTCTGGCCCGCGGATCTCGGAATCGTGACGATGCCGAACCGCGAGGTGGTGCTGCCACTCGGCGAGGCGATGGGAGCCGATCCGCGCAGCGGTGGCCAGTGGGCGACGACGGGGACGGTGATGCTCTGGATCGCCACCCGCCTGTTCCCGGACGCCGCGGTCGATGCAGCCGGATTCTCCTTCGTCGACGCGCCGGATCAGACATCATGGAACCACGCCTACGGAGACCCCTCGGCGGTCGGAGCAGAGCACCGGATCGACCTGGAGTCGGCGCTCGTGCGGCGCTGGATCGACTCCGGCCGCGTCACGTATCACCGCTGAATCCCACAGACCATCGACAATCACCCGAATGATTGAGGACTGAATGCTGAACCGACTCCGTCGCAGACTCGACGCCGTCGTCGAACGCCGTGTAGACGCGAGAGTGGACGCCCGCATGGGGCGTGCTCTCGCGCAGGTCGAACACGCGCAGCGCGACTACGAGGCACGCCTCGCGGGAACCCAGGCCGACTTCTCTTACATCAGATCCGAGTTCGATCGCATCGCTCCTCAGGTCGCCGCGCTCGAGCAGCGGTTCGAGTGGCTGCGCGTGCGCCTCGATGTGGCTGATCTGGAAGCCGACGAGGCGCTCAGCCGCGCCCAGTCGGAGCACGAGCGTGCGCGACTGCGCCTCGAACTCGCGGCGCACTACGAGGAGCGCCTGCGCCGCCTCGAGTCCGACGGCGACTGAGCCGAACGGATCGGGCCGCCGCCGCGGGGTCAGAGCCCGACGAGGCCTCGAAGCTGATTCGCAGCCGAGCGTGCGCCGTCGACGCTCGGCTGCATCCCTGCGGCCGCGTCGGAGTGCAGCGAGCTGAGCGCCTGGTCGTACTCGCTCAGCGCGCTGCCCCAGGCGGATTCGATGGATGAGGGCGGAGCGCTCTCGCCGAGCCGCTGCGCGTCGGCCTGGAGGCTCTCGATGACCTCGGTCGCGTCCTGTCCACTGGACTCGCTGACGATCTGCAGTCCTGTCAGCGCATCATCGAGCCAGCCCTGAACCTGTCCGCGGAAGGCGTCGACCGAGGGGTCAGCGACGGGGGGCGGGGTCGTGATCGGTGTCATCGTCGGCGCGGGCTCCGCCGTCGGCTGAGGGGTCTCGGTCTGCGTCGGCGACGCTGACGCTGACGGGGACGGTGATGTCGATGCCGACGCGGAAGGGGAGGGCGAGCCGCTGGCTCCCGGAGTCGGGGTCTCGCCCCGCGGGAGGAGGAAGAACAGCAGCACGCCCACGATGACGAGCACGGCGACGACGAGCCCGACGATGAGCCAGACACGACCACGATTGCTCGGCTTCGGCTCCAGTGGCGCCCAGCGGAGTTCCGGCTGCGGTTCGTCGGTCATGCGATCAGTCCTCCAGAGCGGGCATGGGCGTCCAGGAGCGATCGCGGCCGAGCTTGCCGCCCTCCTTGAGTCCCCGGAACAGATTGCTCGTCCCTCGCACCGTGCGCTCGACGAACAGGAGCCGGATGAGCTCCTTCGCGAACGTCATCGACGTCCCGAGCCCGAACAGCACCGGGTTGTAGTTGCGGTGAACGCGGTAGTACTGCTTGATGTACGCCCGGTTGCGCATGATGTAGAACCGGTAGGCGTTGCTCGAGGCGTTCATGTGGCGGATGCCCATGTCCCACTGCTTGATCTCGCGAGTGCGTCGCAGGACGAATTCATCGACGATCACCGCAGTGGTCTTGCGCGAGGCGAGCCATCCGTACATCTGGTCATCCCAGTAGATGAAGAAGCGGTGGTCGGGCAGACCGATCTGCTTCACGATGGACCGATGGATGAACATGCCTTCGAAGCATCCGCTGTTCATCTCCTTGTAGCCCGACGCATCGAACCCGGACGGCGCGAACGGGATCGGGATGCCCATGCGCTCGGCGATCCGGTACTGCCAGTAGAACTCGCTGCCGTCGTAGTCGTACCGGCGGCCCTGGATGCTCTTGAACCGCGGGGCCCACTTGCCCATCTTCGCCAGGCCGTCGGTCACGACCTCGACGTCGTCGTCCATCATCCAGATCCACTCCGAACCCAGCTCGTACGCCGTGCGCATGCCTTCGCTGAAGCCGCCCGACCCGCCGGTGTTCGTCTCGAGGCGTCGGTAGATGATCTCGGTGCCGAGCCGAGGACGGAAGGAGTCGACGACCTCGGTGGTGTCGTCGGACGAGGCGTTGTCGATGATCACGACGTGGCCCGGCTTCGGGTCCATCGCCGTGATGCTCTCGAGGAGGCCGGTCAGGAGGTGAGACCGGTTGTACGTGACGATGACGATCGTCGCGGAGGCCGGGTCGAAGGGGGCGTGAGTCACGAGGTGAAATCTCCGGAGGCTCGGGGCCCGCAGGGCGCCGCGAGCAGATCCACCCTACCCGGAGCAGTTCGGAATCCGCCGAGGGCGCGGCGCGGAGGTCAGCGTTCGGGACGCAGCGTCGGGATCGCTCCTGTGTGCGCGGCGTCGATGTTCTCCCGCCACGACCTCGTCTGGCCGGCCCGCAGCGCACAGAGCACGAGCATGAACCAGCCCGCGCCGACGATCGTGAAGCTCTCGAACATCGACTCGACGGCGAGTGTGACGAGCATGAGCGGGGTCCAGGCGTAGACCACCGAACGTCGAGCGCTCGCGACGAGCCAGGACCGGACGGTGGCGATGCCGCCGAACAGGAGGAAGAGCACGAGGCCGGCGGCGCCCAGCTGCAGCAGGACGTCGAAGTACGCGTTCAGCGCGCTCTGGTGGTGGTCGTCGAGCAGGAAGTTGATGTACGTGAACGGGAACTCTCCGCGGGCCCACGCGCCGTACCAGCCCCACCCCTCGACCGGCTTGAGAGCGACGAAATCGAGGATCGTGTTCCACAGGGTCGCTCTGATCGAGAAGTCCGAACCGGCATCGAGCAGCGCGATGATCACATGGCGCAGTGCGAACGCGGCGGCGAGGGCGAGAGCGACGAGGACACCGAGCACCCACTGCACGATGGTCCGTCGCTCGGGCGGGGTGTGGCGGACGATCGCGAGCGCGACGGCGACGACGCCGACTGCGGCCGCGAGCACGAGCACGGTGGGGGAGGAGGAGAAGAAGGCCAGCAGCGCCGCGAGCGCGATCGAGGGGATCGCGATGCGAGCGGTCAGCGACTGCGACCGCCACTCCACCACGAAAGTGATGAGTGCGATCACGGTGACGAAACCGAGCATGTTCCTGCTGCCGAAGATCCCCTGCACGGGTCCGCCGACGGCCAGGTCTCCCTGGATGCCGAGGAAGAGGAAGGGCGTGTCGAGCAGCACGCCGGAGAGGAGCTCCAGGCCCAGCGACACGAGGAGGAGGAACCTCAGCGAGTCGCCCAGGGCGCGGACGGTCTGGAGGGTGTCGCGGATGTGGCCGACGGTGATCGCCAGGAAGGCGAAGCCGAAGAGCTCCATCCACCCGAACGCGGTGTCGGATTTGTCGGTCGTCCACACGATGCTGACGGCGGCCCACGCCAGGAAGGCCAGCAGCGACGACGGGGCGATGCGCAGCAGCGACAGCTCCTCCCTGCGCACCCACAGGATCCAGGCGCCGACGACGCAGAGGACGGCGATGATCGTCGCGAGGGTGACCGATGAGGCGATGTGCTCGATCGCGAACGACGAGAAGACCGCTGTGAGGACCGCGATCGTGTACGCGCGGGCGAACTCGGCCGAGCCGAGCAGATCGCTCAGACGACGTTCGGGCGTCACGGAACCCGCCGGCTTCGCTCGCCGCGCTCGATCACACGCTCGCGTTCACCGACGCCGACCAGGGGCACGACCTTGATCTTGAACGAGAGCAGGACCAGCAGCATCCAGCCCCAGAGCATGATCGGGGTCGATTCCGTCAGACCCTGCACGAGCAGCACGACCGTGAAGAGGCTCGGAAGCAGAGTGATCGCCGAATAGTCGCGGTCCGACCTCAGATCCCAGCGAGGGCGGTCGATGGCGAAGAACCACGAACGCCAGAGCAGGCTGAGATAGGCGAGAGCCATGAGGACGACCCCCACCACGCCCAGCTGCATCAGCACGTCGAGCCACATGTTGTGCGCGTGGAACACGGTGATGCCGTGATCCTCGATCCATCCGGCGAAGGCAGGATCGAAGGGGACCCAGGGACTCGAGAACCCGTTGCCGAAGATCGGATGCTCCGCGGCACGCGCGAGGACCTTGTCCCAGATCTTGTCGGAGCGCCCGGTGAGGTCTGCGCTGCGACCGATGAGGGCGAACAGGGATTCACGCAGGAGCCAGACGGCGGATCCGATGACCACGGCGCCGCCGATGAACAGCACATACAGTCGGGTTCGTGCGCCCGGAGACGTCGCGCGGCGCATCAGCAGGGCGACGACCAGGACTGCGGCGGCAGCGGCGGCGCACACGTATGCCGTCGCGGATCCGGCCCGGACGAGGAAGTATCCCGCGAGGAGGGCCCAGAGCGCGAGAGTGGTGCGCCAGCGCGTGCGCGCGGCGAACAGCACGCCGAAGGTGAGGATCGCGAACAGGCAGACGATGGCGAGCACGTTCGAATTGCCCACGATGCCCTGGATCCGTCCGCCGTCGACGAGGTTGCCGCGAACCCAGTACCAGTGGGCGTTGGTCTCGCCGTCCGGCCGCACGAAGAAGTTCGGCAGGATCGGAGCGTGGACGACAAGGGCGACCCACAGTTCGAGCGCGAGGGACAGGCCGAGGATCCACTTGAACGCGGAAGCGAGCGCCCGCACGATCTCGTGCCAGGTCAGCACGTGGACGATGAAGAGCGCGTTCACCGTGACGGTGGCGAGCAGGACCCAGGTGATGATGGTCGCTCCGCGCCACTGAGACCACGCGACCGAGAGCAGGGCCAGCGTGGTGTATGCGACGGCGGCCCAGGGCAGGCGACGCCACGCGAACGCGGCAGGTCGCCGACGGGCGATCATCGGAACGCCGATGGAGAGCGTCGCGATCAGGAACACGAGGAGGGTGATGAATGCGCCGATCTCGCCCACGAGGTTGTACACCGCCGAGTGCGCGAAGGTCGCGAACAGCACCAGGCCGATGTACCCGCGCAGCAGAAGATGCCCCGTGGACTCGCGCTCGGGAGCGGCGGGCGGGGCGGCGACCGGGTGCTTCGTGTATTGCGCCATCGCGTTCAGGCTACCGCGCGGAAGTCGGGAGTCACCGATGGGACCGTCGTGGCACGGTGGGTTCCCTGCCAATAGCCTGGTGGCATGCTGCTCAGTCTCTCGAATGCACCCCGTGACTACGCGTGGGGATCCCCGACGCTCCTGGCCGACCTGGAAGGCCGCACCCCCACGGGTGCGCCTGAGGCGGAGGTGTGGTTCGGCGACCACCCGGGAGACCCGTCCGACGTGCAGGGCGGCGGGACGCTGGACGCCGTCACGGGCGGTGCTCTGCCGTACCTGCTCAAGCTCCTCGCGGCCGCATCGCCCCTGTCCATCCAGGTGCACCCGACCGTCGAGCAGGCGAGAGCCGGGTGGGCGAGGGAATCGACGCTCGACGCCACGGACCCGACTCGCAACTACCGCGATGACAACCACAAGCCCGAGCTGATCGTCGCCCTGAGCGAACGGTTCGAATCTCTGAGCGGGCTGCGCCCCGTCGGCGACACCCTGGGCCTGTTGGGGGAGTTGAAGCAGAGCGCCGGGGTCGAGGAACTCGCTGATCGTCTCCGCGGTGAGGGCGACGTCCTGCGCGACACGATCGGCTGGCTGCTGTCCGGCGATGCGCGGTCCGTGGTCGACGACGTCGTCGCCTCGGTGAGCGCGGCCGCAGCCTCGGCGTCGGGCGAATGGGCCGAGACGCTCCGCGGTGTGGCGGCGATCGCGGAGACCTATCCGGGAGACCCCGGTGTGGTCGTCGCGCTGCTCATGAACCACGTGGTGCTTCGCAGGGGCGAGGGAATCTTCCTGCGGGCCGGGCTCCTGCACGCCTACATCGCCGGTCTCGGGGTGGAGATCATGGCGGCGAGCGACAACGTCCTGCGCGGCGGTCTCACGCCCAAGCGCATCGATGTGGCCGAGCTGCTCTCGGTCCTCGACACGACGACCGGCGAGGTGCCGGTGCTGCGCCCGACGACGGATGGTGCGATCACCGAGTACCCGGTGCCCGTCGCGGACTTCTCGCTGAGAAAGGTCGAACTCGACGGCCAGGACGTCGTCATCGACGTGGACGGACCGACGATGGTCCTCGCGACGTCCGGTCGCGTCAGGGTGGGCGGTGCGGACGGAGCAGTGCTCGATGTTCCGGTCGGCACCGTCGCGTTCGCGTCCGCCGACGAGGTTCGATTGACCGTCGGCGGCCAGGGCGAGGCGTTCGTCGCATCGCCCGGCGATCTCGCCTCCGGCCGCTGACTCCTCGGGCGGACGTGCGACACGCCGTACGGAGGTCAAGAACCTTCAAGACCGGATTGAGGGTTTACGATCCGCGACTTGACCGATGGGAATGACACGGGTGTAATTAGTTGAGCACGGCCCGCCGAGGGGGCGGAATTTAGGGGTTGGAGAGCGAGATGACGGGTTACCGTTCAGACGTACCGGAGAACTGGTTCGTCGATCCGATCAACCTCGGTGTTCCCGGGGTTCGCAAGGTCGAGACCGACGATGACAATGCTCTCGCATGGCAGAGCGATGCACTGTGCTCGCAGACTGATCCTGAGGCCTTCTTCCCCGAGAAGGGCGGATCGACCCGCGACGCCAAGAGGATCTGCACGTCCTGCGATGTCCGCGGCGAGTGCCTCGAGTACGCGCTCAACAACGACGAGCGCTTCGGAATCTGGGGCGGTCTCTCCGAGCGCGAGCGCCGCAAGCTCAAGCGTCGCGCGAGCTGACCCGGCAGTGATTCGTCCGCGTTCATAGCTTCGCGGCCACGCCGGGTCGGGTCAGCCCCCGATTCCTGTCGCACGCATAGGCTGACCACGTCATGCCAGCCCGAGTTCACGCAATCATCGTCGCGCGCCCCGGTTCCTCCGCCCGCGCGCAGCTGCTCCGCACACTCGATGCGTTGCGCTCCCAGACGACGCCCGCAGCCGCCATCACCCTGGTGATGTGCGGCGACGCGGCGTCGGCTCGCGAGAGCGAGGCGGTGACCAGCACAGTCGAGGGCATCATCCAGGCGCGCGGCAACACCTCATTCGCGGATGCCGTCGAACTCGCCAGACCCCGCATCCTCGAGGGCAGCGCCGTCTGGCTGCTCGCACAGGACACCGCTCCGCACCCGCGAGCGCTCGAGCGCCTGATCGGCACTCTCGAACGATCTCCGTCGGCGGCGATCGTGGCGCCCAAGCTCGTGCAGACCGACAACGACCGCGAGATCGTCTCTCTGGGCGTCAGCATGACGACTCTGGGGCGCTCGGTGGAGCTGGCCGGCGGCGAGCTCGACCAAGGACAGCACGATGCCAGCGACGACGCGCTCGGTGCGGACATCCGCGGCATGCTGATCCGCGGCGAGGTCCGCGATGCGCTGCGTCCGGATCCGGCGCTCGCGGGAGCCGACCTGGGTCTCGACCTCGGAGTCCGTGCCCGCCTCGGTGGCGGACGTGTCGTGCTCGCGCCCTCGGCGCGCGTATCCGTGTCACCGGACGGACCAGGGACACCTCCGACCGCGCGGGGCAGGCGCGCGTTCGCGACCAGACTCGCCCAGCTGCACCGCCGCCTCGCTTATGCCCCGGCGATCTCCGTCCCGCTGCACTGGCTCACTCTGCTTCCTCTCGCGCTCTGGCGATCCATGGCCGACCTGATCGGCAAGCGACCGGAGGCCGTCGCGCCCGAGTGGGCGGCTGCGGTGACGGCGATGTTCCGCTTCGGCGCGATCGCGCGGTCTCGTTCTCGCATCCGCTCCTTCCGCACCTCGAGCTGGTCGAGCATCGCCCCGCTGCGTGTGAGCAGCTCCGATCTTCGTCGTCGGCTGGATGACGGCCACGGCAGCGAGGGCGGAGCGGTCAGTGAGCTCCGGTTCTTCTCGGGCGGCGGCGCCTGGGCGGTGCTGGGCGCCCTCGTCGTCAGCATCGCGACCTTCACCACGATCCTCGCGTGGCCCGTGCTCGGTGGCGGTGCGCTGCTTCCGCTGCGGTCGACGGTGGGTGCGCTGTGGAATGACGCCGCCTGGGGGCTGCGCGGTCTCGGAGTCGACGTCGTCGGCCCCGCGGACCCCTTCTCCGGAGTGCTCGCTGTGCTCGGCTCTCTCTGGCCGGCCGCCCCGTCGTTCTCCCTCGTGCTCCTCTGGGTGCTGGCGCTGCCCCTCGCCGTGCTCGGCGGCTGGTTCGCGGCCACGCGAGTGACCGATCGTGCGGGTCTGCGCATCTTCGCCGGAATCGTGTGGGCGCTCGCTCCCACCTTCCTCACCGCGCTCGTCGACGGTCGCCCCGCCGCTGTGCTGGTGCACCTCCTCCTGCCCTGGCTCTTCCACGCAGGGGCGGTGGCCCATCGTTCGTGGGGCGCGGCAGGTGCAGCATCGCTCCTCTTCGCCGCGGTCACGGCATGTGCGCCCTCGCTCGCCCCGGCACTCCTCCTGCTGTGGGTCGTGGCGCTCGGCATCACCCTCGCCGGCGCTCGTATCCGCGGAGCCGTCCGCCTGGTCTGGGTGCCGATTCCCGCCGTCGCCCTCTTCGCGCCGCTCGTGGTCTGGCAGCTGAGCCGCGGAGACATCCTCGCGGTGCTCGCGGATCCCGGCTCGATCTGGGCCGGTCCGCAGGCAGCGGCCGATGCCGCAGGCAGACTCGCGTTGGCCAGCGGATTCCCCAGCGGTGACATGGCCGGGTGGGCGACGTGGCTCGGCCTCGAGCTCGCGCCGTGGGTGGGGGTGCTGCTCGCCCCGCTCGCGCTCCTCGCTCTCGCATCAGCGGTCGCCCCGCGCTGGCGAGCCGGAATCACTCTTCTGCTCGTCGCGCTCTGCGGCCTGGCCACCGCGTTCTTGGCCGTGGGAGTCGCCGTGTCCTTCGCCCAAGGGACTCCCGTCGCCATCTGGCCGGGTTCGGGTCTCAGCCTCGCGTGGATCGGCGTCACCGGAGCCGCCCTCGTGACGCTCGACACCGCGGTGACCATGCCACGGGTCCGGGTGCTCAGCGCGGCGGTCGCCGGTCTTGCGATCGCCGTGTGCGCTGTTCCTGCCCTGGCCGCGGTCCACGCGGACGAGTCAGAGCTCCGAGACGGTCCCGCATCGACGCTGCCGGCGTATGTCGCAGCGCAGGCGGGTGCCGACCGTCAGATCGGAACCCTCGTGCTCACCCCGCAGAACGACGGCGGCCTGGCGACCGAGGTGGCGTGGGGCGGAAGCGAGACGCTGAGCGCCCAGACGACGATCCTCTCGACAGCGACGGAGCTGCGCGGCTCCGACCTCACGACGCTCGCGGTCGATCTGCTCTCGGCCAGGGACTTCGATGCGGCTGATGAGCTGGCTCGGACGGGGATCTCGTACGTCCTGCTCGCACAGGTCTCGGGTGAGGAGTCGGACCGTGCTCGCTCTCTGCGCACGGCCGCGGTGACATCGCTCGACCAGCGGGCTGGTTTCGTCCAGGCCGGCTCGACCGACCGTGGTGTGCTCTACAGGCTCGAGGCCGACGCCTCGCCACGGGCTCCGCTCTCGACCGCTCAGCAGGCGACAGCGCGCCTCGTGATCACGGTCCAGCTCGTGCTCGTGCTCGCGGCGCTGCTGCTGTCCGTGCCGACACGTGCGTCGCGGCGAGCAGCCCGCGCCCGCTCGCGCATCGTCGGACGAGCACCGGAAGAGCCGCTCGTGCTGCCTCGGCACCCCGAGGACCGCGACGGCGCCGCAGAACCGCACGGCGATCCCGAGGTCAGTGAGACCGGCGCAACAGCCGACGCCGCGCCCTCGGACGGGCCCGAGCCGGATGCGGCAGTCGAGGCCCAGCCGTCGACCGAACAGGGTGAGGAGGAGCGGCGATGACCCGCAACCGCGCATTCCGGGTGGCGGCGACCGGCGCTCGAGTCCTGACAGGCGCCGTCGTCGCAGGAGCGTGCGTCGTCGGTGTCGTCGTCGGCATCACCGCGCCGTGGCCGACTGTCTCGCACGAGCCCGCTCAGGCGCAGGTGGCGCCCCTTCCGGGTGACACCGTTCTCGTCTGCAACGGTGACCTTCGCGCTGTCGGTCGAGATCCCTCCAACCCGCTCGAGATGGTGTCGGCGGCGTCTCCCCAAGTGACCTCCGAGGGGTCGTCCGGGCGACCGGAGTCGAGTCCCCTGCCTGCGAAGGACCTCGCCGACGGCGGATCCGCGCAACGCCTCGTGGGCCCTGTCGAGGGACGCCAGGCGCCGCTGCTCGGCGCCACGGAGTCGGTCAGCGTGCAGGAGGCGGACCTGTTCGGTCTCGCCGCGGCGCCCTGCCGCCCTGCGGGCATCGAGTCGTGGCTCGTCGGCGGAACGGTCGCCACCGGGACCGAGGACCTGATCGTTCTCACGAACCCCGGGGTCGTGCCCTCCACTGTTTCTCTCGGCGTGTTCGGGTCTGCGCGGGCGTCCAGCACCGTGATCGTCCCCGCGGAGTCTCAGGTCGCGCTCGCGCTGTCATCGATCGCCGCCGGATCGGACTTCCCGATCGTCAAGGTGACCGCGACAGGGTCGCCCGTGCGCGCTGTACTGCAGTCGTCGCTCACCCGGACCCTCGATCCCTCGGGCATCGACCTGCAGGATGCGGTTCCCGCTGCGCAGCGTCAGCCGGTGCTCCCGGGCATCCAGGTCTTCGAGAACCAGGGCGACAACGCAGACATGGCGGTTCTGCGGCTGATGTCACCCGAGGTCGATTCCCAGGCCGTCGTGACGGTCAGAGAGGTCGGTGCGTCCACGATCGCCGACGAGTTCACCGTTCCGCTCACCGCCGACGCACCCACCGAGCTGTCGCTCTCCGCGCTGTCGCCGGGTGACTACACGATGAGCATCGAATCGGACAACCCTGTGCTCGCCGCGGTGCGGCAGCAGGATGTCGCCGGGCCGCAGGACGATTTCGCCTGGGTCACGCCGGCGCCGGAGCTCGAGGATGACGTGTACGTCGCCGTTCCTGCCGGGCCGACGCCTCGCCTCGTGCTCGCCAACGACGAGGATTCCGATGCGACGGTGCAGGTCGCATCGACATCGGGCGGAGAGCCCGTCGAGGTCACTGTCCCCGCCCACTCGTCGGCGTCGGTCGATGTGACGCCGCGCACGGTGTACGCGCTGTCGACCTCGGCGCCGGTGCATGCCTCCGTCACGATGAGCGCGCCCGGAGCGCTCGCGGTCTGGCCGGTATGGCCGGCTGCGGGAGCGCAGCAGAGCATCACCGTCTACCCGTGACCTGCGGACCGGCGAGGACAGTCTCTGAGCTCAGTGCTCGTGGCCGCCGAGGTCCCAGGGCTCGCGGCCGACGTACTCGGCCGCAGCTCTGAACACGGCGCTCTCGATCGCCATCCTGCGGTGGGCGGAGTCGTCGTGCCCCGGCGGCAGCAGCCGTTCGATGGGAAGCCGGAAGAGCACGATGCGCGCCTTCTCGTGATCGAGGTACCAGCGCGGGACCTCGTCTGCGGCCTCGAACGCGGGCATGGCGCCGATCTCGAACCGCACCTCCTGCAGTTCGGGCCAGGTTCCTCGAAGGAACTCCACCGCAGTGCCGACGGTCAGATCGAACCGGTCGATGCGCCCGTCGAGAGGGGCGAGTGGAGGGCGCACGACCTCGCTGCGTCCGAGCCGACCGTGGCGCCCGTGCCTGGCCCCGCGGCGGGGTGCGTCAGAGGTGCGGGAGCGACGGGGCATAGCGAAAGTCTAGGCCGAGTCCGACGGGCGCGGCGGCGCGGCATCCGCTCATCCGATGAACCTCGACGTAGCCTGGCGTGAATGGACGGAAGACTCTGCTCGAAGGTCGGCTGCGCGCGCGAGGCCGTGGCCACTCTCACCTACGACTACGGCGATCAGATGGCCGCGCTCGGGCCCCTGGGGATGGCGCGCCACCCGAACGCGCATGATCTGTGCGCACAGCATGCGGACCGCCTGTCCGTTCCTGCGGGATGGCTCGTCGTCCGGCACGAGGCGCTTCGCGCCTGATATACCGTCCGCATCGCCGACGGGGACACGCCGCCTCGGGGCGGGTGGGTCATCGACGCATGCCGATACGCTGACCGCGGATGCGCCAGGGCGGCGCCGCCGGAAAGGCAGCCGTGATCGTCTGGCGACGCTGGATCTTCCCTCTTCTTCTCGTTCTCGTCTTCGGCGCGTGCGCCGCGGCTCTCGTGAAGATCGCGTTCTTCCCGGACGCCACAGAGGCGATGGTCAGCCCGGAGTCGTCGATCGTCGATCCCGTCATCCCGGTCGAACGGGGCTCGGTGGTGAACGCTCTCACCCTGAGCGGCAACGTCGCACGCGATGACGCGTTCCCGGTGCGGTCGGAGATCACCGGAACGGTCATCGCGGTGCATGTCCCCGACGGGGCGACCGTCGCGGCGGGGCAAAAGCTCTTCACGATCAGGCAGGACGAGCCCAAGAAGGATGTGGACGTCGTCGCGCCGGAGGCCGGCGACGTCTCGGAGATCGCTCTCGTGAAGGGTCAGGCGACATCCACCGGAACCGAGATCTTCACGCTCACGCCCGCGCGCTACCACCTGCTCGCGACCGTCGAGCCGGTCCAGCTGTACCGCCTGGTGAATGCGCCGGCCGACGCATCGGTGACGATCACCGGGGGGCCCGCGCCGTTCGTGTGCACAGGAGTGCGGGTGCAGGTGAGCGCCGAGGGCACAGCGAGCGTGCGATGCGCGGTGCCCGGTGACCAGGTCGTCTTCGCCGGTCTGCCGGCGACGATGGATCTGGCGCTCGGGCAGGTGGACGACGCCCTGGTGGTGCCGGTCACCGCTGTGCAGGGTGGCGCGGGCACGGGCAACGTCTGGGTCGATGCCGGCGACGGCGCTGAACCGGAAGAGCGAGCGGTCGAGCTCGGCGTGAACGACGGGGCCATGGTCGAGGTGGTCTCCGGCCTCGAAGAGGGGGAGTCGATCCGCCAGTTCGTCCCCGGCTTCGTCGCCCCGGTCGAGGAGGTCTGCTATGAGGTGGCTCCCGGAGTCGAGCAGTGCGACAGCGGGGTCAGCTGGTGACTCTCGTCGCGCTGAGCGATGTGACGAAGAGCGTGCGGCTCGCTGACGACTCGGAGCTGGAGATCCTGCGAGGGATCACGCTCGAGGTCAGTGCGGGCGATCACGTCTCGATCGTCGGCAGGTCGGGCTCCGGGAAGTCGACGCTGCTCAACATCCTCGGGATGCTCGACGCTCCGACCACCGGCTCCGTGTCGTTCGAGGATCGCGAAGTGCGTCGGATGCGGTCGGGGCGGCTGGACCGGCTGCGCGGCGACAACGTCGGCTTCGTGTTCCAACAGTTCAATCTGCTCCCGGGGCGCACCGCGCTCGACAATGTGATGATGCCACTCGGCCATGCGCGCGGTCGGCTGTTCTGGAACAGGAGGCAGATCGCCGCTGACATGCTCGAGAGAGTCGGCCTCGGTCATCGCATCGAGCAGGTCGCCGATCGACTCTCGGGAGGAGAGCAGCAGCGGGTCGCGATCGCGAGGGCCCTCGTGCGCAGGCCCGTGCTGATCCTCGCGGACGAGCCGACCGGCGCACTCGACATCGACACGGGCGCGTCCGTCATGTCGCTGCTCGACGAGGTCGCGACCGAGACCGACGCGGCGCTCGTGACCATCACGCACGACCTCCATGTGGCCGCCCGTGCCCGACGGCACTACCGACTCGACGCCGGGGTCCTCGAGCCTGCGGATCTCAGCCGCGCCTTCGAAGCCTCGACCCTCGCGGCGTCCGTTCCCTCCGCATCCGTTCCCTCTTCATCCGTCCCGTCCGCATCCGCACCGGCGGCTGCGTCCACCGGGGCCGAGATGCCGACACCCGACAGCATGCCGGCCATGCCGTACTCGCGTCGCGGAGCCGCGTCATGACCGGCATCCTCGGAGCGCTGTCGGATGCGTGGGCGGAGATCCGCGTCCACAAGCTGCGTGTGCTGCTCAGCCTGATCGGCATCGCGGTCTCGGTGGCAGCCCTCACCGGGGTCGTCGCCGTCTCGGAATATCAGCGTCAGTTCCAGGCGGAGCAGTCGGATCGCTGGGGAGGCAGGGCGGCGACCCTGGTCGTCACGATCAGCAGCGACGACGGGGCGCCGGTCGACTTCGACGCCTTCGATGAGAGGTTCACGCGCGTCACCGAGCGGTTCGAGTTCAGCCACACGGCCCGGATCGCGCAGGGCATGGTCGTTCCGGTGCAGCTGCCGGACGGCATCGTCGATGTCAACTCACGATTGATCGATCCGCTCTACTCCGAGATCCACCGCGAGCAGCTGCTCGTGGGCCGATGGATGCGGGATGCGGATGCCGACGCACTCTCCCCGCCCGTCGTGATCACGGAGGCGCTGTGGGATCGCATCGGTCGCACGCCCGTCGCGGAGCATCCGATTCTCACGCTCGCGGGGCCTGCGGGTGGCACTTATCAGGTCGTGGGTGTCGTGCCTCGCCAGGGGTTCGGAGACGAGGAGCTTCGGGTCGATATCCTCTACGACGCGTATCGTGCCCGCGTCGATGCTCTGCCGGAGAGCGCCTGGCCGCAGTACGAGGTCTGGCTCGAGCAGGAGCAGGTCGACGAGATCGCACCGGTGCTCGCCATGGATCTTCGCGCAGGGCTCCCGGACGGGCAGACGGTGTCGGTCAGCCGGTCGGACTGGGCCGCCCAGCCCGGTGCGCTGGATGCGCAGGCGACGTTCGAGATGGTCACCGGCGGCATCGCTGCCGTGATCCTCGCGCTGGGAGCTCTGAGTCTGATCAACATCCAGCTCGTCGCGATGCGGCAGCGAGTGCGTGAGATCGGCGTGCGTCGCGCATTCGGCGCCACCTCGGGCCGGGTCTTCTTCTCGGTCTTCCTCGAGAGCCTCGTCGCGACGACGGTGGCGGGGCTCGTCGGCATCGCGATCGTCGTCGCGGTGCTCCGTTCGGACTGGGTCGTCACCTCGCTGTTCTACGGGATCCAGGACGTTCCGCCGTTCCCGATGCGCGCGGCCTTCGTGGGGCTCGCCGCGTCGATCCTGGTGGGCGCCGTCGCCGGCTTCATCCCTGCACTGGTCGCCCTTCGCGTCAAGGTGATCGACGCGATCCGATTCTGACGGCGCCGTTGTTCGCGAAGAGACCGGTGTGCTCAGGCCCCGACGCGTCGGCCGGTGAGCTTCTCCGCTCGGCGGTCGGCGTTCTCCAGCGCTCTGCGCTCCCGCTCGCGCCGCAGCACGGTGATGCCGATGAGCGCAACCTCCGGGGCGGCCTGAGGCAGAGGCGAGACGAACGGCGATGCCTCGGTCAGGAGATCCTGCGCCACTCGGGCGCGAGCTGACGGGACCATCCGCTGAGCGCTCTGCAGGAACTGCGAGATGCGGCGCGCGAGACGGTCGGGGAGGCGCGCGACATCGGCGATCTGCGCCCAGCCGGCGAGCATCGGCGGCAGCACGGGGACGCTCGGGATCAGCTTCGGCGTGCGCACGCGCTGGCTGTAGGTGCCGGCGACCATGTCTCCCAGCCGCTGCGAGCGGGCGCTGAACGCTCCGGCGAGCACCGCGATGCTGCCCAGCGTCATGTAGATCTCGAGGACGCCGAGGAGTGCCCTGATGAACGCATGGCGGAAACCGGTCGCGCCACCGTCGAGTCGCACGATCCGACCCCCGACGGCGAGCTTACCCAGGCTGCGGCCCTTGAGGGCGACCTCCATGGTGATCGGCAGCACCACGAAGCTGATCACGATCGAGGCGATCAAGGCGATCGTGTCTGTCGCCTGGGTCAGGACGCCGATGTCGAGGAGCCAGATCCGCAGGAAGATCGTCGACAGGAACACCGCGAGCCCGACCAGGAGGTCGATGATCGCGCCCGCGGCTCGCAACACGAAGCCGATCGGCTGCACGTCGATCGCGACGGCCTCGCCCGAGAGGACCTCGTCGGATGCATCGAGCGCGGCGGACATGAGTACAGTAAATCAGGTGGATGCCGATGCGCTGACAGATGCACGCCGCGCCGAGTGGGAACGGCTCGACCAGCTGAGCCGTGCTCGGCTCGACGGCGCGGGCGTCGACGAGCTGATCGTCCGCTACCGCGCGGCGTCCGCGGATCTCGCTGAGCTCAAGACCTCGGTGGGGGAGTCACCTCAAGGTGCGTACCTCTCGACGATCCTCGTGCGCGCGCGGCTGCGACTCACCGGGGCGTCCGACAGCATCCTCACCCAGACCGGCCGATTCTTCTCGCTGCAGCTGCCCGCCGCGCTCTATCGACTGCGCTGGACGACGCTCGTGATCGCGGCGTCATTCATCGCGATCGTCGTCGGGACCGCGACATGGATCTCCGCAGATCCGGCACTCCTCGCGACCCTCGGCCCGCCGGACCTGCTGGAGCAGTACGCCGACGAGAGCTTCACCGGCTATTACACCGAGAACCCGGCCGCGGTGTTCATGGGCATGGTCTGGTGGAACAACGCCTGGATCGCCCTGCAATGCGTGCTGTTCGGCATCACCGGCATCTGGCCGATCAACGTCCTCGTGCAGAACGCGATGGGGCTGGGCGTGTCGGGCGCCGTCATGGCCGCACACGACCAGGTCGATGTGATGATCCTCTACATCCTCCCGCACGGACTGCTGGAGATGACGTCGATCTTCGTCGCGGCTGCGGCGGGTCTGCACCTGTTCTGGTCGTGGGTCGCGCCGGGACACCGTTCGAGAGGCGAGTCACTCGCGTCCGAGGGACGCTCGCTCGCGACAGTGGCGATCGGACTCGTCTTCGCGCTGTTCGTGTCCGGACTGATCGAGGGATTCGTGACGGGGTGGGCGCTGCCCTGGCCTGTCAAGATCGGCATCGGCGTCGCCGCCCTCGCCGCGTTCCTCATCTATATGCTCGTGATCGGCGGTCGAGCGTATCGCCGCGGCGAGACCGGAGACCTCGTCGAGTACGAGGCAGGTACCCCCAGGCTCCTGGCCGGCTGACTCTCTGCGTTCAGAGGCGCCCGGCGGCCTTCAGCTCCAGGTACCGGTCTGCGATCCTCGGAGGCAGCGACTCGGGGTCAGCGGCGATCGCCTCGCCTCCCGCGCGGCGCACCGCGTCGGCCACGTTCTCCGCGTCGCGCATCGTGCGTTCGGCCGCCGCAGCGAGGTAGATCTCCTCCCGAGATCCGCGCCGCGTCGTGAGATCCGCGATGCCGTCGTCGGTGACCGAACCGACGAGGATCGATGTCGACCTGCTCGCGTCGGGGAACGCACCGAGGAATCCGCGAGCCGACTCGGCCGCATCCTGAGCGGTGAGCACCACGATGAGCGACGGACGGGTCGTGAGCGTGCGCACGGCAGCGAAAGCACCCGGCCAATCGGTGTCGACGAGACGCGCGTGCACCGGAGCCATCGCATCGGTCAGCGCCGGAAGCAGCGCTGTCCCCTCCACACCGGTCACGCGCGCCCGCACGACCCGGTCGTACATGAGCAGATGCACGTGGTCGCCCGCACGCGCGGCGAGGGCCGCGAGCAGAAGAGACGCCTCCAGGGCGGCATCGACCCTCGTGCCGTCGCCGACGCGCGCGGCGGCCGTGCGGCCGGTGTCGATGATGATCACGACGTGGCGATCGCGCTCCGGTCGCCACGTCCTCAGCATCGTGGTGCCCGCGCGAGCGGTGGCGCGCCAGTCGATCGACCGCACGTCATCCCCTCGGACGTACTCACGGAGCGAGTCGAACTCGGTACCCTGACCGCGCACCTGGATGCTCGTGTTCCCGTCGAGCTCCCGCAGACGGGCGAGGCGGGAGGGGAGGTGCTTCCGCGACGAGAAGGCGGGCAGCACCCGGATGGTCCCGCGTACGAGGTGACGGGCCTGCCGGCCGGCGAGGCCGAGCGGACCGAGCGAGCGGATCATCACGAACTCGCTCGCCAGCTCGCCGCGACGTCGTGGCAGCAGGGGGATGGAGACGCGTCGCCGTTCACCCGGCGGGACGCTGAGTCGCTGACGGGCCTCACCCGCTCCGGCCGTCGGCTGCCAGGCATCGCGGATCAGCGCATGGAGCGTCCGGGGACCCTGATTCTGCAGCGCGACGCTCACGGGGACCTGCTCGCCGATGCGGGTGCGCGTCGGCACGCGCCTGGTCACGACGACGGAGCGGGGGCTCGGAGCCAGCAGCACATCGACGACGATCAGCAGGACGCAGAGCAGCACCCAGATGCCGAGGGCGGCATAGGGCGGGAAGTCCGCCAGTCCGGCGAGGACGAGCGGGACGATGCCGACGGCGACGGCAAGCGCGAGACGGCCGGTGACGAACACCTAGATCGGCACCCTGGTCTGCTGGACGACGGATGTGAGCACGGCATCCGCGGACACGCCCTCCATCTGGGCGTCCGGGCGGAGCTGCAGACGGTGCCGCCAGACGGGGACGAGCATCGTCTGCACGTGATCCGGCGTGACGGCAGAGGATGCGTTGAGCCACGCCCATGCCTTCGCAGCGGCGAGCAGACCCGTGGAGGCGCGTGGGCTCGCGCCGAGCTCGACCGAGGGCGACTGCCTCGTGGCTCTGGCGAGGTCGACGACATAGCCGAGGACGTCATCGGTGACCTCGACGCGTCCTGCCGCATCCTGAGCCGCACGGATCTCGTCCGCGGAGACGGTCGCCTCCACGCCGGTGAGCTCGCGCGGGGAGAAGCCGGAGGCGTGTTTGCGCAGCACGGACACCTCGGCATCCCGCTCCGGCATTCCCACGACCAGCTTCATCAGGAAGCGGTCGAGCTGGGCCTCCGGCAGCGAATACGTGCCCTCGTGCTCGATCGGGTTCTGCGTCGCGGCGACGAGGAACGGGTCGGGCAGAGCTCGGCTGACACCGTCGGCGGACACCTGACGTTCTTCCATCGCCTCGAGCAGGGCGGCCTGGGTCTTCGGAGGCGTGCGGTTGATCTCGTCGGCGAGAAGGATGTTCGTGAACACCGGACCCGCACGGAAGTCGAACTCGCCCGTGCGGGCGTCGTAGACCAGCGAACCGGTGACGTCTCCCGGCATGAGGTCGGGGGTGAACTGCACGCGCTTCGTGTCGAGGCCCAGCGCCCGGGCGAACGAGCGCACGACCAAGGTCTTCGCCACCCCGGGCACGCCCTCGAGCAGCACATGTCCTCGCGCGAGCAGCGACACCAGCAGGCCGGTCACCGTGCCCGCCTGGCCCACGACGGCCTTGTCGACCTCCGTGCGCACGCGGTGCATGGCCTGACGCAGCTCGGCGTCGTTGAAGTTCTCAGCGGTCACGTGGTGTCCTCGGCTTCCGGTCGGATGATGGATGGACGGGGGTTCGGCGGGGGCGGTTCATTCGGATCTCCGCTCCGTGAAGGACGAGGCGTCGACGGCGCTCTCGAGTTCCTGCAGTCGGCGCGCGAGGTCGATCAGTGACGGATCGTCGACGGGTGGCGCGCCCGCGAGCAGCTCGTGCAGCGAGCCACGCGGCACGCGCAGCCGGTCGGCTGCGGCATCCGCGACCTCCTCGGCACTGGCGGTGACAGCGAGGCCGAGCCTGCGCGCCAGGCGGCGCCGGCTCCCGTCTCGGATGGCTTCGCCCGCGTGCGCGGCGTCGCCGGCCTTCGCGGTCAGACGTGCGCGACCGTGCATGGTCTCCGAGGCGCGGACCGTCACCGGCAGCGTCTCGGCGACGAGCGGTCCGAAGCGCTGACCGCGCCACAGTGCTGCCGCGACGCCGGCCAGCATGAGCAGCAGGATGGCCGGTGTCACCCATCCCGGTGTGAGCGACCCGAGGGTGTCCTCGGTCTCGCCCTCGATGTCCGTGTCGCCGAAACTGGGCACGTACCAGACGACGCGCTCGGTCTGTCCGAGCAGCGCGAGCGCGAGTGCGGCGTTGCCGTCGTCTGCGAGATAGGCGTTGCTGAAGAGGCGCGCACCCTCGACGACGACATGCGTGGCTCCGTCGCTCTCATCGATGAGCACGGCCGCCGCGTCGTCGTCGCCGAAGCATCCCTCCACGCCGTCGGCGGGCGTGAACAGCCGATCAGGACGGATCGAGCCGACGTCCGCGAACTCGGGTGCGTCGCAGTCCGCCTGCACCGGGGTGAAATCCGGGGTGGCGTTGTCGCCGATCCTCAAGAGGCTCAGCAGGTGCGTACTGCTCGACAGGAAGACCACCCGGTCGGCGGGCTCGATGAGCTCGGTGATCGCCTCGTCGGAGAGCGTGTACGGATTCGCCATCACGAGCGTGGCGTCGTCATCGAGCGCTTGGCGTGCCTCGGTGCGCGAACGGAAGACCGAGACCTCGACACCGTTCTCCTGCAGGATCTGCGCGATGGCCATGGCACCCGAGTCGCTCACGCTCTCGGGATCGAGCGAACCCCGCTGATCGGGCATGCGCACACCGACCTGTATCGCGACGAAGACGCCGCCGAGGACGAGCGCCACGATGATCAGCCATCCGAGCAGAGCTCGCGACCGTCGGCCTCGAGGCGCGCGTTCGGCGGTCGACGCGGGGACGTCCCGCTGCTCGAGAACGCTCACGCGGTCACTGCTTCCGGGCGCAGGGCACTGAGCCGGTCGTCTGTCGCTGCGAGCTCCGCGTAGCGATCAGCGGTCGCGGGATGCCGCAGATAGCGCACGTCGTCGAAGAACACGGCGGCCTGGCGGACGGGCGTCGTCTCCGCAGGGAACACGACAGAGACCTCGCGCGCGATCGCCTGGGCCGTCGCGCCGGGGGACGGCTCGATGAGGTCGCGCTCGAGGAGTCCTCTCGCGAGCGCGCGGAACCGCAGGACCGTCGCCTCGTCCCAGTCCGCCGCTCGCGCGGCACGGTCGGCATCCGCACGCAGCTGCGCCGCCGTACGGTCGTCCTCGGCGCCGAGAAGCCCGGCACCCGGCCGACGGATCGCCTGGGAGCGGCGAGGGCGACCCCAGATGATGAGGGCCGCCACAAGAGCGCCGAAGACGATGACGCTGACGATGATCAGTGCAGACGGCCCGACGCTGGCGCCGTTGTCGGAGCTGAACAGATCGGCGAGGAACCGTCCGATGTCACGCGCGACGAGATCGAACCACGTCGGCTTCGCGTCGGCATAGCGCGGGTCGGAGAGCTCCTGCTCGGCCCACTGTCTCGCCTCGTCTCCGTCAGGCACCAGCACATCGTCCAGCGGGCGGATCATGCAGATCCTTCGCTGCCCGCTCCGGGGGCCGCCCAGGTGGAGTCGTCCGCGGGCGCCGAGGATGCCGGGGGAGCGGTGGGCGCCGGTGCCGGCCGATACGCCGGTGGCTGAGGCGGGACGGTCGCAGCCGGCGGCGCGTACGGCGGCTGTGCCGGGGGAGGCTGAGTCGGGTACCCGTACTGCTGCCCGGGGTACGGCTGTGTCGGGTACTGCTGCCCGGGGTACGGCTGTGCCGGGTATGGCTGTGCCGGGTACGGCTGCCCTCCATACGGCTGCCCTCCATACGGCTGCGCCTCATGGCCGGCCGGCGTCATCGTCGCCCATTCGGGCACCTGCTTGGGCGGCGGTGCACTCGAGACGGCGCGCGAGGCGTCGACGACGAAGGGGTCGCCGAGCTGTTCCTCCGTCCACCCCAGGTCGCGTCGCTCGACATGACTGATCAGCGCCTGGTCGAGACCCTCGTAGCGCATCCGACTGTCGAGATACACGAGGGTTCCTGCGGTGCTCTGCACCACGAGCGTGATGGCCTGCAGCACGAGGAGCAGGATCTGCGGGGCGAGGAGGGCGAAGACGAACCCCATGATCGCGGCAGTGTCCGCAGAGCCGGTCGGGGCGATGACCGATCCGAGCATCGAGCTCAGCAGCGACACGGGGAGATTCACGAGCTGCATCGCGGCGCCCATGATGGCGCCGATCAGGAAGGTGACTCCCCAGGCGATCCAGAAGCGACCGCGGGTGAGTCGCCACGAGCGCACGAGCGCATCGCGGAGCTTCGCGCGCTCGAGGACGAGGATGGACGGCACCAGCAGCAGCTTGGTCGTCAGCCAGACCAGGAGGGGGATCGTCGTGAGCAGGACGAGCAGCACGAGGATGACGACGCCGCCGATGGCCTCAGCGGATCCGCCGAGCCCGCTGGCGACGAAGCCGGCGACGATGACGAAGAGGATGACGATCACACCGAAGATGAAGATGACCGAGAGTGAAGCGAAGGCGGCCAGCCGCCAGAACGACGGGGTCATCTTGCGCCAGAGGGTCTTCAGCGTGGCCTTCACGCCGATCGCGGCGTAGCCGATCTCGGCTGCGACGACGCCCTGCATCAGAGCGGTGAACGCGACGGACGCGAGACCGACGGAGATGCCCGCGACGATGTTCATCGCGATCGTTCCGGCGAACACGGCCTCGAAGTCCGGGGAGGAGGGAGAGAGCGACTCGAGCCGCGTGAACGTCGTGACGAACACGAAGCCCATCACCGTGGCGCTGAGCACCACGACCGCGAGCTGGATCACGACGCCGAAGCCGAAGAGGACCTTGGGGTTGTGGCGCAGCGCGACGAACGACTTGCTCAACAGCATCCCGAACGTCAGCGGATGCAGGGGGATGATGCCCTTCTTCGGGGCAGGGGTCCATGTCTGGTCGCTCACCGGCACTCCCTCCGTCGTGCGCTCCCATCGTGTCACATGACCCGTCGGGCGCGTAGACAGGGGGAGCGTGGTACTGAGTGCCATAAGGTAACAGTTATGACCTCACGCATTCTTGTGGTCGACGACGACACCGCGCTCGCCGAGATGATCGGCATCGTGCTGCGCACGGAAGGTTTCGAGCCGGTGTTCTGCGCCGACGGTGCGCGGGCGGTCGACGAGTGGCGCGCACAGCGTCCCGATCTCGTGCTGCTCGACCTGATGCTGCCCGGGATGGACGGCATCGAGATCTGCACGCGTATCCGCGCCGAATCCGGAGTCCCCGTCATCATGCTCACCGCCCGCAGCGACACCGCTGATGTGGTCAGAGGACTCGAGGTCGGAGCCGACGACTACATCGTCAAGCCCTTCAATCCGAAGGAGCTCGTCGCTCGTATCAGAACCCGACTGCGGCCCACGTCGCAGAACGTGGGGGAGCAGCTGCGCGTGGGAGACCTCACCGTCGACGTCGATGCCCATGAGGTGCGCCGCGGCACGGCTCCGATCGCTCTCACTCCACTGGAGTTCCAACTGCTCGTCGCGCTCGCGTCGAAGCCCCAGCAGGTGTTCTCGAGGGAGATGCTGCTCGAGCAGGTGTGGGGTTACCACTACAAGGCCGATACGCGGCTGGTCAACGTGCACGTGCAGCGTCTGCGGGCGAAGGTCGAACTCGACCCGGACAACCCCAAGATCGTCATGACGGTACGGGGCGTCGGCTACCGTGCCGGGAGCGCGGGCTAGGCCCACGATGGCCGCGACCACAGCGACCACCACGGCGGTCGCTGTCATCCGCGACTGGCGTGGATGGCCGACCGTCGTCCAGGCGTTGTGGCGCAGTTCTCTGCGATTCCGGACGCTCACGATCACGCTTCTGCTGACGTCCACCGCGATCCTGATCACCTGCGTGACGATGGCGCTGGTTATCCAGAACGATCTGTTCGAATCCCGCAAGAACGAGGCGCTCGAAGACGCGGCCCGCTCGGTGAACCAGGCGCAGGCGACCCTGGACGCGACGGCGCTGGGTGATGACCCGGCAGCCCTGCCGGAGCTGTGGGACAGCGTGCAGGAGGACCTCGGACGGAATTCGACGGCCGAGGGTCTTGCCGGATTCCGCATGGAGGTCGACCCCGACGTCCCGCTCAACGGCTTCACCGCCGGGCTGAGCGACAATCTGATCACCTCGGGCCTCAGGAACCGGGTGGTCGAGTTCGACGACTGGCAGTCCTGGCAGTCCGTATCGCTCGAGGTCGGCGGCCGAGCTGTCCCCGGGATCATCGTGGGGCAGCAGGTGCGGGTTCCCGAGGCGGGGCCGTTCGAGATCTACTTCGCGTACGACCTCGCGGATGCAGACAACACTCTCACCTTCGTGCAGCGCACCCTGTGGGTCGCCGGCATAGGTCTGGTGGCGATCGTCGCCGCGATCTCCTTCATCGTTCTCCGCACCGTGTCGACGCCTATCGTCGAGGCTGCCGAGACGAGCGCGCGTCTGGCCTCGGGCGACCTCGGCGTCCGCATCGACGTGCACGGGGAAGACGAGATCGCGACCCTGGGACGCTCCTTCAACGCCATGGCCGACAGTATCGAATCCCAGATCAAGGAGCTCGGCGAGCTGTCACTCGTGCAGCAGCGCTTCGTGTCAGATGTGTCGCATGAGCTGCGGACTCCGCTCACCACGATCCGCCTCGCCGCAGACATGCTGAACGATCAGCGGGAGGAGTTCGATCCGACGACCGCTCGCACCACCGAGCTCCTGCACACGCAGGTGCAGCGGTTCGAGACGCTGCTGTCGGATCTGCTCGAGATCAGCCGCTACGACGCAGGCTCCGTGCAGCTCGAGCTCGAGGCGACGAGCCTCGCACATCTGGCAGAGGACATCATCGAGCAGATGCGTCCTCTCGCCGACGATCGCGGCAGCGAGCTGAGGCTCGTCGCCCCCGGCGGTTATTCGCCGGTCGACATGGATCCGCGGCGGGTGCGACGAGTGCTGCGCAACCTGATCGGCAATGCGATCGAGCACGGCGAGGGCCGGCCGATCGTGGTCACCGTCGACAGCAATCAGCATGCGGTCGCCGCCGGAGTCCGCGACTTCGGGCTCGGCATGGACCCGGCGGATGCCGAGCGGGTGTTCGACCGATTCTGGCGCGCTGATCCCTCCCGCCAGCGCACTCTCGGAGGCACGGGGCTCGGACTGTCGATCGCGCTCGGCGATGCGACTCTCCACGGCGGATCGCTCGCGGTGTGGTCCGAACTCGGCGTCGGGACGAACTTCGTTCTGACCCTGCCTCGCCGTGGCGATGCGACGGATGGGCCTTCGCCCATCCCGATCGAGCCGCAGGAGCCGCTCGCCGAACTCGGCGATGCCACGCAGCCGATCCAGCTCGCCGATGTCCCGGCGGAGCTCTTCGATCGAGGGAGCATCGAATGACCGCGCGGACTCGGCGCGCGCTGCGTGGTCTCGTGATCGCGGCGACCGTGCTCATCCTGTCAGCGTGCACAGGTCTTCCGACCAGCGGAGACGCACAGCCGGGAAAGCCTCTCGGGGCGTCCCCCGAGGGGCAGGACTTCCTCCCGCTCGCTTCGGGTCCGGTGGACGGCGCGGGGCCTGCGGCGATCGTCGAAGGCTTCATGGAGGCCGCGATCACCCCGGCCGACAACTGGAACACCGCTCGCAGCTTTCTCACCCCGGAGCTCGCATCGACCTGGCGTCCGAACACCGGCGTGTCGATCGATGTGAGCTCGGCGACTCGCTCGTTCAGCTCGAATGTCGACGAAGACGACGATGCCGATGACGGCGACACGGCCGACGTGAGGGTCGCCTTCGATCAGGTCGCCAGCGTCGACGCGACCGGAGCGTACTCCGAGGCGTTCGGCGCCTCGAACTCGGCCTTCGTGGTCGAACTCACAGACGGCCAGTGGCGGATCGCCGAGGCGCCGGACGGCGTGGTGATCGACGAATCCAGGTTCTCGCGCGTGTACGACGACTACGCGCTGCAGTACTTCGATCAGACGTGGGAACGACTCGTGCCCGATGTGCGCTGGTTCCCTCGACGCGCCACGGTGGCGACGACGATCGCGCAGTCGCTGATCGGCGGCGCGCCCAGCCCGTGGCTCGATCCGGCCGTGCAGAGCGCGTTCCCGCAGGAGGTGCAGCTCGCACGGGACTCCGTGCCGATCGACCCCGACCAGATCGCCGATGTCGCCCTGAACCGGGCGGCGCTGGGCCTCGACCCGACCACCCTCGCGCGCATGCGCACTCAGCTCCAGGCGACCCTGACCGCCGGGGGCGTGCAGATCGACCAGGTGCGCTTCACGGTCGACGGCCGCACGCTGGAGGCCGGGGTCGTCGAGGTCGTGACGGACAAGGCCGATCCGGGCAGCCTCGTGCTGAAGGACGGGACTTTCGGCATGCTGGTCGGTGGAGAGATCACGCCGATCCCCGGCGTCTCGGACCAGATCGTGAACGCGGGTCAGCCCGTCACAGCGGTCGACGTGTCGGTCGACAGCTCCCACGCGGCCGTGCAGCTCATCGACGGGCACGTGTGGCTCGCAGGTGAAGGCAGCTTCAACGAGCTGGACGACCGCCCATCGCTGGTGCGGCCGTCCATGGATCCCTACGACTACACGTGGTCGGTCCCGTCGAACGCACCGGCGGCTCTGCAGGCGATCGGCAGCGATGTCGCCCCTCAGAGCATCGCGGGCGCGTGGCCGGAGGCCTCCTCCGTATCCGCCATCCGCGTCTCGGCGGATGGGGCCCGCGTCGCCGCGGCCGTCGTGATCGGGGGCGAGCGCTGGATCGTCGTGTCATCGGTGATCCGCGATGAGGCCGGGCTTCCGACCGAGCTCGGACCCACCGAGCCGCTGGCGCAGCTCGACGGCGGCGCCATCGGCCTCGTCTGGCTGGGCGCGGATCGTCTCGGACTGCTGACGGATCCCGCAGACCGGATGGTCGTCACGCAGGTGGTCGGAGGGCCTGGCACGTCAGAGGTGGCTCCGACCGGCGCGGTGTCCCTGGCGGGTGCGCGCGCAGCCACCGGTCTGCGAGTGCTGGGCGCGGACGGCGCCGTGTTCGCCCGTGCGGGCTCGGCATGGAGCGAGTCGATCAGCGGAGTCTCACTTCTCGCGACGCGTGCGGGGCACTGAGCGCGACTGTCCCTGCACGGCCGTCCGACATCGACTGACAGTCCATGACGGCCGCGTTCCGCGCAGCCTCTGCAGCCCCGGCGCGGGATTGTTGCGAGAGCATCGACGGATGTCACCGCATCCACCGGCCCGCGTCGTAGGACTCGAGATACTCGCCCTTCTGCTCGCGGCGACCTGCGCGGGGTGCGACCGGCCCGAGACGCTGCTCTGCGGCTCGTGCCGACAGAGCATCCGACCGGAGCCGCTCGTCCGCCGCACGCCCGCCGGACTGGAGGTCCGCGCGGCGATGCCCTTCGAGTCGGTCGCGGCGCGATGCATCCGCAGGATGAAGGACGACGGCGAGACGCTGCTCGCTCGCCCGCTCGGATCGGCGCTGGGGGAGGTGCTCGACGTGCTCGAGGCACGCCCGGATGCCGATCGGCCGCTCCACCTCGTGCCGATCCCGACATCGGTGACGGCCTTTCGACGGCGCGGCTACCGGGTGCCCGAGCTGCTGATCCGGCGGGCGGGTCGGCTTCCCGACCGCTTGCTCGTTCTGCGGGGTCGGCGCACGGATCAGCGAGGCCTCGATTCCGAGAGCCGAGCGGAGAACGTCCGCGGGAGCATGCGAGCGCGACGTGTGCTCGAGGGTGAGACCGTCGTGCTCGTCGACGACGTGGTCACGACGGGTGCAACATTCGATGAGGCGGCTCGCGCGCTGAAAGACGCGGGCGCACATGTCTTGGCAGCGGTCGCGCTCGCCGCCACGCCGCGTCACAGCGAACGGAATGTGAACGCATCGGGGACACGCAGCAACTGACCCGTGACATCCGAGGTCAGGCCGACTACCGTTGGGGGTCACAAGGCGACCACGGTCCGCCCTTGGCCGGGAGGACCGGGACAAGGAGGCAGCAATGGAAACGAGCATCGTTGGCGTCGGGGTGGGTATCACCGATCGATTCCGAGCCGTTGTCGAAGAGAAGATCGCCAAGATCCAGACGTTCGCGTCCCGTGCGCAACGGCTGGATGTCAAGGTCACCCACCGGGTGTACCGCAACGGTCACGTGCCGGACGAGACCGTGGAGCTCACGCTCGTCAGCAAGGGCCCCGTCGTGCGCGCTGAAGCCACGGACGGAGACAAGTTCGTCGCACTCGACATGGCCGTCGACAAGATGGCCGAGCAGCTTCGTCGAGCGAAGGAGAAGCGAGTCGACGGACGCCAGCACCCGCGTGGGGCGCACTTCGAGAAGGAGAGCGGAGCGCTGGAGGGCATCGATGTCCAGCCGGCATCCGTGGATGTCCTGCGGGCCGTCGCGACCGGCAACGTGCCGATCCAGAACGAGGACGACGAGGTCTACTCGCCGGTGGTCATCCGCACCAAGAACTTCGGAGCGGAATGGATGACCGTCGAAGAGGCCGTCGACCGGATGGAGTTGGTCGGGCACGATTTCTTCCTGTTCGTGGACGTGCGCACCGACCACCCGAGCGTCGTCTACCGACGCAAGGGCTGGGATTACGGTGTGATCGCTCTCGAGACGCAGGCTCCGCCCACTGAGGCGCTCGCCTCCTGAGGCTGAGACGACGACGGCCCGGCTCCAGAGGGAGCCGGGCCGTCGTCGCGTTGTGCGACCGCGTCAGTCGAAGATGCCGTCGAGGATGCTGCCGATGACGAGGCCGCCGAGGATGCCCGAGGCGACGTCGCCGCCACCGCCGCGTCGGCCGCCGCCGCTCCAGCCGCCGCCGCCCCAGCCGTTTCCGCCGCCCCAGCCCTGATCCTGCGGCCGTGAGGAATCGATGTCGCGCTGGGCGAGCTGCAGGGCCTCAGAAGCCAGGTGTGCGACGCGTCGTGCACTGGCCAGAGCCTCGTCGCGCGTCTCTTCCGCCGGAAGCAGATCCGACAGATCGACCCGCAGCCTCTCGGCCTCGGCGAGGCGCGTGCGCGCGTCGGCGCCGATCCAGCCGCGGTGCCCGGCGATGAGTCCGCGGGCGACGCCGAGCTGGCGGTCGGCATCATCGATCGCATGCTGCACCTGCTGGATGCTGGGCAGCGGGTGCGCCTCGCGGTGCCGAGCGGTGGCGATCGCGTCGTCGAGAGCCGTGTTCGCGTCGCGCAGCTGCGACAGCTCGGCGAAGGGATCCCCGGGGGTCCCCGCGGGCGACAGGGCGCTCAGCGCGTCCTGCAGCGCGGAGACGGCGACCGCGACGGCCGGCACCTGGGGTGCGGTGCGCGCGGCGATGAGGTCGTTGCGTGAATCAGCGACGACCTCGGCAAGGGTCGACTCCGCTCGCAGCGCTTCGATCTCGAAGTCCTCCACGGCGTCGAGCAGCGCGGAAGCGCGCCGCGTGGCCTCGGTGGCGGTCTCCAGTGCGAGGTTCGCCTCCTCGTTCTGCTTCGCCGCGCGGCGACGCTCTGAGACGGCCGCGCCGTGCGTTGCGAACGCGATCAGCTGCTCTGCTTCGGCGGCGCTCGCCGTGATCTGGTGCATCGCCGAGTCCGAGTAACGCGCGGAGAGACGCGCGACGGTCTCGTTCGTGTGCGGGATCCGTGCGCTCAGCGCCTCGGCATCGGCACGCACCTGGGCGATGATCTCGGGTGCGCGACGCACCTTCGAGATCGATGCCGCGAGATCCGACGTCTTCTCGTCGAGCAGATCCTGCGCCCAATCGCACAGCTGGATGATCCGCGCGTTGCGGGTGCGGAGCTCCTCAGGCGTGTCGGGAATCTCATCGTGGTTGAGCTGGTGGAGCTGAAATGCCTCGCGCAGATGCGTGCGCACCGCAGCGAGCGCCTTCTTCAGGTCGCGAGTCAGCTGATCCCCGAGTTCGGCCTCCGCGAACGCCAGTTCGTCGGAGGTGCTCCTGATGCGCTCGTCCGCCGAGACGAGTGCCTGCTCAGCGCGGCGAGCCAGGTCGGCGTCCTGTGCGGCCAGCTCTTCCTGCTCGCGCTTGCGTCTGCCCCATATTCCAGCCATAGGACTGATCCTAGTTTCCCGGGCGACGCCGCTGGCTGTGCATACGCTTGAGGCGAAACCCGTCAGACGAGTGCCGCCACGTCTGACCTCGAAGGCCTGCCACGTTTGGGTCGATCGGTCGTCAACTCGAGAGCGAGGGCGTGGACAGGGTGCTGGGCGAGCCGGGTCTGCACATGGTCGAGCCAGCGGATCTCGGCCTCCGCCGTGAAGATCATCGAATCGACGACGAGCGACCATGCGAGCCCCTCGGGGCTGTCGTCCTCGCGCGTCGCCCTCGTCGCGGTGAGATCTGCGAGATGCTCTTCCGACGCCGCGCGCTGGGCCGCGATGACTCGGGCGGCGTCCGCGCCGGGGAGGGTTGCCGCCACAGCCAGCTTGATGGCGAGCTCGTTGCGCGTCGCCTGGCTTCGTGGCGCGGGCGACGCGAGCCAGCGGTCCACCTCGGACGCGCCGGTGGCCGTGATCTCCCAGTAGACGTGGCCGTGCTCGTCCGCTGCTCCGCGAGCGACGAGCCCGTCACGCTCGAGGCGCTCGAGCGTGTTGTAGATCTGACCGACGTTGAGTGGCCATACCGAGCCCGTGCGGCGGTCGAACTCGTGCCGCAACTGGTAGCCGTAGCAGGGGCCCTGAGCGAGGATCGCGAGCAGACTCTGTCGGACCGACATATGGACCTCCCGGTGTCGTGGACCAATATATACATACTCGGAAACGCGTTGGAGGCACGCCATGCAGACGACGTGCAGGTCACGGACCGGTAACATGACAAGGTATGCCTGGCACGCGCCCGACACGCGGCGCCGCCGGAACCATCGACAGGGAGATGACATCTGTGGCCAATCCTCTTGAGAAGCTGCTGCGCGCTGGAGAAGGGCGGGTCATCCGACGCCTGAACCAGGTGGTCAAGGCCGTGAACGCGCTGGAAGAGGACATCTCCAAGCTCACGGACGACGAACTTCGCAACGAGACCACCGAGCTGCGTGAGCGGTTCGCGAAGGGCGAGTCGCTCGATCAGCTCATGCCCGAGGCGTTCGCCGCCGTGCGCGAAGCGGCGAAGCGCACCCTCGGTATGCGCGCGTACGACGTGCAGATCATGGGTGGTGCTGCTCTCCACCTCGGCAACATCGCAGAGATGAAGACCGGTGAGGGCAAGACCCTGGTCGCCACCTTCCCGGCGTACCTCAATGCGATCGCGGGCGAGGGCGTCCACGTGATCACGGTCAACGACTTCCTCGCGAGCTATCAGGCAGAGCTCATGGGGCGCGTGTACCGGGCCCTCGGCATGTCGACGGGAATCATCGTCTCGGGCCAGACCCCGGCTGTACGCCGCGAGCAGTATGCGTCCGACATCACCTACGGCACGAACAACGAGTTCGGCTTCGACTACCTCCGCGACAACATGGCGTGGCGCAAGGAAGACCTCGTCCAGCGCGAGCACTACTTCGCGATCGTCGACGAGGTCGACTCCATCCTGATCGATGAGGCGCGCACGCCGCTGATCATCTCAGGACCGTCTTCCGGTGAGGCGAACCGCTGGTTCGCGGAGTTCGCGAAGATCGCGCGCACCCTCGAGGCGGGCGTCGACTACGAGGTCGACGAGAAGAAGCGCACCGTCGGCGTTCTCGAACCCGGCATCGAGAAGGTCGAGGACTACCTCGGCATCGACAACCTGTACGAGTCCGCGAACACGCCGCTGATCTCGTTCCTCAACAACTCGATCAAGGCCCTCGCCCTGTTCAAGAAGGACACAGACTACGTCGTCATGAACGACGAGGTCATGATCGTCGACGAGCACACCGGTCGCATCCTGGTCGGACGTCGCTACAACGAGGGCATCCACCAGGCCATCGAGGCGAAGGAGGCCGTGCCGGTCAAGGCCGAGAACCAGACTCTCGCCACGGTCACGCTTCAGAACTACTTCCGCCTGTACGACAAGCTCGCCGGCATGACCGGTACAGCCGAGACCGAGGCGGCCGAGTTCATGTCGACCTACAAGCTCGGTGTCATCCCGATCCCGACGAACCGTCCGATGATCCGCAAGGACCAGTCCGACCTCGTCTACAAGAACGAGACCGCCAAGTTCGCGCAGGTGGTCGAGGACATCGCCGAGCGTCACGCGCAGGGGCAGCCGGTGCTCGTGGGCACCGTGAGCGTCGAGAAGAGCGAGTACCTGTCGCGGCTCCTCGCGAAGAAGGGCGTCAAGCACGAGGTCCTCAACGCGAAGAACCACGCGCGCGAGGCCGAGATCGTCGCTCGCGCAGGGCGCCTCGGTGCCGTGACCGTCGCCACGAACATGGCCGGTCGTGGAACCGACATCATGCTCGGCGGCAACGCCGAGTTCCTCGCCGTGCGGGAGCTCAAGGGCAAGGGACTCGACCCCGTCGAGACGCCTGAGGAGTACGAGATCGCGTGGGACGAGACGTACGAGGCGATGAAGTCCATCGTGTCGGAAGAGGCCGAGAAGGTCATCGAGGCCGGTGGACTCTATGTCCTGGGAACGGAGCGCCACGAGTCGCGCCGCATCGACAACCAGCTGCGCGGTCGCTCGGGCCGTCAGGGCGACCCCGGCGAGAGCCGTTTCTATCTGAGCCTCACCGACGATCTCATGCGCCTGTTCCAGTCGGGCGCCGCCGAGGCGATCCTCGCGCGCACCAACTTCCCCGACGACGTCCCGATCGAGTCGGGCCTGGTGTCGCGGGCGATCCGCAGCGCTCAGTCGCAGGTCGAGTCGCGCAACGCCGAGATGCGCAAGAACGTCCTCAAGTACGACGACGTCCTGAACCGTCAGCGCGAGGCGATCTACGCCGACCGCCGCCACATCCTGCAGGGCGATGACATCGCCGACCGCGTCCAGCACTTCATCGAGGACGCGATCAGTGGAGTGGTGCGCGATCACACCGGCGAGGGTCACAACGAGAGCTGGGACTTCGACGCACTCTGGACCGAGCTCAAGACGCTGTACCCGGTGAGCGTGACCATCGACGAGGTCGTGTCCGAGGCTGCCGGCCGCAAGGGTGGCATCACCGCAGAGGGTCTGACCCGCGAGCTGCTGTCGGACGCGAAGATCGCATACGAGACCCGTGAGGAGTCGCTTGGAGAAGCGGCGACCCGTGAGCTCGAACGACGCGTGGTGCTGCAGGTGCTCGATCGCCGCTGGCGCGACCACCTCTACGAGATGGACTACCTCAAGGACGGCATCGGTCTCCGTGCGATGGCGCAGCGCGACCCGCTCATCGAGTACCAGCGCGAGGGCTACGCGATGTTCCAGTCGATGATGGGGCAGATCAAGGAGGAGTCGGTCGGCTACCTCTACAATCTCGAGGTCGAGGTGCGTCGGGCGGGCGATTCGCAGACGGCCGAGGTCGAGGCGAAGGGCCTCGCCGAAGACGGTGGAGACCAGCGGCTCGAGTACTCCGCCGCGAACGACGCCGGCGAGGTCGAGGTCCGCAACGACCGCGGTCAGGTTCAGCAGGCCGCGACCGAGAAGCTTCGTCAGGCAGCGGCCGCGCGTCAGGCTCCCGCCGAGGAGGCCGAGTCGGCTGAGGCTCCGCGCGGCGCGTTCGGGCAGCGCACCGAGGGCTCGGCAGCTCCCGCGGGCAACCGCGAGCAGCGGCGGGCGCAGGGTAAGAAGAAGAAGTAGCAGAGCGCATGACGAGGGGCCGGTCCGTGGGGATCGGCCCCTCGTCGCGTCATTGTAGGCTTGCTCAATGACACCAACGCGCCACTTCGACCAGTCGTCGAAGCTCAAGAACGTCCTGTACGAGATCCGTGGAAACACGCTCGTCGAGGCGGCGCGGCTCGAGGCCGAGGGACATCGGATCCTCAAGCTCAACACGGGCAACCCCGCGATCTTCGGCTTCGAGGCACCCCACCAGATCGTGCACGACATGCTGGCCGCGCTTCCGACCGCCCACGGGTACAGCGACAGCAAGGGGATCATCTCGGCACGGCGAGCAGTCGTCAGCCGGTACGAGGAGATCCCCGGGTTCCCGCGATTCGATCCCGAGGATGTCTTCCTCGGCAACGGCGTCTCCGAGCTCATCACGATGACGATGCAGGCTCTTCTCGACGAGGGCGATGAGGTGCTCATCCCGGCACCCGACTACCCGCTGTGGACCGCCATGACGAGTCTTGCTGACGGCACCCCGGTCCATTACCTGTGCGATGAGGACAACGGATGGCAGCCCGACCTCGAGGACATCCGATCCAAGATCACTCCGCGCACCAAGGCTCTCGTCATCATCAACCCCAACAACCCGACCGGCGTGGTCTACTCACGCGAAGTTCTCGAGGGCATGGTGCAGATCGCCCGTGAGAACCAGCTGCTGCTGCTTTCCGACGAGATCTACGATCGCATCCTGTTCGATGATGCGGTGCACATCCCGACGGCGACCCTGGCGCCGGACCTGCTGTGTCTGACGTTCAACGGGCTCTCGAAGACCTACCGGGTCGCCGGCTTCCGGTCCGGGTGGCTCGTGATCACCGGGCCGCAGGACCACGCGAAGGGGTTCCTCGAGGGGATCAACCTGCTCGCCTCGACGCGTCTCTGCCCGAACGTCCCCGCCCAGTACGCGGTTCAGGCGGCTCTCGGGGGAGTGCAGTCCATCGACTCGCTGATCGCGCCGACCGGGCGCCTGCATGAGCAGCGTGACATCGCCTGGAAGGGACTCGAATCAATCCCCGGTGTCTCGTGCGTCAAGCCCGTCGGCGCGTTGTACGCCTTCCCTCGTCTGGACCCGAACGTCCACGAGATCAGGGACGACGCGAAGCTGGTCTACGACCTGCTGGTCTCCGAACACATCCTCCTCGTGCAGGGAACCGGCTTCAACTGGCCGACCCCCGACCACCTCCGACTCGTCACGCTCCCCGAGCCCCGCGTGCTCGCAGAAGCCGTCGAGCGCCTCGGGAACTTCCTCTCGAGCTACCGCCAGTAGGCGGCTCTGCTGATGTGGAGACGAGAGTCTCCACGACGCGGCGCACGCCGGCGACGAGGGACGAGCGCGGAGTGAGGTCCGCCATCGGTCGGGCGTGCAGGAGGGCGGCGTCGGCGGCCCGCTGATCGAAAGGGAGGAACGCGACGTCCGCGATGCCGGCGAACCTCTCGAGCGTGCGCCGGATCTGACCTCGCGCATCCATGCCCAGGGGGCCGGGGCGCACGCGGTTCACCACCACTCTGATGGGCGTCGGGGTCGTGAGCCGTCGTAGCTCGGCATGCTCCCTGATGAACCTGCTCATGCCGAGCGGGTCGGCCGCCGCGATGGCGATGATCAGGTCTGCATCCTGCAGCGCGGCAACGGTGGCTGCGTGGCGACGCGGGCCGGTGAGGTCGTACGTCGCCTCATCGTCGGCGTCGAAGGCGCTCGCGACGTCGACGACGGTCTCCTCTGCCCAGCTGCGGCATGCGCGCAGCGTCGCCTCCAATCGACGTGCGCCGAGTTCCGGCCAGCGCCCAGGGCGATTGATGCCCCCGAGGACCTCGATCTCTCCTGCGCTCGTGTCGAGGACGGTCGCAAGCCGCGTGAGTTCTGCCGAGTCGAGTGCGCCGAGTTCTGCCCGACGGCACGCGGCGGCGATCCCGGGTGCATCATCGCTGAGTCCCAGCAGCAGCGCGAGGGAGGGAGCGACGGTGTCGGCATCCACCAGGGCAGTGCGGCGTCCTGCCCTGGACAGCTCGACGGCGAGCTGGATCGCGACGGTCGATCGTCCCGGCGCACCGGACGGACCCCAGACCACCGTGACACGACGCGGAGATTGCGCGATTCGCTCGACGGAGCCCGCAAGGTCGGCGGTGAGCGCGGCAGCGATCTCCCAGCCGCGCGCTTCTGTCGGGAGTGCGGCCGCGAGGCCGTAGCGCCCGAGCAGTCTGCTGTCGCCGTCGCCGAGCGGCAGGATCCGCACCCCTGCCCTGTCGCAGTCGGCGACGAGCGCGGGCGTCAGCACCGCGCGGCTGGCGGGAACGATGACGGCATCGACGCCGTCGGGCAGGGGCAGGATCCTGCTCGGCGCGACGACGGAAACCACGCTGATGCCTTCGAGCTCGAGTTCCTCGGCCAGGGTGCGTGCACGGGAATCGGGTAGCGCGATGACTACCGACGTCACGAGGTCGAGCCGATCGGCACGACGGACAGGACAGAGCCGCCGGTGATCGCGGACAGCACATCGGCGACATCCGCTCGGTCGATCACGATCTCAGCCGTGGTGCCGTCGGCGGCGAGCATTCCTTCGGTCTTCGTCACCGATGTGACGATCGCATCGGCGACGAGGATGCGCGGCGTCCCCGGGAGGGCGCCATCGTCCACCGGAGGAGAATGCCAGAGTTCGATGATGCTCCCGGCGCCCACATCGGCCGGGATGCCGGTGCTGCTCTCGACGACGATCGTGGTGGTTCTGTTCGCATCCGCGTCCTCGGCGGCAGAAGTCGGCATCAGCTCGCCGTCGACGACCGTCCGGGACGCGATCTGACCGGGCCGAAGGTCTTGGGGCGCGAGGTAGCGATCCGAGACGGCGCCGAGTCCCACGTCCACCACCTGGAAGTCACCGGAGACGAGCGCTTCGCCGAGCGGTATCGTTCGCGTCGCCTGGAGTACCGGTGTCGTGGCGCCGGAGGAGGAGAGGACGGCCCACACGCCGGCGACAGACAGCGCGACCACGGCGATGCCGATCAGGAAGCGGGCATCACCCCAGACGGCACGCCGTGAACGGGAGAACTTGCTCATGGCGACATGGTCACAGAAATCGCCGCGGCTGCTCGAGACTTATCCACAGCATCGGATCGGCCCTGGCGTATCGGCACGGCAGGGGGAGAATGGGAGCATGCCCCATTCCTCTCCGGCCACGCAGCGCTTCCTGGCGCCGGCGCAGGTGGCGGAACTGCTGAGCATCGGGGTCGACGAGGTCATCGAACTCGTCTACGCGGGACGTCTGCGCGGGTCCAAGCTCGGTGCACCCGCCCGGTGGCGCGTCGAGGAGTCGAGCCTTTCGGAGTATCTCGCCGAGCAGTCCGAAGAGGCCAGACGGATGGCGCTGTGGCGTGAGGCGAATGAGGCGAGTTTCCCAGAGGTCTGGGGCACATCCCGCCGTCACGGCATCTGATCTCCCGCGGTCTGAACCGACGTGACGGCTGCGAACGGGATGATCTGGAACGCACGCACCGCCGAGGCGGTCCTCGCCTCGCCCGGGTCGTGCAGGGCGAGATCCAGATGGTCCGCACCCGCTCGGTCGATCGTCCCGTGGAGGTCGGATGCATCGACGCTGACGATTCTGACCGGAACCCGCCGCCGGGCGAGGTCACGGAGGACGAACCCGAGCGACATGCGCTCGCGGAGCACGGGGGCGGGGTCGTCCTCTTCGTCCAGGCTCGACAGCAGCAGACCGTGATCGACGGTGAGTCCGCGAAGCGCGTGGAGGGGGACGATCACGGTCGACCGCGTCGTCCGTGATTCCTCGGCCTGCGCGATCGTCGCAGCGATCCAATCGGAGCCCAGCGCGTTCAGTCGTGCCCGAACGCGAGCTCCACCCGGCAGATCCAGGGTGGCGGGAGCGGCCGATGCGCAGAGCACTCTGAGCCGGCTGCGCAGCTCGAGCCTCGAGATGCGCAGGCGCTCCGACTCGGCGTCGAGCGCCGCGCGCTCGCTCTCCCACTCGGAGGCCAGCTGGCCTTCGAGGTCTTCGAACAGTCGATCCCAGTGCACGCGGACCACCGTAAATGAAGTCCGGGAGCGCATGTACGAGTTATCCACATACATCACGAACGCGACCGGATCGGCCAGTCGACGCATGCTCTACTTGGCGCAGTCTTCCCGATGGAGAGTGCCTCAGATGATGCTTCACGAGTACTTCGCACCACAGCCGACGCCCCGCGCCGAGCTGCCGGATCCGAGTCCGCTGCTGCGGAGCCTGACCCAGGGCGTGCTCGAGGTGCTCGCGGGAGTCAGAGAAGTCGATCAGCTCGCCCGCTGGTTCAATGAAGACGCGTACCGGAGTTTGGTGACGCGGGCGAATCTGTCGGCGAGGGCGCGCAGCGCGAGGGGGGTCTCGCCTGCGCGCCCGACTTTCGAGATCCTGTCGATCCGCGTGACGGAACCGGTGGACGGCAAGGTAGAGGCCGTCGTCGTGGTCGCGGGTCCCGGTCGCACCCGGGCGGTGGCGATTTGCCTCGAAGGTCTCGACCGACGCTGGCGGGCGACGTCGCTGGCCGTTCTCTGAGCGGACGCGCTCTAGGCTGGTGGGGTGTCAACGCTCAGCGACCTCGCCAATGCCCAGGGCCGTCTTGCCGAGAACGATGTCGAGTGGCTGCATCGACTCGCCGGCGACGGTCAGCTTCTCGCGGACCTCGCGTCGGCGGACATCGTCGTCTGGATCGAGACCGACGACGGATCGTTCGTCGCCGTAGCCCACGCCCGTCCGAGCGGAGCGGCCACCCTGTTCTACCGCGACATCGTGGGCGAGCGGGTGCGGCCGCAGTGGCGCACGCAGGTACAGGGGGCGTTCGATTCGGCGGAGATCGTGGACTCGTCCTCACCGGATTGGTTCGAGGAGACCCCGACGCGCGTGAGGGCGGTGCCGATCGTCAACGAGCGCCGCGGCAGTGAGCACCAGGGGACCGTCATCGGCGTCGTCACCCGGCACACGAACCTCGGCGAGGCCCGGACGCCGTCGCGACAGCAGATCACGTTCGACGAGTGCGCGAACGACATCTTCCGGATGATCGCCGACGGCAGCTTTCCCGATCCGGCGGCTCCGACCTCCCCGCGCCGCGGAGCTCCCCGAGCGTCAGACGGCTTGATCCGGATCGACGTCGACGGCATCACGACGTTCGCCAGTCCGAACGCGCTCTCGGCGTTCAATCGCATGGGTTTCGATGACGAACTGGAGGGCGAGTCTCTCGCCGAGGTCACCACGAGGCTCGTGCCGCCGTCGCGACAGGTCGACGAGTCGCTGCCCGTCGTCGTGACCGGGCGGGCCCCCTGGCGCACCGACATCGAAGCACGCGGCGTCACTGTCTCGCTGCGGGCGATTCCCCTCAAGGATCACGGGACGCGCATCGGTGCCATCGTCCTGTGCCGGGACGTGTCGGAGCTGCGTCATCAGGAGCAGGAGCTCATCACCAAGGACGCGACGATCCGTGAGATCCATCACCGTGTCAAGAACAACCTGCAGACGGTCGCATCGCTGTTGCGCATCCAGGCGCGTCGTACGCACTCGGACGAGGCGCGCGATGCGCTGACCCAGGCGATGAGACGTGTGGACTCCATCGCGGTGGTTCACGACACCCTCGCTCAGGGGCTGACTCAGAAGGTCGACTTCGACGAGGTGTTCCACCGGGTTCTGAAGCTCGTCGCCGAGGTCGCATCCGCGCCGAACACCCGTGCGCGCACTCGGTCGACCGGGCGCTTCGGGGTCCTGCCGAGCGAGTATGCGACGCCGTTGGCTCTCGCGCTCACCGAGGTCGTCACGAACGCGGTGGAGCACGGCCTCGCAGGGCAGGAGGGCATGGTCACGATCGACGCCGCGCGCACCGAGGAGAATCTGCGCGTCACGGTGCACGACACCGGCAAGGGCCTGCCGGAGGGGCGCATCGGTCAGGGACTGGGAACGCAGATCATCCGCACCCTGATCCAGGGGGAACTCAGCGGATCGATCGAGTGGCGGGGGAGCGAGGGAGAGGGCACCGAGGTCGTCATCGACATCCCGCTCCGCTGGCTCACCGCGTGACGAGTCCGCTGCGGCGGTGAGCAGATACGCAGAAGCGGCCCGAGACATCGTCTCGGGCCGCTTCTCGATGTTCAGGAGGCGCGGCGGGCGCGGGCGGCGCGGCGCTTGAGTGCGCGGCGCTCGTCCTCGGAGAGGCCGCCCCACACGCCCGAGTCCTGGCTGGACTCGAGGGCGTACTGCAGGCAGATCTCGGTCACCGTGCAGGTGGCGCAGACGGTCTTCGCCTTCTCGATCTGGTCGACGGCCGGACCCGTGTTCCCGACAGGGAAGAACAGTTCGGGGTCGACAGTCAAGCAGGCGGCCTTATCGCGCCAGTCCATGGGGGCTCCTCGGTGTGGTTTTTCAGAAATCGACGCACTGCGACGACTCGGATTTCGGGTGCAGATCGGGTTCAGCTACCCTGTATGAGATACGGACGGATGCCCGCTTTCTGTGATGCGAGCTCGAAGCCCGCCCCACGCCGCTGTGGGAGCACATGACGCTGTCTATTCTGTTACATGAAACCGGCGAAATCAAGGGTTTCCGCCGTTCTCATCCGATTCTCAGGAGACAACTGTGCGCTCACCCGGCCTCGCTCTGGCGGCATCCGCGGTCCTCGCGGCGGAGGGCGCCGCCTTGATCGTCTTCGCTCTCATCGAGCTCGTGGGCCTCGGTGCAGGGGACGCGGCCTCACTGCCGACAGCGCTCGCTCTCATCGTGCTCACTCTCCTCGGCGCCGCCGCGCTCATCGCGTTCGCGATCGGGACGAGGACGGGGCGGTCATGGGCGCGATCGGGTGGCGTCGTCTTCCAGGTGCTCGCCATCGCGCTCGCGCTCGCCTCGCTGACGCTGCAGCCGGTCGCGTGGGCGTTCACCGTCGGAGTGGGTCTGCCAGCACTGCTGTGCTTCGCGCTGCTGATCGCCAGCACGCGAGCCGAGAACGAGCGCCCGGCGGAGTGACCGTCAGGCGTCGACGCCGAGGAGCTTGCGCAGGCGCGCGACGTGTCCGGTGGCCTTGACGTTGTACTGGGCGAGTGCGATCGTGCCCTGCTCATCGAGCACGAAGGTCGATCGGATGACGCCCTCCACGACCTTGCCGTAGTTCATCTTCTCACCCCATACGCCGTACGCGGAGTGCACCGCGTGGTCGGGGTCGCTGAGAAGGGTGAAGGTGAGGCCGTCGCGCTCGCGGAACTCGGCGAGCTTTGCGGGCTCGTCGCGCGAGACCCCGATCACCCGGTATCCGGCGCCCTCGAGCGACGAGATGCTGTCGCGGAAGTCGCAGGCCTGCGTCGTGCAGCCCGGGGTCATGGCCGCGGGATAGAAGTACAGCACCGTCTTGCGGCCGCGCAGATCGTCGAGGGTGACGGTCTGTCCGTCTTGGTCGAGGAGAGCGAAGTCGGGGGCAGCGGTTCCGGGTTCCAGGCGCACAGTCACCCCTCCAGCCTAGCGGCCGGGCGTCTGCTCCGCCTTGTCGGCGAAGGTCTGCAGGAGCCGCTGGAGGGAGTCCAGACGCGCTCGTCCCGTCTCGCTGAGCTCGCCGCTCTCCGCGGCTTCGATGAGAGCGCAATCCGGGGCATCGGCGAGGTGCGTGCATCCGCGCGGACAGTTCTCGGCGATCTCGGCGAGTTCGGTGAATGCGGCGAGGATGTTCGCGGGGTTGACGTGCCCGAGTCCGAAGGACCGGACCCCCGGGGTGTCGATCACCCAGCCGCGACCTTCGGGGCCGACGTACCGCAGAGAGACGGTGGACGAGGAGGTGTGCCTGCCACGGCCGGTGACCTGGTTGACGTGCCCTGTAGCGCGGAGCGCGCTGGGCACCAGGGCGTTCACGAGCGTCGACTTGCCCACGCCGGAGTGGCCGACGAAGACCGTCGAGTGACCGACCAGTGCCGCGCCGATCTCATCGACGGGCATCTCGTCCTGCGCACTCGTGAAGACGCGCAGGTCGAGGCCTTCGAAGTGCGACAGGAAGGCGCTGGGATCGGCCAGGTCGGTCTTGGTCACGACGAGGAGCGGGCGGATGCCGGCGTCCAGAGCGGCGACGAGATAGCGGTCGACCAGTCGGGCTCGCGGCTCGGGGTCGGCCGCGGCGACGACGACCAGCATCTGATCGGCGTTCGCGACGATGACGCGCTCGACCTGGTCGGTGTCGTCGGCGCTGCGCCTGAGCAGAGAGGTGCGATCGGCGATGCCGATGATGCGCCCCAGCGTGCCGTCCTCGCCGGAGATGTCACCGACGACCTTCGCCTGGTCGCCCGTCACGATCGGGTTCCTGCGGAGTTCTCGTGCCCGTGCCGCGGTGATCATCCGCTCGTCGGGCGTGTCCTCATCGAGCAGCACGGAGTAGCGGCCGCGGTCGACACCGAGGACGCGTCCGATCTGCGCATCGTCATGGGCGGGCCGCCGCTTCGTGCGGGGGCGATTCGCCTTCGGGTTCGGACGCGCGCGGATGCTGCTCTCATCGAAGTCCTCGAAGTCGTCCTCGAGGTCGTCGGAGTCGTCGAGCCAGCTCACGCGGACGCGCCCCGCAGCATGCGCTCCCACAGGAGGGTGAATTCAGGGAGGGTCTTCGATGTCGTTCCGATGTCGTCGATCTCGACTCCCGGAACGCGCAGGCCGATGAGGGCGCCCGTCGTCGCCATGCGGTGGTCGTGGTGCGCCGCCCAGCCGCCGCCGTGCAGATCCCGCGGGATGATGCGCAGACCGTCGGAGAGCTCCTCCGCCTCGCCTCCCAGCGCGCGGATGTTGCCCACGAGGGCCGCGATGCGATCGGTCTCGTGGAGTCGGATGTGACCGATTCCGCGGATCGTCGTCGGGCCGGACGCGAACGCCGCGAGCCCGACGAGGGTGGGAGTCAGCTCGCTCGCTGCGGACAGGTCCATGTCGAGTCCGCGGATCTCGGAGCCGGCCCTGACCGTCAGCGTCCCGCTGTGCCGGCCGACGTGCGCGCCCATCGCCTGCAGGATCTCGGGAAGCAGTGCGCCGGGCTGGGTGGAGTGCACCGGCCAGCCGGGAACCGACACCGCCCCGCCCGTGACCAGGGCCGCGGCGAGGAACGGCGCGGCGTTCGAGAGATCGGGCTCGATGGCGATCTCCTTGGCGCGGGGCACCCCGGCTTCGACGAGCCACTCTCCGGTGGCGGGCCGCTCGATGCGAATGCCACGACGACTCAGCGCCTCGATCGTCATGTCGATGTGGGGCAGGCTCGGCAGATGCTCGCCGGTGTGCACCAGGTGCAGACCCACGTCGAACCGCGGCGCCGCGAGCAGCAGTCCCGAGACGAACTGGCTGGATGCCGAGGCATCGATCTCGACCCGTCCACCGCGGATGCGGCCGTGCCCGCGGACCGTGAACGGCAGCGCCCACGTTCCCTCGTCGTCGATGTCGACTCCCAGGTCGCGCAGTGCGCTGATGAGGCCGCCCATCGGCCTGTGCAGGGCGGTCTCGTGAGCGGTGAGGTGCACGTCGTGCTGCGCGAGACCCGCGAGCGGCGCGATGAAGCGCATGACCGTGCCGGCCTGTCCGCAGTCGATCGTGGTGCCGCCGACGAGTTTGGCGGGAGTGATCGCCAGATCGGGGCCGAAGTCTCCGTTGCCGTCGACCTCCTCGATGCCCACACCCAACGCACGCAGCGCGTCGATCATCCGGCGGGAGTCGTCGGAGTGCAGCGGAGCGATGAGCCGGCCCGGTCCGTCAGCGATCGCGGCGATGATGAGCTCGCGATTCGTGAGCGATTTCGAACCCGGGATCGTCACGGTCGCGTGGACGGCGTTCGCGCTGGTCGGCGCGACATAGACGCCCTGGACAGGGGAGGGGGAATACCTGTTGGCGCTCATCGGTTCCCACCTTAGTAAACGCGAGTGCTCGCATGACGGAATCCGGGCGCTCGACGACAAGGAGAGAGCATGCTCGCAACGCTGGAACGCGAGTCGGTGGACCTCGCCCGCCTAGACTGGCCGGTGATGGATGACACGGCAACCGCAGAGACGGTCAGCGACCCTCGGCGCGAATTCGAGGAACAGGCGATCCCGTTCATGGATCAGCTCTACGCCGCGGCGATGCGCATGACGCGCAACCCGGCTGATGCTGCTGACCTCGTGCAGGAGACCTTCGTCAAGGCGTACGGATCCTGGGCGACGTTCTCGCAGGGCACGAACCTCAAGGCGTGGCTCTATCGGATCCTCACGAACACGTACATCAACATCTACCGCAAGAAGCAGCGGGAGCCGTTCCAGGGCACGATCGACGAGCTCGAGGACTGGCAGATGGGCGGTGCGGAGTCGACCACGACCACCGCGTCGCACAGCCGTTCGGCGGAGGCGGAAGCCATCGACCACATGCCCGCATCGGTCGTCAAGGACGCGTTGCAGGCCGTACCCGAGGACTTCCGGCTGGCGGTGTACCTCGCGGACGTCGAGGGCTTCGCCTACCAGGAGATCGCGGACATCATGAAGACGCCCATCGGCACCGTGATGAGTCGCCTGCATAGAGGCAGGCGGATGCTGCGGGAGCTGCTGGCTGACTACGCCGTGGAGCGGGGAATCTCCGCGGCCGACCCGAGGAGCAAGAAATGACCGACTGCGGCTGCGACAAGGCCCGCAAGGATCTCGAGGAGTACCTCCGCAACGAGGTCTGCAACACCGAGCACACGGAGATCCGCGAGCATCTCGAGAACTGCCCGTCCTGTCGGGACGAGGCACTCGTGGCGACGACCCTCACCGAGGTCGTGGCGCGCGCCTGCAAGGAGACGGCTCCGGAGGAGCTGCGCGACCAGGTGTTCGCGCGACTGCGCGAGGTGCAGTCCGCTCAGCACTGACCGCGGGCGAGCAGCCGTCGACCCCTGAGATCGTGATGTCGGCATCCGCCCATAGGCTGGAAGCATGACGCTCATCGATTCACGCGACATCCCGGCCGATCCGACCTCCACCGAGCGACTGGCGGCGGAATCGCTGGTCTACCGGTTCGTCGACACCGCTGACGACGCACAGTCCGAGAGCTTCCAGAGGGCGATGACCCGAGGTTTCCTCGGCGCGGAGCCCACACCGGAGGCGCTCGCCTTCGGCCGAGCGGCCTTCGAGTCGCGACGCAACATCGGCGTCTACGACGCAGCGGCGACGGACGCACCTCCGGTCGCCACGATCGACTCCTGGGTCACGCCGCTGACGCTGCCCGGTGGGGGCGAGATCCCGATGTGGGCGATCAGCGGAGTCACGGTGTCGGCCACGCACCGACGTCGCGGCATCGCGCGAGCGCTCCTCGAGGGCGAGCTCAGGGCAGCGGCGACGGCAGGAGTGCCGATCGCGGGGCTGACGGTCTCGGAGGCGACCATCTACGGCAGGTACGGCTTCGGGTCGGCTGTGCATATGTCGCGCGTCACGGTCGATACCCGTCGCGCCGGCTGGGCAGGTCCGTCTTCGGACGGCCGCGTCGAATACCTCGACCGCGAGTCGCTCGCCGCGGAACTCGGAGCGGTGCATGATCGGGTCCGCGGTCATCGTGGCGGCCAGATCCCCGGGTGGCACTCCCGCTGGACCGGCATCGCCGGCCTGTCACCGAGTGACACCGACCGCGATCAGGTGCGCGGCATCCGCTTCGTCGATGCGGACGGCGAGGTGCGCGGGGCGATGGCCTTCACCCTCAGCGAGCGCACCGGATCCTTCCGATTCGCCCTCGCCGTGCGGCTGCTGGTCGCGGAGACTCCCGAAGCGACTGCCGCCCTGTGGGGGTTCGCGCTGCAGCACGATCTCGTCGACGAGGTCACCGCCGATCTGCGTCCGCTCGACGACGCGCTTCCGTGGCTGGTTCGCGACCCGCGTGGTGTCACCCAGACGGTGCACGACCATGGCTGGCTGCGCCTGCTCGACGTCCCCGCGGCTCTCCCTGCGCGACGGTACTCGGCGCCCATCGATGTGATTCTGCGCGTTCGCGATCCGCTCGGCTTCGCGTCGGGTGACTGGCGTCTGCGCGTCGACGAGACGGGGGAGGCATCCGTCGAGGCCGTGGACGATGCCGCGGCCGTAGATGCGGAGCTCGATGTGTCCGCGCTCTCCATCCTCTATGCCGGGGGTGTGCGGGCCTCGTCTCTGCACGTCGCCGGACGGATCGATGCCGACGCCGCCGTCGTCGAAGAGCTGGACCGCGCGTTCGTGGCATTCCCCGCGCCGGCACTCGACATCTGGTACTGAACTCTCAGACGAAAGGGGCGCCTCGACCGAAGTCGAGGCGCCCCTTTCATGTCTGCCGGGTATCAGCCGAGCGTGAGGGCATCCCGCAGCAGCTTCGCCTGCTCGGCCGCGTGCACCTTCGACGAGCCCGTCGCGGGCGATGCCGAAGCCGGACGCGACACCGGACGGAAGCTGCGGTCACCCGGGACATCGGCGAAGGCGAGTGCCAGGAACGGCCAGGCTCCCTGGTTCTCCGGCTCCTCCTGCACCCACACCAGCTCGGCGTTCGGGTACGAATCGGTGATGGCCTTCAGTCCGTCGATCGGGGTCGGGTAGAGCTGCTCGAGCCTGACCAGCGCGATCTCGGGGTTCGGGTTCTTCTCGAGTTCGGCCTTGAGATCCCAGTGCACCTTGCCGGAGTGCACGAGGACGCGCTTCACGGCATTGCGATCGAGGCCCCGGTTGTCGTCGAGAACCGGCTCGAAACGGCCCTGCGTGAAGGCCTCGACCGGGCTCGTCGCCCCACGCAGACGCAGCATGGCCTTCGGGGTGAAGACGATGAGCGGCTTGCGCGGACGCGCGTAGGCCTGGCGGCGCAGCAGGTGGAAGTACGACGCGGGCGTCGAGGGGCGCGCGACGATCATGTTGTCCTGCGCGCACATCTGCAGGAACCGCTCGATGCGCGAGGATGAGTGGTCCGGCCCCTGACCCTCGTAGCCGTGGGGGAGGAGCAGCGTGACGCTGGACTGCTGTCCCCACTTCTGCTCCGCAGCCGAGATGTACTCGTCGATGACCGACTGAGCGCCGTTGACGAAGTCGCCGAACTGGGCCTCCCACAGCACGAGGGCCTCGGGAGCCTCGACGGAGTAGCCGTACTCGAAGCCGAGCGCCGCATACTCGCTGAGGAGCGAGTCGTAGACGAAGAAGCGGCCCTGGGACTCGGAGAGGTTCGACAGCGGCAGCCACTCCTGGCCGTTCGCGCGGTCGTGCAGAGTCGCGTGACGCTGCACGAACGTGCCGCGGCGCGAGTCCTGCCCGGCGAGCCGCACGGGCGTTCCCTCGACGAGGAGCGAACCGAAGGCGAGAAGCTCGCCGAAGCCCCAGTCGATGTTGCCGTTGCGGCTCATGTCGAGACGCTTCTCGAGCTGCTGCTGCAGCTTGGGGTGCACGGTAAAGCCCTCGGGCTTGTTCACGAACGCGTCGCCGATGAGCTGGATGACCTCGTTCGAGACTCCGGTGATCTCCGGAGCGCCGACCTGCTCGTCGACCGGCGGCAGATCCTGCGCGACCGGGTTGGCGCCGGTCTCGGCGGCGTGCGTCTCGGCGAACGCGATCTCCAGACGGTTCTGGAAGTCGGCCTTGGCCTCGTCGTACTCCTCTTCGGTGATGTCGCCACGACCGACGAGCGACTCCGTATACAGCTTGCGCACCGATCGCTTCGCCTGGATCAGGTCGGTCATCAGCGGCTGCGTCATCGAGGGGTCGTCTCCCTCGTTGTGACCACGGCGGCGGTAGCAGACGAGGTCGATGACGACGTCGCGGTGGAACCGCTCGCGGTATTCGAACGCGAGCTGCGCGACGTGGATCACAGCCTCGGGGTCGTCGCCGTTCACGTGGAACACGGGTGCCTGGATGGTCTTCGCGACATCGGTCGAGTACACCGAGGAACGCGAGTCGTTCGGGAGGGTCGTGAAGCCGACCTGGTTGTTGACCACCACGTGGATCGTGCCGCCGGTGCGATACCCGCGCAGCTGAGACATCTGCAGCGTCTCGACCACCACGCCCTGACCGGCGAACGCGGCGTCGCCGTGCACGAGGATCGGCAGCCAGGCGAACGTGCCGATCGGCTTGCGGTCCTGCTTGGCGCGCACGATGCCCTCGAGGACTCCGTCGACCGTCTCGAGGTGAGACGGGTTCGCGGCCAGATACACCGGGAGCTCGGAGCCGTCATCGGCGACGAACGTTCCCTCGGTGCCCAGGTGGTACTTCACATCGCCCGAGCCGCGCTGGTTGCCGGGGGTCTGCGTGCCCTCGAACTCCTGGAACACGTGGCCGTAGGTCTTGCCCGCGATGTTCGTCAGCACGTTCAGACGGCCGCGGTGCGCCATGCCGATCGCGGCGCCCTCGAGTCCGGATGTGGCCGCACCCTGGAGGATCTCGTCGAGCAGCGGGACGAGAGACTCGCCGCCCTCGAGCGAGAACCGCTTCTGACCGACGAACTTGGTCTGCAGGAAGGTCTCGAAAGCCTCGGCCTCGTTGAGCTTGCGGAGAACCCTCAGCTGCTCGTCGTGGCCGGGCTTCTGGTACTTGACCTCGACCTTCTCCTGGAACCAGCGGCGCTGCTCCGGGTCCTGGATGTGCATGTACTCGATGCCGAGCGTGCGGCAGTACGAGTCGCGAAGGACGCCGAGGATGTCGCGCAGCTTGGCGACCCGACGGCCACCGAACCCGCCGGTCACGAACTCGCGGTCGAGATCCCAGAAGGTGAGCCCGTGGCTCTCGATCTCGAGGTCGGGGTGCGAGCGCTGGACGTACTCGAGCGGATCGATGTCGGCCATCAGGTGACCGCGCACGCGGAACGAGTTGATGAGCTCCTGCACGCGGGACTGCTTGTCGACGCGCTCGGCGAGATCCACCGCGATGTCGGGGTTCCAGCGGATGGGGGAGTACGGGATGCGCAGAGCGGCGAAGATGTCGTCGTAGAAGCCGCGCTGTCCGATCAGGAGCTCGTGGACCTTCTTCAGGAACTCGCCGGAGCCGGCGCCCTGGATGACGCGGTGGTCATAGGTGCTGGTCAACGTGATCGTCTTGCCGATCGCCAGCTCGTTGAGCGTCTTCTCGCTCGCTCCCTGGAACTCGGCCGGGTACTCGAGGGCACCGGCGCCGATGATGCAGCCCTGCCCCTTCATCAGACGAGGCACGGAGTGGACGGTGCCGATGCCGCCGGGGTTGGTGAGTGAGACCGTGGTGCCCTGGAAGTCGGCCGCCGTCAGCTTGTTGTTGCGGGCGCGCGTCACGAGGTCTTCGTAGGCGACGAGATACTCGCTGAAGGTCAGCGTGTCGGCGCGCTTGATGCTGGGGACCATCAGAGCGCGCGTGCCGTCGGGCTTGGGCAGATCGATCGCGATGCCGAGGTTCACGTGAGCCGGAGCCACGACCGAGGGCTTGCCTTCGATCTCGGCGTAGAAGACGTTCTGGCTGCGGAACTCGTCGAGCGTGCGGATCAGCGCCCAGCCGATGAGGTGGGTGAAGCTGATCTTGCCGCCGCGCGTGCGCGCCATGTGGTTGTTGATGACGATCCGGTTGTCGATCATCAGCTTCGCGGGCACCGTGCGCACGCTCGTCGCGGTCGGAACCGTCAGCGACTCGTCCATGTTCGCGGCGAGGGTCTTGGGCAGACCGCGGAGGGGCGTGACCTTGTCCTCTTCGACGGGCTCGGCTGACTCGGGCGCCTCGGCCTTGGCTGCGGGCTTCGGAGCCTGCGCGGGGATCGGGGCTGCAGCGGCGGGCTTGGTCGTGGTCCGTGCGACGGGCTGTGCGCCGATGACCGGGATGGGCGCGGTCACGGGGTGAGCCGGCTGCTCCGTGGCGGCTGCGGGGACCGCGCTGCCGGTCGCGGCATCCGACTGGTACTTCTCGAGGATCGGCCACCACTCCTTGTCGACGGAGTCGCGATTCACCTTGTACTGCTCGTAGAGCTCTTCCACGAGCCAGGAATTGGCTCCGAACCCCCCGTCGCCCCCGACGCCGGTCACCTGGTTCGACACGCTCGATCGCCCTCTTTCATCGCTGAAGTCCATATATGCACACCAGGACGCGTGATGCGTCCGGGCCCGCACACTCTCGACTTCCAAGCCTAACGTGTTTCCTCGGGCATTCGTCGAAGGCATGCGCCCTCGGCGGCGCTATCTGAGTACCGTGGGGGTATGGAGTTCTCCGGTGAGTCACCCGCAGTCGATCTGACCTATTCCGACGTGTTCCTCGTGCCGCGACGATCGGCTGTCACGAGTCGTCTGCAGGTCGATCTGGCGCCGCAGGACGGGACTCCCGCGACGCTCCCGATCGTGGCCTCGAACATGAATTCCGTCACCGGTCCTCGGCTCGCCGCGGTGCTCGCACGGCGGGGCGGGCTCGGAGTGCTTCCGCAGGACATGCCCCTGCAGGGGCTGGACGCCGCGATCCGCGATGTCAAGGCGCAGCCGGTGCTGTGGGACACGCCGATCGTGCTGCCGCCCGAGGCGTCGGTGGCGGATGCCCTTCGTCTGATGCCGGCCACCGCCGGGCACGGCATCGTGGTCGCCACGGGAGAGGCACCGCACGATGCGGAGAGGATCCTCGGCGTCCTGCCCGCGACACGGCTGGCGACCGCGCTGCCCGATGCGCAGCTGGGCGATCTCGTGCACGTCGGTACACCGTCGCTCGACGCCGACGACATCGGATCCGAGCGTCATGCGTTCGACGTGATCACCGACGCGGGCGTCGACATGGTCACGATCACGCACCACGGACATCTCGTGGGCACCCTCAGCGCGCGCAGTGCTCTGCGCTCGACGCTGTATCGGCCGGCCCTGGACCGCGGTGGCCGTCTCGCCGTCGCGGCGGCGCTCGGCATCAACGGAGACGTCGCCGCCAAGGCGAAGGCACTGGCGGCCGCAGGCGTCGACGTGCTCGTGGTCGACACGGCGCACGGGCACCAGGAGGGGATGCTGCGTGCGCTGAGCGCCGTGGCCGCTCTGGACCTCGGCATCCCGATCGTGGCGGGGAACATCGTCACCGCCGACGGCGTCAAGGACCTCGTCGAGGCGGGCGCCTCGATCCTCAAGGTCGGCGTGGGGCCCGGCGCCATGTGCACGACGCGGATGATGACCGCGGTCGGCCGCCCGCAGTTCTCCGCCGTGCTCGAGGCCGCAGAAGCGGCACGCGAGCAGGGCGCGCACGTCTGGGCGGACGGGGGTGTGCGATATCCGCGCGATGTGGCGCTCGCGCTCGCCGCCGGCGCAGCATCCGTCATGGTCGGCTCCTGGTTCGCCGGGACGATCGAAGCGCCCGGAGAGCTGCAGAGCGACGCGGAGGGCCGTCTCTACAAGGAATCCTGGGGCATGGCCTCGACGAAGGCGGTGCAGGCCCGATTCGGACGCCTCGATGCCTATGAGCGCGCACGGAAGGAGCTGTTCGCGGAGGGGATCTCCTCGTCGAAGATCTACCTCGATCCGCTGCGCCCGGGACTCGAGGACCTGCTCGACATGATCACCTCGGGCGTGCGGTCGTCGTTCACCTATGCCGGTGCGTCTTCGGTGCCCGAGTTCCACGACAGGGCGCTCGTCGGGCTGCAGTCCGCGGCCGGATACGAAGAGGGCAAGGCGCTGCCGGTCAGCTGGTAGCGGCCCGTCCTCCGTCGCACCGGCATCCCGTAGAATCGTGGACACCATGGACGACCCTCCTAGTTGTAGTACATCGCCCCACTGCCTGCCTCTCCACATCGGGAGGAACGACTGATGGACTACATCCTCTTGGGCGTGGGGCTTCTGCTCACTGTGGGCACGGGGCTGTTCGTCGCGAGCGAGTTCGCGCTGGTCAATCTCGACCGTGCCGACCTCGAAGCCCGCCAGGCCCGGGGCGAGTCCCGCCTGTCGCTGACGATCAGCGCACTCAAGCACACCTCGACCCACCTGTCGTCCGCCCAGCTCGGCATCACCCTGACGACACTGCTGACCGGGTACACGATGGAGCCGGCGCTCTCGAACCTCCTCGGTCCGACGCTCGTCGCGTGGAGCATCCCCGACGCGGCCGTCGGCCCGATCGCCACCATCGTCGCCATGCTGGTCGCCACGGTGCTGTCGATGATCCTCGGCGAGCTCGTTCCGAAGAACTTCGCTCTCGCTCTGCCGCTCGCGACTGCGAAGCTCGTCATCCCGTTCCAGGTCGCCTTCACCACCGTCTTCAAGCCCGCCGTCGTCGTGCTCAACGGCAGCGCGAACGGGGTCCTGCGGAGCATCGGCATCGAGCCGAAGGAGGAGCTCTCGGGCGCCCGCAGCGCAGAAGAGCTCTCCTCTCTCGTGCGTCGTTCGGCGAGCGCCGGGCTGCTCGAAGCCGACACCGCCAGCCTGCTCGACCGCACCCTGACGTTCTCGCGATTGACGGCCGCCGATGTGATGACGGCTCGGCCGAGCATGCATGCGCTCGCCGTCGGAGACTCAGCGGACGACGTCATCCAGCTCGCTCGCCGGACGGGGCACAGTCGCTTCCCGGTGTACGACGACGATCTCGACGACATCACGGGTGTCGTGCACCTCAAGGCCGCGATCTCCGTGCCGCGCGAGCGACGCGGCGAGGTCCCTGTCGGAGCGCTCTCGACCGATCCGCTGCGCGTGCCGGAGACCGTGCACGTCGATGCGCTCATCTCTGAGCTCAGAGCCCGCGGATATCAGCTGGCGGTGGTCGTCGACGAGTACGGCGGAACTGCCGGTCTCGTCACGCTGGAGGACCTCGTGGAGGAACTCGTGGGCGAGGTCTCCGACGAGCACGACCGCACGCGCGCCGGTGTCGTCCGCAATCGGGACGGCATCACGTTCCCCGGGGAGCTGCGGCCCGACGAGCTGCGCCGCAGAGCGGGCGTGGAGGTTCCCGAGGGAGATGTGTACGACACCGTGGGCGGGTATGTCATGAGCGTCCTCGAGCGCGTGCCGTCGGTGGGCGACGAGGTCGCCCTCGACACGGGCACGCTCCAGGTCGTCCGGATGGACGGTCGCCGCGTCGATCGGATCCGCTACGTTCCGAGTCCGGATCTGCCGGGAGAGGTGGTCGGACGATGAACGACTGGGGAGGACTGGCCTGGCTGGTCGTGCTGCTGGTGGCGAACGCGTTCTTCGTGGGCGCGGAGTTCGCGGTGATCTCCGCGCGTCGATCGCAGATCGAGCCGAAGGCCGACCGCGGGTCGCGCGCCGCCAAGACCGCGCTCTACGCGATGGAGCACGCGACGCTGATGCTCGCGACCTCGCAGCTGGGCATCACCATCTGCTCGCTGCTGATCCTGAACGTCTCAGAACCCGCCATCCACCATCTGCTCGCTGTGCCGCTGCACGCGATCGGCTGGTCGGACGGCGTCGTCGACGCGGTGTCGTTCACGATCGCCCTGCTCATCGTGTCGTTCCTTCACGTCGTGTTCGGTGAGATGGTGCCGAAGAACCTCGCGTTCTCGGTGCCGGATCGTGCGGTGCTCATACTCGCGCCGCCGCTCGTGCTGGTGTCGAAGATCTTCATGCCGGTGATCTGGCTGCTGAACGCGGCCGCCAACGGCGTGCTGCGGCTGTTCCGGGTCGAGCCCAAGAACGAGGCGGCGTCGACGTTCACACTCGACGAGGTCGCGACGATCGTCGACCAGTCACGGCGCGAGGGCGTGCTCACCGACACGGCGGGCACGGTCGCGGCCGCCGTGGAGTTCACCGACAAGAAGGCTCGCGACGTGGCTGTTCCGCTCAGCGATCTCGTGACCCTTCCGCAGTCCACGACGCCCGACGACATCGAGAAGGCCGTCGCCCGGTACGGATTCTCGCGCTACGTGATCGTCGACGACGAGGGTGCGCCGGTCGGGTACGTCCACCTGAAGGACATCCTGCGGGCGTCGGACGGGCCGGGCTCTGCCGCGAAGCTGGTCGAGCCGCTGCCCTCGAAGCGCATCAACCACATGGTGCCGATCCAGGAGGACACGGATCTGGAAGACGCACTCGCGGTGATGCGCCGAGCGGGTCGACACCTGGCGAAGGTGCGCGACTCCCAGGGGCGCACGACCGCCGTGCTCTTCCTGGAGGACATCCTCGAGGAGCTCGTGGGCGAGGTGCAGGACGCGACCCGTCGCATCCGCGGCCACTGAGCCGCACACATGACGAAGGCCTCGGTCCGAGCGGACCGGGGCCTTCGCCGTGGGTGGTGGTCAGCGCCAGTGCGCGCGCTCGTACTGCGGCGGCCAGGTGATGTCCGCGCCGAGTTCGTGCGCGGCGCGGAGCGCGAAGTGCGGGTCGCGCAGCCACTCCCGGCCGGCGAAGATCGCGTCGGCGGCCCCGTCGGCGAGCACCTGCTCGGCCTGTTCGGCAGCGGTGATCAGGCCCACGGCGGACACCGGGATGCGTCCGCCCTGGCGTACCGACTCGGCCAGCGGCACCTGGTATCCGGGGAACACGCTGATCTGCTGATGCGCGACGAGCCCGCCGCTGGAGACGTCGATGAGATCGGCCCCGTGCTCGGTGGCCCAGGTGCTCACCGTCGCCGCCTCCTCGGGCGTGAACCCGCCCTCGGCGTGATCGGTCGCCGAGATGCGGACGAACACCGGCACATCGTCACCGGCGACCTCGCGGATCGCGTCGACCACCCGGAGGAGCAGCCGAGCCCGGTTCTCGAGCGATCCGCCGTACTCGTCGTCCCGCAGGTTCGACAGAGGAGAGAGGAACTGGTGCAGCAGGTATCCGTGTGCGCCGTGGACCTCGAGCACGTCGAAGCCGGCGTCGAGCGCCCGTCGAGTGGCGGCGGCGAATCCCGCCACGACGGCGTCGATGCCGGCCGCATCGAGTGCGACCGGTGCGGCGAAGCCCTCGAAGGCGATCGCGGACGGGGCCGTGGTCGTCCATCCGCCGTCGGTCTCGGGCACGGATCCGCGCTCGTCGGCCCAGGGCCACCAGGTCGACGCCTTGCGGCCGGCGTGCGCCAACTGGATGCCCGCAGCGGCACCGCGCGCGTGGATCGCCTCGACGATCGGCGCCCAGGCGTCGCGCTGCTCGTCGTTCCAGAGCCCGGCGTCTCGCGGTGAGATGCGACCTTCCGGCACGACAGCGGTCGCCTCGGCGACGATCAGGCCCGCGCCGCCGGAGGCGAACTGCGCGAGGTGAGTGTGGTGCCACTCCTGCACGACGCCGTCCACCGCGCTGTACATGCACATGGGGGACACCCAGAGCCGGTTGCGGAAAGCGGAGGAACGGATGCTCAGGGGAGAGAAGAGAATGCTCACCCCCTCGACGCTACTGTGCGGCTGGGGCGAGGAGGGCCGTCGCACTAACGTGGAGTCATGCCCGACGCACGCGATTGGTCCCGCGACGACACCGCCCGCCTCCTGCGCGTGCCGGGCGCGGATGACGACAAGTACTCCCGCGGGGTCGTGGGCCTGCGCACCGGGTCTTCGGACTACCCCGGCGCAGCCGTGCTCGGCGTGGAAGCGGCGTGGCGTGCCGGAGCAGGATTCGTCCGGTATATCGGTGAGGGACGAGCGGCGGATGCCGTGATCGCTCGCCGCCCCGAGACGGTGGTCAGCCCGCGGGCCGCCGGCGCACGCGTCGGCGCCTGGGTCATCGGATCGGGGACGAATGCCGCGAGCAGGACCTCCGACGAGGAACGCGAGCTCCGCGACCTGCTCGACGGCTCCGTTCCGGTGGTCGTCGACGCGGGGGCACTGGATCTCGCGCCCGGGAGCCGCGCGCCGCTCGTGCTGACGCCGCATCGACGCGAGTTCGAGCGGCTGCAGACTCAGCTCGGCTTCGGCGGTGACGATGATCGGGCGACCGCGGTCGCCCGCGTGGCGAGCGAGATCGACGCGACCGTGCTGCTGAAGGGCGCGCAGACGCTGATCGCAGACCCCGACGGCGGCGTCATCCGAGTGGAGGCAGGCACCGGCTGGCTGGCGACGGCCGGCACCGGTGATGTCCTCGGGGGTGTTCTCGGAGCGCTGCTCGCGGGCGACGTCGACGCATCGACTGCGGAGATCGCGGCCGCCGCCGCCTGGCTGCACGGTCACGCCGGGCGCATCGCTGCGGGCATCGGCGCAATCGGCGGCGCGCAGGGGCATCCGATCGTCGCCCTGGATGTCGCGGAGGCTCTTCCTCGCGCGATCGCGGACGTCATCGCGTGAGTCGCACCACGACGGTTCGTCTCGTCGCGCTGTGGAGCGCGTTCGCGACCGTGCATATCGCGATCGCGGTCATGGGGTGGCTGTACCCGAGCCAGCCGATGGGCGACGTGGTGCTGGTCTACGAACCCTGGTCGACCGCCGCGCTCTCGGGAGGAGCGATCGTCGGGATCACCGAGTCGTGGGTCTATCCCCAGCTCGCGCTCGTTCCCATGCTGCTCGCCAAGGTCCTGTCGGCCCCGCTCATCGCCGTCGTGGGCGCCTCGGAGGCCTATCTGATCGCGTGGGCTGCGCTTGTGACGGTGCTCGATGCGATCGCCTTCGCGGTGCTTCTCGGCCGCGCATCATCTCGGCCGCGGCGTGCGGCGGCGTGGTTCTGGGTCGCCGCCCTGCTTCTGCTCGGCCCGATCGCGATGTACCGCATCGACGCGATCACCGTGCCTCTGACGGTGATCGGCGGGCTCTGGCTGGTCCGTCGCCCCGCTGCGGCAGCCGCGCTGCTGACGATCGGCGCCTGGATCAAGATCTGGCCGGCCGCCCTCGTGCTCGCCGCCGTGGTCGCGCTCGTGAGCAGGATGCGCGTCCTGCTCACGGCTGCAGCCGTGTCCGCCGTCGTCATCTCGCTGCTGTTCCTGCTCGGAGCCGACACCGAGATCTTCGGATTCCTGACGGAGCAGACCGGGCGGGGCCTCCAGATCGAAGCCGTCGCGGCGACCCCGTTCCTCTGGCTCGCGATCTCGGGTGCCGCTCGCATCGAGTACAGCTTCGACATCCTGACCTTCCAGATCAGTGCTCAGGGTGCGGACGCGGTCAGTGCGGTGCTCACACCGCTGATGGCGGTCCTCGTGGTCGTCGTGATGGTCGTCGGGGGACTCAAGGCTGCGCGGGGCGCGGCGTCGGCGCGGCTGTTGCCTCCTCTCGCGCTGAGTCTCGTCACGACCCTGATCGTGATGAACAAGGTGGGCTCACCGCAGTTCCAGACGTGGCTGATCGCTCCGGTCATCCTGTGGTTCGTCTTCGACCGCGCACGAGCCGTCTGGCCCGCCGTGCTCGTGCTCGCGCTCTGTGCCCTCACGTGCCTGGTCTACCCGCTCAGCTACGACGCGCTGCTGCGCGCGGAGCTGCTGCCCATCGTCATCCTGACCGCGCGGAACGTCCTCCTCATCGTGCTCCTCGCCGTCGGCATCCGCGCCGTCGTCCGTGTGCCCGCCCGCAATCCGTCCACCACCCGGGAGTGAACCCATGTTGATCGCCTTCTCCGTCGCGCCGAGCGGCACACCCTCCGACGGATCGGAGCGCTCAGACGCGTCGGTCCACGACGCGGTCGCCGCCGCCGTGCGGGTCGTGCGCGAGTCGGGACTGCCGCACCGCACGACCAGCATGTTCACCGAGATCGAGGGACCGGACTGGGATTCGGTGATGGACGTCGTCAAGCGCGCGACCGAGGCCGTGATGCCGTTCGGGTCGCGGGTCTCGCTGGTGCTCAAGGCTGACATCCGACCCGGGTACGCGGGGGAGCTCGATGCGAAGATCGAGCGGCTCGAAGCGGCGATCGACGACTCGGACACCCCGTAGACTCGACGGGTGAATCCCTCGACTGAATCGAGGGGTGCGGCGAAGTGGGCGCTCCTCTCCCTCGCCATCGGCAGCTTCGGCATCGGCATGACCGAGTTCGTCGTCATGGGCCTGCTGCCCAACATCGCTGACGAGCTGCTGCCCACGCTGTGGGCCAGCAGCCCCGAAGACGCGCTGAGCCAGGCCGGCTGGCTGATCTCGCTCTACGCTCTCGGCGTCGTCGTTGGAGCTCCCACGATCGCCGGCTTCGTCGCGCGCTACCCGCGGCATCGCGTCATGATCGGGCTGGCTCTGGCGCTGACCCTGTTCAACGCGCTCACGGTCTTCCTCCCGACCTTCGAACTCGTCGGTGCCTCGCGATTCCTCGCGGGGCTGCCTCACGGCGCCTACTTCGGCATCGGCGCGCTGGTCGCGGCTGACGTGATGGGGCCGGGCAACCGAGCCAAGGGCGTCGCCTTCATCCTCACCGGATTGACGGTGGCGAACGTGGTCGGGGTGCCGTTCGGGACCTTCCTCGGTCAGCTCTGGGGGTGGCGGGCAGCCTTCGCGGTCGTGACCCTCGTCTTCGCCCTCGCGACCGTCTGCATCATCTTCTTCGTGCCCGAGCATCCCGGCTCTCCCGGCCGGACCATGCGCGAGGAGCTCGGCGTGTTCCGCATCCCGCAGGTCTGGTTCACGCTCGGCGTCGGTGCGATCGGGTTCGGCGGCTTCTTCGCGGTCTACAGCTACATCGCGCCCCTGGTGACCGAGGTGGCGGGCTCTCCCGAGTGGGCGGTGCCGATCGTGCTGGTGCTGATGGGATTGGGCATGACCGCCGGCAACCTCGTCGGCGGGCATCTCGCCGACATCGACCTGCGACGCACGCTGCTCTTCGGACTCGCAGCGATGGCGCTCGTGTTCGCACTCCTCGCCGTGCTCGCATTCTGGATCGTCAGCCTCGCCCTCCTCGTATTCGTCGTGGGCTTCGTGTCCTCGGTGCTCAGCCCGACGATCCAGACGCGGTTGATGGATGTCGCCGGAGACAATCAGTCGATCGCCGCGGCGATGAACCACTCTGCGCTCAACATCGGCAACAGCCTCGGCGCGTTCCTCGGCGGCATGGTGATCGCGGCCGGATGGGGCTTCGTCGCGCCGTCGTGGACGGGGGCGGCCCTCGCCGTCGCGGGCCTCGTGATCGCGTTGCTGTCGTATCGCACAGAGGCGCGCAAGCCCGTCCTCGTTCCGGCCTGAGCGGCATTGCGCCTCATAAAGTGAGGCTGTGACCGATCTCGACCATCTGCCCGTCGCCGGGACGGCCGTGCTGCTGCGCTCGACACCCGACGGCTTCGCTGTGCTGCTGATGCGCCGGCCGGATCGCGGTTCGTTCGCCGGTGCGTGGGTGTTCCCGGGCGGCAAGGTGGAGCCGTCCGACCGCCACGCGGGGGCGGAGGAGAGCGACGACGCGCGTCGAGCGGCGATCCGTGAGACGCGCGAGGAGGTCGGCCTGACGATCGCCGATCCGGTGCTGCTGTCCCGCTGGCAGCCGCCGGCTGAGGCGCCGATCCGCATCCGGACATGGTTCTTCCTCGCCGGAGCGCCGGAAGGGGACCTGCGGTTCTCGCCCGGCGAGGTCGTCGACGCGGTCTGGCTGAGCCCGGTCGAAGCTCTGTCGAAGCATGCCACGGGGGAGTGGACGCTCTTCCCGCCGACCTGGGTCACCCTGCATCAGCTCAGCCGGTTCGACACGGCCGAGGACGCTCTCGCGTCGGCTGGCGATGCGCAGCACTTCGCGACCCGAGTGGTCCAGTCGCCACAGGGCACCGACTTCGAGTGGGAGGGCCTACGGCTGCGCACCGGATCCCTGCCGTGGACGATCGATCCGATCTAGCTCGCGAGCAGCCGCCGCAGGTTGCTGCCGACCGCCTCGGTCTCGATGAGGAAGCCGTCATGCCCGAAATCGCTGTTCAGCACCACGGCCTCGGTGCCGTCGAGGGTGTTCGGGATGCTGCGGGAGATGCGGTGCTGGCCGTCGACGGGGAAGAGGCGGTCGCTGTCGATGCCGAGGACGAGCGTCGTCGCCGTCACGGCGCGCAGCGCCTCTTCGACCCCGCCGCGATCGCGGCCGACGTCGTGCGAGTTCATCGCCTCGACGAGGGTGATGTAGCTGTTCGCGTCGAAACGGCGGGTGAACTTGTTGCCGTGGAAGTCCAGGTACGACTCGACCGCGAAACGTCCGCCATGGCCGAGAGGCGACACCCCTGACTGCCACGAGCGCTGGAACCGCTGGTTGAGCTCGATCGGACTGCGGTAGTTGAGCAGTGCCATGCGACGGGCGAGCGCCAGGCCGCGGTGCGGGCCGTCGCCGTCGGCCAGATCGTAGTACTCGCCGCCCAGGAACCGGGGATCCATCCGGATGGTCTCGAGCTGCACCGTGTTGAGGGCGATCTGATCGGCTGTCGTGACCGGAGGCGATGACAGCACGGCGAGGCGAGCGACGCGCTCGGGGTGCGAGACCGCCCATTCGAGCGCGTGCATCCCGCCCATGGAGCCGCCGATCACCGCGGCCCAGGTGTCGATGCCCAGCGAGTCGGCGAGGCGTACCTGCGCGGCGACCTGGTCGCGGATCGTCAGGTAGGGGAAGCGCGAGGCCCACTCGTATCCGGAGGGGGCGATGCTGGCCGGGCCGGTGGAGCCCTGGCAGCCGCCGAGCATGTTGGGTGCGATGACGAACCAGCGGTCGGTGTCGAGCGGTGCTCCGGGGCCGGTGATGTCCTCCCACCAGCCGGCGGTCGGGTGTCCCGCCCCGGCGGCGCCGCGCACGTGACTGTCGCCGGTGAGCGCATGCAGGACGAGGATCGCGTTGTCCCGGTCGTCGTTCAGCTCGCCCCAGGTCTCGAACGCGAGGCGGAAGCCCGGGAGCTCGGCGCCGCTCTCGGTCGGGAAAGCGCCGAACGAGGTGAAACGCCGTCCGCCGGCCGGGTCCCCGTCGCGCCAGGCGCCGGTGGCGGGAGGTCGTGCGCGAAGCAGGCGCACGTCGGCCTCCGTCACGGGCGCCGACGGCACCGTGTCCTCAGAGGTCGTCTGCCAGTCCATGCTTCCATTCTCGCCTGACGCGCGACGCGCCGGCCGCAGGTTACGCGCCCGGTGCGCCGCGGACGGATGCGTCGTCGGATCGCTCAGAACGCGAGGGTGGTGACCGTCGCCAGGTGGTCGCTGCTGCCTGCCCGCATGGTCGTCGAACCGAGCACGGTCAGGCCGCGCGTGAAGACATGATCGATCCTGGCGAGCGGGAGTGCGGCGGGCCACGTGAACCCGAGGGCGCCGTCGGTCGGCCTGACCCAGTCGAGCTGAGATCGGATGGCGCCCAGGGCAGGATCTGCAGAGGCGGCGTTGAAGTCGCCGACGACGACGACCGACCCCGATGAATCGGCGGCGACGGCATCGGCGATGCCGGACAGCATCGCGTCCCGCTCGCTCTGCACGCCTGGGCGGACGGACGCCGCGTGCATGACGTAGACGGCCACGTCGCCATCCGGCGCATTCACGACCACACGCAGTGCGCGCTTCCAGTCGAGTCCGAGCGACAGCGCCTGCGCATCCGCGATCGGCAGGCGGCTCCACACGGCGACCGTGCCGACGGCATACGAGTGCGGGTAGTCGGCGGCGAGCGCGTCGCGTGCCGCCGCGAGGCTGTCGGCGTCGAGCTCGGTGAGGGCGATGACCTCGGCGCCGGAGCCAGCGAGGTCTGTCGCGGATTCCGCCGCGCCACCGGAGTGGGCGCGCACGTTCTGGCTGACTATCCGCACGCCGGGCGATTCGTCGGCGCTGCCCGATGCGAAGCCCGGAGCAGACGGAGCGATCGCCATCATCCACGCGACGATAGGCACGAGCAGCACCAGGAGGACACGGCGGGCGAGGAGGAGGGCGACCACCGCCAGCACTCCGAGCGCGAGACCGCACCAGGGGAGAAGCGCAGCGGCCGCGGTTCCCACCACGCCCGGGACCCAGACGCACACGATCATGACCAGCACGACCAGTGCGACGACGGCGATGGCTCGCCCCGCGGGTACGTGCGTGCGTCGGCGGGTCGGCGGATGCGTCGTGGCGGCGATCGTGAGCTCCTCGGGTGGGTTCTCATTGTCGTCCGCGCCGCCTGTGCACGGGCCGAACGAGCCGGGGACGAGAAGTGCCCCGAGCCGAAGCCCGGGGCACTTGCTCTGCGTGACGGCGGTCAGGCGCGAGCGGCCTCCGACACGCGGCGAGCCGCGGCGAGTGCCTCGTCGAGGTCTGCCTTGAGGTCGTCGATGTTCTCGATGCCCACCGACAGTCGCACGAGGCCGGGGGTGACGCCGGCCGTGAGCTGCTGCTCGGGCGTGAGCTGCGCGTGGGTGGTCGACGCCGGGTGGATGACGAGAGAGCGCACGTCGCCGATGTTCGCGAGGTGGCTGAACAGCGACAGGCTGTTGACGAACTCGCGACCGGCTTCGACGCCGCCCTTGAGCTCGAACGACAGCACCGCACCGACGCCCTTGGGTGCGTACTGGTTCGCCTTGGCGTACCAGGGCGACGAGGGCAGGCCAGAGTAGTTGACGGATGCCACGTCGTCCCGGCTGTCGAGCCACTCGGCGATCTCCTGGGCGTTCTGCACGTGACGCTCGATGCGCAGCGACAGCGTCTCGATGCCCTGGATGAGGTTCCAGGCGCTCTGCGGCGCGATGGCCGAGCCGAGGTCGCGGAGCAGCTGCACCCGGGCCTTGATGATGTAGGCGAGCGGGTCACCGACCGCGGCGGTGTAGCTCGCGCCGTGGTACGACGGGTCGGGCTCGGTGAGGCCGGGGAAGCGCTCGACGTTCTTCGACCACTCGAAGGTGCCGCCGTCGATGATCGCGCCGCCGATGGTGGTGCCGTGGCCGCCGAGGAACTTGGTGACCGAGTGCACGACGATGTCGGCCCCGTGCTCGAACGGGCGGATCAGGTACGGAGTCGCGATCGTGTTGTCGACGATCAGCGGGACGCCGCCCTCGTGCGCCACGTCGGCGACGGTGCGGATGTCGAGGATGTTGATCTGCGGATTGCCGATGGTCTCCGCGAAGAAGAGCTTGGTGTTCGGTCGCAGCGCGCGGCGCCACTCCTCGGGGTCGTCCTGGTTCTCGACGAACGTGACCTCGATGCCGAGCTTGGCGAGCGTGTACTTGAACAGGTTGTACGTGCCGCCGTAGATCGAGCTGGACGAGACGATGTGGTCACCGGCCTGCGCGATGTTCAGCACAGCGAACGTCGACGCCGCCTGACCGCTGGCGAGGACGAGGGCTCCGGTGCCCCCCTCGAGCGCCGCGAGGCGCTGCTCCAGGACGTCCTGCGTCGGGTTCTGGATGCGGGTGTAGATGTTGCCGAACTCCGCCAGGGCGAACAGGTTCGCGGCGTGATCCGCGCTGTCGAACACGTAGGACGTGGTCTGGTAGATCGGAGTGGCGCGGGCCTTGGTCACGGGGTCGGGAGCAGCGCCGGAGTGGATCTGCTTGGTCTCGAAACGCCAGGTCTCGGGTGCGGACATGTGTTCCCCCTGGAACTGTTGGAAGGTCGATTCGACTGATGTCGTTGATGCGACAGTACGGAATATCGGAAGTTGTCAACAGTGGGTGGGAAATGTGACGTAATGAACACCGGCCGGATCCCGGCGCCGGTGCGCGTGCGGGTTCAGGGCCGGCCGAGCAGCCTCGCCGCCCACGTGCGAGCGATCGCGAACGGCTCGGCGAACGTCGTCATCCCGACCGTGACGATCGCGCCCTCGTACAGCAGCATCATCGCCTGTGCCATCGCCTGCGGATCGGTGATCCCCGCTTCGCCGCAGAGCTCCTCGAACAGATCGAGGAGCCAGGCCTTCTGGCGAGACACCTCGGGGAACACCGGGTGGTCGTCGTTGCCCTCGCCGATCTCGGCTCGGGCGTTGATCGCGCTGCATCCCTTCGGGCTGTTCTCGTCGGACCAGGAGATCGCGGCGTCGAAGACCGCGAGCACACGGTCGGCGCCGCGATCGGGCACCCGGGCGAGCTGGCCGGCGACGTGGTCGCGCCACCGCGCATCCCGGTGCTGGAGGTAGGAGACGACCAGCGCCTCCTTCGACCCGAAGCGGTCGTAGAGCGTCTTCTTCGTGACTCCGGCCGCCTCGGCGATCGTGTCGACCCCGACCGCGTGGATGCCTCGCTCGTAGAACAGTCGCGATGCGGCGTCGAGAACGCGCCGCCCTCCGGGCGTGAGCGGGACGAGTTCGGGAACGGACGAGGTCATGCGGACGACTATACCAGTCTGTATAGTCGGCATCATGAGTAAACAGATCGGTGTACTTCGGGTCGTGACGACGGCGACCGCCGCGACCGCATTCGTCGTGACCTGGAGCTCGGGGTTCATCATCCCGGCGTTCGCCACCGTCGAGGTCTCGCCCCTGACGCTCCTCGTGTGGCGGTTCGCACCCCTGGCCGTCGCGCTGCTGGTGCTCGTCGTCGTCTCAGGAGCGGCGACGGGGATGCACCGCCGTGAGCTCCGGATCCAGGCCTCGATAGGGATCTTCGCGCAGTTCGGCTACTGCATCGCGGTCTACGGTGCCGTCGCCGCAGGCATCGCCACCGGCACCGTGGCTCTCATCGACGCGGTGCAGCCCCTGGTGGTGGCTGTGCTCGTCGGGCCCATCCTCGGTCTGCGCGTGCGCGGAGCCCAATGGGTCGGGCTCGGAGTGGGCGCGATCGGAGTGCTGCTCGTCGTCCAGTCGCAGCTCGGCGCCACCGAGGCTCCACCTGCGGCCTATGCGCTGCCGGCCGTCGCCATGGTGTGCCTCATCGTCGGCACCCTGCTGCAGCGGAAGACCGGGGTGCAGACCGGCGTACTCGTGACGCTGACCGTCCATGTGACGGTGACGGCGGCGCTGCTCGTGGTGATCGCGGCGGTGACGGGGACGCTGGTTCCGCCCGCCTCCGGATCGTTCTGGCTCGCCGTGGTGCTGACCGCGGCCGCTCCGACGCTCGCCGCATACGGCCTGTACTGGTGGCTGCTGAAGCGCATCGGCATCACCGCCCTGCAGGCGCTGCTCTTCCTGATCGCGCCGACGACGTCACTGGCCGGAACCATCCTGCTGGGGGAGCCTCTGACGATCCTCACGATCGCCGGATTCGCGCTGTGCGGAGCCGGGGTCGCACTCGTCCTCGTCTCCGAGGTCCGGTCGGCGCGCGTCGACTCCCGACGCGGCGCGTCGACGCGACCCGACGATGCGCAGCGGCTTTCGCGGCCGGAACATCGTACGGTGGAGGAATGGTGAACAGGCGTGCAGTGGTGACGGGTGCGAGTTCGGGTATCGGACAGGCGACGGTGCGCGCGCTGCGCGCCCGCGGCTGGGGGGTCGTGGGAGTCGCACGACGGGCGTCCCGATTGGAGGCGCTCTCGGCGGAGACCGGGGCGTCGACGATCGCGTGCGACCTGACGAACCCGGAAGCCGTCGCAGCGCTGGTCTCGGAGCTCGAGGATTCGGGACCCGTGCACGCTCTCGTGCAGGTCGCGGGCGGAGCGCGAGGCACGGATCGCATCGAGAACGCGTCGATCGACGACTGGCAGTGGATGTACGACGCGAACGTGCTCTCGAGCCAGCGTCTGGTGGCGGGGCTCCTGCCTCTGCTTCGTCGGGCAGCCGCCGCGGACGGTCACGCGGACACCGTGTTCGTGACCTCGACGGCCGCCCAGGTGGCCTACCCGGGCGGCGGAGGCTACAACGCCGCCAAGGCCGCGCAGGCCATGCTCGTGCACGCCCTCCGTCTCGAGTTGAACGGCGAGCCGATCCGCGTGTCCGAGATCGCTCCCGGAATGGTGCACACCGAGGAGTTCACGCTCAACCGTCTGGGCGGAGACGCGGTCGCGGCAGAGGCCGTGTATTCGGGCGTCGAGGCGCCGCTGCGCGCCGAGGACGTCGCCGACGTGATCGCCTATGCCCTCGACGCGCCCGCTCACGTGAATCTCGACCTCGTCACGATGCGACCCGTCGCGCAGTCGGCCAACCATCTTCTCGCCCGCGGACCGCTGCGCGTGCGGCCGATCGACTGAGGATGACCGCGCGCACTCTCGCCGAGCTCGCCGGCGACGGTCTCATGGACCCCGAATGGGCGGACGCACTCGCTCCGGTTCAGCAGACGATCACCGCCCTCGGGGAGCGGCTGCGGGAGGAGCAGGCCGCAGGACGCGGTTATCTTCCCGCGGGCGATCACGTGCTGCGCGCCTTCGAACGCCCGATGTCCGACGTCAAGGTGCTCATCACCGGTCAGGACCCGTATCCGACTCCCGGGCACCCGATCGGGCTGTCGTTCGCCGTCGACCATGACGTGCGGCCGCTGCCGCGCAGCCTGGGGAACATCTACCGGGAACTCGAGAGCGATCTCGGCATCCCGCCTGCCCCGCACGGAGATCTGTCCGCGTGGAGCGACCAGGGGGTCCTGCTGCTCAACAGGGTGCTGACCGTGCGGCCCGGCGAGGCCGGCTCCCATCGCCGCTGGGGATGGGAGCAGGTGACCGAGCTCGCGATCCGCGCACTCGTCGCGCGGGACCAGCCGCTCGTCGCGATCCTGTGGGGCAAGGACGCGGCGAATCTGCAGCCCCTCCTCGGCGAGACCCCCGTGATCGCCTCGGCGCACCCGTCTCCGCTCTCCGCACGGCGCGGATTCTTCGGCTCTCGGCCGTTCTCGCGAGCGAACGAGCTGCTCGACGGGCTCGGTGCGAGTCCGATCGACTGGCGCGTCGGCGAAGCGCCCCCTCTAAGCTGATCGCATGCAGTTCGAGCCCGGTGATCGCCGCCGTGTGCTGCCGCGCCATCTGCGCCCGCAGCCCGAACCCGACGTGTTCTCGTACTCGATCCGCCCCGCACGTTCGGGCGACCTCCCGTACGTGCGCGAGATCTACAACCATTTCGTCAGCAATTCGGTGGTCACTCTCGATGAGCGGCGCAGCAGCATCCCCTACTGGCGTGAGAAGTTCGCGCTGCTGAGCAAGCTCGGCCTGCCCTTCCTAGTGGCGGTCTCGCCGGCGGGGGTCGTGATCGGGTACGCGCTGGCGCAGCCGTGGGCGGGCAAGAACGCGTACCGGTACACGGTCGAGGACTCGATCTACCTCGGTCCGGGAGCCGGCGGCAAGGGGCTCGGAGCTGCGCTGCTGCAGGCGCTCATCGACGCCTGCGAACAGCTCGGCATCCGCGAGATGGTGGCCGTGATCAGCGACACGAAGGCCGACGCCTCGATTCGGCTCCACGCGAAGCTCGGCTTCGTCGAGGCCGGACGGATGGGCCGAGTCGGGCACAAGTTCGGCCGGGACCTCGGGACCGTCTACATGCGCCGCGCGCTGCGTCCCAGCCGTCGGCGGAAGTTCTTCAGCACGAGCTCGGCGCGCTGACGACCCTGCTCACGACGGGGGAGCGGGGATCACGGGGATCGCGGCGAGGAGAGCCTTCGTGTAGTCCTGCGTCGGGCGCAGCAGCACGTCTGCGGTGGGGCCTCGCTCGACGACGGCGCCGTCCTTCATCACGACCACCGTGTCGCACAGGTTCTGCACCACGCCGATGTCGTGCGACACCAGGACGAGCGTCAGGTCGGCGCTGCGTCGCAGCTCGATCAGGAGCTCGAGGATCTGAGCTCGCACGGTCACGTCGAGCGCCGACAGGGGCTCGTCTCCGACGAGGATGCGGGGTCGATGCACGATGGCGCGGGCCAACGCGATCCGCTGCCGCTGCCCTCCCGAGAACTCGTGCGGGTAGCGGTCGCCCATCTCGGGTTCGAGGCCGACCTGCTCGAGCACGTCGCGCACGCGCGCGCGGTGGTCTCCCTCGATGCCGAGCGCCCAGAGGGGCTCGCGGATGATCTGGGCGGCGGTCATGCGAGGGTCCAGCGATGCGTACGGGTCCTGGAACACGAGCCCGGTCTGACGGCGCAGCCAGTGCAGCGAGCGGGCGGATGCCGCGGCATCCACGGCTCTTCCATCGACGGTGACGGTGCCGGACGTCGGACGGTCGAGTCCGAGCAGCAGTCTGACGAGCGTCGATTTCCCCGACCCGGATTCGCCGATGATCCCGACGGACGACCCCTCGACGATGTCGAGGTCTGTCGGTGCCAAGGCTGTCTGCCTGCGCGTCGGCTCGAAGGCGGAGCGCTTGGGGATCACGAAGTCACGCCGCAGAGACCGCGCCTCGATCAGGCTCATCGCGTGCCTCCCTCGGGCCGCCACAGGGTCGCGGTCGCGTCGCGGAGCAGCCCCTGGGTGATCGGCGACGTCGGGGCGGTGAGGAGCGTGCTCACGGGAGCCGCCTCGACCACGTGGCCGTCTTCGAGAACCACGCCCTGGGTCGCGACCTGAGCGAGGACGGCGAGATCGTGGGTGATGAACACGAGTGACATGCCCTGCTCCTCGACGAGGTTCAACAGTAGAGCGAGGATCTCGGCTTGGATCGTGACGTCGAGAGCGGTCGTCGGCTCATCGGCGATGAGCAGACGCGGTCGGCACGCGAGCGCCATCGCGATCGCCACCCGCTGCCTCTGACCGCCGGACAGCTGGTGCGGATACCGATCGACGATCGACGTCGGGTCGGGCAGGCGCACGCGAGCCGCCTCCTGGATCGCTCGCTCTCGGGCCTCTCGTCGACCGATGCCCTCGTGGATGCGGATCGACTCGGCGATCTGCCTGCCGACCGTGCGGATCGGGTTCAGAGCGGTGCGCGGCTCCTGGAAGACGATCCCGATCTCGTCACCGCGCAGGCGTGCGAGCTCGCGATCCGGCATTCCGATCAGCTCAGTGCCGTTCCAGCGGATGCTGCCGCTCGCGGTCGCGCCGTCGGGAAGGAGCCCGAGAACGGCCAGGGCGGTCAAGGACTTGCCGGATCCGGATTCGCCGATCAGGCCCAGGCGCGATCCGTCCGGCACCTCGAACGAGACGCCGTCGACCACCGGCCGTCCGTCGATGCGGACGACGAGGTCGGTCACTTCGAGACTCATGCGATCACCGCCGGCGTGTGGATCTCGGCGGCGCGATGGCGCAGCGTGGGATCGGTGGCCTCGCGCAGGCCGTCGCCCAGGAGGTTGAGAGCGAGCACAGTGATCGTGATCGCGAGGCCCGGCCAGATGACCGAGAGGGGATGCACGCCGATGTAGCGCTGGAGATCGGCGAGCAGCAGCCCCCAGCTCGGCTCCACCACCGACGCGCCGAAGCCCAGGTACGACAGTCCCGCTTCGGCGAGCACGGCGACCGCCATCGACCACGACAGCTGCACGATGAACACAGGCGCGACGTTGGGCAGCAGGTGGCGCGCGAGGCTCTGACCGGTCGTCAGGCCGGAGGCCCGCGCGGCGAGGACGAAGTCGCTCTGCTGCACGCGGCGCAGCTCTGGTCGGGTGACGCGAGCGATGTTGACGCCGAAGCCGATGCCCACCGACCAGATCACCACCCAGAGCGAGCCGCCCCAGACCGACGAGATCATCATCGCGATGAGCAGCACGGGGAAGGCGATCAGGATGTCGACGAGCACGGCCACCGTCTCACGCAGCCACCGTGCCGTGAGCGCGCCGAGCGCGGCCAGGGCGATGCCGACGACCGTGGCGACGAGCCCGGCGCCGATGCTCACGAACACCGTCGTCCGAGAGCCCGCCATGAGCAGACTGAGGATGTCGCGCCCGGTGTCGTCGGTGCCGAGCAGATGGGGCCAGCCGGGGACACCCCAGCGAGCCGCCAGATCGGACTCCTGCGGGTCGAACGGCGTCCAGAACAGCGAGACGAGCGCCGTGAGAGCGACGATGGCGACGACGATCAGACCGAATCGCCCGGTCGCGGTCCGCCACAGTCTCGACAGCCAACCGGACATCAGGCCTCCCTCTGCCGAGGATCGATCGCACGATGGACCAGATCGACGAGGAAGCCCACCACGAGCACGAAACCGGTGAGCACGAGCAGCTCGCTCTGCACCTTGACGAGGTCGCGCGTTCCGACGTCGGCCACGAGCATCCGCCCGATGCCCGGGAGGGTGAACAGCTGCTCGATGACGACCGAGCCGACGATGATGCCCGCGACCTGCAGTCCGAGGACAGTGATGATCGAGAGTCCGACTGCCGGTATGCCGTGGGAGATAAGGGCGCGCGTGCGGGTGAGTCCCTTGGCGGCGGCGGTGCGGACGAAGTCCTGTCCCGCGGCCTGCAGGGTCGCACTGCGCACGAATCTCATGAGCATCGCGCCCTCGACGATGCCGATCGTGAGAGCGGGCAGCAGCAGCGACTCGATCGCTCGCCAGGGCGTGCTCCACCCGGTGCGGGGAAAGCCCTGCGGGGGAAGCCAGCCGAGCCAGACCGAGAAGACGACGATGAGCATCATGCCCGCCCAGACGACGGGCACCGCGGCGAGAGCCTGCGCGCCGACGCTCAGCGCCGTGCCTCCGCGACCGCCACGACGCAGCGCGGCCAGGATTCCGAACGGCACGGCGATGAGGACGGCGATGAGCAGGGAGAGGATGCCGAGCGGGACCGTGACCTGCGCCTTCTCGAGCAGCTCCTCGCCGACCGAGGCGCCCGAGAGGAGCGACGTGCCGAGATCGCCGCGGAAGATCCCGCCGATCCACTCCGCGTACTGCGCGGGGAGAGGACGGTTCAGACCGAGGGATTCGCGAAGGGCCTCGACCTCGTCGGGGGAGGCCTGCGTGCCCGCGATCAGCTGTGCGACATCGCCGGGGAAGACCCTGAGGGTCAGGAAGATCACCGCACTCGAGACGAGGAGCCCTGCGATGAGCAGGGCTCCTCGAACGAGCGCGTAGCGGATCACGACGTGCGCGTCATCACTTCTCGGTGGCCACGGTCACCCCGGCCAGGTTGATGCGGGAGTTGATCGAGTCCTCGGGGAAGCCGGTCACGAGCGGGCTCACGGCCGTGATGGTCGCACCGTTGTACAGCCAGTCCGCCGCGTGGTCCTCGGACACGATGCGCGCGGCTTCGGCGAGCAGGTCCGCGGACTTGTCGGGATCGACCTCGGCCAGCGCCTCGGTGTACAGGCCCTGCACCTCGGCGTTGTCGTAGCCGAAGTAGTAGTCGGGGTTCGCGAAGTTGCCGAAGTCACGCGGCTCGACGTGCAGCACGAAGCTGAGGTCGTAGTCGTGGTTGGTGTAGACGTCCTCCAACCAGGCCGGGAACTCGACGGAGTCGACATCGAGGGTGACGCCGACCTTCTGGAAGTCCGAGATGAGCACCTTGGGGACCGTCGTTCCGTAGAAGCTGGGGATCGTCAGGGTGAGCTCGAGATCCTCCTGGCCGGCTTCTGCAAGCAACTCCTTCGCCTTCTCCGGATCGTAGGAGACGACATCGGAGAGGTCCTCGTAACCGGGGTCCAGCTCGGGGATCGGTCCGTACAGGGTGGATCCCGCACCGACGGCCTCGACGAGAGCCTCGTGATCGATCGCGAGGCGGAGTGCCTCGCGTACCCGCACGTCGTCGAGAGGCGCCTTGGCGTTGTTGAACGCGAGCGTGGCCTTGTCTGTGGTGCGGCCGGTCGTGAGGGTGAAGTCGCCGGAATCCTCGAGCTGCGGGGCGAGATTCGGGTCGACGGCTGTGAGAACCTGAACCCCGCCGTCGAGAGCGGTGTTCACTCCGGCGGTGAAGTCGGGGATGTACTGGAACTCGACCTCGGCGACTCCCGCCGGTTCGCCCCAATAGGCGTCGTTGCGGGCGAAGGTGATGGCGCTGCCCTTGTTCCACCGAGTCAGGGTGAAGGGGCCGGTTCCGTTCTCGGCGGTCTTGAGGTCGGTCGTGTCGCCCGTCTGGAAGACGAGACCCGCAGGCCCGGTGAGCGAGAACAGGAAGTTCTGGTTCGGCTCCGTGAGCACGATCTGCACCGTCGCGGGGTCCGGGGCGGTGATAGAGGCCACCGAGGCGAACTCGGCGTTGCCCTGCAGCGTCGCGTCCGTGCGGACGGCCTCGTACGAGGCGACCACGTCGGCCGAGGTGAGTGCGGTTCCGCTGTGGAACGTGATGCCCTCGTTGAGGGTGAACGTGTAAGTGAGTCCGTCGTCGGAGACCTCGTAGTCCGAGGCGAGGCGGGGCACGATCTCGTTCTCCTGCGTCCGGCTGATCAGACCCTCGTAGATGTTGTCGATGAGGATCTGTTCGAGGGCGGCGCCGCTGGTGTGACGGATGTCGAGATTGGTGGGTTCGAGGACGAGCCCCACCTGGAGCGTCGCGTCGGGATCGGGCTCTCCGACGGGCTCAGTGGTCTCGGGCTCTGCGGCACCTGCGCAGGCGGTGAGGACGATGGCGCTCGCCGCGATGGCGGAGATCAGCGCGAGTCGTCGCGTACGTCGGAACATGGGTTGTTTCCTCTCGGTGCGGCAGTTGCTGTGTGCCGATGGATCGAGCCTAGGGATGTGTCGGGTGGGTGAGGGCGGAATGTGGAACGGAACGTCACATTCCGTGCGGCGGGAGCGAGGACGAGATCACCGCGGCGAGCTGCCCGGGCGCGGTCTCCTGAACGTTGTGGGTGGCCTGGACGGCGACCACGCGGGCCTGAGGCAGACGATCGGCGAACTCCTGCGCATCCGCTGCGGTCACGAAGCCGTCGATGGCGCGGAGGAGCGTGAGGGGTGCCGACGTCTGCGAGAGATCCTGCCAGCCGGTGGTGTGAAGTGCGGACGGCGCCGAGACGTCGCCGCGGTCGTGCGCAGCGAGCGTCTGGGCCGCGAGGTGCGCGAAGTGGTGCTTCCACTCGACGCGGCCGTCGGCGCGCACGCGGGTGTTCAGGAACACGCCCCGCTCGGTGTCAGACCTGGCGCCTCCGAACCCGAACGAGATCGCGCGGTCGACGAGCTCGTCGCGTGTCTCGAAATCCGTGGGGCCGGCGTAGAACTCGCGCAGGGCGGCGGGCCCGGCGGACGTGTCGATGCCCGGAGTGATGTCGACCACGATCAGCCCCGACACGAGGTCGGGACGGGCAGCGGCGAGAGCTGCGCCGGTGAGGCCGCCGAGCGAGTGACCCACGACCAGCTGCGGGGCGTCCGTCCAGGCGTCGAGCGCCGCGGCGACGTCGAGCGCGAGAGTGCGAGGGGTGTAATCGAGGTCGTCGCGCCACGACGAGTCGCCGTGACCGGCGAGGTCGATCGCCAGCACCGGCTGCTGGAGCGCGAGCACCGTCGTGTCCCACGTGTGCGCATTGAGACCGGCGCCGTGCAGCAGTGTCACTCGAGGTGCCTCGTCGCCGAATCGCAGCGCGCTCACCTGGCGGCCGTCCGGCAGGGGCAGCGTCACGCGTCGAACGGACGGTTCGGAGACCCCCATCGTCTGCGCCTGTGCGGGAAGATAGCTGAACTCGCTGGTGTCGATCGCCACCTGCATATTCTGCTCTGCTTCGAGGGTGGTGGGGAAATGCGGGAGCATTATGTTTGCCGCAACCCCGCTCATCCTTGGCGAAAAGTCATCAAATGGGTGCCGTCATTTCGCGCTCTGCATTCTCGCTTCCTGTGAGCGGCTCGCCAGCTGAAGTGCACAACGGAATATCATTGAGCCATGAGCGAGACGCGAGTGCACCTCTCAAAGACCGAGCCGGCGGCCTACCAGGCGCTCGACGCCTTCGCCCGCACCGTGGGAGACATCTGCGCAGCCAACGGGATCGACGATCGGCTCAAGGAGATCGTGATGATCCACTCGTCGCAGCTCAACGGGTGCAGCTACTGCACGCGTCTGCATGTGGATCGCGCGCTCAAGGCGGGCATCGACACCGACACGCTCATGCAGATCGCGACGTGGCGCGAGAGCAATGTCTTCAGTGACCGCGAGGAAGCCGCGCTCGAGCTCGCCGAGGCTTTCACCTTCATCTCCGAGGAGGGCATCTCCGACGACGTGTACAACCGGGTCGGTGGAGTGTTCACCGAGAAGGAGTACGCGGCACTGAGCTGGGCCTGCATCTCGATCAACGCCTTCAATCGAGTCGTGATTGCCGGAAGGTACCCGGTTCCGCCGCGCTCGCCGCAGGCGCAGGCGCAGGCGCACGCATGAGCGTTCTCGAGGTCGACGGGGTCAACAACTTCCGCGACGTCGGAGGGATGCTCGCAGACGGTGGTCGGATCCGTTCGGGCGTGCTGTTGCGATCCGGCCAGCTTTCGGCGGCGACCACTGCCGGGGTGAACGAGGTCCGTCGCCGCGTCGCTCACATCGTCGATCTCCGCGACGGCGAAGAGGTCGCCGCAGAGCCGACCGAGATCGAGGGTCCCGACACCACTCACCTTCCGCTGTTCCTCGGATCCGTGCGGTCGTTCTTCGAGACGGACACGAGCCTGGAGGATCTCTATCTGCACCTGCTCGAGGAGAGCGGAGATCGGCTCGTCGCCGCGATCCGCATCATCGCCGAGGGGGAGCCGACTCTCGTTCACTGCACGGTCGGCAAGGACCGCACCGGGGTGACCGTCGCGCTCGCACTCGCCGCTGTGGGCGCCGACCGTGAGGCGATCGTCGCGGACTACGCGCTCACGGAGTCGCTGCTGCCCGCCGAGCGGTCGCAGCGCATCGCCGCATACCTGAGGTCGCAGCATCCGCAGGCTGTGCACGCCGTCGCTCTGGCGACGCAGTCGCCGGCACCGGTGATGCGGGCGCTGCTCGAGCAGGTCGACGAACGTTGGGGTTCGGCCGCCGGCTACCTGCGCGCGAACGGGATGACGGACCAGGAACTCGAGGCTCTGCGATGCGCACTTGTGGAAGAAGTCCCCGAGCAAGGTTAGGCAACCCTTCATGTGCTGTATGATGGATGCATCATGGAGACCTTCCTCGAGACCCGCAGCACGCGTGCCGAGCGCCGCGCCGCACGTCGCCGTGCTCACCACCTGGTGACGGCCGACGAGCACTCGCTCACCGAGCTCGAGGTCTTCCTCGCCACTCTGCCGCTGTGCGCGTCGGGTCGGATCTTCATCGAGGTCGCCGACGCGTCCGACATCGGCGTGATCGAAGCCCCTGGACGCATGACGGTCACGTGGCTCGCTCGATCCCAGCGATCGGGCGCACCGGGAAGCGGGCGAGCGTGCGCAACCGGCGAGGCTCTCGCCCGAGCGACCTGCGCATGGGCAGACGAGATGCTCTGCGACGACGAACTCGACACCCACGTCACCCTTCTCGGAGGCTTCCTCGGCACGGCTGACATCGTCGAGCACCTGACGGGCGCCCTCGAGATCCAGCCTGCTCAGATCCACGCTCCGGAGCGCTTCGGGCTGCTGCCCGTCGACCGCTGAGCGCCTCCGCGCTCTACGGCCGCGACCTGCTGCGGCGCACGTAGTTGCCGTCTTCCAGGCCTGCCTCGATCTCGAAGCGGTTACGCAGCGGATCCCTGCCCGCGAACAGGTAGAGCACCGGAAGCAGGATGCCGTAGCGCAGCCACTGCGCCTTGTGCACCGCCTCGTGGCGCAGCACGGCGTCGCTCGGACGGGCGTCACCCGTCAGGAAGCAGCCGCCGACGCACACTCCGCCGCGGTTGAACGTCCAGTTCGGCATCCCCTGGAACACCCACAGGCCCGATCGGCGTTCGACGGGACCCGTGCTCCACAGGGACCCCCAGATCCAGCCCACGGACGTGCCCCACCAGTAGCCGATCCGGCTGATCGGCGAACGCAGGAGGAACGCGGGGATCCGGCGGTCGAGTCTCCGACCGCGAGCCACAGCGCGCTCGGCGGCCGGCCGCCAGTCGGACGTCATGCGACGGCTCCGACGAGACGGAGCAGCGCGCCGAGGTCGTCGACCGCGTCAACGGGTGAGCGAGGGGCGAACCCCGCGATGGTGGCGCCCGCCAGCGGCACACGGGACCGCAGTGCGCGGATCGCGGTGCTCAGACTCGCGGGCGAGAGTCCGAACGGTGCGGGGGAAGAGACACCGGCGATCTCCGCAGGGTCGAGCACATCGACGTCGATGTGCACCCATACGCGGCGCGCGCCGGTCGCTTCGACCGCGTCGGCGAGAGCGTCGGGCGATTCCAGATCGTCGACGGAGAGCTGGGCGAGGCCGTCGAGGGCGGTGACCTCGTCGTCGTCGAGATTGCGCATGCCCACCGTGACCACCCGATCGCGGGGGATCCCGGGCGAGAGCGCGAGTTGAGGCTCTCCGTCGCCGAGTACCGCGCGGAGCGCCATGCCGGAGAACGCTCCGGAGGGTGAGGTGTCCGGCGTGTGCAGGTCGGCGTGGGCATCGCACCACACGACGGCCAGGTCGTCGGTTCCGCCGGGAAGAGCCGCCAGGGCGGCGACGGTCACGCTGCAGTCGCCGCCGATGATCACGGTGTCGGCGGTCATGCCGGTTTCGACGAGCTCTCGGGTGCGAAGGAGAGCGCTGAGTCGGCGGACGCCGGTGCCGAGGGATTCACCGGCTTCGACCGGCACATCGAGCACCGTGGTCGCGGCACGCGGAAGGTCGCCGGCGATCGCCGAGGCGCCGTCGACGAGCAGCATCGCGCGAGCGGCGGGGGAGCCCTGCCACTGCGGGACGACGAGGAAACGCACCATGGGTGCCTCCAGCTGAGAAGAGGAGCGGGTGCCTCGGACACGAGGATCCGAGGCACCCGCAGGGTGTATCAGGAGCCTTCGATGGCCTGGCGAGGGGCGGAGCCGCCCGCCTTCAGCTCGGCGAGACGAGCCTCGACCTCGGTCAGCTCACCGAGGTCTTCGAGGCTCTCGAACTGAGCGTCGAGGCTGGATGCCGCGAGCTCGATCTTGCCCTGGGCGAGGGCCTCCTGACGGCGAACCTTGTCTTCGAAACGTCCCAGCTCGCTGGTGGGGTCGAGGACGTTGATCGAGGAGACCGCATCCTGCACCTTCGTCTGAGCCTCGGCGACCTTGGCGCGGGCGAGCAGCTCGCTGCGCTTGTTCTTCAGCTCGCCGAGCTTGTCCTTCATGCCGTTGAGGCCGGACTTCAGCTTGTCGACGATCTCGGTCTGAGCGGCGATCTGCGGCTCGGCCCCGGTCGCCTCGCGCTCGGCGCTGATCTGGCGCTGCAGAGCGATCTTCGCGAGGTTGTCGAACTTGTCGGCATCGGCGGCGTCGCCGGTGGAGCGCATCTCGTCGGCCTTGCGGCTGGCGGCGAGAGCCTTGTTGCCCCACTCGGTGGCGGCCTGGACGTCTTCCTCGTGGTCGCGCTCCAGCAGACGCAGGTTGCCGATGGTCTCGGCGATGGCCGACTCGGCGTCGGCGATGCTGTTCGTGTAGTCGCGAACGAGCTGGTCGATCATCTTCTGCGGGTCTTCCGCAGAGTCCAGGAGCGAGTTGATGTTCGCGCGGACGAGGGTCGAGATACGTCCGAAGATGGACTGCTTGGTCATGCGTGGTTCCTTTCAGAGGGTCGGACTCGATGTCTGGGGTCGATAGGTGTGCGTTTCAGAAGCGTCGCCCTCCCGAACGGCCGCTGCGGCCGCTGGAGCGGCTGCCGCCGCCTCCGCCGAAACCGGAGCTGCGGAACCCGCCGCCACCGCTGGAACGCCAGCTGCTGCTGCGCGAGGAGCCGCCGCCTCCGCCGCCGCCGGAGAGCAGACCGCCGATGATGCCGCCCAGGATGTCGCCGCCCAGGCCGGAACCGCCGGAGCCTGATCCGCCGCCGAAGATGCTGCCGCCGGCGCCGCCCCATCCGCTCTCATAGCGGCTCGGGCTCATGGCCGCGACATCCGCCTGGGCGGATGAGGTGGCCTGCCGGGCGAGTTCGAGCGCGCGTCCTGCTTCTGCGAGCGCGGTCTCGGGATCCGACGACCGCAGACTCACGGCCTGAGTAAGGGTCGCGTCGGCCTGGGAGAGGCGGGTGCGAGCCGTGGAGCCGACGGTTCCCCGCCGCGTCTCGATGTACTCGCGCGCTGCTCGGATCTCGGAGCCCGCCTGCGTCAGGGTCTGCTCGAGAAGCTGCTGCACGCGTCGCGCCCGTTCCACGGCCTGGGTGCCCTCCGCGATCGCGGCGTCGATCTGCGTGTTCGCCGCGCTGAGCGCTTCGAGCACGCGCTGCGGACTGCGCGATGCTCCGGAGAGGTCGGCCTGCGCACGCTGCAGCTGCTGCGAGGTTGCGGCCGCGACCGCGGCGAGCGTGCCTCCGGCGTCAGGCAGCTGCTGTGCCGCGGCGATGTCGGCCTGCAGCTCGGCGACGAGAGCCTGCGCCTGCGATTCGATACGGGAGAGTTCGGTGCCCAGCGCGTTGATGGCCTCGACCAGCTGTGTCGCCTGCGCCACCGACTGCTCGGCCGTGCGGATGGCGAACGCCGCCTCGCCGGAGCGACCGGCCGCTATCGCCTGCTGCGCGGCCTCGATCGAGCGGTCGGCGAGGGCTGCCCGCTCCTGAGCCTGTGCCGGGTTGTCGGACACCGTGCTCAGTGCCGATGCGTCGTAGGTGGCGGACAGCGCGGCCAGAGCGGGAGCCGCGGAAGTCAGAAGCGGGACGAGAGCGGCTCGCTCGCCGCGGACTCTGTCGAGTTCCTGTGGTGCGTTCTGCTCGAGCTTGCGGAGCGCGTCGAACGCGTCGGTGTTCTCGTCGAGGACGTCGTCGATCTCGTCGCACAGCCGGATGATGCGGATGTGCCAGGCGCGGCGATCGTGGACGGTGTCCTCGATCTCGTCGTCGAGCTTCTGCTTCAGATCGAAGGCCTCGGACATCTTCGACTTCGCGGTCTCGACTGCTCCGCTGAACTCGGCGGTCGCCGCGTCGCCGAACTGGGCGACGGCGAAGCCGAGCTCCTCGCGGCTCGAGGTGATCGCATCGTCCGCCTGCACGAGTGCGGCCCCCGCCTGCGTCTCCACCTGCTCGTCGGTCAGCGTGGAGAACGGATCGTTCGGATCGGGCGTCTCGGGCATGGCGCCACGCCTGCGGATCGCGGCATTGCGACGCGCGCGGCGAATGAGGGCGATGACCAGCCAGATGATCAGGCCGACCGCGATGACGGCGACCACGATCAGTGTGGCCCGTAGAGCGCCCGCACCGCCGTCGCCCTCGATCTCGTCGGCGGCGAGGACGATCATGCCCTCCCAGTCCTCCTGTGCGGCCAGACCCTGGATCTTGTCTTCCACGTCGTCGAGCTTGCTGTCGCTGAGCGGGCCGTCGGGTGCTGCCGAGATGTAGTAGCTGCGTCCCTCTACCGCGATCGCGAGCAGGTACTGCTCGGAGCCGAGGTTGTTGTTCTCTGCGACGGTATCGGCCCAGGCGACGTTGTCGGTCGGCGAGGTGAAGTCATCGACGAGGACGACGAAGAGATCGGACGAGGAATTGTCGCTGAGCGTCTGGAGTCGAGCCTCGACGGCGTCCTCTTGGCTCGGGCTGAGGACGTCGGCGTCGTCCGTCACGTATCCCGAGTCGAGCGTCACGGGGTCGGTCGCGGAGGCAGCAGATGCGGAGAACGCGGCTGCTGCAGCCGCCGCAGTCAGTGCGGCCAGCGCCAGCCACCGTGTCTTCATCGTGTTCCCTCCGACCGGCAGCCGAGCCCCATGGCACGAGTCTATGCACAGAGGCCGACACGCGACACCTTCCGAGCGGGGATAGCCGTTCGCCCTCAGCGGAGACACATACGCTGGATGGCATGGACGACAGGTACGGATCCGATGTGCTCGCTGCCGGCTGGAGGGAACGAGCAGCCAAGCCGGTGCCGCAGGTTCCCGCCGAGCTCGATCTCGTCGTCGAGGTGGCGCAGGACGGATTCTGCGGAGCGGTCACACGGGTGCAGGGCGGCAACGTCGAACTCGAGGACCGGGTGGGGCGCAAGCGCCTCTTCCCGCTCGGAGGCGGGTTCCTGATCGACGGATCACCGGTGCGGCTCACGGTCCCGGCCGCGAAGGAGCAGGGCCTCCGACGCACGGCATCCGGCTCGTTCGTCGCCGCCGATCAACGAGCCAGGGTCGCGCTTCCCAGCCGGATCCTGGTCGAGGGCAAGCACGACGCCGAGCTGGTCGAGAAGGTATGGGGAGCGGACCTGCGGGTCGAGGGCGTCGTCGTCGAGTTCCTGCAGGGAGTCGACCTGCTCGACGAGCTGCTCGCCGCAGAGCCTCCCAGCGCATCGCGGCGCTACGGGGTCCTCGTGGATCACCTCGTGCCCGGGTCGAAGGAGTCGCGCATCGCCGACGCCGTCGCCCGGGGTCCGCACGGAAGGCATGTGAAGATCGTCGGCCACCCGTTCGTGGATGTCTGGCAGTGCGTCACCCCTCGGGCTCTCGGTATCGCGAGATGGCCGGAGATCCCTCGGGGCACGGACTGGAAGACCGGGATCTGCCGCGCATTCGGGTGGCCGTACGAGACGCAGGCGGACACCGGTCGCGCCTGGCAGCACATCCTGTCGAAGGTGCACACCTACCGCGACCTCGAGCCCGCGCTCCTCGGTCGGGTGGAGGAGCTGATCGACTTCGTGACGGCACCCGCCTCCTGACCCGCGGTCGGTGGCGTTCAGCGCCGCCGACTACCCTGGAAGCATGCCCGAACCCCGCACCTTCCGCGACGAACCGGTCTCCTTCGTGCGCCGCAGCGGCCGGATGTCCGATGCTCAGGAACGCGCGTTCGAAGAGCTCGGACCGCACTACCTCCTCGACGTGCCCCGCGATGTCGCCTGGACCTCGGTGCACCCGGAGGCGCGTCTCGATCCCGCCTCCGAGTACGGGCGGGATGCGGACCTGTACGTCGAGATCGGCTCCGGTCAGGGGCACGCCATCGTCGCCGCCGCATCGTCCCGCCCCGACGACGACTTCCTCGCGGTCGAGGTCTTCCGCGCGGGTCTCGCCAGGACCATGCTCGACGCCGACCGCGAAGGCGCTCGCAACGTCCGCGTGGTCGAGGCGAATGCGCCAGAGGTGCTCTCGTCGTACCTCCCCGAAGCGGCAGCGGCAGAGGTCTGGATCTTCTTCCCTGATCCGTGGCACAAGAAGAAGCACACCAAGCGCCGTCTCGTCCGCCAGGGGTTCGCCGACACCGCCGCTCGCGCACTCCGTGACGGCGGTCTGCTCCGCCTCGCGACCGACTGGGAGGACTACGCGCTGCAGATGCGCGAGGTGCTCGACGCGGAGCCTCTGTTCGAGCGCGCCTTCGACGGCGACTGGGCCGAGCGATTCGATGGACGCGTCATGACCGCATTCGAACGCAAGGGGATCGCCAAGGGGCGAGACATCCGCGATCTCGTGTATCGGCGGAAGTCGCGCGCGTGATCACCGCGCAGCGCATCTCGGCGACGTGGCCGGCGGTCGTCTCCGCGCTCCTCGTGTGCGCTGCGGCGCCGGCGTTCTTCGTGGTGCAGATCCCGTGGCTCGGCTGGGCGCTGCTCGCACTCGGCGTCGGGAGCGCGTGGCTCGTCGAGCGCCGTCTGCCGGTGACGGCGGATCAGACGGTGCGCGTGGGCACGCGTCGAGAGAGCGCCCGAGTCGTGGGGACCAGCCGTCAGCCCTCGCTCACCAGGGACCTGTCCCTGATCGCCCTCGGCATGCTCATCGTCAGCGTGATCCCGCTCGCGGCAGAGCTCGACAACCTCGCGATGCTGCGGTTCACGCTCGCCCTCGGCGGCGCGGTGGCGGTTCCGTACGTCGTCTCCCGCTTCGTGTTCCGCGACCGGGCGATCGGCTTCCCCTGGCGGGCGCATCGCCGTTGGGGGCGCCTGCAGTGGGGCTGGCTCGTCGCCGTCCTGGTGCTCGGCTGGCTGATCCTGCCGTTCTACTTCATCACCAGCGGCGTCTATCAGAACTGGCCGGTCGTGGACTCGCCCGACCTCATCGCCCGGCTGTTCGTCGGCGTCGGAGCGGTCGGCATCTGGGACGAGCTGTTCTTCATCTGCACCGTCTTCGCCCTGCTGCGCAGGCATTTCCCCGACGCCCTCGCCAACGTGCTGCAGATGATCGTGTTCGTCTCATTCCTGTGGGAGCTGGGCTATCGCGAGTGGGGACCGCTGCTGACCATCCCGTTCGCGCTGCTGCAGGGGTTCATCTTCATTCGGACGCACTCGCTGGCCTATGTCGTCACGGTGCACCTGCTGTTCGATGCGGTGGTGTTCGGGGTGCTCGTGCACGCCCACAACCCCGGGCTTCTGTCGATCTTCCTGATCTAGCGCGAGCGGACATCGATACGATCGAGTCATGCTCATCGTCGGACTCGTCCTCGCCGCGGCCGCTGCCGCCTTCCACGTCTTCATCTTCGCGCTCGAGTCGCTGAGATGGACAGAGCCCGAGACGAGGAAGATCTTCGGCGTCGCGAGCGAGGCGGACGCCCTCACGACGAAGGCGCTCGCCTTCAACCAGGGCTTCTACAACCTGTTCCTCGCGCTGACCGCGCTGCTCGGCGTCGGCTTCGTGATCATCGGCTTCACAACGGTGGGACTGACTCTCGTGTTCGCCGGAACGGGGATGATGCTCGCCGCCGCACTGGTGCTGATCCTCTCCGATCGCACGAAGGCACGCGCCGCAGTGATGCAGGGCACGCTGCCGCTCCTCGCCGTGATCGCGACCGCGATCGCCGTCTCGATCGGCTGATCTCGGTGATGCGCTGATCGTGTCCGAGGGGTGACAACTCGCCCGGTACGGGCCACACTCGGTGCATGACCGACTGGGTGCTGCACGTCGACATGGATCAGTTCATCGCTGCGGTCGAGGTTCTGCGCCGACCGGAGCTCGCCGGGCTCCCCGTGATCGTCGGCGGCCGGGGCGACCCGACGGAGCGCGCCGTCGTGTCGACGGCGTCGTACGAGGCGCGGAAGTTCGGCATCGGATCCGGCATGCCGCTGAAGATCGCGGCACGCAAGGCGCCTGAGAACGCGGTCTTCCTGCCGGTGGACCACGACGCGTATGAGTCGGCCTCGACCGAGGTGATGTCGACACTGCGTGCACTGCCCGGGGTGGTGCTCGAGGTCATCGGCTGGGACGAATGCTTTCTCGGCGTGACCACGGACGACCCCGAGCAGACGGCGCGCAGCGCGCAGAACGCGGTGCTCGAGTCGACGGCACTGCACTGCTCGGTCGGTATCGGCGACAACAAGGTGCGGGCCAAGATCGCCACGGAGTTCGGCAAGCCCCGGGGCGTCTTCCGGCTCACCGCCGAGAACTGGTTCGACGTGATGGGAGACCGGCCTACTCGGGACCTGTGGGGAGTCGGCCCGAAGGTTCAGAAGCGGCTCGCCACCCACGGCGTAACGACGGTCCGTGAACTCGCTGACGCGGACGAGGCAGAGCTCATCGCGGAGTTCGGACCGCGGATGGGCGTCTGGTACCACGGGCTGGGCTCGGGTCTCGGTCCGACGGTGGTCGACAGCGCCCCATGGGTGGCCCGCAGCCACAGTCGCGAGATGACGTACCAGCAGAACCTCACGACGACTGCAGAGGTTCAGGCGGCGCTGACCGAACTGGCGGGGCAGGCCTTCGACGACTGCGCCGCCGAGGGGCGCCCGGTCGTCCGCGTGCATCTGAAGGTGCGCTATGCGCCGTTCGAGACCAAGACCTTCGGCCGCAAGCTGCCGGAGCCGACCACCCGGCGCGCGACGGTCATCGAGGCGGCACTGGTGCTCGGTGCCACGCTCGATCACGACCGGGAGGTCAGACTGCTCGGCGTCCGCGCGGAGATGGCGATGCCCGAGGGCGGTGACTCGGCCGAGCGGACCCCGGTGCGCGGAAGGATCTGAGTCGGCGCGCCGCGGTCATTCGCGGATGACGGCGGCGATCGCGCTCACCTCGATCACTGCGCCCGGGACGCCGAGGCCGGCCACGAGGGCTGCGGTCACCAACGGAGGGGCGCCGTCACGGGCGAGCGTCGCTGCGACGGCACCGTAGGCGGCACGAAGATCGGCATCCTGGTGGATGTAGATCGTCCAGCTGATGACATCGTCGAGGCCTGCGCCCGCCGACTCGAGCGCGATCCGAGCGTTCTGGACCGCTCGGAGCGACTGCTCGGCGGCATCCGTCGAGACGAGCGCGCCCGTCTCATCGACGCCGTTCTGGCCGCCGACGTGGATCGTCGTGGCCCCGGGCGGGACGACGGCGACATGACTGAAGGCGGGGCTCACGACGAGTCCCGCCGGCTGTGCGAGTGTGATCTCCATCTGCAGAGTGTGCACCCGGGGGCGGACATCCGCGAGAGGGTTCGTCGGCGGTGCATCGGGGCGGGCACGGGGCCCGCCCCGACGGGGATCAGCCGACCTTCTTGACCGTGTATCGGAACACGTCCGTGCGGAGCACGTCTCCCGACGTCTTCACGACCTTGATCGTGTGCTCGCCGTCCTTCAGCCCGGTCGCCTCGAACAGGGTCTGATTCGAGACGCGCGACTCGGCGTGGGTGTCGACGCTCTTCACCTTCTTGCCGTCGATGTACACCTCGACGGCTCCCTGGTCGGGTGCCTTCGGGCCGAGCCACGCGACGCCCGTCCCGCGGAACGTGAACGACACGGAGTCGCCGTCGGCCGTGGTGGCGTGGACATCGTCGAGATGGTCTCCGGTGAACGCGAAGTCCAGCGTCGCGTCTCCCACCGGGAGCGCGGCGAGGTACGACGACTTCAGTGTGACCGTCGATCCGGACAGCGTGTAGTCGGCGTCGCGCTCGAGCGGCTCACCGCCGAGGCTGATCGAGGAGAGCTCGCTCGGGTCGCGCAGCACATCGACCGTCACGTCGGCGGGAGCGGCCTTGTTGAACGCACCCGAGGTCGTGCTCAGCTGGCTGTCGAGAGTGACGACGAGCTTGTCGAGCAGCATGAAGGATCCGGACTTCTTGACCACCCGCAGGGTGTGACTTCCGCTCGCGAGATCGGCGACGGCGTAGACCACCTGCTGGGAGAGGCGCCCGTCGGCCGCGGGCAGCGAGGTGTCGACGGTCTCGACCAGCTGTCCGTCGAGGTAGACCTCGACCTCGCCCTGCGATTCGTGCTTCTCGGTGACGTACTGGATCCCGGTTCCCTGGAACGTGTACTCGAAGGCCGCTCCGTTCGTCTCGACATAGTGGACGTCGTCGCCGTGGTCGCCCAGCCCGCGGTTGTTGCTGTCGCCCCAGGACCCGCTGTAGCCGATGCGTGAATCGTCGTCGTTCAGGGTCACTGTCAGCCCGGTGGCGGGCGGTTCGGGCGTGCCTCCACCCGGGGTGTCGGACACCGCGACGGTGAAGGGCTGCGATGTCGCAGGCACCTCGTTGCCGTCGTTGCGCACCCACGCCCCGTCGTAGCCGACCCGCAGCGAGTCGTCGTTGACGGTGAGTGCCGCCTGCTTCGCGGGCGTCACCTTCAGCAGGCGCACGCCGTGGATCGGCACGCTCTCGGCGGTGAAGCCCTCCGCTTCCGATCCCAGGTTCTTGCCGGCCCAGAGATCGCGGACCTTCGCGGAGCCGTCGAGTCCGATGTCGGACCAGTCGACCGTGATGTCGGCGTCTGCGCGGCCCAGGTTGTACAGCGCCACGGTGTAGGTGCCATCCGGGTTCAGTGCGTACCAGACCTGCTGCTTCGTCGTCGTCGAGACGGGGCGAGCGGGCACGCCTGCCTGGTTCACGGCGATGACCTCGCGGTTGGTGATCAGCTCGAGCCCGTACTCGTCGAGGTTCGTCAGATCGTTGCCCAGGTACATCGGCGCCGCGGAGGTCGCCCAGAGCGTCGTCGCGGTGCGGCGTTCGTCGCGCGTGAGGCCGTCCATCTTCCCGTTGCCCACGTTGAGGGAGTCGAGGTCGTTCCAGCCTGCGGGCCCGGCGTGGCGCCACCAGTCCGAGAGCCTCGGGAACAGGCGGGCGACGTTCTCCCAGGTGGTCAGGGCCTCATCGCCGCAGTAGCACTCGACGTCCCAGTCGATGCGCCAGCCGTCTGCATACTGCTTCCAGTAGTCCGCGTAGTCGATGTCGACGGCCCAGGAGAGCTCGAACCAGATGTCGTTGCGGTCGAGCGCCCGAGACCAGGCGGCGACCTCCTCGCGGGCGTCCATCGACAGGTCGCTGATTCCGGAGCCGGGGGTGACGCTGTCGAACTTGATGAAGTCGACTCCCCATTCGCCGAGCAGATCGGCGATCGAGTCGATGTACTTCTCGGTGCAGGGGTTGTCGAAGTCGAGTCGGTACCCGTAGCCCCAGTAGTCGCCCTGCTGGAGAGGCTGCTTGAGCAGATTCTCGGTCGTGCAGCCGGGAGCGCCGTAGATCGGGAGCGCCTTCTGCGCCGTCTCGAGGCTCATCCCGGGAATCAGATACAGACCCACCTTCTGGCCGTTGTCGTGCACGTGGTCGATCACCGCGTCGAGCCCGTCGGGGAACAGCGTCGTGCTGGGAATGGGGCGTCCGTACTCGTCCTGGCCTCCGTTCCAGCCGGCGTCGATGTTGATGTAGTCGTAGCCGTAATCCTGGAGCTTGTCATGCATGGCATCCGACTGAGCCATGATCTGATCGGCGGTGATCCACTGGCCTCCTTCGTACACCTGCATGCTGTAGTTGCTCCAGCCCATGTAGGGGGCGGCCGATCGGTTCGAGATGCCGTCTTCGGTCTCGTCCGCAGGCGTTCGCGTCGCATCCGCCGGTGGCTCCTGCTCCGGGGTGCTCGAGGGAGCAGGTTCCGGTGCCGGCTCTTCAGTCGGTGCCGGCTCTTCGGTCGGTGCCGGGTCTTCGGTCGGGGCCGGGTCTTCCGTCGGCGCGGGAGCCGTCGTCGGCGTCGTCTCAGGCGCCGGAGTCGGTTCCGGTGTCGCCTCGGTGGCCCAGCTCGCGCCAGGTGCCAGAGCGAGGACGATCGCTGTCGCGGCGAGTGCCGCGGTCAACGAGGCCGCTCTCCTTCTCTGTCGGTGTGCGTTCATTGCTTTCCTCTCGTTCGACTGCTCTGTCGGGGGATGGGAAGGAGGTGTGACCGTCAGCCGTCTGCGCGCCTGATCTCGATGAGCATCGCCTGCTGCGGATTGAGCGTCGGCAGGGGTACGCCGGCGGTGACGAGGACGGACCCGGGCATCTCGACCGGGACGGCGACGGCGGCCGTCACCCACTCGGGGTCTCCACCGTGTCTGCTCGACGCGCCGAGATCTTCGCGGATCCGGACGGTGTACGGCGCAGCGGCATCCAGTCCGGGAAAACGCACCCGACCGGACTGGCCCGATGCCGATGTCGTGAACCGGCTCCAGGTGAACAGCGCTTCGGATGCGTCTCGGGCCACGATTCCCGAGAGTGACGTCGCGGGATCCGCGAGGTCCGCGTTGACGACGCGACCGCTGTGCAGCAGGTCGCGGAATTCGCGGTACATCGCGGTCCAGCGGGCGATCGCCGCCAGCTCGCCGTCGTCGACGACGGTGAGGTCCTGCTCGATGCCGGCGTGCGCGGTCAGCGACGTCGCCAGACGGAACGACAGATCGGTGGTGCGGGCGGTGGTGTGCGATCGCGCGGAGCCGAGGTGGGAGCCGATGAGTTCGGGAGGCACGAGGCTGCGCGTCCACCGCTCGATCTGGACGCGTTCGACAGGATCGTTGCAGTCCGAGGCCCAGACACGATCGGTGCGGTCGAGGAGCCCGAGGTCGATGCGTCCGCCGCCGCCCGAGCATGTCTCGATCTCGAGCCCCGGGTGCCGCGACCGCAGCTCGTCGAGCAGGCGGTAGAGCGCGGCCGTCTGCCGGTGCACGCTGGGCCTGTCCCCATCGCCGCCGCGACTGACCGCTTCGAGAAGATCGCGGTTGTGATCCCATTTCAGGTAGTCGATCGAGTGCTCGCGCACGAGAGCGTCGAGACGCGCGAGAAGGTAGTCGTACGCCTCGGGGCGCGCGATGTCGAGAACGTGCTGCGACCGGGATTCCGGGCCGAGGCCCTCGGCCGGACCCAGTACCCAGTCCGGATGGGCGCGCGCGAGATCGGAGTCGAGATTGATCATCTCGGGCTCGAACCAGAGACCGAACTGCATCCCCTGAGCACGCACGACATCGACGAGGGGCCCGAGTCCGTCCGGCCACACCTCATCGTCGACGAACCAGTCGCCCAGGCCGGCATCCGCTTCGCGGCGCCCGCGGAACCAGCCGTCGTCGAGCACGATGCGCTCGACCCCCACCTCCGCCGCACGCTCGATCAGCGCGGTGAGGCGCTCGAGGTCGTGGTCGAAGTAGACCGCCTCCCAGGTGTTGAGCACCAGGGGTCGCGGCGAGCGCGGATGCGTCGGACGCGCGCGCAGGCGCCGGTGGAGTCGGTCGCTGATGGCGTCGAGTCCGCTGTCGGACCAGAGGAACAGCGCCGTCGGTGCGTCGTAGCGGTCGCCGTCTTCGAGGATGATCTCGCCTGGGTGGAGCTCCTCACCGGCTCCGATGACCGAACTGAACACGCCAGCGCCCTCGGGAAGGCGCTCGGCGAGGTACTGCTGTTCACCGCTCCACGCGAGGTGCACGGCCCAGATCTCTCCGTGCCGGAAGCCGAATCCGGCGGTTCCGGCCGCGAGCAGGAAGGGCGAGTCGTGTCCCGGCTTGCCGCGGTGCGCGGCGCGACGGTGGGTGCCGAAGCCGAAGGGCGAACGCTGCGGGGAGCGCTCACGGCACCACTTCCCGGTGAAGTCGAGGATCTCGGTCGCGCGCTCGGGGAGCGGAAGCAGCGACAGCACGGCGCCCACCGTGTAGGGGGTCCGACCGATGCGCGGACTGAGGGCGGCGTCGCGTGCGAGGGACGTGTCGACCGCGAGAACTCCGTGCGGGTCGAGGTGATATGCGAGTTCGGTGCGGATGCCGCTGATCGTGTCGTCGAACCGGAGGACGATGCGCCCGCCGACGCCGTCGGACGGGATCTCGACATCGTGTCCCACGAGTCGAGGTCGGGGGGTCGTGGCGCGTCCGCTCGCGTGACCGGAGAGAGCTGCGGTTCCCGACCAGCCCTCGTACTCGGTGGGCAGTGCGGAGAAGGCACGCGGGATGTCGGGGGAGTTGTTCAGCTGGGCGGGCCCGGCGGTGAGGGCGAGCGCCGAGACGGCTGCGGGATCGAGGTCTCCGAGGTCCGCGCCCCAGTGCAGCACACGGGGGATCGGGTCGGAGATCTGGACGATGAAGGCGGCACCAGCGGCGCGGAGTGCGACGACGGTGTCTGCACGGGAAGTCATGGGATGAGACCCTCCGGTAGTTACTTGACAACGTCAATAAATCACGTTTGAGATGGACGTGCAAGCGATCCCTCGAAATCGCCGACCGGAAATCGAGCGTTTACTTTTTCGGCTCGGCGTGATTTTATTACGACGTAAAGTAATCCTGCCCTGGGAGGGCGATCATGAAGCTCAGTGCTGAGCACGCACCACCGGTCGAGATCTCGCCGCCGAGTCCTCGACGCACCGACGCACGTTCGCGATTCGTCCGCAGCCTGCGCCGCTACTGGCAGCTGTACCTGCTGCTGCTCCTGCCCGTCATCTGGTTCATCGTGTTCCGATACGTGCCGATGGCCAATGCGGTCATCGCGTTCAAGAACTACAACCCCATCGACGGCGTGTGGGGGAGTCCCTGGGTGGGATTCGACAACTTCACCGCACTCTTCCGCAACCCGGTGTTCCCCAAGCTCATCGGCAACACGTTCATCCTCGCGGTCTACACCCTGATCGCGAGCTTCCCGCTGCCGATCATCCTCGCGATCCTGCTCAACGAGGTCCGACTGCGTTTCTTCACCCGCACGGTCCAGCTCGTCACGTACGCGCCGTACTTCATCTCCACCGTCGTGATCGTGTCGATGACGATCCTGCTGCTGTCTCCACGCGTGGGCATCCTGGGCCGGACGCTGAGCTTCTTCGGCGCAGGTCAGGTCGATCTGCTGGCGAGCGCCGACTTCTTCCGGCACATCTATGTGGCGACCGACATCTGGACGACCACCGGGTACTCCGCGGTCATCTACCTCGCCGCCCTCGCGTCCGTGGACACCTCCCTCTACGAGGCCGCCAAGATCGACGGCGCATCACGGCTGCAGAAGATCTGGTACGTCGACCTGCCGTCCCTGCTGCCGACAGCGACGATCATCCTGATCCTCGGGGTCGGCAACATCATGGCGATCGGGTTCGAGAAGGCGTTCCTCCTGCAGAACGCGCTGAACCTCTCGACGTCGGAGATCATCCCGACGTACGTCTACAAGACCGGCATCCTGAACGCCAACTTCAGCCTCGGAGCCACCATCGGACTCTTCAACGCCGTCATCAGCCTCGTGCTCCTGCTCGTCGTCAACGGCATATCCAAGCGAGTGACAGGAAGTGGGCTGTGGTGAGCACCGTGATCAGAGAGCAGCCCCTGCTCACCGAGGAGATCGTCGTCGGATCGGGCTCAGGGCGCGGCCGCCGCCGACGGGACCCCCTGGCCTCCGGGGTGAAGGTGAAGGAGACCAGAGCGGATCGCGTCTTCGTGATCGCCGCCTACCTGCTGCTGACGGTCTTCCTGCTCGTCGTGCTCCTGCCGCTGCTGAACATCGTCGCCAGCTCGTTCTCCAGCCCTCAGGCGGTGTCATCCGGCCGGGTGCTGTTCTGGCCCGTCGACTTCACCCTCCGTGGGTACACCGAAGCTCTCAACAACCCCGCGATCCTCCGCGGATTCGGCAACTCTGTGTTCTACACCGTGGTCGGCACGATCATCAGCGTCGCCGGGACGGTCGCCATCGCGTATCCGCTGTCCCGGGCGAACCTGTTCGGGCGCAAGACCCTCACCGGCGGCGTCGTCTTCACGATGCTGTTCTCCGGCGGAGTGATCCCGATGTACATCGTCGTCCAGTCGCTCGGCCTGCTCGACACCCGATGGTCGATGCTCCTCCCGAACGCGATCGGCGTCTGGCAGGTGATCATCGCGATGGTCTACTTCCGTTCGTCGATCCCCGACGAGGTCTACGAGGCGGCACAGCTCGACGGTGCGAGCGAACTCCGCATCCTCTGGACCATCGTGCTGCCGCTCGCCAAGCCGCTGCTCGCGGTCATCGCGCTGATGTACGCGATCATGCAGTGGAACTCGTACTTCGACGCGCTGCTCTATCTGCGCGACGCCGACCTGCAGCCGCTGCAGCTCGTGCTGCGAGGCATCCTCATCCTCAACGACGGCGGAGGCGGCGGTGACCTGGCCGCCCAGCTCGAACGTCGAGAGCTCGCCGACCTGCTCAAGTACTCGACCGTCATCATCGCCACCGTGCCGATGCTGATCGTGTACCCGTTCGTCGCGAAGCACTTCAGCAAGGGGATCATGGTCGGCGCCGTCAAGGGCTGACCACTCCTCTCACAGACCCACCACACACCCGCACACCTGAACCGGTCAAAGGAGATTCCGGCAATGACACACCGCATCACACGAGGCGCGATCGCGGCGGTCACCGTCGTCGCGACGGGACTGGCGCTCGCCGCCTGCACCCCGGCGAGCGACGACAACGGCCAGCTCGTCGCATTCGGCCCGCAGGGCGAGAACGGCTCGCTCAAGGACAATCTGTTCACCCAGGAGGTCGAGAAGAAGTTCGACATCGACTTCGACTGGCAGACCACGACCTACGACGGCAGCGTCGCGGGGGAGAAGCGACAGATCTCGCTCGCCAGCGGCGACTACCCCGACGCGTACTTCCTCGTGCCGTGGGTCGACGGATTCTCGCGCAATGAGATCCTCAAGTACGGGCAGCAGGGGGTGCTCGTGCCCCTCGAAGACCTCATCGACGAATACGCCCCCAACCTCGCCGAGCGATTCGAAGAGAAGCCCGATTGGAAGCAGTCGGTCACCGCGCCTGACGGCCACATCTACGCGATCACTCAGTGGAGCGAGTGCTTCCACTGCAGCTACCCGTCGAAGCTCTGGATGAACACGACCTGGCTCGACGCCCTGGGACTCGAGCAGCCGACCACCACCGAGGAGCTGCGCACGGTGCTGCGCGCCTTCAAGGACGGCGACCCGAACGGCAACGGTGCCGCCGACGAGGTGCCGCTGAGCGGCTCGGCGTCGGAGCCGATCATCAACTATCTGATGAACGCCTTCACCTATGCGCCGGTCGGCGGACCCTCGAGCCCGCCGCCTCTCGTGCTCGACGGCGATGAGGTCGCGCTGAACGCCACCTCGGACAGCTGGCGGGCGGGGCTGGAGTACATCACGTCGCTGGCGCAGGAAGGGCTGCTCGACACCGGGGCGTTCACGCAGAACGGCGACGCCCTCAAGGCGCTCGGAGACAGCGCGGACGCGCAGATCCTCGGCTCCGCCGTCACGCTGCACCCGTACGTGTTCGTATCGGCGGACTCTCCTGACGGACGTGACAAGAACTACGACGCGGTCGCGCCGATCGCGGGTCCAGACGGCACTCAGCTCGCCACGTGGCGGTCGCCGGTGAATCCGGTGGGCACGTTCGCGCTGACCGACAAGTCGACCGAGGACGAGCGCATCGAGGCCATCAAGCTGCTCGACTACCTCGCGACGGACGAGGGCCAGATCCGCGCGTCGATGGGACCGGAGGGGGAGGCATGGGTGCCCGCGGTCGACGGCGACCTCGCGCTCGACCCCGAGCTCGAGCCGACATTCCGTCCCATCACGTATGACGAGACCTCCAACGCCGCGTGGCGTTCGATGTCGCAGTACTGGGACTCGCTGGAGTTCCGCAACGCCCAGGTCGTGCCGGAGGACATCTACACGCCCGACGGATACGAGCGACGTCTGCTCTACGCGACGCAGGAGTACGAGCCCTTCCAGCCCGACGAGAGCGTGATCTTCCCGATCGAGAAGCTGTGGCCCGACCTCGAGACCTCGGCCGAGCTCGCGGAGCTGCAGACGAACATCGCCACCTACATCACGCAGGCCCAGGCGGAGTTCGTCACGGGGCAGCGCGACATCACGGACGACGGCGCGTGGGACGCGTACGTCGCCGACATCGAGGGCCTCGGGCTCGCACGCTACCTGGAGCTGCTGCAGACCGCGTACGACGCACTCTGATCGACACGGGATGCGCGGGACGGATCATCCGTCCCGCGCATCTCTGCATTGCGGACCGTGGCGGGCCGGGCGCGAGAAGGGGACGGATGCCGATGGCATCCGTCCCCTTTCTTCCGCTCGTCCCGAACGGTCAGCGCACGAGCGACTGGATGGCGGCGGCGGATGCGCCTCGCGCCCAGTCCTCGAAGGTGTGCGGACGGGTCAGGATGCGGCAGCGCGCCGCAGCGCCGAACGCGTGCGCCTCGAACGCGTCGTGCAGGGTCTTCTCGAACAGGTCGAAGTCCGAGACGCCCTCGCCGCCGATGATGACGACCTCGGGACCGGTGAGGTTCACGAGGGTGGCGATGGCCGTGCCGATGAGGCGGGCGGCTTCGCGGAACGCGGCGTCGGCGTCGGCGTCTCCGGCGTGGGCGAGAGCCACGGCTTCATCGATCGCGACCGGCCGGCCGAGGGCACCGGAGACCGCCGCCTCGATCGCTCCGGTCGAGGCGGCGGCCTCGACGCAGCCGCGACGCCCGCACGGGCAGACGAGTGCCGGATCGGCGAGCGGCAGGTGCCCGATCTCGCCCGCGACACCGAACGCGCCGCTCACGACCTCTCCGTTGAGGTGCAGTCCGCTGCCGATCCCGCGTCCGATGGTGACGATCGCGAACGAGGCGGTGCCGAGCCCGACACCGAACCAGTGCTCTCCGATCGTCAGCGCGTGCACGTCGTTCTCGAGCGTGACGGGCCAGGGAAGGCGCTCCTGGAGCAGGTCGCCGAGCGGCACGTCCGCCCACCCCATGATGTTCGACTCGCGCACGATCCCGGTGATGCTGTCGACGTCACCCGACACCGACACTCCGACTCCCGCGATGGCCGACGCGCTCTCGCCGAGCTCGGCCGCGAGCGCGGCGACGACGTCGGAGATGGCGTCGATGACGGTGTGCGGATCGTCGGCGGGAAGCGCACGACGGGTGCTGGCGAGCACGGTCGTGGCGAGATCGGTCGCGACGGCGATGATCTCGTCGACGTTGACCTTGACGCCGATCATGACCATCGACTCGAGGACGATGGAGACGGGGCTCACCGGGCGTCCGGGGGTGCCGTCGCGGTGCGAGGCGGGCGGCGCGTCGACGAGGCCGGCCGCGACGAGCGGGGCCACCGCCTTCGTGACGGCGGCCTGGGAGAGCCCCGTCTGGCGGGCGATGTCGATCCGGCTGATGGGACTGCGCGTCAGGATCGTCTCGAAGACCCGTGATCCCGCGTCGGACGCCGAGCGGATCAGGGTGGTTCGCGCTGCGGTGTCGTGGTCCATCAGGTCCTTCGTGTCGTGTCGGCTATCGTAGCGAATCCGCCGTGAGGCGGTCGGCTGTGCAGGCCCAGGTGCTCGGCCGCGAACTCCAGGGCGTTCTCCTCGTCGAGGTCTCCGCCGCCCTCGTGCCCGTTGTACGGCCACAGGACCACGGTCTTATGGCCGCCGTACGCGGCGAATGCGGGCAGCACGGTCTCGGGCGGCGCGATGCCGTCGAGGAGTCCCGTGCTCAGCAGAGCCGGGGCCGTCGCACGCTTCGCGTGGTTGATCCCGTCGAAATATCGGAGCGTCTCGAGAGCCGCTGCGGCGTCGCCGCGCCGATCCGCGAAGTACTGGGTGAGCAAGGTGTACGGGTGCTCGGTGCTCAGCGTGGCGGCCCGGTCGAGTTCACAGAGGAAGGGTGCCTGCACGATCGCGACGGCGAGGTCGGGGACCAGGCCGGCGATCGCCAGCGCGATCCCGCCTCCCTGGCTCGCGCCCACCGCACCCACGCGATCCGCGTCGACGACGTCGACGGCACGGAGCGCGTCGACGGCTCGCACGGCATCCGCATACACCCTGCGGTAGTAGTACTCCTGAGGCGAGCGGATGCCGCGGGTGAGGAATCCGCCGGCGGACGGACCGCCGTCGGCATGATCGTCATCGGTGTCGCCGTGTCCCTGCCCCCGCGCGTCCACCACCAAGTGCGCGTAGCCCGCGGCAGCCCATCGCAGATCGCGCAGGGCATGACCTCGGCCGTTGCCGTAGCCGAAGAACTGCACGAGCCCGGGGAGGGGCTCCGCGGCACCGTGCGGCACGCGCAGCCAGGCATGGATCGGTGTTCCGCCGTACCCGCGGAACGACACGTCGTACACGTCTATCTGAGTGAGACGCGTGGGCATCGGGGTCACGGAGAGGTCGAGCGGAAAGCTCCGAGTGCGAGCGATCGTGTCCGCCCAGAAGGCATCGAAGTCATCAGGCTCGGTCTGCGTGGTGGGGGCGACGACTTCACGCACCTCACCGCGCACGGGACTCCTCCTGGTCGGCCGACGCGGAGAAGAGAAGATCATGATCGGCGAAATCGATCCGAGCGCCCGTCGGCACAGCGATGATCGCCTCCCGCTCGCCGTTCGAGACGGAGACCTCCCTGTCGCGCTCGCCGGGGTTGCGGAGAGCACCCGAGATCACCCGCCCGTCCGCCCAGGCGAGGTCGAGCACGAGGCCAGGTCGCACGGCGATGCCCTGGACGTCTCCGTGGGTCCAGGATGCGGGGAGCGCGGGAAGCAGACGCACTGTGCCGCCGTGGCTCTGCACGAGCATCTCGGTGATCGCGGCGGGGAATCCGAGGTTGCCGTCGATCTGGAAGGGCGGATGCGTGCTGAGGAGGTTGGGGAGCAGGCCTCCCCACTCCGAGCCGTCGACGGGCCCGTGCCGCGTGGCGTCGCCGTCGAACGGCGTCAGCGCCTCCTCGAGCAGCGATGCGGCGATGTCGCCCTGCCGTGCCCTGGCGCGCAGTGCCACCTTCCACGCCCACGACCAGCCCATGGCTCCCGGCCCGCGTGCGTCGATGAGCGCCACAGACGCGTCGAACAGCTCCGGAGTCTGCTCGGGCGTCACCTGGTCGAGCGGGAAGAGTCCGACCACGGGGGAGAGGTGCCGATGCAGCGGTTCATGCTCGTCGACCTCTTCGGACCATTCGAGCAGTCGGCCGTCGGAGCCGACACGCAACGGAGCGAGGGCTGCCAGCGCCTCGCGCACCTCGGCTTCCAGTGCGTCGTCGATGCCGAGTCGGCGGATCGCGACGAGCGCGCGCTCGAAGAGCGAGCCGATGAGGCTGAGATCCGACGTCGCGGTCAGGCCGAGCGGCGTCGGCAGACCGTCGGCGGCCACATAGGAGTTCTCGGGGGCCGTCGACGGCGAGGTGTGCAGGTACCCGTCGGGGCCCGGAGTCAGCCAGTCGAGGCAGAACTCCACCGCGCCCCGCATCAGCGGCCAGATGCGAGCGCGGAGCAGCTCATCGTCGCCACCGAACTCGTACGCGTCCCAGAGGTTGTGGGTGAGCCAGACTCCGCCCATCATCCAGATCGCCCAGCTCGCCGCCCCGTGCCCGTCGCCGACCGGCAGGCTCCACCCCCAGACGTCGCTGTTGTGATGGGCGACCCATCCGCGCGTTCCGTACAGCTCCCTGGCGGTGTCGGAGCCGGTGCGGGCGAGGCGCTCGACGAGGGAGATCAACGGCTCGAGGACATCAGGATCGAGCAGCATCGGCGCCGCCCAGTAGTTCATCTCGGTGTTGATGTTGATCGTGTAGTTCGACGACCAGGCCGGTTGCAGCTGGTCGTTCCAGATCCCCTGCAGGTTGGCCGCAGGGCTGCCGGCACGAGAGCTCGACGCGAGGAGGTACATACCGAATTCGGCGGCGATCGTCGCGCGGAGCAGGGGGTCGGAGCCGCGGAGAACGTCGCGATCGACGCTCCACTCGCCCTCACGCCGACTGCCGATCGCGAATCGCGCCCGAGTCATGCGGCGCCGGTCGGCGACGTGTTCGGCGAGGAGAGACGAGGCGTCGCGCTGAGCCGCGGCCTCCGCCCTCTCTCGTGCGCGATCCCGGATCGCCTCGCGTGAGGCGATCCGCCAGTCCCCGTCGGCGTCGGCCCACCACGACCCGGCGCGCGACGAAGTGGACAGGGCGATCAGCAGGCGGCGGGCATGGCGGACGACGATGCGATCGTCGTGGCGACCCACCTCGCCATCCGAGTCGAGGGAGACGGCGACGGCCGCGTAGGCGTCGAACTCGGCATCGTCGTCGGCGTAGCGCAGGGGGTCGACGGAGTCCTCGTGCAGCGGGGCGCCGTCGATCGGAACCTGCACATCCAGCACGAGCGCGTCGACGACGCGACCGCGGAGCGGGGTGAACAGCTCGACGGTGGTCTCGAACTCGTCGTCCGAGGTGAGCTCGATGATCAGGGCGTGAGCCGGAGCCGAGACCCAGGACCGTCGCGTCACTCGGCCGGCGGGGGTGCGCAGTGACTCGACGAGGGTTGCCCTGTCGAGATCGAGGATGCGAGCGGGGACGGTCTCATCCGATCGAGCGTCCGCCACGCGCACGAGCAGATCGGCGAGAGGGAGGAACTCCTGCGAGTAGGGGCCCTCGAACGCCATCAGCAGCTCCTCCGCCCGGCGCACGTCGGCGGCAGCGAGGGCCTCACGGACGGCCGCGAGCCGTTCGGGGCCTGCACCCCCGTCACGCACCTTCTGCAATGCGCGCGCGGGGCCGTCGGGCGTTCCCGACCAGATCGTCGAGTCGTTCAGCTGATAGTGGCCGTCGGAGCCGCCGAACGCCATCGCGCCGATGCGGCCGTTGCCGAGGGGCGTCGCCTCCTCCCAGCGGGTGGCGGGGGCGTCCCAGGTGAGGCGCAGGGTGTCGGTCATCGCACTCCGGTGTGTTCGATCGATCTCGATGTCACCGTCAGCGTAGGCGGCATTAATTGCCGCTGTCAAGTAATCCGACCGCCCTGCGCCTGACCAGGTCAGAACTGCAGGAGAACCTTGCCCACCCGGCCCGCGGTGTTGCTTGCGCGGACTGCCTCTGCGGCATCCGCCGCATCGAAGACGCCGGCGACGGGCAGGGTCAGCGTGTCGTCGCTGACGCGCTGGATCAGTTCGCCGAACAGGGCGCCGCGCGTGCCGGCATCCATGGTCTGGATCACCTTGCTGCCCCAGAAGCCCTTGACGGTCGCCTGCTTGAAGATGACGTCGCCCGAGGCGATCTCCATCGTGGGGGAGTTCATGGCACCGAACGCGACGAGAGTGCCACCCTCGCCGAGGAGCGACAGGACGTCGCCGGCCGACGAGCCGCCCACCGAGTCGATGCCGAAGGCGACGTGCGCGCCACCGGTGATCGCGGCGACCTGCTCGCGCCAGTCGTCCGCATCCGTGGAGACCACGTTCTCGATGCCCTGCTCGCGCAGTTCATCGACCCCGGCCGAGCGCCGGACGAGCCCGATGACGTTGACGCCACGAGCGGCGCCGAGCTGTGCCAGCATGCGACCGACCGCGCCGTTCGCCGCGTTCTGGACGATCCAGTCGCCCTTCTCGGCGCCCAGGAAGTGCAGCAGGCTGATGGTGCTGAACGGCATCGACACGAGCTGCGCGGCGCTCTCGTCGCTGAGCGACTCCGGCACGGGGATGAGGCCCGCGGCGTTCGCGACGACGTACTCCGCCCAGGCGCCGAAGGTGCCGCCCGTCGCGACGCGCTGACCGACGGAGAGATCGTCGACACCCTCGCCGAGAGCATCCACGATTCCCAGAGCCTCGGTGCCCGAAGCTGCCGGGAGCTCCGGCTTGAAGCCGTAGGTGCCGCGGATCGTCCACAGGTCGTGGTTGTGGATGGGGGAGAGGACGATCTTCAGTCGGACCTGGCCGGGGCCGGGCTCCGGCGTCGGACGCTCGGTGACGGTGAGGACCTCTTCGGGTTCGCCGAAGGTCTCGTGGGTGAGGGCGCGCATGATGTTCTCCTTGTGGGATCGGTCGTGGTGGAGGTCGAGCGGGATCAGTCGTCGGAGACGGTGATCGCGACGTCGATGTTGCCGCGCGTCGCGTTGGAGTACGGGCAGACCTGGTGGGCGGCGTCTGCGAGCGCCTGAGCCTGCTCGTGCGGAAGGTCGGGGATGACGACCTCGAGCTGCACGGCGAGGCCGAATCCGCCCTCGCCGTTCGACCCGATCTGCACGCGGGCCCCGACCGACGAATCGGTGATCTTCACCTTCTGCGCACGTGCGACGGTCTGCAGTGCGGAGTGGAAGCAGGCGGCGTACCCGGCCGCGAACAGCTGCTCGGGGTTGGCGCCGTCGCCGCTGCCGCCCATCTCCTTCGGGATGGCGAGGTCGAGGTCGAGTCGGCCCTCGCCCGTGGTGACGCGGCCGTTTCGTCCGGCTCCGGTGGCGAGTGCTTCGGCGGTGTAGAGAGCGTCCATCGTGTGGACTCCTTCCGGGTTGGGGTCAGTCGGCGAGCTGCAGGCGTGCGGTGAGCTCCTGCAGCTCGGTGATCAGGCGGTGACGCTGGTCGTCGTCCTGCATTCCGGCGAGGGCGGCGATCTTGGTGTGAACCGGAGCGACTTCAGTGCGCAGAGCCATGCCGGTGTCGGTCAGTCGCACGGTGACGACGCGCTCATCGGCCGAGCTGCGGACCCGCGCGACGTAGCCCGCCTGCTCGAGGCGGCGGACCAGGGGGGAGAGGGTGCCGGAGTCGAGCTGCATGGCGTCGCCCAGCGAGCCGATCGTCTGCTCGCCCTCCATCCAGAGGATCGCGAGCACGAGGTACTGCGGGTAGGTCAGACCCCACGGGGCCAGGAGGGCACGGTACGCCTGCGTCGTCGCTCGGGCGGCGGAGTACAGCGAGAAGCACACCATCTCATCGGTCACGGCCATACCTCGAGTATTGCACGCGATTAAATTGTGCACAACCTATCTGAACTCGTCGACGAGACGACGTCGTTCGCTCACAGGAGCCCTGAGATGCCCTTCTGCAGCTGGAGGGCGCCGATCACGAGCAGCAGAGCGGCGTTCATCACGTGGGTGTTTCCGGCGACCCATCGTCGGGCGGAGTCGAGCAGCGGCTGCGAGCGCTCGCCTCGGATCGCGACGTAGAACACCGGCACCGCGATGGGCAACGTCCCGACGACCACGAACGCCAGGGCGACCCAGACCGCGTCGTCGCCGACCTGCGCGAGCGAGATGTCGAGCGCTGCGATGATGGCGCAGGACGCGTCGACGGGGTTCAGCACGAAGAGCGCCAGCCCGAGGAATCCGGTGCGCACCGGCCGGAACGTCTCGACGGCATGCAGCCACCCCGGCAGCTGCGGAGCGGCCGCGACCACTTGCTGCGGCGAGGATGCGGCGGCCATCTGACGGATGCGCGCAGAGCCCTTGCGGTAGACCCAGACGGCGGCGCCCGCGAGGAACAGTCCGATCAGCAGACGGAGGATCGGCACCCAGAGCGGCGGTTCGCGAAGCCCGTGCACCTCGAAGACGGTGAAGAGCCAGAGAGCCAGTGTCAGGAGGCCGGCGAGCCCCACCACCCACCCGATCAGGAACGCGATGCCGTTCGCACTCGCTCGTCGGGATAGCAGCACGGCCACCAGAGCCATGATCGCCAAGGGGCTGAGGACGACTCCGAGCGCGACGGGGATGAGCGTGACCAGCAGCTCACCCATGGCCGGCTTCATCCGTCATCGCGAACCTCCCCGCGCACGAACCGACGCGCTGATCTCAGAGTGCACCGAGGACGGCGCGGATGGCGGGTCTCTCACCCCATGCGGGTGAGGGCTCGCGGGACGGCGTCGTCGGTGACGTGGCGACGTGGAATCGCTCCCACCGACCGTGATCGTCAGGGAGACACGCTCTTGTCCGATATACCGGCCATCGCTAAGTTGAGGGCATGGCCTCCCCCACGCGCCTGTCTCGTCCTGTACCCGCTGTGCGCTTCCGCCCTCCGGAACGACAACCGGGAGGTGTGCGGCGAGCGCGAGTGAACGATGCACTGATCGAGGCGGCGAGAGGACGGCATCTCAGCGTCGTCAGCGCTCCGAGCGGGTACGGCAAGACGACGGCGGTCGCCGAATGGGCATCCGGCACCGACGAACTCGCCTGGCTCGCTCTGACTCCGTCGGATGCTGAACCCGGGTTCCTCGCGCAGGGAGTGGTCGATGCGCTCATCGTCGGCAGTGAGAGAGCGGGCCGCTCCCTCGCCCTCACACGCGGTCTCCTCGACCCGATGCGTGCCTACGCCGAGATCTGCGAGGGCCTCGAGACGGTCGACGACATCGTGCACCTCGTCATCGACGACGCGCAGCGCGCCGGTGAGCACTGGCGAGACGGACTGCTCGGACTGCTGGCCGAACAGCCGCCGGACAATCTCCACCTGGTGCTCGTGGGAACGACCCTTCTGGACATCACGCTGTCGCGGGAGCATCTGATGGACCCCGGCGCCTTCGTCGGATCCGACACACTGCGCTTCACGCGGTCCGAGATCGAGCGGATCGAGGGCGTGGGGGCGACGGGACTGGACGCGGAGACGATCCTGCGCGAGACGCACGGATGGCCGATCGCCGTGAAGCTCGTGGCGATCGGCGGGGCGCGCCCCTCATCCGACGCCGCCACGGCATCCGCGTTCCTCGGCGACTACGTGCGCGACCACGTGCTCAGCGCGCTGCCTGACGAGACCAGAGAGTTCGTGCTCGATGCCGCCATCTGCCATGAGCTCACGCCAGACCTCGCGAGCGCTGTGACCGGGCGTGCCGATGCGGCGTCGCTGCTCGACGACTGCGTGAGGCTCGGGCTCTTCCTCGACCGGTTCGAGGCGCCGCACGGTGTCGTCTACCGCTGGCATGGCTCGTTCGCCCGGCAGTGCATCGAGATCGCTCGCAAGGATCCCGAGCGCAGTGCCGAGCGTCACAGACGCGTGGCGCAGTTCTGCGAGGTCACCGATCCGCTGATGTCGGTCGCGCACTCGCTGCGGGCGAACGATCTGACGCAAGCCAGAGTCACCTTCATGCGCCACTGGATGCGTCTGGTCATGGGAGTGTGCGCGGCCGAGGTCGAGCGCCTCGCCACCGTCCTGCTGGGCTATCTTCCGGACGACGCCGAGGTCTTCGCCGTCCGGGCTTGCGCGACGGATGTGCTAGGAGAGCATCACCTCGCGCGCGAGCTGCTCGATCGCGCCGAGGCCGCGCACCGGCGGGCCGGGGGAGGATGCTCGACGACCCTCGCGATCGCACAGCTGTTCGTCGCCGATGATCGTGAGCACGCGATGTCGGCGGGTTCCACGTTGCGCTCGCTGCTCGCCAGCTCGAAAGACCTCGCGGTCGACCGCGCCGCGGTCAACTACCTCATCGGATGGTCGGAGATCCGGCATCCCACCAATCCCACGCTTCCGGCCGAGTACTTCGGCGCCGCAGCCCGAGAGATCGAGGGCTCCGGCGACGTGGGGCTGTGGAAGCGGGCGCTCGGTCACCTCGCGTTCGGCCAGACCTGGGAGGGGCGTTTCACGGATGCGGAGAGAACCCTCGCCGAGATCCAGGCTCCCGGCACCGCGCTGTCGGCCGCGATCGGCTATGCCGGCGGCAGCACTTCAGCAGCAGCCGGTCTGGTCGCCTACTGGGCGGGTGAGACCGACGATGCGGTGCGGCACTTCGAGGCGGTGCTTCTGACCAGCGGGCATGACCCGTCATTCACGGCGGTCGCACGGATGATGCTGGCGTACGCGGCCGCAGAGGGAGGCGACGCCGCAGCATGCCGACGGGCTGCGATCGGCGTCCAGGACATCCCCCTCGAACTGCTCCACGGCGTCTCGTGGCCCGTGTTCCGAGAGTCGGCCATCGCACTCCTCGAGGAGGCCGTAGGAAACGAGGAGCGAGCCCTGCGGATCGCTCGCCGACACCTGGCGATCCCCGACCTCCCCGTCATCGGCGTCGCGCTCGCCGGGGTGCTCCGCCGGGGTGGAGACTACGCCGCAGCGTTGGAGATGCTGCGATCCATGCGCATCTTCGCGGAGGTCTCGTACGTCAAGTCGTCGACGCTGATCACGGCCGCGGTCATGCGCCGTCACGTGGGCGATCACGACAAGGCGCATGACCTGTGCGAGGCGGCGATCGCGGTCGCGTCGGGCGAGAACGTGCGTCTGCCGTTCGGGCGCCGGGAGACGGCTGTCCGGCGACTCCTCAGCGAGCACGTGCACCATGGCTCCGAATTCGAGGACTTCATCGGCCGATGCCTGGCATCGGATGCAGCGAGTCCCGTGACCGGCTCGCTGTCCGACCGTGAGAGAGACGTCTTCCGGCAGCTGCAGACCTCTCGCACCCTCCCGGAGATCGCGAGCGAGCTGGGCCTGTCCATCAACACGGTGAAGACCCATCAGCGGTCGATCTATCGCAAGCTGGCGGTGTCGTCGCGGCGGGAGGCCGTGCGGACCACGCTGTGAGGCGCAGGTCCCGCACGCGGGCGATCACACCTCAGGTGCGGCGACGCGCGCGCTCCCAGACGGCGTTGGCCGTCGCCGCGGACACGGAATAGGTTCCGATGAGCGGGTGGCCGAGACGGGCGAGGTCGGAGGAGAGCTGTGCGAACCACATCGGCTCCACGAGAACCACGGCTGCCCAGGCGCCGACAGGGAGCTCCATCGCGATGCGCCGGGCGTCGTCGCTGCCGACCAGGCCTGCGATCTGCAGTGACAGGCCGGCGAGCGAGAACTCGGCTTCGTCGATCTCGGTGAGGTCGTAGCCCCCTTCGCTCCGTCGATGCAGGAGGAAGAAGTCGAGCAGCTGCACCGTGCTGCTCTCGACCTGGCGCAGCAGCGACTCGAGCAGTGCAGGACTGGGACGGTCGGAGCCGATCCTCACGACGAGGATCTGCACATCCCCGAGTTCGCGAGGCATCTGTCCGCCCGCCCCAGTCTCGGCTGTCAGGCCAGGGCCCGGGCCTTGATGGAGGCGAACTCCGCCTCGGTGATGGTTCCGGAGGCCAGGAGCTTTGCCGCCTTGTCGATCTCGTCGCTCGGGCTGCTGCCTGCGACGCTGCGGATGTAGCTGTCGGCCGCGTGCTGCTGCGCCTGCATGGACGAGACGTTGCGCTCTGCCATGCCGGGGCCGCGGGCGATCAGGTACACCAGTGCGGTGAGGAAGGGCACGAAGACCAGGAAGATTATCCACAGCGCTTTGAGCCATCCGTTCAGCGCATGGTCACGGAACAGGTCGGCGACGATGTTGAAGAGCACCATCAGGTAGGAGATGAATACGAAAGCCCAGAAGAACCACCAGATGATGGCCCAGAAGCTATCCCATATGGACATTGCAGACTCCTCTCGTTGAGTTTCTGTCTGTGGTGATAGTGGCACCGAGCATCATCGAAATCGCCGCTCCCTCACCCGGAGCGGGCGAGCGGCCGCCCGGACCCGTCCGGACGCCTCGATACAGTCCTCGTGTGGATGTGACCGACCCGCAGGATCCTGTGGCCGCGCCGACGACTCCGTCGCGGTGGGGTCGTCTGCAGCGAGTGCTCCCGGCGCATCCGCTGCGCTCGGGTTTCGCGGTCGCCCTCGGAGTGCTTCTCGCGATGGCGCTCGCCGCCACCATCGCGGGCATCTCCACCGTGCTGATGTCGATCTTCCTCGGCGTCTTCCTCGCCCTCGGGCTCGATCCGGCGGTGCGGGCGCTGGAACGCCGCGGCGTGCGCCGCCCCATCGGCGTCGCGATCGTCGCGGTCGCCTTCCTGCTGCTCGTCGTCGCGATCCTTCTCGTCGTCGTTCCGGCCATCGTGCGTCAGCTCGCAGCGGTGGTCGTCGGCGCGCCCGAGACGATCGAGTCGATGCAGCAGAGCCAGTGGTACCTCGATCTCGAACGCAATCTCGGCGTCGACCTCTCGGCAGTGGTCGCGGAGGGGGTGCAGTCGCTCACGACCCTGTCATCGTTCCTGACGATCTCGGGCGGGGTCCTGAAAGCGGGATTCGGAGTCATCGGGGCGGTGTCGAGCTTCGTGATGGTCTCGGTGCTGACGCTCTACTTCGTCGCGTCGCTGGAGAGCATCAAGCAGTCAGCCGCTCGGCTCGTCCCCGCCTATCGGCGAGCGAGCTTCTCACGACTGCTCGACGAGGTGACGTCGTCGGTGGGCGGGGTGGTCGCCGGGGGAGTCACGCTGTCGTCCATCAATGCGGCCGTGGTGCTCGTCCTCCAGCTGCTCGTGGGGTCGCCCGCGCCCGCGGTGCTGGCGATCGCCGCGTTCTTCGTCACCCTCGTGCCGATGATCGGGTCACTGGTCTTCCTCGTGATCGGCGGCATCGCCACGCTGTTCGTGAGCCCGACGGCTGCGCTGATCTTCATGATCGCGTACTTCGCCTACATCCAGATCGAGGCCTACGTCGTGACGCCGCGGGTGATGGGTCGCGCTGCCGCCGTGCCGAGCGTGCTCGTGATCATCGGCGCGATGATCGGCGCCACGCTTCTCGGTCTGCTCGGGGCGCTCGTCGCGATCCCGATCACCGCATCGATCCTGATCGTCATCCGCCAGGTGTGGATCCCGCGCCAGGACAGCGAGACGACGCCGCCGATCGAGTGACCGGCGTCCTTCACCCGCTTCGGGTGAGCGGCGGCGTCTCCGCTGACGCACGGATGTCAGCATGGGCACATCGTCCCGCATCGAGGGCGCGAGCGCGGAGGTGACGAGGTGCAGAGACCGCTGGCCGGCGTCACCCGTCACAACCTCGTGCGCGAGCTGCTCGCCGGCGTCACGCTCCTCGCGATCGCGATCCCCCTGAACATCGGGTATGCGCAGATCGCAGGTCTTCCCCCGACCGCAGGGCTCTACGCACTCGTCGTGCCGACGATCGTCTACGTGCTGGTCGTCTCGTCGAGACAGCTCGTCGCCTCGCCGGACGCGGCGGCGGCGGCGCTGGTCGCCTCCTCGATCGGAGGCCTCGCCGCGGCCGGCTCAGACGACTACATCACCATGGCACTCGCGCAGGCGATCATCTGCGGCGTCATGTTCGTGCTGCTCGCGGTCTTCAAACTGGGATTCCTCGCGAACTTCCTCTCGAAGCCGATCCTGGTCGGATTCGTCGGGGGCCTGGCCCTCGACATCCTCGTCTCGCAGATCGCCAAGATGCTGGGCGTCTCGATCGATTCAGGCGGCGAGTTCGTCGACAAGCTGGCGGGTCTCGTCGGGGGTCTCGGCACCACGAACCCGTGGTCGCTTGCGATCTCCATCGCGTCGGTCGCGATCCTCGTGCTGGGTCGGCGGATGCTGAGCGCGGTGCCCTGGGCGCTCGTCGTGATGGTGCTCGCCACCGTGGTGGTGCTCGGCACCGGCCTCGCGGATCGTGGCGTGGCCGTGCTCGGCGAGGTGCCTGCGGGCGCACCGACCCTCACCTGGCCCGTGCTCGACTGGCAGACGTGGCTGCTGCTCGTGCCGTCGGCCATGGCTCTGACCCTCGTGACCACGGCCGAGGGGCTGCTCGTCTCCCGCTCGTACGGCGAGAAGCGGCATTACCGCACGTCTCCGAACCGAGACCTGCTCGCGTTCGGCGTCGCGAACATCGCCGCCGGGGCCCAGGGCAGCTTCGCCGTCGGGTCGTCGACCAGCCGCACCGCGGCGATGGACCAGTCCGGCTCGCGCACTCAGCTGCCCTCGCTCGTGCTCGCCGCCGGGACACTGCTGCTGCTGCTGTTCGGCACCGGACTGCTCGAGGACATCCCCTCGCCCGCGATCGGCGCGATCGTGGGGGTCGCGATCCTCCCGCTGCTGGGCATCAGGGAATTCGCCGCACTCTGGCGGATCGATCGGTTCGAGTTCGCCATCGGCGCCGTGTGCTTCCTGGTGACGCTGTTCGTCGGTTCCATCCCCGGCATCCTGATCGCCTTCGTGCTCGCTCTCATCAACCTGGCGAGGCGCGCGTCGAGCCCGGCGATCGACGTGCTCGCCGACGATGATCGGCCGACGGCATCGCTGCTCGACGCCGCGCAACCCGGCGCCATGACCGCACCCGGGATCGTCGTGGTGCGGATGGCTGCGCCGCTGTTCTTCGCGAATGCGGATGCGTTCGCGACGGCGGTGCGCTCGGCGGTCGAGGCGCCGGGGCCGGGTGCCGTGCGCCACCTCGTCATCGACATGGAGGCGGTCACCGATGCGGATGTCACCGCGGCGGAATCGTTCGAGAGCCTCATGGAGTCGATGCGATCCCATGGCGTGACGGTGTCGTTCAGCCGTCTGCGCGCATCGGCGGAAGACCGACTGAAGAAGCTGGGGATCCTCGACCATCAGAGGGTCTTCGACACCAATCGTGCGGCGATCGAAGAGCTCAGCGCGCGCGCACCGTCAGAGAGAGGAACACGAGATGAATGATTTCCGCTACGGACCCGTGGAGTACTACCTCGTCGGGTTCGAGGGGAGGCATCCGGATCCGAGCATCTTCGGAGCGCTGGACGACCTCATAGGCGCGGGGACGGTGCGACTGCTCGATGTCGTCGTCCTCGCGAAATCGGACGACGGGGAGATCGAGGTCTTCGACCTCGAAGCGGGCGAGGTGCCAGGCCTCAGCGAGCTCGACCCGCTGGCCGCAGGCCTCGCCGGCGACGAGGACATCGAGATGCTCGCCGAGCTCGTGCCCGCCGGCAGCTCGGCCGCGATCGTCGTGCTCGAGCTCGCCTTCGCGAGGGCGCTCGCCGAGAACCTCGCACGTGCCGGGGGAGAGGTGCTGCGGACCGACCGCATCCCCGCCCCGGTCGTCAACGCCATGATGGACATCCTCGAGCAGGAAGGAGAGTGACATGCCTCTGAGGAGATTCGGCCGTCCGGGACTGATCGGACTCGCCGCGAGAACAGCAGTCGTCGCAGGAACCGCGTCGGCGGTGTCGGGGGCGTCGATGCGTCACCAGCAGCAGCGGGCGGAAGGACAGTACGAGCAGCAGCAGTACGAGGCCGCCCAGCAGCAGGCGCAGATAGATGCTGCAGCCCAGAACGCGGCGGCGCAGTACGCAGCCGCTCCCGCAGCTCCCCCTGCGCCTCCGGCTGCGGGCGGCGCAGACGACATGATCGCCAAGCTCCAGCAGCTGGCATCGCTGCGAGACTCCGGCGTGCTGTCGGAGGAGGAGTTCTCCGCGGCGAAGCAGAAGCTGCTGAGCTGAGCGGCCGAGCGGGCGAGGAGAGGGAGACGTCATGGGTCCGGTGATCGGTCAGCTGCTGCCGCTCGCGGTGGGCATCGCGATCAGCCCGCTGCCGGTGATCGCCGGCATCCTGATGCTGATGTCTCCCCGCGCCCGCTCCACAGGGGTCGGCTTCCTCGTCGGATGGCTCGGGGGGATCGTGATCGTGGCTGTGCTGTTCGCCGCCCTCTCGTCGGTCCTCCCGGACCAGTCCGGCGACGGAGCCACTCCGATTCTCGGGGTGGTGCAGCTCGTCCTCGGTGTGCTGATGCTGCTCATGGCGGTGCGCCAATGGCGGGGTCGGCCGAAGCCGGGCGCACAGCCCGAGATGCCGAAGTGGATGGCGCAGATCGACGGGATGACGTTCTTCGCCGCACTCGGGCTCGGACTGCTGCTCGCGGCGCTGAACCCCAAGAACCTGCTGCTCGGAGCCAGTGCCGGCGTGACTCTGGGTGGCGCGGGGCTCGGTGTCGGAGACATGGTCGTCGTGGTGGTGATCTACACGATCCTCGCGTCGTCGACGGTGTTGATCCCGGTCGTCGGATTCCTGCTCGCGTCGGAGCGCCTGCGCGCGCCGCTGGGCAGATTGCGCGACTGGCTGCAGGCGGAGAACGCCGTCATCATGACGGTGCTGCTTCTCGTGCTGGGTGTGGTGATCATCGGCAAGGGCATCGCCGCCTTCGGGTGAGCGACGCAGAACGGAGGGGACTCGGATGAGTGAACTGGATGAGCTCCGCGAGCGCGTCGTCGCGCTCGAACGGGAGAACGACGAACTCCGCACGCCGAAGAAGCGACGATTCCGAGCGAAGAGCGTCGTCGGTGCGATCCTGCTCGTGCTGGCTGTGGTGCTCGCGCCCGTCGCCACGATGGGAACCTGGGCCCGTCTGCAGTTGGTCGACACCGAGCGCTTCGTCGCCACATTCGCCCCGCTCGCGTCCGATCCGGATGTGCAGGATTTCGTCGCCGATCAGGTGACCACCGCGATAGACGAGCAGGTCGACATCTCGGCGGTCGTCGGCGAGGTGTTCGACGGCATCCGGTCGCTCGGGCTTCCACCGCGCGCCGACACGGCGATCTCACTGCTCGAGGGCCCCGCCGCGAACGGCGCGATCTCGCTGATCGACGGAGTGGTGCGCGATGTGGTGCGGTCAGACCAGTTCGCCGACATCTGGACGCAGTCGCTGCGCTTCACCCATGAGCGGGCCACGGCGATCATCCAGAACGCACCGGGCACGGCGGTGCAGCTCGGCGACGACGGCGCGGTCACGATCGAACTCGGAGTGGTGATCGACCGGGTCAAAGAGGCGATGTCGGAGCGCGGGATCGGCCTCGCCGACGTGATCCCCGAGATCGACAGGTCGATTCCCATCGCCCAGGCGGATGCCCTCGCGCTGGTGCGCACGGTGTACCAGGTCGCGGACATCGGCGGTTTCTGGCTGCCGTGGCTCGTGCTCGGTCTCTTCGTCGCCGGCGTGCTGCTGATGCGCGATCGACCTCGAGCGCTCTTCTGGTCGAGCGCAGGTTTCGCTCTCGTGTTCCTGCTGCTCACGGCGGGCATGGGCATCGGGCGAGGTGTGTTCATCCGCGCGGTGAGCCCGTCGATCATGTCGGCCGCGGCGGCGACGGCGCTGTTCGAACAGCTCACGTCGCTCCTTGCGGGGACGATCGCCGCGCTCGCCCTCGTCGGTGTGCTCATCGCGATCTGGGCGTGGCTCGCAGGCTCGGGTCGAACGGCGGTCGCGTTCAGGGGACTCCTCGAGAGCGGGTTCTCGGCCGTACGCGGTGCGGCCGAGAAGCGAGGCCTCACGACCGGTGCCTTCGGTCGAGGGGTGGACCGCTTCCGAGGTCCGATCTTCCTCGTCGGTGCGCTCGCGGCGATGACGCTGCTGATCGTCACGCGACCGGTGTCGTTCGGGGTGGTCATCGGAGTCGGAGCGGGCCTGCTGGTCCTCGCGATCCTCATCGAGCTGCTGCGTCGGCCGGAGGGGGACGCGGACATCGCGCCAGTGGCACGTGATCCGCGAGCCGAACCGGTGTCGGAGACTCTGACGGAGCGTGCTCCGGATGCCGTGAGCTAGCCCGGCCCCGGCGGCGCTCACCCTCGACGGGTGAGCGCCGCTGCATTCGACACGGATCAACGCAGAAGATGGGCGCATGACGGACGACTCGACACCCGAACGCAAGAGAGCCACGCGGATCCTCGACATCGTCACGGTCGTCCTGCTCTCGATCACCGCGGTCGTCACGGCCTGGTGCGGATTCGAGGCGTCGAAGTGGGGCGGCGAGATGTCGATCGCCTTCAGCCAGGCATCCAGTGCCCGGGTGCAGGCGGCGTCGGCCCAGTCGACAGCCCAGGCCGCGCGTCAGTACGACCTCACCATCTACACCGAGTGGGTGCTGGCGGAGGCGGACGGCAGGCAGGAGCTGGTGCAGTTCATCGAGCAGCGGTTCACCCCCGAGTTCACGGTCGCGTTCGACGCCTGGATCGCTGAAGACCGCGAATCGCAGGGACCGTTCGTGATGGAGGAGTACGTGCCCCCGGGCACGAGGGAGGCCGAGGAGCTCAACGCGCGAGCCGATGCGAAATTCGACGAGGCCCTCGCCAACAACCAGCGCGGCGACGACTATTCGCTGCTGACGGTGCTGTTCGCCCTGGTGCTGTTCTTCGCCGCACTGTCGCAGCACCAGAGCGCGGTCTGGCGGCGCAGGACATTCCTCGCACTCAGCGGTGTGATCGCCCTCGTGGGGCTCGTGATCCTGCTGACGTTCCCGATCAAGATCTGACTCCGCTCCGATGCAGATGACCGGGGAGGAGCTGCGACAGCGCTGGTTGCGCTATCGGCGTCGGTTCGGCTCGCGCCGCACCATCCTCAGCGATCTGAAGGCCGGAATCGTGCTGGGGGTCGAGAGCGTCCCCGACGGGCTCGCGTCGGGTCTGCTCGCCGGGGTGAACCCCGTGATGGGGTTGAACGCCTACATCGTCGGGACGTTCGCCGGCGCGCTGGCCACCGGATCGGTCTTCATGTCCGTGCAGGCGACAGGCGCGATGGCGGTGATCATCGCCGATGTGCCCGAGGTCCACGGAGACGACGGCATGGGCGCGATGGCGATGCTGACCGTGATGGCAGGCATCGTGATGCTGGTGCTCGGCGTCGCACGGCTGGGCAGCCTCGTGCGCTTCATCCCGACGGCGGTGCTGATCGGATTCGTCAACGCCGTCGCCGTCAACATCGTGCTCAGTCAGCTCGAGAACTTCACGGGGTTCGACAGCGATGCCGACGCTCGTCTGCTGAGGGTCGTCGACATCGCCGCGAACCTGCTGCAGATCAGCTGGTGGTCCGTGATCGTGGGCACCGTCACGATCGGACTGATTCTCCTGCTCGAGCGCACCCCGCTCGGCGCGCTCTCGATGGTCGTCGCGATCATCGTCGGATCCGCGCTCGCCGTGGTGCTGCCCGACGGCGCGGTCGCGACGATCTCCGACGTGGCAGAGGCGGGTCGGAGTCTTCCCTCGATCTCCCTGCCCGACCTGTCGATGATCTTCGTGCTCATCGTCCCCGCGCTGTCGCTCGCACTGGTCGGTCTCGTGCAGGGAGCCGCGATCTCCGGGTCCATCCCGAACCCCGACGGTCGCTACCCCGATGCCTCCGCCGACTTCCGCGGGCAGGGCATCGCCAACATCGCCACCGGGATGCTGCAGGGCATCCCCGTCGGAGGATCCATGTCGGCGACGGCGCTGTCCCGGGCAGCCGGGGCCCGCAGTGCGGCCGGCAATCTCATCGCCGCCGTCGTGATGGTGCTCAGCGTGCTCGTGTTCGGGCCGCTCATCGGATACATCGCGATGCCCGCGCTCGCCGGCCTCCTGATCCTGGTCGGAGTCCGCACGGTCAAGCCGCGGCAGATCGTCATGGTGTTCAAGACGGGCGCCGTGCAGATCGCCGTGTTCCTCGTCACCTTCGCGCTCACGCTCCTCATCCCGCTGCAGTACGCGGTGCTCGCCGGTGTCGGTCTCGCCGTGGTGCTGCAGATCGCACGCCAGTCGAATCGCGTGCGGGTGCGTCGGTGGGTGTTCGACGAGCCGAACGGGCGTCCGATCGAACAGGATCCGCCCCCGACCCTCGAACCGGGGGAGACGGTCGTGCTGACCCCCTACGGCAGTCTGTTCTTCGCCTCCGCGCCCTCGTTCCGTCAGCAGCTGCCCGACGCCGAGCACAGCAGCCCCGGAGCATTCGTGATCATCCGCCTCCGCGGCACGGACGAGCTGGGAGTGACCTTCCTCACGATGATCCGCACCTACGCCCAGGAGCTTGCGGCGGTGGGGGCCACTCTGATGGTCGCGGGCGTCGGCCCCCGGGTGCAGGCGCAGCTGGCCTCGACGGGCGTGCGCGCCGTCGTCGGCGAGGAGAACATCTTCGTCGAGCAGCCCCGACTCGGAGACGCGCTGCAGGACGCGCTCGCCGAGGTGTCGCGTCGCCGACTCGACGCCGGGTGATCGATGTCCCTCACCCTTCACGGGTGACGCGTGAGGGTGGGGGGATCGCGGCATGACTAGCCTCCTCGGGACGGACCATTTCTCATACGGCGACGAAGGAGAGACGATGTCGGAATTCAACGCGGACTTCTCGGGCAGGATCGAGCTGGACGTCCGGGACTCCGTGCCCGACTGGTCGCCGTACGAGCTGCCGGTGGCACCCGAGGGCGCGCCGAACGTGCTGGTGGTTCTCTACGACGACACCGGCCTCGCCTCCTGGTCCCCGTACGGCGGACGCATCAACATGCCGACCATGGATCGCCTCGCTCAAGCGGGTCTCACGTACACGCAGTGGCACACCACGTCGCTGTGCTCGCCGACCCGGTCGACCATGCTCACCGGCCGCAACCATCACGTCAACCGTGCGGGCGTGATCATGGAGGGTACGAACGGCTTCCCGGGGTTCGCGGGGCGGCTCCCTGCCGAATGCGCCACGGTCGGTCAGATCCTGCAGCAGAACGGATACTCGACGTTCTGGGTCGGCAAGAACCACAACGTCCCCGAGGAGGACGTCGCCCCGGGCGGCAACCGCTCGATGTGGCCCCTTCAGCTCGGCTTCGACCGCTTCTACGGCTTCCTCGGCGGCGAGACGAACAACTGGTATCCCGATCTTGTCGAGGACAACCACTTCATCGACGCCCCCGCGACGCCGGAGGAGGGATACCACCTCTCGAAGGACCTCGCGGATCAGGCTCTGCGGATGATCCGCAACCAGCAGTCCTCGAACCCGTCGAAGCCCTGGTACATGTGGTTCTGCCCGGGTGCCAACCACGCGCCCCACCACGCGCCGCAGGAGTACATCGACAAGTACAAGGGCGCGTTCGACGACGGCTATGACGCGTATCGCGAGTGGGTGCTCGCCCGCATGGTCGAGAAGGGCATCGTCCCGGAGGGGACTGCCCTGACGCCGATCAACCCGCTGCCGGACGACGTCGCGAACCCCGCCGACGAGGTGCGCCCCTGGGACGAGCTGAACGACGACGAGAAGCGTCTGTTCGCCAGATTCGCGGAGGTGTTCGCCGGGTTCTCCGAGTACACCGACGCGCAGGTCGGGCGCATCATCGACTATCTCGAGGAGAGCGGCCAGCTGGACAACACGCTGGTCTTCTACTGCGCCGACAACGGTGCGTCGGGCGAGGGCAGCCCCAACGGCTCCGTCAATGAGAACAAGTTCTTCAACGGATACCCGGACGACCTCGCCGAGAACCTGGCGATGCTCGATCGCCTGGGGTCTGCTGACACCTACAACCACTATCCGACGGGTTGGGCGGTGGCGTTCTCGACACCGTTCCAGATGTTCAAGCGCTACTCGCAGTTCGCCGGCGGCACGTGCGACCCGATGGTCATCCACTGGCCGAAGGGCATCCGCGCGCAGGGAGAGCTGCGTCACCAGTACCACCACTCGGTCGACGTGGTCGCCACGGTGCTCGACGTGGTCGGCATCGACATGCCTGAGGTCTTCCGTGGCGTGGAGCAGCATCCGCTCGACGGGGTCTCGATGAAGTACAGCTTCGACGCGGCGCCGGATGCGGCGACCGAGAAGAAGACGCAGTACTACTCGATGCTCGGCACGAGAGGGATCTGGAAGGACGGCTGGAAGGCGGCTGCCGTGCACGCGCCGCTGACCGGCAAAGGACGCTTCGAGGACGACGTATGGGAGCTCTACAACGTCGAGGTCGACCGTTCGGAGTCGAACGACCTCGCGGCCAGCGAGCCTGAGAAGCTGAAGGAGCTCATCGCCGCGTGGTTCGAGGAGGCCGATGCCAACTTCGTCCTTCCTCTGGACGACCGCTCCGCGAGAGAGCAGCTCACCATCGATCGGCCCCAGGCCGAGAAGCCCCGGGAGCGGTACGTCTACTACCCCGACACCGCAGCGGTGCCCGAGAGCGTCGCGGTCAACGTGCGAGGGCGCTCGTACAAGATCATCGCCGACGTCGTGCTCGACGAGGGCGCACAGGGGGTGCTGTTCGCCCACGGATCGAGGTTCGGCGGGCACTCGCTGTTCATCAAGGACAACCGCCTCACCTACGTGTACAACTTCCTCGGCATCCCGCCGGAGCAGACCTTCACCTCCGAGGAGCTGACTCCCGGTCCGCACACCCTCGGCGTGGAGTTCGTGCGGGAGGGGGCGGGGGAGCACGGAGAGTCGCTCGGCACAGCCACGCTCTACGTCGACGACCAGGCGGTCGCCTCTGGACCCATGCGTGCCCAGATCGGCAAGTTCACGCTGTGCGGAGACGGGCTCTGCATCGGATGGGACAGCGCGGATCCGGTGAGCAGCCAGTACGGGGTGCCGTTCCCGTTCACCGGGGGCAAGCTGCTCGGGGTCGGTGTCGACGTCAGCGGCGAGCAGTACCTCGATCTCGAACTGGAGGCCGCCGCGATGCTCTCCCGGGAGTAGACCGCAGGCCCGGCCTCTAGCGGGTCGCGGTGAACGCCTCGTCGACGTTCGCGTGCACCCGGCCCTCGGCGATCATGCGCTGATACCACTCCGTCTTCACCGCGATCGCCGTGGCACGTTCCGGCAGCGCGGCGATGTGCAGCGTGCTGTCCATCGCGGTCAGCTCACGGTCGAGGTCCTCCAGCATGTCGAGGACCGTGATCGTGACGATGTCGAGCCGCAGGGCGTCGAGGATCACGATGCGCACAGGTTCGGGCCGTTCGGCGACGATGTCGATGATCGCCCTCTCGCATGCGAGAGCGTTGGCCGTGTAGAGCCCGCGGACAGTGTGGATCGCGAGGCGTCCGTCGCGCTCTCCGATGATCTCGAGCCGCGGGATGTTGAGCTCTCGCAGTACCAGGATCAGCGTCAACGCCACTCCGGCGGCCACTGCGGCCAGCAGCCCGACGGTCAGGCCGAGCACGGCGACGATGAGCGCGATCCAGAAGTCCGTCGGACTGATCCGCGCCCACCGGACCAGCAGGGGGATGTCGATGAGCCCGGCCACGGCGAGGAAGACCATCGCCGCGAGAGTCGCCTGGGGAAGCAGCGAGACCACCGGGCCGAGGAAGACGGCGACCACGATCGCGAGCGCGACGGTGACGAGCGTCGCGAGCTGGGTCCTGGCACCGGCGTCCCGATTGACCGCGCTCTGCGAGAACCCGCCGGCGGCGGGGAGCACGGTGAAGAAGGTGCCGGCGAGGTTGGCGGCTCCCACGGCGACGAGCTCCTGGTCGGCGTCGATGGCGGGCTCGGTCATGCGGCGCATGCTGCGCGCGACTGCCGCGGTCTCGAGGAAGACCATCACCGCGATCGCGAGGGCGCCGGGAAGCAACGCTCCGATCTGCGTGAGGTCGGGAATGCCGGGGGTCGGGAGTCCCGAGGGCACGGGATCGATGAGCGCCACACCTCTCTCGTCGAGGTTCGCGAGTGCGACGAGGACGATGCCGCCGACCACGACGACGAGGGTTCCGGGGATCCGAGGGGCGAACCGCTTCAGCACGAGGAGGACGATCAGGCTCCCGACCGAGAGCGCGACCGTGGGCAGGTTGATGCTCGCAGCGGCTGCGATCGCGGCCTCGATGGTTCGGAAGAACCCCTCTCCCGAGACTTCCGATGTCTCGCCCAGGAGCTTCGGGAGCTGCCCCACGGCGACTGTGCCGCCGACACCGATCTTGACCCCCAGGATCGTCGCCGCACTGATGTTCTCGACCAGCGATCCCCACCGCAGCAGGCGCGCACCGATGAGCAGCAGACCGACCAGCATCGCCAGGGTCATCAGGCTTCCGGCCGGGTCCTCGACGCTCGACGCGACGGATGCCGTCACCAGCGTCGTGGCCGTGAGAGTGGCGATGGTCGACGTCGTCGACACGCTCATCGCGCGGGACCCGCCGAGCAGCGCATACACCAGCATCGGGATGATGCACGTGTAGAGCCCCACCTGCACGGGCAGGTTCGCGATGGTGGCGTATGCCATCGCCTGCGGCACCACGACGGCACCGGCTGCGAGGCCGGCGACGACATCGCGCATCAGCCATTCGCGACGGTACCCCGCCATGCTCGGCAGGAGGACTCGCGGGGCGCGTCGCGTGGCGTGGTCGCTCATGTGCTCATGCTGGCATCGAGACGCAGACCGGTCGCCGGCATGTCACCCGTCGAGGGCGAGGAGCGTCGTGTCGGTCACAGCTGCTCACGGGTCTCGTCGCGGTGGGTGATCCGTCGCACCCGGTCTCCGATGTACGAGATGACGAGCGCCGAGGTGGTGCCCACGATCGCGATGCCGCCGATCATCAGACACACCGCGTACACCCGTCCGAGAGTCGTCACCGGGTAGGTGTCGCCGTAGCCGACTGTCGCGATGGTGACGCACGCCCACCAGATCGCCGTGCCGAAGTCGATGATCGTCGCATCAGGGGCGCCGCGCTCCACCTGCAGGGTGGCGAGCGAGATGAAGTAGACGAAGAGCACCGTGTACGCGAGGGCGAAGGTGATGATCTGCGCCCGGACCGCGTCGCCGGTGCGGCGATGGAAATAGGGGAGGCCACGTGCGAGCTCGACGACGCGGAACGCTCGGAACAGGGGGACGGCAACGGACAGGACTTCGACGGGATGGTGCACCAGGAATGCGACGCGGCTCCCGGCCGGGGTGAGCGCCACCCGCACGATGAGGTCGATGACCAATGCGAGCCAGGTGATCGCGATCTCGACCACGAGCACGAGGCGTACCCAGTCTGGAAGGCCCGGCACGAGCACGATCACCGAGTACGCGACGATGAAGCCGAGGCCGAGCACCGTGAGGGGAACGGTCGCAGCGGACTCCCAGCGCTGCAGCGTCTCCCGCGCACCCTGCGGCTCGTCTCGGGCGGTGCCGGTCACGTCGTCGGTCACCGCGACCACCGTCGGACGCGGCGTGAATCCCAGGGGATGCGACGAACGACGCGCCCTTCCCTGGTCGCCGGTGACGGGCGAGCGCCGCGGTCTCCCGATACCCAGCGCAGCCAGAGGGTGTCGTCACTGCCTTCGAGAAGCAGAGTGCGCGCCAGGAGAGTCAGCGGCACAGCCAGCAGAGCACCGACCGGTCCGATGATCACGGTCCAGAACACGACGGCGAAGAAGCTCAGCGTGACGCTGAGCCCGACGGCATCACTGACGAAAGCCGGCTGAACGAACACCTGCAGAACGACGTTGACGACGCAGTACACGATCACCACGCCGAGAAGCAGCGGCCACCCACCCACCGCGAGAGCCAGGATCGCCGGGGGCACGAGTCCGATGACGAATCCGATGTTGGGGATGAAGTTCGTCACGAAGGCCAGGACGGCCCAGAGGACGGGGGCCGGCACTCCCAGCCACCAGAGCGCGAGGCCGTCCAGCGTCGCGACGATAGCGCCGAACACGGTGTTCACCACGTAGTAGCGCCGGATGTTCGTGTTCAGCCGCGATATGCGCGCGATCGTCTCGGCCTTGTGAGCGCCGAACACGGTCGACGCATGCTGGTAGCGTCCGGCATCCACCGCCATTACGACCACGTAGGCGCAGACCAGGAAGAGAGCGACGGCGATGCCGAGGACGGCGCTGCTCACGCCCTGGGCGACGGCGACGAGAGCGGGCACGACGATGCGCGCGGCGTCACCGGAGTCCGAGCTCGGGCCTCCGGTGCCCAGAGCGGCCCAACTGTCGAGCTGCGATGCGACATGCGTGAGATCGCCGCCGGGGGAGAGGTCGCCGAGGAGATCGATGAACTGCACTCCGGCGATCCACACCAAGGCGCCCATCGTGAGCAGCACAGAGTAGGCGAGGAGGATGATCGCCGTCACGCCGAGTCCCCGTGGCCACCCGCGCCGGACGAGAGCGCTGCTCGCCGGGCTGCAGATCACGACGACCACCAGAGCGACCGCGAGCGGCGCGATCACGTCGCGGAGGAGCCATGCTCCCGCCAGTGCGATCGTCGCGCACGCCAGCACCACGAGGACGTGGGTGCCGGCGGCGCGGGGGGTGCTCACGGCACGTCTGCGGGTGATCCGGAAACGCCCGGGAACACCGACTCCCAGTCGTCTCGCACGCTCACGACGATGTAACCGGCGTCGACGGCGCTCGCGAGAGCCGTCTCGGCACCGGCATCGTACGGAGTGTCCTCGCGGGAGTCGTCGTCATGGTGGATCAGCAGGGCCAGGCCCGGACGGGAGCCACGGCGAGCGAAATCGAGCATCGGAATGTCGCCGTTGGAGTTCCCGGCTGCGAAGAGCGGTCGGCGTCCGATCCTGCTCCAGATCCGCACGGGCTTCTCCGGCCCGTCATCGAAGAACGCCAAAGACGGCGCGTAGCGCACCACCGCCTTCTCCGCGTCGTAGCCGAGCCCGAACGCCGAGCCGATGACGCGTTCCGGCGGTATGCCGTAGTTGCTCTGCGTCATGGGTCGCATGAAATCGCGCTCGCCGCCTGACACGATGTAGCAGGTGAAGCCGTGCTGCTCGAGATACCGGAGCAGCTCCACCATCGGCTGATAGACCGCGTCGGCGTAGCGTCGCTGCAGCACGGGATGTGTCGCGGTCGCGAAGAACTCCGCCACCGACTCGGCGTACTTCTCCACGCTGACGCCATCGGTGAGTCCGCCGAGGGCTTGGAGGATCACGCCCAGATCCGAGTCATCACCCGAATAGTGCTTGTCGATGGCCGCGCCCAGCCACGCGAGATCACCGCTCACGGCTGCGCGGTACGGCTGCTTCTGCGCGAGCTCCGGGTCGAGCTCGGCGGCCACACGCCACTGCTCGACGACGTAGTGGAGCTGCGTCGGCATGGGCTTCTCCGACCAGAGGGTGCCGTCGTTGTCGAACACGGCGATGCGCTCTTCGACGGGAACCGCGTCCGCACCTTCCGTGACCGACAGGACGAAGCGCTCGATCGCGTCGCGCGTCGCACCCTGGTTCCAGGATCGCAGCTGTGCCGGGTCGTCCATCGCGCTCTCGATTCTCTCGATACTGGTGCGTCGTGCGGGCCGTTCGTCGGCCCATCCTGACACCGGCCGAGCGCGCGGTGGAGACCCCGTCACCCGCTTCGGGCGAGGGAGCGCAGCCGTCCTGGGGCCTCAGTCGGCTGCTGCAGTGGGGCTCCACCCGGAGTCCGGCCCGACAGCCGACGAGATCCGTCGACTGATCGTTGCGAGCTGTCGAGCTTGCGCGGCGGTGATCGCATCGAAGACGAGCTGCTGCACGAGAGCGTGGTGGCCGGGCGTCGACCGTGTGACCTTCTCGTGTCCCGCCGCCGTCAGCACTCCGAGCGTGAAGCGCCCGTCATCGGGGTCCGCGACGCGACGCACCCAGTCTCTCGATTCGAGACGGGTGATCGCCCGCGAGAGGCGCGAGAGGGTGCAGCTCGCGTACCCGGCGAGCACACTCAGGCGCAGCGATCGTTCGGGCGCCGAGTCGAGAGCGAACAGTATGCCGTGCTCGAAGTGCGTCAGACCGCTGTCGCGTTGCAGCTGCGCGTCGAGTGCCGTCGGCAGTCGTTCGATGAGCGTGGCGACGGATGCCCAGATCTCGAGCTGTTCCGTGGTCAGGGGGGATGCGTCCGGCTGCTCTGACATGACCTCAGACTAGGTCATCGTGCCTTGGAGATGGTTATCGGTGAACTTGCCTGAGCAAGCCCCAGGATCTACGGTTAACTTTCCCAAGCAAGTAAACAGACGCGTGTGCGTCGAGGAGAGGAAGCACCATGGATCTGCAGCTGCACGGGAAGACGGCGTTCATCAGCGGCTCGACGCAGGGCATCGGGTTCGCGATCGCCTCCGCGCTCGCCCGCGAAGGCGTGGACGTGACGGTGAACGGACGTGATGAACAGCGTGTGGATGCGGCGGTCCGGCGACTGCGTGCGGAGCACCCCGGCTCGACGGTCTCAGGGCTGGCGGCGGACTTCGCGAGGCGAGAAGAGGTGGAGCGCCTGACGGAGGCCCTGGGCGAAGTCGACATCCTCGTCAACAATGTGGGAATCTTCGGCCTTGCCCAGTTCGAGACGATCACGGACGACGACTGGACTCGCTACTTCGAGGTGAACGTCATGAGCGGAGTCCGGCTGTCCCGCCACCTTCTCGCAGGCATGCTCGCGCGGGGGTGGGGCCGCATCGTCTTCATCAGCAGCGAGTCCGGGGTGAACATCCCCGCCGACATGGTGCACTACGGCACGACGAAGGCCGCGATGGCCGCTCTCGGCAGCGGGCTGGCCAAGCGCACCAGAGGCACCGCCGTGACTGTGAACACGATCCTCGGAGGGCCGACGTATTCGGACGGGGTGGCGGCGAGCGTTGCAGCCGTGGCAGAGGCGCAGTCCCTTCCGCCCGAGGTGATGAAAGGCTCCATCATCGGTCAGAACCGCACAACGCTGCTCGAGCGGTTCATCGAGCCCGATGAGATCGCGAGTCTGGTGACCTACATCGCCAGTCCTCGCTCATCGGCCACCAACGGCGCGGCGCTGCGGGCGGAGGGGGGAGTGCTCACCGCGATGCTGTAACCGCGTGCACCTCGAAATCGGAAAAAACCGCACGCCGCGCTTATTGCTAGCTAAGCTAGTAGTCATGGAACGCTACATTCGCCTGCGCTGGGTGGGCCTGGTCTTCATCAGCATCGCCGTCTCGCTGATCATCGTCGACTCGACGATCGTGAATGTGGCGATTCCGGCGATCGTCGACGATCTCGGCATCACCTCCACCGAAGTGCAGTGGGTGCAGGAGGCGTACACGCTGGTGTTCGCCGCGCTGCTGCTCGTGTTCGGCAGCCTCGCGGATCGGTTCGGGCGTCGGCGCGTGATGATCATCGGAGTCGTGGTCTTCGCCGCATCCTCGGTGCTCGCGGCCTTCGCTCCGGACGGCGGGATGCTGATCCTCGCCCGTCTTGCGCAGGGAGTGGGCGGATCGATGATCCTGCCGACCACGCTGTCGATCATCAACGCCACCTTCCGCGGGCGCGAACGGGGGATCGCCTTCGCGGTGTGGGGGTCGACGATCGGCGGAATGGCCGCTGTGGGACCGCTGCTCGGCGGATGGCTGACGACTGCCTTCTCCTGGCGGTGGGCGTTCGGGATCAACATCCCGCTGGGCATCATCATCGTCATCGGCGTGCTCCTCACGGTGGCGGAGTCGCGCAGCGACCGGACATCGAAGATCGACGTGGTCGGGGCGATCCTCTCGGTCATCACCATGGCCAGCCTCGTGTTCGGCCTCATCGAGGGGCGCACGTACGGCTGGTGGCTCGTCGATCAACGTCCGCAGATCGGCGACTGGGCCTGGCCGCTCGATGTCTCTCCGATCCCCTTCGCCTTCGCGCTGGCGATCGTGGCACTCGTCGCGTTCATCGCATGGGGTGTGCATCGTGAGCGGCAGGGCAGGTCCACGCTGCTTGCTCTGCGTCTGTTCTCCATCCCCTCGTTCCGCAACGGCAACATCGCGGCGACAGTCGTGTCGCTGGGAGAGTTCGGCATCATCCTCGCTCTGCCCCTGTGGTTGCAGTTCGTCCTCGGCTTCGATGCGCTGCAGACCGGACTCCTGCTGCTCGCGCTCGCCCTCGGATCCTTCGTCGCGAGCGGTGCCGCGGGGGCGGCCAGTGGAAAGATCGCACCGGTGTGGGTCGTCCGTGCGGGCCTCATCGCCGAGATCATCGGCGTCGCCGGAGTCGGCTTCGTCATCGCCCCCGATGCGTCGTGGGTGCCGCTGATCCCGTTCCTCTTCGTCTACGGCCTCGGTGTCGGCCTCGCCACCGCTCAGCTGACCGGCGTCGTGCTCGCCGATGTGCCGGTCGACGACAGTGGCGCGGCTTCCGGCACGCAGTCGACGTCACGACAGCTCGGTGCAGCGCTCGGGGTCGCAGTGCTCGGCACCGTGCTGTTCACGAGCACGGCGGGGATACTCGCGTCATCACTCGACGCTCGGGGACTCCCGGCCGAGCAGCGTGATCAGATCGTGTCGGCCGTCGTCGACAGTGCGGGCGGAGCGATCAGCGGACTGGAGGCGCAGCCCGAGACGGCTGACATCGCCGACGACGCCAAGGCCGCGTTCTCCGACGGCACGCGTTTCGCGGCGTGGACGGCGGCAGGGTTCCTGTCCCTCGGTCTCCTGTCGACGATCTCCCTCGGAGCGACCGCCAAGACCCGACGTGAGGACCAGCCCGACGCGACGTCGGCCGCCTGATTCCTTCATGTACCGCGTGGCTACTCGATGTCTCACATCGTGTAGCCGACGACGCCGGCCGGGATGAACTCCATCGGCTTCCTCAGCTCGTTCTCGATGCCTGTGATCCGGCCGGTGTCCTCGGAGATGAGGAGGGTGTTCTCGTAGGACGTCCCCTCATCGCTCACCCGATGACCACGTCTCGGCCGAGCCGGTCCTGCGACTCACCCAGCACCGTGAGCCCGCCCGCATCGACGAGCATGTCGATCAGAGTGGCGTGCTGCTCGTCCGTCAGAGTCCAGTAGCTCAATAGCTGGCCGATGGCGCGCAGGAGGTCTCCCGACGAGCTTCTGTTCCGGCGTCAAGAGCCTCTGCTCCGAAGTCGGTCTCGCTAGCCCTCATCGACGGTCACCGCATTGCCCCACACCCAGCACCGGAACGTCCGGTCGCCTGCCCGGAACTCGATGCCTGCGGCCAACGGTGTCGACCGCGCGAGCTTCGCATCGACCCGCACCGCTTCGGGCCCGAAGCGCACCCACGCGCGGACCGCACGGTACGGCTGCGGATAGATCGTGACGGGCTGTTCCCGGAGCGCGAGCTCGCGCTCCGTCAGGGATTGAAGCGCGCCGGCGCGCGCTGCGGTGAGGATGGTCTGATGCTGAGAGCGCATGTCGTAGTGGGCTGCCAGGCGCTTGCTCGTGCCCATGCCGGCTCCCTTCTCCGGCCCAGTGACAACGGTAGCAAGATTCGAAGATTTGTTCTATTCTCGACTCATGCGACCAGCTCCTGCTCATCTACCTGCGACTATATGGATGGTCGACGACATCCCGTCGCGAATGGTCTTCGCCGGGCGTCGGTGGAAGGTCTCCGACACGCCCACGCGACTCAGGGACTCGATCTGGTCAGCGGCGCCGGAGTCGGAGCGAGGGTTGTACGGATGGCGGTTCCAGGGCACGGATGACGAGGGCCACTCCCTGGTGTTCGACGTCTTCCGGGGTGAGGACGGGTGGCATGTGCACCACAGCTACGACTAGGGGTCAGGCGGACGGAATCCTTGTCCCGGCTCGGTCGGTGCGCGCTATCGTGTGGGCATGACGGACTCCGGCGCGACACTCCTCGCCGCGATCATCGCGGCCGGCGTGGCAGGAGTCGGACTGATCTGGTCGGTCGTCAGCTTCATGCTGACGAGGCGGACCCAGCGAGCCACGGATGCTCGTCAGGAGTGGTCGCGCCGATTCGAGCACGCACACGCGCTCGCGTTCAGCTCCGACCTCAAGGAGGCGGCGAGTGGGCTCACGCTCATCGAGGCGCTCGCGCGTGAGCGGTGGGTCACGGACGAGGATCGGGCGACCGCGGTGAGCATCCTCTCGTCTCTCACGAGGGTGGCTGAGGCGCCGGCGGCGCAGCTGCGCGCGACGATCCTCGCGGATGTCAGGAACCCGGCGGTCGCCGCTGCGCTCGGCAGAGTGGAGCCAGGGCCGAAGGGCCGGTTCGAGGTCTACCGCGACGCGTCCGGAGACTACCGATGGCGCCTCAAGAGCGCGGGAGGCCACTACCTGGCCGTCAGTGAGGGGCATTCCAGCAAGGCTGCCGCGATGAGCTCGCTCGAACTGGCCCGTCGTGAACTCGGCAGCGAGCCACCGGAGTAAGTGGGCCGCGAGCGCAGCGAGAAAGGCCGCCTGGAACCAGGCGGCCTTTCTCGATATCTCGGCTCCGCGTGCGAATTCTCATTCATGCAGCGCGTGACCCGTGTGTGCCCCCGACAGGAGTCGAACCTGCGACCTACGGTACCGGAAACCGGCGCTCTATCCACTGAGCTACGGAGGCGTACCGATCGACAATATCACTGCTCGGGAGTGGTCTCCGACCCACCGGCCTCGGTCACCGGCGCGTCGCCCAGTTCGCCGAGCGCTGCGGCCAGCTTCTCGGCGAGGTAGCGGTGGCCGTCGGTCGACGGATGCTTGCGGCCGATCTCGACGTCGATGACCGACAGGTAGTTCTGGTCGGTGATCCAGTTCTGTGCGACGGGGGAGATGTACCACCATCCGCGAGCGGCGGCGAGTTCACCGAGATCGGCGTCGATGCGCGCGGTCTCAGCGCCCACGGGAAGTTCGTGCGGCGCCGGCCCCAGAATCACGATCGACGCGTCCGGATACTTCGCCGCCATGGCATCCCACGCGGCGGTGACGGCTTCGCGGTATCCGGCCTCGCCCTGCGCCCGGTCGTTGATCGACCCCTGGAGGATGATCAGGTCGGGGGTGAGTGTCGGGTCCAGAGCGGCGATGCGCACACCGAAGGCCGGGCCATCGAGTCCGGGCTTGAGGTAACCGCTGCCGCGGACTCCGTCGACGATCGTCTGTCCGTCGATCAGGTCGGCGAGCTGATAGGCGTATCCGAGGGTCGGCTCGGTCGCGGCCGAGCCGTAGGTCCAGGAGTCGCCGAACACGAGAACGGTCGGATGCTCCGGAAGAAGAAGGGGAACCGGCGCGATCGCGACCGATTCGTCCGCTGCCGCCGCAGCACCGACGGGTGCCGAAGACGGCATGGGAACCCAGGGCCGCCACACGCCGAGGACGACTGCCGCGACCGCCAGGATCACTGCGACGGCGAGGCCCGCGACGGGCAGACGATAGCGGGCGGATGCGGCCTTCATGGCATGACTGTAGATCACGAATCCGCCCTCGCAAATTCGGGCGCGTGACGCGCCGTAAACTGGGAGGCCTATGAACCCTGAATCGCTCGCCACAGCCCTCCTCGCCGTCCTCGCACCGATCGCCGAGGAACGACGTCCTGGCGAGCCGTTCTCGCTGTCCGCGTCGGACATCGTCTTCGAGCGTCCGCGCAACCGCGACCACGGCGACTGGGCCTCGAACATCGCGATGCGCCTGGCGAAGCCGTTCGGCACGAACCCGCGCGAGTTGGCGCAGCAGATCGCCGACGGCCTCGCGCAGGTGGATGGCGTGCAGACCGCCGAGGTCGCAGGGCCGGGCTTCATCAACATCCGCCTCGACGCGGCTGCCGCCGGCGCGCTGGCGAAGCTCATCGTCGAAGCCGGCGCCGAGTACGGGCACAACGACACGCAGGCCGGTCACAGCATCAACATCGAGTTCGTGAGCGCGAACCCGACCGGGCCGCTGCACATCGGCCACACTCGCTGGGCGGCGCTCGGCGATGCGATCGCCCGGGTGCTCGCGGCCTCCGGCGCGAAGGTCGCGAGGGAGTACTACATCAACGACGCCGGAGTGCAGATGGAGCGCTTCGCGAATTCGGTGCTGGCCGCCGTCAAGGGCGAACCAACTCCCGAGGGCGGGTACGCCGGCAGCTACATCGGCGATCTGGCCGCTCGTGTTCTCGAGGCGCGTCCGGACCTGCTCGAGCTCTCCGGTGACGAGCAGGTGGTCGTCACGCGGGAGCTCGCCTACGGTTTCCAGCTGGAGGAGCAGAAGCAGTCGCTCTCGAAGTTCAACGTCGACTTCGACGTGTGGTTCTCGGAGCGCACGCTGCACGCCAAGGACGCGGACGGCGTCAGCTTCGTCGATCGCGCCGTCGACCGCCTGCGCGAGCAGGGACACGTGTTCGACGACGAGGGTGCAGTGTGGGTGCGCACCACCGACTTCGGTGACGACAAGGATCGCGTGATCCGTCGCTCCAACGGCGAGTACACGTACTTCGCCGCCGACGCCGCGTACTACCTGAACAAGGGTGACCGCGGCTTCGAGTACAAGCTGTACCTTCTCGGAGCCGACCACCACGGCTACGTCCACCGCCTCAAGGCGATCGCCGGCGCCGCCGGGGAAGACCCCGAGAAGAACGTCGAGGTGCTGATCGGTCAGCTGGTCTCGGTCGGGGGAGCGCGGCTGAGCAAGCGTGCGGGCAACATCATCGAGATGGACGATCTGCGCGAATGGCTCGGCACCGATGCGCTGCGCTACTCGCTCGAGCGTTCGCCTGCTGACTCCCCGCTCGCTCTCGATCCTGAGCTGCTGCAGAAGCGCACGAACGACAACCCGGTGTTCTACGTGCAGTACGCGCATGCCCGCACGCACAACGTGGCCCGTAATGCCGCCGATTCCGGTGTGGATCGCTCGGAGTTCGCGCCCGAGACGCTCACGCACGAGACCGAGAGCGCTCTGCTCGGCGCTCTGCAGGAGTTCCCGCGCATCATGGCGTTCGCGGCCGAAGTGCGCGAGCCGCACCGCGTCGCGCGCTACCTCGAGGAGCTCGCCGGCCTGTACCACCGCTGGTACGACAACTGCCGCGTGATCCCGCAGGGCGACGACCCCATCGAGACCGCGCACCGCACGCGTCTGTGGCTCAATGACGCCGCAGGGCAGGTCTTCCGCAACGGCCTCGACCTGCTCGGCGTGTCCGCTCCCGAGCGCATGTGACCTCTGCCGTCGTCCGTGCCGTAGGGCAGGATGGCAGCATGAGCGACGACAATCACACCCTTCCTTACCCGTCCGCGGATTCCGAGCATCCGACGCTCGTGATCCCGGGTGGGGAGGACGGCGGGGATGCCGGTGCCACACCGCCGAAGCGCGCGCGCAAGCGCTGGCCCTGGGTGCTGCTGATCGTCGTGGTCGTTCTCGCTGTTCTCGCCGTCGCTGCGGAGCTCATCGCGCGCGCTGTCCTGCCCGGCATCGTGCGGGGCATGGTGATCGAGCAGCTCGACCTGCCGGCCGACCAGAAGCTCGCCGTCGAGGCCGACGGCATCCTGATCCCGCAGCTGATCGGCGGAACGCTGGACACCCTGCATCTCTCGACCGACTCGGTCACGCTGGAGGGGATCACGGGCGCCGTCGACGTCACCGCCACGGGCGTGCCGCTGCGCGGCGGTGACCTCGCATCCGCATCCGGCACGATCCGCATCGACGAGTCCCAGTTCACGTCCCTGCTCTCGAACACCGAGCTGCCGATCGACACGGTCACGCTCGAATCGCCGAACGCGACGGTCGCGGGTTCGGTGAGCGTTCTCGGCCTCGCCATCCCGGTATCGCTCACGGTGACCCCGGGGGTGGCCGAGGGAGATCTCGAGCTCACTCCTGTCGGCCTCACCGTCGGCGGACTCGAGGTCGACGCGGATCAGGTCGGCTCGAGTCTCGGTGCTCTGGGGGAGCAGCTCACTCAGACGCAGCGCATCTGCATCGCGGACCAGCTTCCCGCCGGCATCACCCTCACGGGCCTCACGATCGACGGATCGGAGGCTGTGATCGACGTCGACGTCGACGGTGCGATCGCGACCGATCAGACCCTGCTCGGAAAGGGCACCTGCCCCTGAGACGGGCTCAGTCCTCGTCGGTTCCGAGACGGGCCTCGCGCTCGGCCTTCTGCGCCTCCCGAAGCTCGGACGTCGCCAGCGCGACCTCCGCTTCGGCGCGCTGCACACGTCGCTGGGGGAACGTCGTCGCGCCGAACCGCGCGTGCACCCGGTCCTTGCGTTCCTCCTCCGACGTGACGATGTAGGCGCACGCGATCAGGATGACCTGGGTCGACAGATTGAGCCAGATGAGCAGCGCCAGCAGGGTGGCGAAGGAGGCGAGGAGAGGGTTGCTCGTCGCGCCGCCGATGAACAGGCCGGACAGCTCCTGCAGCACGAGCAGCCCGACTCCGCCGATGAGGGACCCGATCCAGAGCGAGCGGGCTGCGGGGCGCAGCCCGGAGAGCAGACGGAACACCCCGGCGATGAGCACCGTGTCGAGTGCCAGCACGACGACCAGGGAGACGATCCGGATGCTCCAGGATGCAGCGGGCGAATCCTCGGGAATGCCGAGCAGACCGCTGATCCAGGTGATCCCGAGCCGACCGGCGAATGTGACGGCCGCTGCGGCGACGAACAGCACGGCGACGCCGGCCGCGAGCAGCAGGTTGCGGAGCATGACCCAGATGAACAGCACGTCGGCATGCGCGGTTCCGGCGAGGACGCGCACCGCGGTGCGCAGCGATCCGACGGCGCCGAGCGCCGAGCCGATCAGCGCGACCGTCGAGATGGCGCCCGCGACGGAGAGCGAGATCGGCTCCTTGAGATCGTCGGGGTTGACGACGCCGTCTTCGCCGATGAGACCGGGAACCACGGACTGCACGGCGGAGACGATCGCGTTCCAGACGTCGGGATTGCCTGCGAGCCAGAGAGCGGCGATCGAGAACCCCAGGAGCACGGCGGCGAAGACGCTGAACAGAGCGCGGTATGTCACGCTGTCTGCGAGCATCGGGCCCCGCCGCTCGGAGTAGAGCAGGAACGCGCGGACCGGGCGCCGTGTCAGAGCCCAGCGGATCGCCGACGCGCTGACGCGCGCGATCAGGCCGGGGCGTCGGGCATCGGGTGCTGCGGATTCGGTGCTCATCTCCACCACCTTAGGAGTCGGTGGGATGTGTCCGCAGGGGGTTGACGCCGGGCGTCACCATGAATGATGCGGCATGCACGGTGCCCTAGAATCGGGGGCAACCTCGCAGTGCGCGCATCCGCCCGAGACCCGTCCCACGATTGGTGTTCCTTGCTTTCCCCTGCCGACTCGCTCGCCCCGGAATGGCTCGTCGTGCCCGACGACGCGAATGATCTTCCCACCGCCGTGTGGCCGGCGTCCGCCGTCCGCGGTGACGACGGAGCGCTGCGGCTCGCGGGGATCTCCGCCACCGATCTCGCGGAGTCGTACGGCACGCCGCTGCTCGTGATCGACGAGGACGAGGTGCGATCTCGGGCCCGCGCCTTCCGCTCGTCCTTCGACGCGGCCGCCGCCGCCCACGGCACGACCGCGCGGGTGTATTACGCCGGCAAGGCGCTGCTGACCACGACGATCGCGCGCTGGGTGACCGAAGAGGGACTCAACGTCGACGTGTGCACCGGTGGTGAACTCGAGGTCGCACTCGCGGCCGGCGTCTCTCCGTCGTCGCTGGGGTTCCACGGGAACAACAAGTCGGTCGCCGAGCTCGAGCGCGCGGTCGAGGTGGGCATCGGCACGATCATCGTCGACAGCGCGATCGAGATCGAGCGTCTCGCGGCGATCACCGCCAGGACCGGCGCTGTGCAGCGGGTGCTGGTGCGGGTCATCAGCGGCGTGCACGCCGAGACGCACGACTTCCTCGCGACGGCCCACGAAGACCAGAAGTTCGGCTTCCCGCTGCCCGAGGCCGAGCAGGCCGTCGCCCGCATCAGGGAGATCCCGGGAATCGAGTTCGCCGGCCTTCACTGCCACATCGGATCGCAGATCTTCGGCGTCGCGGGCTTCCGCGAGTCGGCGTCGCGCGTGCTCGAGCTCCATGCGACTCTCCTCGAGGGCGGACCGGTTCCGCAGCTCAACCTCGGCGGAGGGTTCGGAATCGCCTACACGAGCGTCGACGATCCGACGCCGATCGAGACCCTCGCGGGCGAGATCGTCGCCGCCGTCGCCGAAGGCTGCGCCGCGCGAGGCATCCCCGTGCCCGCGCTGTCGTTCGAGCCGGGCAGGGCCATCGTCGGCACTGCCGGAGTGACGCTCTACGAGGTCGGGACGACCAAGGACGTCGCGCTCGATTCGGGCGCGACCCGGCGCTACATCAGCGTCGACGGCGGAATGAGCGACAACGCCAGGACGGCGCTGTACGACGCGCAGTTCTCGGCTCGACTCGCCTCCCGGATCGGCATCGGCTCGCCGCAGCTCAGCAGGGTCGTGGGCAAGCACTGCGAGTCCGGCGACATCGTCGTCGACCATGAGTACCTTCCGGCCGACGTCTCTCCCGGCGATCTGCTCGCGGTCCCCTCGACCGGTGCGTACTGTGCGCCGCTCGCGAGCAACTACAACCATGTCCCTCGCCCTCCGATCGTCGCTGTGAGCGACGGCCGATCGGCGGTCATCGTCCGCGGTGAGACGATCGCCGACGTGCTGTCTCGCGACGTCGGTGTCGCGGCCCCCGAGAGCCACGGGTGATCCGCGCGACGAACGACGCGGTCCCCGACGAAGCACGACTGAACCACCCTCCTAAGGAGAGATGCAATGACGACTGAGTATCGACGACTTCGGGTGGCGCTGCTCGGCGCCGGAGCGGTCGGCTCCCAGGTGGCCGCCCTGCTGCTGCGCCACGGCGATGAGCTCGCCGACCGGGCGGGTGCCACGCTGGAGCTGGCCGGCATCGCGGTGCGCAACCTCGATGCGCCGCGCGAGACCGATCTGCCGAAAGAGCTGTTCACGACCGATGCCGAATCGCTGATTCTCGGCTCCGACATCGTGATCGAGCTGATCGGCGGCATCGAGCCCGCCCGCACGAGCATCCTGCAGGCGATCGGCTCCGGTGCCGACGTCGTGACCGCCAACAAGGCGCTGCTGGCCACTCACGGCCCCGAGCTCTTCGAAGCGGCCGACCGCGTGGGCGCATCCGTCTACTATGAGGCCGCCGCCGCCGGTGCCATCCCGATCATCCGCCCGCTGCGCGACTCTCTCGCCGGTGACCGCGTGGTGCGCATCATGGGAATCGTGAACGGCACGACCAACTACATCCTCGACCGCATGGACACCGAGGGCGCCGACTTCGCCGATGTGCTCGCCGACGCGCAGCGTCTCGGATACGCCGAGGCCGACCCGACCGCCGACGTCGAGGGATACGACGCCGCGCAGAAGGCCGCGATCCTCGCGAGCCTCGCCTTCCACACGGCTGTTCCGCTCGACGCCGTGTACCGCGAGGGCATCACGACCATCACCGCGTCGATGATCGATGAGGCGCGCGCAGCCGGCTTCGTCATCAAGCTGCTCGCCGTGTGCGAGCGCATCGAGGCCAACGGCACCGAGTCGATCTCGGTGCGCGTCTACCCGGCCCTCGTGCCGACGTCGCACCCTCTCGCGTCGGTGCACGGCGCCAACAACGCCGTGTTCGTCGAGGCCGAGGCTGCGGGCTCGCTCATGTTCTACGGCGCAGGCGCCGGTGGCGTGCAGACCGCATCCGCCGTGCTCGGAGACGTCGTGTCGGCGGCTCGACGCCATATCGCCGGCGGCGTCGGCGTGGGGGAGTCCACCAGGGCCAACCTCCCGGTGGTGCCGATCGGTCATGTCACCACCCGCTACCAGATCACCCTCGAGGTCTCGGACGCTCCCGGTGTGCTCGCGACCGTCGCCGGCATCCTCAGCGACGGATCGGTCTCCGTCGCGACCGTGGTGCAGACGGTCGAAGGAGAGGACGAGCCCACCGCTCGTCTCGTCATCGGCACGCACCGGGCCACGGACGCCGCGCTCAGCGCCACGGTCGACGCACTCGCCGCCAGCTCTGTCGTCGAGCGGGTCGTCTCGGTGCTCCGCGTGGAAGGCGAGTGACGATGGCGGCAGGGCGCACGGTCGAGGTGACCGTGCCGGCGACCAGCGCCAACCTCGGTCCCGGATTCGACACGCTCGGACTCGCGCTCAGCGTCTACGACACGCTTCTCGTGACCGAGCTCGCCGCCGGCGAGCTCGAGATCGAGGTCTCGGGTTCCGGCGCGAGCGAGATCCCTCGTGACGACTCGAACCTGATCGTCCGCACGATCGCTCACGTGTACGCCGACGTCGATCGCGCCGTCCCGGGCCTGCGCATCGTCGCGGAGAACGGGGTGCCCCACGGGCGCGGACTCGGGTCCTCCGGCGCGGCGGTCGCGGCGGGGATCCTCGCGGCGAAGGGCCTGCTCGAGGGCGACGTCGACATCGACGACGCCGACATGCTGCGCCTCGCCACCGAGATCGAAGGGCACCCCGACAACGTGGCTCCCGCGCTGTTCGGCGGTCTGACGATCGCCTGGGTCGGCGAACGAGGTCCCCAGCACAAGAAGCTCCTCGTGCACCGCGGCGTCTCGCCGCTCGTGCTCGTTCCGTCGTACACGATGTCGACGTCGAAGGCGCGATCGCTGCAGCCGCCGCAGGTGTCGACGGCCGATGCGGTCTTCAACGTCTCGCGCTCGGCGTTGCTCATCGCCGCGCTGATGCAGAGCCCGGAGCTGCTGCTCGACGCGACCGCCGACCGACTGCATCAGGACTACCGCGCCGAGGCGATGCCCGAGACGCAGCGGCTCGTCCAGACGCTCCGTGCGGCAGGTTTCGCCGCCGTGGTGTCCGGCGCCGGACCCAGCGTGCTGGTTCTCGCAGACGGCCCCGGAAGTCGTCAGGACGCCGTGGAACTGGCGGAATCGACGACCGACACCCCGTGGGATGCGCTGCTGCTCGCGGTCGACGTGCGTGGTGGTACAGTGGGGAATCGAGCGGAGGGCTCCACGTAACTGCGTGAATCTGGCCCCATTGCAACTCTGCAAGACCCGCACGCAAAACCCCTGTCGCACTGCTCTCACCGAGAACCTCGTTCTTTCCGAGAACCCAGTGCAGAGGCTGGCTGACGCCGAGCGTCAGCCCGTGCGATCGCGCGCAGCACCCGTTGTGCGCGTGCCGCTCATGTCCCCGAGACCAAAGAGGGAGTACTCGTGGAGAATTTCTCCGAGACCCAGAACGACCAGGCGGCACCCGCCGCCGAGGCTGCGGCGAAGGCCGCGAGCTCCGACGCCGCGACGACCGCCGCGACCGAGGTCGCACCGGCCCGCAAGCGCGCTCCGCGCCGTGCGAGCACCGCGACCGCCGCCGCGAAGGCCGAGAAGGCCGCAGCATCCACCGACAGCGCACCGGCCACCGAGGCTCCCGCAGCCGAGGCACCCGCCGCCGACGCGGCACCCAAGGCGAAGGCCCCTCGCCGCAGCCGTGCGAAGAAGGCTGACGCAGAGAACGCTGAGTCTCCTGCGGCGACCGCCGAGGCTCCTGCAGCCTCCGCGCCGGCACCCGCCGAATCCACCGAGGCTCCCGCAGCGAAGACCGCTGAGTCCAACGGCTCCGCGGATGCCGGTTCCGCAGAGGCGGGTTCTGCCGACGAGCCGAAGAAGACCACCGGTCGCGGACGCCGCACGGCGAAGAAGCCTGCCGCCGAGGCCGAGACTCCCGCAGCCGAGAAGCCCGCTGACGCCGCACCGGCCGAGGCAGCACCCGCGGCGGACTCCTCCTCCGATTCCGGCGACGGCGAGGAGCAGGGCGGTCGCAACCGCAACCGCAACCGCAGCCGTAACCGCGGACGCGGCCAGAACGGCAACAGCCAGGGCGGCGAGCAGCAGCCCCAGCAGCAGCAGCCGCAGACGGCACCCGCCGAAGACGAGGGCGGCAACGGCCGCAACCGTCAGCGCAACAAGCGCCGCGGCGGCGCGCCGACGGACGAGTTCGACACCGAGATCGGCGAGGACGACGTCCTCGTCCCGATCGCCGGAATCCTCGACGTGCTCGACAACTACGCCTTCGTCCGCACGACCGGATACCTCGCCGGCCCCAGCGACGTCTACGTGTCGCTCGGACAGGTCAAGAAGTACAACCTCCGCAAGGGCGACGCGATCGTCGGCTCGATCAAGCAGCCCCGCGAGGGCGAGCAGCAGGGCCGCCAGAAGTACAACGCGCTGGTGAAGGTCGACTCGATCAACGGCCTGTCGATCGACGACGCCGCGACCCGTGTGGAGTTCGGCAAGCTCACGCCGCTCTACCCGCAGGAGCGTCTGCGTCTCGAGACGGCGCCCGAGAAGCTCACGCAGCGCATCATCGATCTCGTGGCCCCGATCGGCAAGGGACAGCGCGGCCTCATCGTCGCGCCGCCCAAGGCCGGCAAGACGATCGTCCTGCAGCAGATCGCCAACGCGATCGCGCAGAACAACCCCGAGGTCCACCTCATGGTCGTGCTCGTCGACGAGCGCCCCGAAGAGGTCACCGACATGGAGCGCACGGTGAAGGGCGAGGTCATCGCCTCGACCTTCGACCGTCCGGCAGAAGACCACACCACGGTCGCCGAGCTCGCCATCGAGCGCGCCAAGCGTCTCGTCGAGCTGGGCCGCGACGTCGTCGTGCTGCTCGACTCGATCACCCGCCTCGGCCGTGCGTACAACCTCGCTGCTCCGGCATCCGGACGGGTGCTCTCGGGTGGCGTCGACGCCTCGGCGCTGTACCCGCCCAAGCGCTTCTTCGGTGCTGCGCGCAACATCGAGAACGGCGGATCCCTGACGATCCTCGCCACGGCGCTGGTCGAGACCGGCTCCAAGATGGACGAGGTGATCTTCGAGGAGTTCAAGGGCACCGGCAACAGCGAACTGCGCCTGTCGCGCCAGCTCGCCGACAAGCGCATCTTCCCGGCCGTCGACGTCAACGCGTCGAGCACCCGCCGCGAAGAGATGCTGCTGTCGACCGACGAGGTCAAGATCACCTGGAAGCTGCGTCGCGCCCTTGCAGGCCTCGACCAGCAGCAGGCGCTCGAGGTCGTCCTGGGCAAGCTCAGGGAGACCCACTCGAACGTCGAGTTCCTCGTGCAGATGCAGAAGTCGATTCCGACGCTCCCCTCGGGTGCGCACGGACACGACAACAACATCCGCTGAGCGGAGCCGGGGTGTTCGAGTCCGTCCAGACTCTGATCGACGAGCATCGCCGGGTGCAGGAGGAGCTCTCCGACCCGGCGGTGCACGCCGATGCTGCTCGGGCGAAGCGCGTCAACCGTCGCTACGCCGAGCTGTCGCGGATCGTCGCCGCCTATGAGGCGTGGGCGGCGGCATCCGATGACCTCGACGCCGCGAGGGAGCTCGCCCGCGAGGACGAGGCGTTCGCCGCTGAGATCCCGACCCTCGAAGAGGGGGTGCAGTCATCGCAGGAGAAGCTGCGCCGACTGCTCATCCCACGCGATCCCGATGACGCGCGCGACGTCATCATGGAGATCAAGGCGGGGGAGGGCGGCGCCGAGTCGGCGCTGTTCGCCGCGGATCTGCTGCGCATGTACATCCAGTACGCAGCCTCCAAGGGCTGGAAGACCGAGCTCCTCGAGCGCAACGAATCCGATCTCGGCGGCTACAAGGACGTCCAGGTCGCGATCAAGGGATCGTCCTCGGACCCCGCCCAGGGCGTCTGGGCGCACCTGAAGTACGAAGGCGGCGTGCACCGCGTGCAGCGCGTGCCCGCGACCGAGTCGCAGGGGCGGATCCACACCTCGACCACCGGAGTGCTGGTGTTCCCCGAGGTCGACGAGCCCGACGAGATCGCGATCAATCAGAACGACCTGAAGATCGATGTCTTCCGGTCCTCGGGCCCGGGCGGACAGTCCGTCAACACGACCGACTCGGCCGTGCGCATCACACACGTGCCCAGTGGAATCGTCGTGTCGATGCAGAACGAGAAGTCGCAGCTGCAGAACCGTGAGGCCGCGATGCGCGTGCTCCGGGCGCGACTGCTGGCGAAGCAGCAGGAGGAGCTGGATGCCGCGGCATCCGATGCACGCAAGTCGCAGATCCGCGGCATGGATCGGTCCGAGCGCATCCGCACCTACAACTTCCCCGAGAATCGCATCGCCGACCACCGCACGGGATTCAAGGCCTACAACCTCGATCAGGTGATGGACGGCGCTCTCGAGCCGATCATCGAGAGTGCGATCCAGGCCGACGAAGAGGCTCGACTCGCCGCGGTGGGCTCCGACTCCTGAGGTGACGCCGCTGAGCTGCGGCGCGGGTCAGGAGCGGGCCGCGTACCGGTGCTCCGGCCGTCCGGTTGCCCCGTAACGCAAGCGGACCTCCACGACCGTCCGAGCAGCGAGAGCCGCGAGGTGGCGCTGCGCGGTGGCGCGCGAGATCCCGACGCGCTCTCCGACTTCTGCGGCCGACGCCTCGCCGTCGCCGAGAGCGGCGAGCACCAGCTGCTCGGTCGCGGATCGCGAGACAGACACCGGTTCTCCGGATCCGTGGAGGATCGCCAGGGCGCGATCGGTGTCCTCCTGGCGAAGGGGACGATCTCCGGCGAGCAGGTTGCGGTACCGCGCGTAGCGCTCGAGCAGGCCGACGAGCGCCCGACGATCGAACGGCTTCAGCAGGTACCCGACGGCGCCCGATCTGAGCGCGCGTCGAATCGTCGGCGCGTCGTCGGCGGCCGAGATGAGGATCGCGTCCACGCCGCTCTCACGCACGAGGGCGATGCCGTCTCCGTCCGGGAGGAAGACATCCGCCAGGAGGAGGTCAGGGCGTGATGCGCGGATGCCGTCCCGTGCCTCGGCGAGGGTGCGGACGGGCTCCAGTGCCGAGAATCCGGGCTGGTCGTCGATGATGCTCCGGTGCAGTCGTCCGACGCGGAAGTCGTCGTCGAGGATCAGCACCCGCAGGGGATCGTTCATCGGTTCTCCTCAGTCGTCGATGTGTCGGCGACGGCGCCACCGAGTCGAGCGGCGAACACGGCACCGTGCTCCTCGCCTCCGGCGTCGATGATCCAGAGATCGCCGCCGCGGCGTCGCGCGATGTCTCGAGCCAACGGGATGCCGAGCCCGCGGCCGTGCACGCGGTCTGTGTCGTCGTCGCGCGGCTGACTCGGAGCCATCGGGTCGATCCCCGCGAGTCCCGGTCCCGAGTCTGCGACCGTGACGACGAGCGCGTCGCCGTCTCCGAGCACCGCGACCTCGACCCAGCGGGGAGTCCGCGCTCCGGCGACGGCGGCGGTCACCGCGTTGTCGACGAGGTTGCCCACGACGGCGGCGACGTCCTCCGGTTCTGCCACGCTGCCGATCAGCTGGCTCTCGTCCGCGACGCGCAGGGAGACGCCGCGTTCACCGGCCTCGATCCCCTTGGCGCCCAGGAAAGAGTGCAGGAACGGGTCGCTGAGCAGGTCGAGCCCGGCGACGGGGAATGCGACCGAGCCGCGCTCGACGAGCTCATCGAGGAATCCCCGGGCATCGTCGATCCTGGCTGCGTCGATGAGCCCCGCGACCACGTGCATCCGGTTCGCGAACTCGTGACGCTGCACGCGCAGGGCGGCGGTCACGGCTTGCACGGTCTCCAGTCGCTCCGTCAGAGCGATGAGGTCGGTGCGGTCACGGATGATCAGCACATGTCCGAGCGGCCTGCCGTCGCGGATCACCGGACGGGAATCGATGTAGAGCACGCGGTTGTCCACGACGGTGCTCGACGTCGTGGGCGCTCCCGTCGCGGTCTCGACGACAGCGGTCGGCAGCGAGAGCTCCGCCAGCCGTCGTCCCACAGCGGCGTCGAGACCGAGCATCCGATCGGCCGCATCATTGCTCACCCGCACGATCCCTGCCGTGTCGACGGCCAGGACGCCGTCATCCACACCATTCAGCACTGCTGTCTGGTTCTGCACGAGCGCCACAAGCTCCTCGGGCTGCACGCCGAGCGTCAGGCGCTCCCAGCGACGGCGCAGCAGCAGGAACGCGAGGAGAGCCAGCGCCAGGGCACCGGCGGCGGTAATGCCGATCACTGCGAGCAGCGGAGGCAGGTCATCGAAGACGCCTGTGCGCTCGAATCCGACGCTGACCTCGCCGACGGGGATCCCCGCATCGTCGAGCACGGGGACCTTGGCGCGAGCCGACTCGCCGAGGGTTCCGGTCTGCCAGTCGACCACCTCGTTCCCGGCGAGCACCTCCTCGAAGGGTGTGCTCACCATCTGGCCGATGCGTGAACTGGTGGGATGGGCGAGGCGGATGCCGTCCTCATCGGCGATGACGACGAACAGTGCACCGGTGCGGTCAGAGACGTCCGCTGCAAGGCGCGCGAGCTCGCCCTTCCTGAGCTCGTCCTGGTCCGGCGCCTCTTCGGCGGCCGAGATTCGTGCGACCTCGTCGCGGACCTGCGGGTCCTCGGCGAGGGTCCGGGCGATGCCGAGGGCGGTGGACTCGGCTTCGGTGCGAAGCTGCTGCACGGCGAGTAGGAGGTACACGCCGGTGCACATCACGACGACAAGGGCGACCGTGGCGAGATGCAGCAGCAGCGTGCGGGTCGCGAACCGAGGTCGCGTCGTCGTCGTCGACACCGTGGTCCTTCCCTCTCTGCTCCCGCGCAATATGCGCAGAACCCACGCTACGCGCACAACATCCGAGAATGCGGCATACCGCGCTCTGCGGGGAGGGATTGCCTAGTCTCGTCAGGATCCGTCGCAGTCGACGGAGCTTCGACGAAGGAGTCACAGCATGCTCGATGCACTCACCGGCCTGTCCACGGCCGCAGAAGAGGCGCCGACCTACGACGTCGCGTTCGTGCCGCCCGAATGGGTTCTGGTCCTCCTGGGATTCACCATGGTGCTGGCCTTCATGACGCTGATCATGACGAAGCGACTGACGCCCATGGTGGCGCTGATCCTCGTGCCGACCGTGTTCGGGCTGTTCGCCGGTGCGGGGCTCGGCATGGGCGACATGATCCTCGATTCGATCGCCACGATGGCCCCGACCGCAGCGCTGCTGATGTTCGCGATCATGTTCTTCGGCATCATGATCGACGTCGGCCTGTTCGATCCGCTGATCCGGGTGATCACGCGTCTTCTCGGTGATGACCCGGCGAAGGTCGTGCTGGGAACCGCGATCCTCGCGGGAGCCGTCTCGCTCGACGGCGACGGCTCGACGACGTTCATCATCACGACGTCGGCGATGCTGCCGATCTACCTCCGTCTCGGCATGAGTCCGGTCGTCCTCACGTGCGTCGCCGGCTTGATGAACGGCACTCTGAACATCGTTCCCTGGGGCGGGCCGACGGTGCGCGCGGCGACCGCTCTGGGACTGCAGCCGACGGACATCTTCGTCCCCATGCTGCCGGCTCTCGGCGTCGGCATCGTCGTGACGCTGGGCTTCGCCTGGATGCTCGGGCTGGGAGAGCGCCGCCGACTCGGGCGCCTCGACTCCGAAGGGCTGCTCACGGGTTCCGACGGCGGTGCTCTTTCTACAGTGCCGAAGATCTTCCGCGGTGCCGGACCGAAGCCCGGCGCCCGTGCAGCGCTCCGCACCGGCAACATCGTCGTCGTCGCCGGTGGGCGAGGGCCCGTCGCCGCGGCCAGCGTCGACCCGGCCGACACCGCCATGGCGGACACCATGCTCGACCCCGCGCGCCCGACGCTGAGGCCGCGACTGATCTGGTTCAACCTCGCGCTCACCGTCGCCGTCATGGTGCTGCTCGTTCTCGACATCATGCCGCTCCCGTACGTGTTCATGGTCGGTGCCGCCGTCGCGCTGCTGGTCAACTTCCGAGGGATCAAGGAGCAGGCGTCCGAGATCGTGGCCCATGCGCCCAGCATCGTCGGTGTCGTCTCGATGGTGATCGCGGCCGGAGTCCTGGTCGGCGTCCTGACCGGCACCGGGATGGTCGATGCGATGGCGACCTGGATCACCGACGTGCTTCCGCCCGCGCTCGGCCCCTTCCTCGCACCCATCACCGGTGTTCTGTCGATCCCGTTCACGTTCTTCATGTCGAACGACGCCTTCTACTTCGGCATCCTGCCGGTGCTGTCGCAGAGCGCGGCGACGTTCGGCATCGACCCCGTCGAGATGGCGAGGGCATCGATCATCGGTCAGCCGGTCCACCTGCAGAGCCCGCTCGTGCCGGCGATCCTGCTGCTCGTCTCGCTCGCCAGCGTCAACCTGGGCGATCACCACAGGAAGGTGCTGTGGCGCGCGGTGATCGTGTCGCTCGTGATGCTCGCCGTCGGCATCCTGTCGGGCGCGATCCCCTTCTTCGTCGCCCAGTGAGAGCGATATGCTCAGCGCGTGATCACCTTCCTCTTCCGCGCGCTGATGTACGTCATCTCGGCCGGCCTCGGTCTCATCGTGGCCGACCTCGCGCTCGAGGGGTTCCAGATCCAGTGGGACCAGTGGTGGGGGTTCGTGCTCTGCATCCTGATCTTCGCCGTGTTGCAGAGCGTGCTCTCACCATGGGTCAGCAAGATCGCGGATCGCTATGCACCGGTCCTGATGGGCGGCATCGGCATCTTCTCGACGCTCATCGCCCTCGTGGTCGTCGTCCTGCTGCCGATCGGTGGGCTGCGCATCGTCGATCTCGTGGGCTGGCTGCTCGGATCGGTGATCGTCTGGTTGATCACGGCGCTCGGCAGCGTGCTGCTGCCACTGATCTTCCTTCGCAAGAAGGTCGACAAGGTGAGGTCTCGCCGCGGGGCGGCCTGAGAGCGCGGGCGCGTCAGATCGAGTAGTCGGGTGCGGTGAGCACCGCTCGGGTGTCCTCGCCCATGACCCGTGCACGGGGCTTGGCGGGCACACCGACGAGGATGCTGTCCGCCGGGGCGTCGCGCGTGACCACGGCATTCGCTCCGACCACGGAGCCCTCGCCGATCGTGATCGGTCCGAGGATTTTCGCGCCTGCTCCCACGGCCACGCCGTCGCCGAGCGTCGGATGCCGCTTGCCTGAGTCACGCGTGCGGCCGCCGAGAGTGACCCCGTGATACAGCATCACATCGTCGCCGACCTCTGCCGTCTCGCCGATGACCACGCCCATGCCATGGTCGATGAAGAAGCGTCGACCGATGCGCGCGCCGGGGTGGATCTCGATCCCGGTGAGCCATCGCGACACCTGTGATGTCGCACGGGCGAGCAGACGCAGCCGGCGTCGCCACAGCGCGTGTGAGACCCGATGGGCCCAGATCGCATGCATCCCCGGATACAGCAGTGCCACCTCGGCGCCGCTGCGCGCGGCGGGGTCGCGAAGTCGGGCTGCCGCGATGTCCTCGCGCATTCGGCCGATCATGTCCATCGGGAGTTCAGGCCTCGCGCAGATCCTCGTAGAGCGCGGTCGAGAGGTAACGCTCGCCGAACGAGGGGATGATGACGACGATCGTCTTCCCCGCAGCCTCCGGGCGCTGGGCGACCTGCAGAGCGGCCCAGATCGCGGCTCCGCTCGACATGCCCACGAGGATGCCCTCGCGGCTCGCGGTCTCGCGCGCGACACGGATGGCGTCGTCGAACGTGACGTCGATGACCTCGTCGAGGACATCGCGATCGAGGATCGGAGGCACGAAGTTCGGTCCGATGCCCTGGATCTTGTGCGGCCCCGGGTGTCCCTCGGTGAGGATGGGCGAATCCTTGGGTTCGACGGCGACGATCTTCACCCCGGGGACGCGCTCCTTCAGGACCTGACCGACGCCCGTGATGGTTCCGCCCGTGCCGATGCCGGCGACGAGGTAGTCGACGGAGCCCTCCGTGTCGCGGAGGATCTCCTCGGCCGTCGTGCGGCGGTGGATCGCGGGGTTCGCCTCGTTGGCGAACTGCTTCGCGAGAATGGCACCCGGAGTGCGGGCGGCGATCGCCTCCGCCTCGGCGATCGCGTTCGTCATGCCCTTCGTGGGGTCGGTGAGGATGAGTTCGGCGCCGAACGCCTTGAGAAGGAGGCGCCGCTCCTTGGACATCGACGCGGGCATCGTGAGGATCACCTTGTACCCGCGTGCGGCGCCGACCATCGCCAGCGCGATACCGGTGTTGCCGCTGGTCGCCTCCACGATCGTGCCTCCGGGCTTCAGCTCGCCCGAGGCCTCCGCAGCGTCGACGATGGCGATGCCGAGCCGGTCTTTGACGCTCGAGGCCGGGTTGTAGAACTCGAGCTTGGCGAGAACTGTCGCGCCGAGGCCCTCGGTGACCCGGTTCAGACGAACCAGGGGAGTGTTGCCGAAAGCGGAGGTGATGTCGGAGTGGATACCGGGCATGGGGAGAGCCTTCCTGTGCGGGGGACTGCGCGCTCCAGCCTAGGCGAGAGCCCTAGGGGGGTGGGCAATATGACACCTGCTGCGCTCTACGCTTGATCCATGTCCGATCTCTCCCTCGCCTCCGCCGTGCATGCGGCGGCCCGACAGCTCGCAGACGCCGGCGTCACGGATCCTCTCGTCGACGCGGAGCTGCTCGCCGGTCACGTCCTCGGCGCGCGGCGTGGTGAGGTGCAGGCATCGATCATCCGCGGTGATGCGGTGGAGGAGGCGGACGCCGAGGCGTTGCGGGCTCTGGTCGCCCGTCGTGCGAGCAGGGAGCCGTTGCAGCACATCACCGGAACGGCGCCGTTCCGCCACCTCGAGCTCGCGGTCGGGCCCGGAGTCTTCGTCCCGCGACCTGAGACCGAGACGGTCGTGCAGTACGCGATCGACGCGCTCCTCGGGTCCGCGCTTCCCGACCCGATCGGCATCGATCTCGGCACCGGCAGCGGGGCGATAGCACTCGCCATGGCCACCGAGGTGCCCCATGCGCGTATCTTCGCCGCCGAGCTCTCGCCCGACGCGTATCCGTGGGCGGCTCGGAACACGGCGGGGGTGGCCAACCTCACCCTCGTGAACGACGACCTGGCGCACGCGTTCGCGGAGCTGGACGGCACTGCCTCCGTCGTGATCTCGAACCCGCCGTACGTTCCGGACGCCGCGGTGCCTCGTGACCCTGAGGTTCGGCTCTTCGATCCGTCGATGGCGCTGTACGGGGGAGAAGACGGGCTCGACATCGTGCGTGTGCTCAGCGTGCGCGCGCTCGAGCTGCTGCATCCGGGCGGGCTGCTGGTGATCGAGCACGGGGAGCTCCAGGGCGAGGAGATCCGCAGCATCCTCACGCGCGACGGCTGGCGTGCCGCCGCGACGCACCGCGACCTCACCTTGCGAGACCGCGCGACGACCGCTCTGCGTCCCTGACGCGCAGACACGAACCGCACAGACATCGCCAACTAGAATCGGATCGTCATGTCCTCCATCTTCGATTGCGGCGACGAGGCCCAGCTCCTCGCCGGCATGCGCCACGCCCGCCAGGCCATCGCCCGCGGCGAACTCATCGTCATGCCCACCGACACGGTCTACGGCGTCGCCGCCGACGCGTTCTCTCCCGCTGCCGTACAGCGCCTCCTCGACGCCAAAGGGCGAGGGCGCAATCAGCCGCCTCCCGTGCTCATCGGCACGAAGGAGACGCTGCACGCGCTGGCGGAGTCCGTTCCCGAGCCCGTCCAGCGACTCGTCGACGCCTTCTGGCCCGGCGGCCTGACCATCGTTCTCCCCGCTCAGCCCTCTCTCGTCTGGGACCTGGGCGACACGGAGGGGACCGTCGCCGTCAGAATGCCCGAAGGGCGCGTCGCGCTGGAGCTCCTGGCGGAGACCGGACCGCTGGCCGTCTCCAGCGCGAACCTCACCGGCCGTGAGTCGGCGATCTCCGCGTTCGATGCCGAGCGGATGCTCGGAGACAGCGTGTCGGTGTATCTCGCAGACGGCGTCAGTCGCGACGGGGTCGCGTCGACGATCGTCGACGCGACCTCCCTGGTTCCCCGCGGCGCGGAGCCCGCCGCCGGTGGTGTTCGCATCCTCAGAGCCGGCGCCGTCAGCCGCGAACGGCTGGAGGAGGTGCTCGGCGACCTGCTCGAACCCGAGGCGCCGTCGCCGGAATCGGACGGGGATTCGTGAAGCAGTACCTCCTCACGATCATCCTGACCGCCGCGATCACCTTCGCGTTGACCTGGGCGGTCTGGAAGCTGAGCCTGCGTTTCAAGCTGTACCCCGGCATCCGAGAGCGGGATGTGCACACGACTCCCACTCCCCGTCTCGGTGGCGTCGCGATCTTCCTCGGCATCGCAGCGGCGATCGGGGTCTCGGCTCTGAATCCGTTCTTCACCACCATGTGGATGCCGCCGCAGACGATGTGGTCGATCCTCGCCGCATCCCTCTTGATCGCCGTCATCGGCGTCGTCGACGATCTGTGGGATCTCGACTGGATGATCAAGCTCGGCGCACAGTTCCTCGCTGCCGGGATCATCACCGTCGGTGGCGGGCTGCAGATCCTCTCCCTGCCGTTCGGCGATCTGATCGTCTTCTCGAGCTGGCTGAGCATCACCATCACGATGTTCGCGATCGTCATCGTGATGAACGCCGTCAACTTCATCGACGGCCTCGACGGCCTCGTCGCCGGCGTCTGCCTGATCGCGAACGGCGTGTTCTTCGCCTACTCCTACATCCTGACGCGTGACACCGGAGCATCGAGCTACTTCAACCTCGCATCCTTCCTCGCCGCAGTGCTGATCGGCGCGTGCCTCGGCTTCCTCCCGTTCAACTGGAGTCCTGCGAAGCTCTTCATGGGCGATTCGGGAGCGCTCGTGATCGGTCTGCTGATGGCGACGTCCGCGATCGCCGTGACCGGGCAGCTCGAGCCGTCGGCCCTCGATCCCGAGCGTCTCGGACGATCGCAGCTCCTCGGCGCGTTCATCCCGATCCTCCTCCCTCTTCTGGTCGTGCTGCTGCCGCTCCTCGATTTCGGGCTCGCAGTGCTGCGACGGATGAACGCGGGGAAGTCGCCGTTCTCACCCGACCGCAAGCACCTGCATCACCGGATGCTCGACCTCGGCCACCGCGACCGCGACGCCGTGCTCATCTTCTACGCCTGGACCGCGGTCATCTCCCTGGCCGTCCTCCTCATGTACGTGGGCGCGCGTGAGGACTGGCCCGGCCAGTACCTCCCCGGAGTCGTGTTCGGCCTGGTGGGAATCGCCGCGTGCCTCGTCATCACCCTGAATCCTCTGCGCCGACGGAAGCCCGCGGCGTCTGCTGAGTCCGACCCGACACCCGTGGAGTCCCCGTGAGCCCGAGCCCTGTTTCCAGCAATCCGATCCTGCGGAGGACGCTGATCTGGTCCGCGGTCTCGATGGCGGTCCTCGCGATCGTCGCCGGAGCCATCGGCCTCCTCGTCGGCGGGACGGAAGGTCTCGTCAGCGGCCTGCTGGGCGTCGTGCTCGCCATGCTGTTCCTCGGCATCACGGCCCTCAGCATCCTCATCGCCAACCGCTGGTTCGGGGATCCGCTCTACGTGCAGCTGTTCTTCGCGATCGTGCTCGGCGGATGGCTTCTGAAGCTCGGCCTCTTCGTCGTGATCATGATCGTCCTGAGCGGTCAGCCGTGGATCGAGCCGATGGTGTTCTTCCTGTCGATCGTCACGGGAGTGGTGGCGACCCTCGTCATCGACGTGATCGTCATCACTCGGATGCGCCTTCCGCACGTGAGCGACGCGTCCCTTCCCTCCGAGGCTCCGATCGACCGCGCGCCGGGGGTGGAGCTGCCGACCGTCGTGCCGGAGGATCGTGCGCCCGGGCGCCACCACATCGTGCCCGAACCCCCTGCGCAGGAAGGCTCCGACGAACAGCCCCCGCGGTCTTAGGACACCCTCTTATTCTGATAGTGTTGAGACGTGCCCGCCGCTCGCCCGCGAGCGCTTGCGCTTGAAGCACACCGACCATCGTCGCCCCGGTTCTGACCGGTGCCCCGAAGCTGGAGCCCGCGCTGTTCAATCTTGCTGCGACCCTGATGCCCAAACTCGCCTCTGACGGCGAGTTCCACGGACCTTCGATCGACGAGTTCTTCCCGGAGATCCTCTTCGAAGTCGCGGGTATCCCCGTGCACCGAATCCACCTCGTGCAGTTCCTCGCCGTGGTCGCCGTCGTGCTGATCCTCGTCCTCGGAACCCGCCGTATGAAGATCGTCCCCGGACGCTTCCAGAGCGTCGTCGAGATGGGGCTGGACTTCGTCCGCACCAATATCGCGCACGATCTGCTCGGACGCAAGGACGGCAACCGATTCCTGCCGATCCTCACCACCATCTTCTTCATGGTGCTGTTCATGAACATCACGGGAATCATCCCGTTCCTGAACATCGCAGGCACGAGCATCGCGGCCGTGCCGCTGACGCTCGCGCTGGTGAGCTACATCACCTTCATCTACGCGGGTATCAAGAAGAGCCCGCTGGGCTTCTTCAAGAACGCGCTGTTCCCGGCCGGCGTTCCGTGGCCGGTCTACATCATCGTGACGCCGATCGAGTTCCTCTCGACGTTCATCATCCGGCCCGTCACGCTGATGCTCCGACTCCTGATGAACATGGTGGTCGGCCACATGCTCCTGGTGCTGTGCTTCGCAGCCACCCAGTTCTTCTTCTTCACCGCAGGTGGCGGCTGGGCCGCTCTCGGTGTCGGAACCCTCGCCTTCGGCGGCGCCTTCACTCTCTTCGAGATCCTGGTCGCCGTTCTCCAGGCATACGTCTTCACCGTCCTCACCGCGGTCTACATCCAGCTCGCGGTCGCAGAAGAGCACTGAGCGGGTCGGCAACTGCCGTCCCACCCAACGAAAGGAAAAACCCGTGGACGCTACTACGGTTCTCGCAGACATCAACGGTCACCTCGCATCGGTCGGCTACGGCCTCGCAGCGATCGGTCCGGCCATCGGCGTGGGTATCGTCGTCGGCAAGACCATCGAGGGTGTCGCTCGTCAGCCCGAGCTGGCCGGCCGCCTGCAGGTCCTCATGTGGATCGGTATCGCCTTCACCGAGGCGCTTGCATTCGTCGGCATCGCCGTCGGATTCATCCCCTTCCCGTAATCCGAACCGACTTCTGAAGGAGACAGGATGCTGAACGCTCTTGTCACGAACCTCGCAGCAGAGGGTGAAACACCCAACCCTCTGATCCCTGCGTGGTACGACATCATCTGGTCGGGTCTGTGGTTCCTCGTCATCCTCATCGTCGTGTGGAAGGTCGCCCTTCCGAAGTTCACGGCAATGCTCGACAAGCGGTCCGCCGCCATCGAGGGCAACATCGCCAAGGCGGACGAAGCACAGAAGCAGGCTGAGGCCGCGCTCGAGGAGTACACCCGTCAGCTCGCCGAGGCACGCACCGAGGCCGGTGAGATCCGCGAAGCCGCCCGTGAGGACGGCAAGAAGATCGTCGCCGAGGCCAAGGAGGCCGCGTCGAGCGAAGCAGCTCGCATCACCGCGACCGCGCACACGCAGATCGAGGCCGAGCGGCAGACCGCTCTCGTCTCGCTGCGCAGCGAGGTCGGCTCGCTCGCGATCGACCTCGCCGGTGGCGTGGTCGGCGAGACGCTCTCCGACGATGCACGTGCGACCGCGGTCGTCGACCGCTTCCTCGCCGACCTCGAAGCATCCGAGAAGGCGGCTCAGTAATGGGCAGCGCGACCACTCAGGCACTCGCGGCATCCACTCAGACGCTTGCCGCAGCGACGGACGTCACTCTCGACACGGCGCGGGAGCTGTTCGCAGCCGCACGCGCCGTGGCGGAGTCGTCTCATTTGAGCGGCGCGCTCGCTGACCCGTCGGCTCCGGTCGTGGCGCGACAGAACGTCGTCGCCGCGGTGTTCGGCGGGTTCTCGCAGAACGCGCAGACCGTCCTGAAGACGGTCGTCGCCGAGCGCTGGTCATCGGCTTCCCAGCTCGTGGACGGCGTCGAGGAACTCGCGATCAGGGCTGCTGCGATCGCCGAACCGCAGGCTGACATCGGGGGAGAGCTCTTCGGCTTCACCCGGGTGATCGCCGCGAACGCGGAGCTCGAGCTCGCGCTCGGAAGCCGCCTCGGGGGCGAGGACGCCAAGGGCGCGCTCGTCGACAGGCTTCTCGCCGGGGGCGTCAGCGACGCGACCGCCGTGATCGTCTCGTCGCTGGTGCGCCAGCCTCGTGACCGTCGCGTTCGGCAGATGCTCACCCGTGCGACGCGGGTCGTCGCCGACCAGGGCGACCGTGTGGTCGCGACGGTGCACAGCGCCACACCGCTCACCGACGCACAGCGCACCCGTCTCAGCGACGCTCTCTCGCGTCGTTACGACGGCAAGATCTCGCTCAACGAGGTCAACGACCCCTCTGTCGTCGGAGGCCTGCGCGTGCAGATCGCCGATGACGTCATCGACGGCAGTATCTCCGCCCGTCTCGCCGATCTTCGCCAGAAGCTCGCCGGCTAACACGACTTCGCGCGGGGAACCGCGCACCCAGATACAAAGGGAAGACAATGGCAGAACTATCGATCAGCCCCGACGTCATCCGTGACGCGCTGAAGGACTTCGCCGCAGCATACGAGCCCACTGGGGCCGCGGCGACCGAGGTCGGCACCGTCATCGACGCAGCCGACGGCATCGCGCATGTCGAGGGACTGCCCGGGGTGATGGCGAACGAACTCGTCACCTTCGCGGACGGCACCAAGGGTCTCGCGCTCAACCTCGACGAGCACCAGATCGGTGTCGTCGTGCTCGGCGACTTCACCGGCGTCGAGGCCGGCCAGGAAGTCACCCGCACGGGTGAGGTCCTCTCGGTTCCCGTCGGCGACGGCTACCTCGGTCGCGTCGTCGACCCGCTGGGTAACCCGATCGACGGCCTCGGCTCCATCGCCACCGAAGGCGTTCGCGAGCTCGAGCTGCAGGCACCGGGTGTCATGCAGCGCAAGTCGGTGCACGAGCCGATGCAGACCGGCATCAAGGCCATCGACGCCATGATCCCCGTCGGCCGCGGTCAGCGTCAGCTGATCATCGGTGACCGCCAGACCGGCAAGACGGCCATCGCGATCGACACGATCATCAACCAGAAGGCCAACTGGGAGTCGGGCGACGTCAACAAGCAGGTGCGCTGCATCTACGTCGCCATCGGTCAGAAGGGCTCGACCATCGCTTCGGTGAAGGGCGCGCTCGAAGAGGCCGGCGCTCTGGAGTACACCACCATCGTGGCGGCTCCGGCATCCGACCCCGCCGGTTTCAAGTACCTCGCTCCCTACACCGGTTCGGCCATCGGCCAGCACTGGATGTACGGCGGCAAGCACGTCCTCATCATCTTCGACGACCTGTCGAAGCAGGCTGAGGCCTACCGTGCGGTGTCGCTCCTCCTGCGTCGTCCGCCGGGCCGCGAGGCTTACCCGGGTGACGTCTTCTACCTGCACTCGCGTCTGCTCGAGCGTTGCGCGAAGCTGTCCGACGAGCTCGGCGCAGGTTCGATGACCGGTCTCCCGATCATCGAGACCAAGGCGAACGACGTCTCGGCATACATTCCGACCAACGTGATCTCGATCACCGACGGCCAGATCTTCCTCCAGTCCGACCTCTTCAACGCCAACCAGCGTCCGGCGGTCGACGTGGGTATCTCGGTGTCGCGAGTCGGTGGTGACGCTCAGGTCAAGTCGATCAAGAAGGTCTCCGGAACGTTGAAGCTGGAGCTCGCGCAGTACCGCTCCCTCGAGGCGTTCGCGATGTTCGCATCCGACCTCGACGCGGCTTCGCGTCGTCAGCTCTCCCGTGGAGCGCGCCTGACGGAGCTGCTCAAGCAGCCTCAGTACTCGCCGTACCCCGTCGAGGAGCAGGTCGTCTCGATCTGGGCCGGAACGAAGGGCAAGCTCGACACCCTCGAGGTCTCGGACGTTCTTCGCTTCGAGCGCGAGCTGCTCGACTACCTGCGTCGCAACACGAAGGTGCTCGAGACCCTGCGCGAGACCAACGTCCTCGATGACGACACCGTCGCCGAGCTCGACAAGCACACCGACGCTTTCCTTCTGGAGTTCCAGGGTGGCAAGGGGCAGGCCATCGGCGCACCGGGTCACGAGGAGCACGCTGCAGCCGAGGCTGAGGACGTCAACCAGGAGAAGATCGTCAAGGGTCGTCGCGCGTAATCGCGTGAGGAACTGATTTCATGGGCGCTCAACTCAGGGTCTACAAGCAGAAGATCTCTTCTGCTCAGACGACTAAGAAGATCACGAAGGCGATGGAACTCATCGCGGCTTCGCGCATCCAGAAGGCGATGGCACGCGTCAAAGCGTCCAGCCCCTTCGCGCGGGCCGTGACGAGGGCCGTGTCCGCCGTCGCGACGCACTCGAACGTCGACCACCCGCTCACCCGCGAGCCCGAGACGATCCGCCGCTCTGCGGTCGTGATCTTCTCGTCGGACCGCGGTCTCGCCGGAGCCTTCAACTCGCAGATCCTCCGTGAGGGTCTCGAGGTGGCGGAGCTCCTGCGGGGGCAGGGCAAGGAGCCGGTGTTCTACCTCGTCGGACGCAAGGCCGTCGGCTACTTCCAGTTCCGCCGCATCGCGGCTGCTGCGGAGTGGACGGGCGACACCGACACCCCGTCGTTCCACACGGCGGAGGAGATCTCGGCCACGCTGCTCGAGGACTTCTCGCGCGGTGCGGATGAGGGTGGCGTCGACGAGATCCACCTCGTGTACAACCGCTTCGTCAGCATGATGACGCAGTCGCCGGAATCCGTGCGACTGCTCCCGCTGGAGATCGCGGAAGCCGATGACTCGGAAGCGGGCAGCGCCGTCTACCCGCTGTACGAGTTCGAGCCGGATGCCGAGACAGTCCTCGACGCGATCCTGCCGGTGTACATCCAGAGCCGCGTCTTCAACGCTCTCCTGCAGTCGTCTGCCGCCAAGCAGGCCGCCACGCAGAAGGCGATGAAGTCGGCCAGCGACAACGCCGACAAGCTCATCACCGACTACACCCGTCTGCGCAACAACGCGCGTCAGGCGGAGATCACGCAGCAGATCGCGGAGATCGTCGGCGGCGCCGACGCCCTCTCGTCGAGCAAATAGACCATCAGGAAAGAGACGAAGAAATGACCCCCACCGCTACGGCTGACCAGCCGGCGACCGCGGTCGTCGGGCGCGTCGCGCGCGTCAACGGTCCGGTTGTCGACATCGAGTTCCCGCACGACTCGATCCCCGACATCTACAACGCTCTGAAGACCACCATCGTCATCGGCGAGGAGTCCACGGAGATCACCCTCGAGGTCGCTCAGCACCTCGGCGACGACCTCGTTCGCGCCATCGCGCTGAAGCCCACCGACGGCATCGTCCGCGGCCAGGAAGTCCGCGACACGGGCGAGGCCATCTCGGTCCCGGTCGGCGACGTCACCAAGGGCAAGGTCTTCAACGTGATCGGCGAGGTCCTGAACCTCGAGCCCGGCGAGACCATCGAGGTCACCGAGCGTTGGCCGATCCACCGCAAGGCCCCCAACTTCGACCAGCTCGAGTCGAAGACCACGATGTTCGAGACCGGCATCAAGTCGATCGACCTCCTCACGCCGTACGTGCTGGGTGGAAAGATCGGTCTGTTCGGTGGAGCCGGTGTCGGCAAGACCGTCCTCATCCAGGAGATGATCCAGCGCGTCGCGCAGGACCACGGTGGAGTCTCGGTGTTCGCCGGTGTCGGTGAGCGCACCCGTGAGGGCAACGACCTCATCCACGAGATGGAAGAGGCGGGTGTCTTCGACAAGACGGCCCTCGTCTTCGGCCAGATGGACGAGCCGCCGGGAACGCGTCTGCGCGTCGCCCTCTCGGCTCTGACGATGGCGGAGTACTTCCGCGACGTGCAGAAGCAGGACGTGCTGCTCTTCATCGACAACATCTTCCGCTTCACGCAGGCCGGTTCCGAGGTCTCCACGCTGCTGGGCCGCATGCCCTCCGCCGTGGGTTACCAGCCGAACCTCGCCGACGAGATGGGCCTCCTGCAGGAGCGCATCACGTCGACGCGTGGCCACTCGATCACCTCGCTGCAGGCGATCTACGTGCCCGCCGATGACTACACCGACCCGGCACCGGCGACCACGTTCGCCCACCTCGACGCCACCACGGAGCTCTCGCGTGAGATCGCGTCGAAGGGTCTGTACCCGGCCATCGACCCGCTGACCTCGACGTCGCGCATCATGGACCCCCGCTACTTGGGCGAGGACCACTACCGCGTCGCCACCACGGTCAAGCAGATCCTCCAGAAGAACAAGGAACTGCAGGAGATCATCGCCATCCTCGGTGTCGACGAGCTCTCCGAAGAGGACAAGATCGTCGTGTCTCGTGCACGTCGTATCCAGCAGTTCCTCTCGCAGAACACCTACATGGCCAAGAAGTTCACGGGTGTCGAGGGTTCGACCGTCCCGCTCAAGGAGACCATCGAGTCGTTCGATGCGATCGCCCGCGGTGACTTCGACCACGTCGCCGAGCAGGCCTTCTTCAACGTCGGTGGCATCTCCGATGTCGAAGAGCAGTGGGCGAAGATCCAGAAGGAGAACGGCTGATCATGGCATTGCATGTCAGCCTCGTCTCCGCGGATGCGGAGGTCTGGACGGGAGAGGCGAGCCTCGTGGTCGCCAAGACCGTCGAGGGTGAGATCGGATTCATGGCCGGCCACGAGCCGGTCCTGGCGATCCTCGCCCAGGGCGAGGTCCGGATCACGCAGACGGATGGCACCAAGGTGCTCGCCAACGCGCAGGACGGATTCCTCTCGATGGAGAGCGACGTCCTGACGATCGTGGCAGGCAACGCGGCTCTCATCGCCTGATCAGTCCCAGTTCCTCGCGTCCGCCTCGGCCCTCAGTGGGTCGGGGCGGACGCGTCTGTATCCCGAGGTCTCATGAAGATTCTGCTGCCCCCGTCGGAGACCAAGCGACCCGGAGGACGCGATGCGCCTCTCGACGAGAGCTCGCTGGCGCTCCCCGGTCTGGTCGCCGAGCGCCGAGCGGTGATCGATGCGCTCATCGATCTGGCGCACGACGAGCAGGCAGCGCGCAGAGTGCTGAAGCTGAGCCCCAAGCAGGCAGGCGATGTCGAGCACAATCGGATGCTGCGCTCGGCCGCGACGATGCCGGCGGTCGACCGTTACACGGGCGTTCTGTATGACGCTCTCGACGCGGGCAGTCTCGACCCCGCGTCTCGCCGCTGGCTCGGTTCGCACGTCTGGATCCACTCGGCGCCGCTGGGGCCGATCGGAGCGCTCGATCTCATTCCGCCGTACCGGCTCGCTGCAGGGACCTCAGTGCCGGGCCTGGCTGCGCTGCGCAGACACTGGGCAGACGCGACCACGGCGGCCATAGCGGGGGAGGACCCCGACTTCATTCTCGATCTGCGCAGTGAGGCCTACGTCGCGCTCGGTCCCGTGCCGGACTCCGTGCCCTCCGCTTATGTGCGGGTCGTCACCGAGCACGGACGGGCTCTCAATCACTTCAACAAGAAGTCCAAGGGTCTTCTCGTGCGCGCCCTGGCGGAGGACCGCCCGAGAGTTCGGTCGCTTCGCACGCTTCGGACATGGGCGGCGGGGAGGGGTCTCGTCCTTCGACCGACCGACGACCGCGGTGTCGAGGAGCTCGTCGTCGCGGAATGACGGTGCATGACGGGCAGTGCGCTGTCTCCGCGTGTGTCGTTGCCCCGAATATCGGCACACCGATATGGTGGGTCTCGCGGCGCGCACAGCGTCCGCTCCATCGGATCCGGAGGGGATCATGTACAACGACTATTACGACAACGGGGCGGCTATCGCCGGTCTGTTCGTCGTCTTCTTGATCAGTCTGCTCTTCGCGCTGGCGTTCTATGTGATCTCGTCGATCTTCCTCATGAAGATCTTCGAAAAGGCTGGCGTCCAGGGCAAGTGGCGCGCGTGGGTGCCGGTGTACAACACGATGATCTTCGCGAAGCTGGGTGACATCTCGCCGTGGGTCGTCCTCATCGGCATCGGTCTCTCGTTCATTCCGTACCTCAACTTCCTGACCGGCATCGCTCTCGCCGTGGTGCTCGCTCTGGCCGCATGGCGGGTCGGACTGAAGCTGCAGAAGGATGCCGTCTGGGTGGTCCTGTTCGTTCTGCTCTCGATCGTCTGGTACGGCATCAACGCGTTCGACAAGTCGCGCTGGAACCCGAACATCGTTCCCGCACCGTGGGCAGGAAACAGCTTCCTCGCCGATTCCACCGTCTGGGATGGCGTTCCTGTGCAGCCGCGTCCGGCAGCAGGTCCCGGCTACGGCGCTCCGCAGGGCTACGGCGCTCCTCAGCAGGGCTATGCACCCCCCGCTCCGCAGGGATACGCACCGCCCGCGCAGCCCGGCTACGCTCCGCCCGCGCAGCCCGGTTACGCTCCGCCCGCGGCCCCGTCGACCACCGGTGCTCCGCCGGCTGCTCCGTCGACGCCGCCCACGGCACCGCCCACCGCTCCGCCGGCTCCGCCCGCAGCGCCTCCGGCCGCTCCGCAGGTTCCGCCCACGGATCCCACGCAGCCTCCGGCCTGATCGCATACCGCACAGAGCCCTCGACTTCGGTCGGGGGCTCTGTGCTGTATGGGGCGCTCGCGGCGTGGTGAAGAGCAACGGTGGAAGACGATAACGTGGAGGCATGCTCATGTCGCAGCCCAGAGTCGGCGCCGCAGGACTCCGCGTGATGGCCGGGGGTGCGCGTGCGGCCGTCGCGGCGTCCACTACGATATGTGAGTGTCCTGGGGTAGCCCGAACCGCAGGAAATCCGGAGGCGACGAGTGGCTGAGACGACGACGAAGACGCGCCGCGTCACGGTTGCGCAGCGTCAGCTGCTCCTTTCCTGGGCAGGCGTCACCGACGTGGGTCGGCGACGTGAGACGAACCAGGACGCGTTCTTCGCGGACTATCCGCTCTTCATCGTCGCGGATGGCATGGGTGGCCATGCGGGCGGCGAGATCGCGAGCCGCAGCACGGTGAAGCGGCTCGACGCCGTGGTCGCTGCCGGCGCGGTCGATCGCGGCGCAATCGAGGGTGCGTTGGAGATGGCGGTGGCCGACATCGCCGACCATCCGGAGACCACGGACGAGGGTACAGGGACGACGCTCACCGGAGTCTTCCTCGAGTTCGAGGGCGACGAGCCGCATTGGACGTCGCTCAACATCGGCGACTCGCGCGTGTACCTCCTCAGGGACGACCGCCTGGTTCAGATCACCACCGACCACTCGGTCGTGCAGGAACTCATCGCGGCAGGCAAGATCAGCCCTGAAGAGGCCGAAGGTCATCCGTACAGCAACGTGATCACACGAGCGGTCGGGGCGAGCGAGCTCACCGCTCCCGACTACGTCACGCTCGATGTGCGCCCGGGAGATCGTTTCGTGATCTGCTCTGATGGACTCACGAAGGAGCTGACCGACTACGGCATCCAGCATTTCCTCCGCGAGAACGCCGATCCGGCTGCCGCCGTCGATGCGATGCTCGCTGCGGCACTCGAGAATGGCGGTCGCGACAACGTGACGCTCGTCATCGTGCAGATCGCGGACGAGTCGCCCTCGGTGCCGGACGAGTCCTCCTCCACAACGGACGAGTCCTCCGTCTGACGTCCTTTCACTGTGGAGGGCTGATTCTGAGCCCCGCATGTGCGGTCCACTGGAGGCATGGACTCTCTGCCGATCGCGATCCCTGCCGCCCCCGCACCGGCTCGTAGGCCCCCGACGCCGTTCGTCGCGGCACTCGTCCCCATGGCCGCTGGGGTGGTTCTCTGGCTCGTCACCGGGTCGCTGTTCTCCCTGTGCTTCGCGGTTCTGGGTCCCCTGATGATCATCGCGTCGCTGATCGACGGGTCACGATCCCGACGCAAGGCATCGCGGGTGGCTGCGACCGACAGCGAGGCTGCGTGGTCGCTCGTCGAAGCTCAGTTGACGCAGCTTCACGATGATGAGCGTCAGCTGCGGTGGCATCGACATCCCGACGCAGCGGCAGCCCTGGCGCAGCCGCCGCTGCGCGGCCTCGATCCACCCGCCGCCGCCACTCAGGTCGTCGTCGGCAGCGGTACCGGCGACAGCGGCGTGCGCGCTTCGGGCGGGGATGGGGAGCGCGTACGGGACTTCCGGATGCGATGCGCGAGGGTCGAGCGGGTGCCGGTGACGGTGCCCCTCAGCGGTGGCATCGGACTGCGCGGCTCGTATCCTCTCGTCGCCGCCGCGACGCGGGCGCTCGCGGTGCAGCTGTGTCTCAGATTCGGCACCGCCCAGATGTCCATCGTCGGCTCCCGTCTTGAAGAGCTGGGGCTCGCGGGGTTCCCGCAGGCCCACGCCGCGCGGCGCGGCTCGTTCCGGGTGGCCGTGGTGCAGGGCGCTGATCCTCGACCGACGGCCGACGCCGTGATCTGGCTGCTGGATCGGGATGACGATGTTCCGGAAGGGATCACGACCGTCATCGACATCACCGAGCCGCACCGGGCGCGCGTCCGCACGGCGCAGGGGATCGTCGAGGTCGACGCCGAGTTCATGTCCCGGGATCAGACGATCGCGATCGGGGTCAGTCGCACAGGAGAGGGAGAGGAACTCGATTCTGTCCCCGCGTCGGTGGCGCTCAGCGACCTGCTGCAGCCGGAATCGCTCGACGGTCTGCCGGCCGCAATCGGCCGTGGTGAGCGGGAGGACATGCTCCTCGACATCGTCGATGACGGGCCGCACGCCATCGTGACCGGCACGACCGGAACGGGCAAGAGCGAGCTGCTGGTCTCGTGGGTGACGGCCATGGCGAGCCGCCATGGACCCGATCGAGTGACATTCGTCCTCGCCGATTTCAAAGGCGGCACAGCCTTCGAACCGCTTCGGATGCTCCCGCAGGTGGCTGCAGTGATCACGGACCTCGATGAGGAGGGGGCGCGGAGGGGCGTCTTCAGCCTGACCGCCGAGCTGCGGCGCCGCGAGTCGGTCCTCGCCGAGGCCGGCGCACGAGACGTCCGTGAGGTCGGCATGGCGAGGCTGGTCATCGTGGTCGACGAGTTCGCCGCGCTGCTCCAGGATCATCCGGACCTCGGGGCTGTGTTCACGGACATCGCCGCTCGGGGAAGGGCGCTGGGCATGCACCTGGTCCTCGGGACGCAGCGCGCGTCCGGCGTGATCCGCGATGCGTTGGCGGCGAACTGTCCGCTGAGAGTGAGCCTGCGTGTTGCGGACGCCGCTGACAGTCGGGCCGTCATCGGTGCCGACGACGCGGCTGAGCTCCCGGGCGGCGTCGAGTCGAGGGGCTTGGCTCTGGTTCGGCGCCCGCAGGACGCTGCGCCGATCGCGATGCGAGTAGCGCTGACCGGCGTCGCCGATCTCAGGGCGATCGCGCTGAGATGGGCTGACGCCGACATTCCGGGCAGCCCGTGGCTGCCGGTGCTGCCGCGGATGCTTCCTCTCGCGGAGCTTCAGGCTGAGACACGCAAGGAGGGCGAAGTCATCCTGGGCCGCGCGGACGATCCGCAACGTCAGGAGCAGCCACTCGAGCGGCTGTCGATCGGATCCGATCGAGGAATCGCCTTCCTCGGAGGACCCGAGTCGGGGCGCAGCTCGGCCTTGCGTGCACTGGCCAAGCAGCATGGGCATCCACTGTGGATACCGAGCGATCCAGAGCATTCGTGGGACGCCGTCGTGGCTCTGGCGGAAGGGGGAGTTCCGCGCGGAGGGCTCGTGCTGTGCGACGACATCGACGTCCGGATCGGCGAGCTGTCCGTCGAGTACGGCCAGCATCTGGCGCAGCTCTGGGAGCAGATCCTCCGCAACGGGGCCGGAGGCACGATCGCGATCACGGCGACGAGAGCATCGGGGCCTGTCGGGCGGCTTCTCGACGCGCTGCCGCGTCGGGGGCTGCTCAGGATGCCGAGTCGGGTCGATCACCTTGCTGCGGGTGGGGACTCCGCAGGTTTCGATCCGCAGCGCGGTCCGGGACGGATGCGGATGGGGGATCGGGAGATCCAACTGGTCTGGGTCCCCGAGGAGCGACTGCGGTCGTCGGGTTCATCCAGTGGCACCTCTCGATATCGGGAACGGGAAAGTGACGGCTGGGCTCCGCGGCGTGCCCTCACGGCGCTCATCACGCCGGGGGTGTCTGCGGTGGCGGAGTCAGTGGCGGCTGCGTATCCCGACTGCGACGTCGTCACTCTGAGCGGCGAACCGCGGGATGCTCAGGCACACACGCGTCCCACCGTCCTGCTCGGCGATGCAGACGCGTGGCAGCGCAGTTGGACGCTGTGGCAGCGGGTGCGTCGCGAGGGCGAAGTGCTCATCCGAGCCGAGAATGCCGCGGAGCTGCGGCAGCTCGCCGGTGTGCGAGAGCTCCCGCCGTATTCGCGACCGCATGCGGGCCGGGCGTGGTCGCTGGTCGGCGACTCCGGGCCCCGACGAATCGTGATCCCGGCACTCGCGCCCCGGCGATGAGAAGCGTGTCGTCTCCTGGTCAGATGGCACTGCCGGGACGAACGGCTCCGACCGTCGCCCCACCGCCGAGCACCTCGAGAGGCAGCGCGGCGGCGAGTGTCGCCACGTCCGAATCGGTGAGCCCGCCTGCGCGCGCCAGCATAGTTGCCGCCACGATGGTCGACGCGCGCGCCCCGCCGTCGAGCATCTTCAGCGCGACGGTCGTGCCGTTGGGGGCGACCATGACCATGATCCCTTCGGCACCGCCCTTCGCGAAGACGCCGAGCGTCTCGATCGCGATGGTGTCCGGGCGCCCCGGGCCGTCGATCGTCCACGGGTGCTCACGCACCGCACGCACCAGCGAGCCGGCCACCCGGTGCAGGGCGAAGGGCGAGCGGTCCGAGGCGGTGCCGATCCGGTGGATCGATCGGGCGAGGCCCGTCAGCGTGATCGCGTATACCGGGGCGCCGCAGCCGTCGATGGCCGTGTGAGCGACCTTCTCGCCGGTGAGCCGCTCGATCACGTCGCGGATGTGCAGCTGAAGCGGATGCGCCGGGTCCAGGTAGCTGTCGGTCGGCCAGCCCGTCGCGACGCAGGCACGGAGCATGGCCGCGTGCTTGCCTGAGCAGTTCATGCGGATACGTGTCTGTGCGCCGTGTTCGCGCACGAGCTCATCGCGAGCGGCGGTGTCGCCCGGCCACGCCGGCGGGCAGCCCAGGTGGTCCTCGGTGAGACCGCCCTCGGTGAGCACGTCGCGAACCACGGAGGCATGACGATCCGTGCCGCTGTGGCTCGCGGTCGACATGGCGAGCTGCTCGTCCTCCAGAGCGGCACCCGCGGTGATGCACGCCACGGCCTGCAGCGGCTTGAGGCTCGAGCGCGGAAGTATCAGGGCGTCGGCGTTGCCGTATCGAGCGACGATGTCGCCGTCGGGGGAGAGGACCACCGCCGCCCCCGCGTGGCGGGACTCGATGAACCCGCTGCGTTCGACGACGGCGAGTTCCACGGCATCTTGAACGGTGAGAGTCTCCAGCACCTCCCCAGGATATCGTCGGATGGGTGTCGACCGTGCCACCGGCACATCGTCCGGCAGAGTCGAGTGGCAGACTGTCGATATGGCAGATCGACTCGCGCCGCTCGGCGAGCACCGTTACTCACTCACCTCGACCTGGACCGGAAACTCTGGCACCGGCACCAGCGGCTACCGCGAGTATCGACGCGATGTCACGCTCGAGGTCGACGGCAAGCCCGACATCCTGGCCTCAGCCGATAAGCCGTTCCGTGGCGATCCGTCCCGGTGGAACCCTGAGGATCTGCTCCTCGCCTCCCTGTCGCAGTGCCATCTGCTCTCGTATCTGCACGCGTGCGTGACGGCTGGCGTCGTCGTCGTCTCCTACCGCGATACGGCCTCCGGCATGATGCGAGAGGACGGGCGCGGCGGCGGCGCGTTCGTCGAGGTGATGCTGCGGCCCGAGGTCGTCGTCGCGGACGCCTCGATGATAGAGGCGGCCGAACGTGCCCATGCCCAGGCGAACGCATGGTGCTTCATCGCGAATTCGATGAACTTCCCCGTGCGGCACGAAGCCTCGGTCCGCGCCGAGCAGAGCTGAGCGGCGGCGGCGTCAGCGGCGCTCGTGGGGCAGCGCCTGCTTGATCTTCTCGATGGTGCCCTGCGCGGGAGCCTCGTTGTAGGCGTCCGCCAGTTCCTGCCCGGACAGGGCATGGATCGCGGCCATGATCTCGTCCGTCGCGAGTCTGCGGGCGCGCCCGCTCGTGGCGGGTCCGTGGGGCGAGAGGTCGAGAGGTTCGCCGAAGCGCACGGTGATGCGCTCCTTGAGGGTCGGCATCTTGGCGCCGACGGGCATCACCTTGTCCGTGCCGACGAGGCCGACCGGCACGACCGGCGCACCGGTCTGCAGGGCGAGGAACGCCACGCCGGTGCGTCCCTTGTAGAGGCGTCCGTCCGTCGAGCGCGTGCCCTCCGGATAGAGGGCGACAGCGAGGCCCTCCTCGAGAAGCTGACGCTGCACGTCGAGTGCGTCGAGGGCGGCCTTCCCCGCGCCACGGCGGACCGAGATCGCCCCGATGGACTCGAAGAACGTCTTGCTGAGCCAGCCCTTGAATCCAGGGCCCTCGAAATACGTGGACTTCGCGAGGAAGTGCACGGGCCTCGGTGCGGCGACCGGGATCGCGATCGAGTCGATGAACGACAGGTGGTTGCTCGCGAAGATGACCGGGCCGTCCTTCGGGACGTTCTCCCTGCCTTCGATGCGGGGCCGGTAGATCGTGCGCGCGAGGGGCGTGATGAGGCTGCGACCGAGCGCATAGGCGAAGCCGGCGTGTCGAGGCTTCTCAGTCTCTGCGGGCGAAGTTTCGGGCTCCACGGACTGCTCTGACGTCATCAGAGCAGATTACCCCGGCGATCATGCCCCAGTGGGAATGAAGCGCCGGAGCGAGTCTCCCAGCATCGGCAAAGGGGTATGGGGGATGATGGGGTGTCCCGCCCGCGATCCTGAGGTTCCACTGTGCGCAAGCGTCCGCTTATCGTCCTGTCCACCGTCGCCGCGGCGACCCTTCTGCTGGCCGGGTGCGCCGGAGGCTCGGACCCCGAGTCCACGAGCACTCCTGACCCTGCCGCCGAGACCTCCTGCCTGGCGGACATCGCGTCGGGCGCCGGCTCCGATGCCGTGACTGTCGAGGGATCCGGGGCAGACGCCAAGGTCACGGTGCCGGCGGGCACCGACCTCGCGGAGGCCGAGCGCTCGGTCGTCGTCGAGGGTGACGGCGATGACGTCATGCCCGGCGATCTCGTGTCTCTGCGCTACCAGCTCATCGACGCCACCACCAACGAGGTGCTCAGCACCTCGGAGCGGGGCCCCGACGGGGTACTGTCAGCCCTGCTCGCGGTGCAGCAGCCTCAGCAGATCGTCGACCCGACGCAGTCCACGGTGTTCACGGTGGCGGCCGAGTGCCTCCCGATCGGTTCGAGTGTCGTGCTGACGCTCCCCGCCGCGCAGGAGGGCATGAACCCGAGCGTCCTCTACGTCGAGACGATCGAACAGCTTCCTACGACCGCATCCGGCTCTGATGTCGACGCGACCGAAGGCATGCCGACCGTGAAGCTCGACGACGAGGGCTCGCCGACGATCACGCTCCCGGACTCCGATGCTCCCGCCGAGACGGAGGTGGCCGTCCTCAAGCAGGGCGACGGCGCCGTCGTCGGCGCAGGCGACCTGGTCACTGTGCAGTACCGCGGTGTGAAGTGGTCGGACGGCTCGGAGTTCGACTCCAGCTGGAGCCGGGATGCAGCTCCCTCGCAGTTCCAGACCAGCGGTGTCGTGACGGGCTTCAAGATGGCACTCGAGGGCCAGAAGGTCGGTTCGCAGGTCATCGTCACCATGCCTCCGAAGGATGGCTATGGCGAGGGCGAGATCAACGACACCGATCTGACCGGCGAGACCCTGGTCTTCGTCGTCGACATCCTCGCGACCACGCCGATCGAACAGGCCCAGTAAGACGGAGGCGTCGAGGGCTTGCCATAGGCTGGCGGCATGCGTCGCGTCATCGTCCTCGGCTCCACCGGCTCCATCGGCACACAGGCGCTCGACGTCATCCGGGCGAATCCACGTCGCTTCGAACTCGTCGGGCTCGCGGCCGGAACGAATGCCGAGATGCTCGCAGAGCAGGCTGCCGCTTTCGGGGTCGAGAACATCGCGCTCGGCGCGACCGAGGCCGAGCAGCTCGTGCGTGACGTCGAGGCTGACGTCGTTCTCAACGCGATCACCGGATCGATCGGACTCGGCGCCACTCTCGCGGCGCTGAAGGCGGGAAGAACGCTCGCTCTCGCGAATAAGGAGTCCCTCGTCGTCGGAGGCGAGTTGGTGCGCGCAGCAGCTGCCCCTGACCAGATCGTCCCGGTCGACTCCGAGCACTCGGCGCTCGCCCAGGCGCTGCGAAGCGGCACGCACGCCGAGGTGCGCCGCCTGGTCGTGACGGCATCCGGTGGTCCGTTCCGCGGCCGTTCGCGTGATCAGATGCTCGATGTCGCGCCGCAGGAAGCGCTCGCGCACCCCACCTGGGACATGGGCCGGATGGTTACGACGAACTCCGCGACGCTCGTGAACAAGGGACTCGAGGTGATCGAGGCGCACCTGCTGTTCGATGTCGCCTACGACGACATCGAGGTCGTGGTGCACCCGCAGTCCATCGTGCATTCGATGGTCGAATTCATCGACGGCTCGACGATCGCTCAGGCGTCCCCGCCCGACATGCGTCTGCCGATCTCGCTGGGTCTCGACTGGCCGAGCCGTGTGGGCGGCGTCGGTCGCCCGCTCGACTGGACTCAGGCGACCTCCTGGACCTTCGAGCCGCTCGACAACGACGCGTTTCCGGCGGTCGATCTCGCGAAGTCCGTCGGTCGTGCGGCTGCCACTTTCCCTGCGGTATACAACGCGGCCAACGAGCAGGCCGTCGATGCCTTCCACGAGGGTCGCCTGCCGTTCCTCGGGATCGTCGACACGATCTCTCGGGTCGTCGACTCCCACGAGCCCCCGCAGACGCTGACGGTCGAGTCGCTGGCGGATGCCGAGGAGTGGGCGCGCCGCAAAGCCGACCAGCTCATTGCTCGAGCCTGACCGAACGGTTCTGGGCGGTATTCCGCCCATGCCGCGCGGTCGACCCGGGCGCGGATGCGGTCGTCGACGGCAGCCGCTCCCGGTTCAGTCCTCGTCCGGGTAGGGGACCGGCCAGTGCGAATCGGGCACGGGCCATCCGGCTGCTCGGAGGGCACGACGCGCCAGCTCGCGGGCCGAGTACGGCGTGCGAACGCCCCGGATGTCGCGATAGTCCTGGTGGCCGGGTCCCGCCCACAGGATCGAGTCGCCTTCGCCGACCAGGCCCACGGCCGCCACGATGGCCGTCTCGGGAGGCGAGTACTCATGGATCTGCGCGTCCGGGCGCGCGGCGCGTGCGCCGGCCACGAGAGTGGCTCTGATCGAGTCAGGGTCTTCGAAACGGGGGTGGTGGTCCGTGACGACGAGGATGTCGCTGCCCTCGACGGCCGTGCGCGCCATGTCGTAGCGCTTGCTGGCATCGCGGTCGCCATCGGCGCCGAAGAGCATCAGCACCTTGCCCGGTGTGACACGGCGGACCGCGGCGAGCGTCTTCTCGAACGCGTCGGGGGAGTGCCCGAAGTCGACGAAGACGACCGGGCCGGAGTCGCCGGAGACGAGCTGGGTGCGACCGGGAAGGTGCGCCAGAATGCCACCGTCGCGATCGAGTGCCGTGGCGATTCGATCCCAGGCGTAGCCGCCCTCGAGCAGCATCACGATGGCGAGTGCTGCGTTCGCGGCCATGTGCGGACCGATCACGGGAACCGTCGTCGTGAGCCTGCCTGCCGGGCCGGTGAGAGTGAACGTGGTGCCGGACGCGCGTTCGTCGTCGATCACGACGACCCAGTCGGCACGGGCCGCGGCATCGGGGTCGGCGGCGATGGAGGGCGTGCCGACGGTGACCACGGGGATCTCCGAGCGCTGAACGACCGTGGCGCCCGACGGGGAATCGAGGCATACCACTGCGCGGGTCGCTCGATCCGGACGGAAGAGCGGCAGCTTCGCCTCGAAGTACTCCTCCATGTCGGCGTAGTCGTCGAGGTGGTCATGGCTGAGGTTGGTGAAGCCGGCGACGTCGAAGCGGATGCCGTCGACGCGATGACGTGAGAGCGCCTGCGCGCTGACCTCGACGGCCACGGCTTCGACATCGCGCTCGCGCATCAAGGCGAGGAGCGCGTGCATCTCGGATGCCTCAGGAGTGGTGAGTCTCGACACGATCACCTCGCCGGCGATGTGTCGTTCGGCGGTCGATGAGAGTCCGGTGACGACGCCGAGCTGGTCGAGGATGCCCTCGAGGAGGTGCGAGACACTCGTCTTGCCGTTCGTCCCGGTCGTCGCGAACAGCAGCGGGAGCGGCTCGCCTGCGCCGGTGCCGTAGACCCAGGCGCTGAGCGCGCCGAGGACTGCGCGCGGGTCGTCCACCACGAGCACGGGCAGGCCCGCGGGCTCGGCGATCTCGGCGCCGTCCTCATCCGTGATGATCGCGACTGCGCCCTTCTCCGCGGCGGTGACCGCGAAATCGGCGCCGTGGCGGTTCACGCCTCGGATCGCGACGAACGCCTCGCCGGGGCGGAGATCGGCGGTGGCCAGGGTGATGCCGGACAGGGTGACACCGGTCACCTCGCCACGGACGTCTCGTGCGAATCGAGAGGCGAGTTCGGACAGCTCACGCCGGGGCGGGTTCGCGGGGCGGAGCACGGGAGGCAGGCTCGGTTGTTGTTCAATCGACATGTCCCTTTCATGATCTCACGCCCGCGGCGCGATGACCGGGTGCGGCACGTCTCCCCGGCCGCATGCGATCGGGGAGACGTGCCGGCGCGTCACGCCGCGCGGCGGTACGCCAGTACCGAGACCACGAGCGCGGCGATGCCGGCGACGAGGCCGCCTGCGCCCAGCGCCGTGCCGACCGCATTCGCGGATCCCGCATCGTCGGCCGCGTCCGCACCGGCGGAGTCTGCATCTCCGGCATCTTCGGCAGAGTCATGCTCGCCGTGCCCGCCGGCAGCGGCCGCGGTCACCTCGACCACGGGAGCGGGCGCGTCGAGGCTGTGCGGGTCCTCGCCGTCCTCCGCGAGTTGGGTCCATTCGGTGCTGCCTTCGACGCAGCTCTGGATCACGGGGAAAGCGAGAGAAGCGGGTGTGTTCTCGTCGAGGCCGACCGCCATGCTGACCGCTCCGCGCAGGTCGTTGGGCACCGGTGCGACGGCGGTGTACGTCACGGCGCTGACGAGTCCGTCGTCGCCCTTCTCGATGTCGATCGTCCAGTCGCTGTCCATGGTGGGCGCGACCGACGCGAGCCCCTCCGGCATCGTGACCTTCAGCGAGGTGGTCGGAGAGTTCTCGCAGCCGTGCGCGAACGAGAAGGTCAGAACGCCGTGGTCTCCTGCAGTCAGCTCGTCGGGGCTGACGCTGACGTGTGCGCTGGCCATGGCCGGGATGGCGAGTGCGAGGATGGCACCCCCGATGAGGCCTGCGGTGACGTTGCGACGGGTGGTGCGGGTGTTGGTGGAACGCATGGTGGTACTCCTGTGTGCTGATCTGCGGGCGCGTCGGTGTGCGCGTCGTCCGCGGGAAGGGGAAACGCCTCGGGGAGGCGATGCGAGATCAGACGAGTGCGGGAGGCCCGCGGCGGGAGACCGACGCAGCGAGAAGGTCCTGATCCGGCAGCCGGATCGAGAGTACGGGGAGCGCGGGGGGCTCGGACAGAGGGCGGAACACGGCGACCGCGTGACGAAGGCGAGCCCGCACCCATCCGGCGATGGCCCGCACCGACGATTCGCCGTGGCACAGCAGCGCAGTGGTGAGGATCGCCGCGACGACGTGGCCGATGAGCATGAGGGAGTCGGGGGCGGTCGTCGCGACCACCGGGCCCAGAGCTGCGAGATCGAGGTGGTGTTGATGTCCCGCCGGTGCCGCCGTTCCGGTCGGCGTGCCGAGCAGCTGGAACACCAGGTGGAAGAGCCCCTGGCTGATCAGCACCGTCAGAGCGATCCGCGCGCGAGACATCCCTACGCCGATGAGCAGCGCGGCGAGCGGGACCAGGAGGATCGCCACGGCGACCACGAGGAGCGGATGCGGCGCGGCCCCGCCAGCGGTGGTGTGCGATGCGGCGGCGACGAGAGTCGCAGCACCGGATGCCGTCGCTGCGCGCAGAAGTCGCAGCTGGCGGGAGGTCACGGGACAAGCCTAACCGTGCGACGCGGTCGCCCCGTGCAGCTCTCGGGGCGTATTCCTAGGCGTCGAGCACTAGCTTGGGGGAGTGGAAGCACTGCTCTATCTGGCCGGCATCGTGTTCATGCTGATCGGCCTCGGTCTGTCGATCGGTCTGCACGAGGTCGGACATCTCCTGCCGGCCAAGCTGTTCGGCGTGCGCGTCGGCCAGTACATGATCGGCTTCGGTCCGAGGATCTGGTCCAAGCGAATCGGCGAGACCGAGTACGGGTTCAAGCTGCTGCCGCTCGGTGGCTTCATCTCGATGTCGGGGATGTACCCGGCTTCCGCCGCATCGGGGCCTGCGAAAGGCGTGTTCAGCGCTCTCGTCCAGGACGCACGGACGGCGAATGACGAGACGATCGCCGAGGGTGCTGAGGACCGCGTCTTCTACCGGCTTCCCGTGTGGAAGCGGGTCATCGTGATGCTCGGCGGTCCGCTGATGAATCTGATCCTCGCGGTCGTGATCTTCACCGTCCTCGTCTCCGGGATCGGCGTCCAGCAGGGAACCACGACGATCGCTTCGGTGAACGAGTGCGTGCTCCCCGCCGGTTCATCGGCGACCGAATGCACGCCGGACGATCCGGCCACGCCCGCGGCAGAAGCCGGGATCCTGCCGGGCGACGTCCTCGTGTCCGTGGACGGGCAGCCGGTGTCGACGTTCGCTCAGGCGACGGCCATCGTGCAGGCGGCGCCGGGCGAGACCCTGGAGATGGTGGTGCTGCGGGACGGTGCCGAGGAGACGCTCAGCATCACGCCTATCGAAGCTGAGCGCACCATCACGGATGCGAGTGGGCAGCCCGTCCTCGACGACGACGGGCAACCCGTCGTGCGAGAGGTCGGCTACGTGGGTATGGCCGCTCAGATGGGCTTCGTGCCGCAGCCGCTCTCCGCCGGCCCCCAGATGGCCGCGGACACCGTCGCCCGCGTGGGGTCGATGATCGTCACCCTTCCCGTTCGGATCTGGGACGTGGGCGTCTCACTGGTCACCGGTTCGGAGCGGGACCCGAATGGACCCCTGAGCGTCGTCGGGGTCGGACGCATCGCCGGTGAGGTCGCGGCGACCGATGCGCCGGTCCTCAATCGGTTCTCCGTGCTTCTCGGACTTCTCGGCTCCCTGAACGTGGCCCTGTTCGTGTTCAACCTGATTCCGCTCCTGCCGCTCGACGGCGGTCATGTCGTGGTCGCCCTGTGGGACGGCATCAGGCGCGCCTGGGCGAAGCTGTTCCGTCGTCCGCCGCCCGCGCCCGTCGACGCGACCAGGCTCGTGCCGCTCACGGTCGTCGTCGCCACGCTTCTCATCGCGATGGGGGCCGTGCTGCTCCTCGCCGACGTGTTCAACCCCGTGAAGCTCTTCGGAGGTTGAGCGGCCGGTGCGGCCGATCCACCGGACTGCGCCCGGTCGAGGATCAGCTGAGCGCGTGCGTGACCAGGCGCTCGAGAGTGCGGATGCCGTCGCGGGACAGGATCGATTCCAGGTGCCCCTGCACCGACGCGAAGCGGTCGCCCCGAAGCGCATAGACGTCGCCCGACTCCGGGTCTGCCGACACCTCGACCGAGCCGATCGACGTCGTGCCCGGAGCAACCCTGGCGGTGAAGGTGTTGTAGAAGCCGATCGAGGCGTTCTCGCCGAACACGGGCACCGCCTTCTGCAGCCCCTGGTGCGGCGCCGCGAGGGGTGTCAGTTCGATGCCGAAGCGATCACTGAGGATCTGGTGGCTCAGGCACACCGCGAGCAGTGGCGCCTCGGCGTCGACACGTCGGGACACGACCTCACGCAGTCGAGTGATGCGGTCGCTCTCGACGTCACGGGGATCGCCGGGGCCCGGACCCGCGACAACGAGGTCGGCTGCATCGAGCTCCGCGTCGTCGGCGTCGCTCCAGGCGCGGATCGCGACGTCGAGTCCCAGGTGGCGCAGCTGATGCGCCAGCATCGTGGTGAAACGATCCTCTGCATCGACGACGATCGCCGATCGCCCGGCGAAAGGACCGCTCAGGTCGTCGCCCTGCGGATTCAACCAGAAGTCCGCGAGCCGCGCATTGCGGGACGAGAGGAGCTCCGAGACCGCGGGGTCGTCGGCAAGCGTCTGCGGCCGACCCGGGGCGTCCGCGTCGTCGCGGGCTTCGGCGACGCGGTCTCGGTCGATCGCTCCGATCGCGCCGAGCACTCCAGCGGCCTTGCCATGCGTCTCCGACACCTCGCCGTGGGGATCCGAGTGCCGAACCAGGGTCGCACCCACCGGAACGCTGAGCGATCCGTTCTGCAGATACACGGTTCGGATGAGGATCGGGGCGTCGAGGTCGTGACCGCCGTCGACATTCGGAGTGAACAATGCGGCGACGCCCGAGTAGTATCCGCGGGGCTTCTTCTCGTGCCGGCGGATCACCGCGCATGCGTTCTGCATCGGCGAGCCCGTCACCGTCGGCGCGAACATCGTCTCGCGCAGGATGTCCCGCGGGTCGAGCGTGCTGCGCCCGCGGAGCATGTACTCCGTGTGCGTGAGGCGGGACATCTCCTTCAGATGCGGGCCGGTGATGCGCCCACCGTCGGAGCAGACGGCGCTCATCATCTTGAGCTCCTCGTCCACGACCATGAAGAGCTCCTCGGTCTCCTTGGTCGACGAGAGGAAGTCCACCAGGGTGTCCCGAGTCGCTCCGCCGGCCGGGTGGCGGAAGGTGCCCGAGATCGGGTTCATGGTGACGACGCCGCCTCGCGCGACGACATGCGCCTCGGGGCTCGCGCCGACGGCGATGTGTCCGGGCGTGACGACCGCGAAGGTCCAGTAGGCGCCGCGTTCGTGCGTGAGCAGGGCGCGGAACCAGGTGAGGGCCGCCGTGCGGTCGTCGACGTCGATCTCGGCGGTGAAGTCGCGGCGGATCACGAAGTTCGCGCCCTCGCCCCGTCCGATCTCGTCGGCGATCACGGTCTCGACGATCTGGGCGTAGTCGTCGTCGGCGATGTCGAAGCCGCCGTCACGAAGGGGGACAGGGGCGGAAGGGAGTTCGGCGACCAGTTCGGAAGCCGGGAGATGCAGATGCTCGTCGACCACGATGCATCGCAGCGGCGCGCCGTCGTCCTGGGCGACGAACCCGCGCTCGCGCACCTGGCGGTACGGCACCATGGCGAAGATCTCGCGAGGGGTGCCCTCGATCGTGAGCGGGATGTCGGCGAGCAGGTCGACGTCGACGACCTCGCCTGTGAGCAGCTCGACGGTGTCGGCGCCGTCGCGGGCGATCAGCACGAACGAGGCCGTGGGATCTGCGGTGAGCTCGGCAAGACGTGAGAGGGTCATCGGTGTCTCCTGTGCGTGGCTCCGGCTCGGCTCAACGAAAAGACCGCCCCGGAGGCGGTCTGGATTCGTGGGAACGCGAACACACCGCCTAAGAGGCGGGCCACCAGGTGAAGTTCGCGAGCATGGGCTGAAAGCTATCACACCGAACGCCGCGTTCCCGGTCGTGTGACGCGCATCCGAGCCGGACGACATCCAGCCTGTGTGCATTCAGGCGGCGTAGGCTGGGGGTTGTGCCAGCAGTGAATCTTGGGATGCCGAAGATCCCCGAAGTCCTCGCCCCGCGCCGCAAGTCTCGCCAGATCAAGGTGGGCAAGGTGCTCGTGGGTGGTGACGCTCCCGTCACCGTGCAGTCCATGACGACGACGAAGACGACGGACATCAACGCGACGCTCCAGCAGATCGCCGAGCTGACCGCGTCCGGATGCGAGATCGTCCGTGTCGCCGTCCCTCATCAGGACGACGCCGACGCGTTGAAGATCATCGCCATGAAGAGCCAGATCCCGGTGATCGCCGACATCCACTTCCAGCCGCGCTACATCTACACCGCCATCGATGCGGGATGCGGCGCCGTGCGTGTGAACCCCGGGAACATCCGGGAGTTCGACGGCAACGTCGGCAAGATCGCGGAGGCGGCCAAGGCCGCGGGTGTCTCCCTGCGGATCGGTGTCAATGCCGGGTCGCTCGACCGGCGCATCCTCACCAAGTACGGCAAGGCGACGGCTGAGGCCCTCGTCGAGAGTGCCGTCTGGGAGGCGTCGCTGTTCGAGGAGCACGACTTCCACGATTTCAAGATCTCGGTCAAGCACAACGACCCGATCGTCATGGTGAAGGCCTACCGCCTGCTCGCCGAGCGGGGCGACTGGCCGCTGCACCTCGGTGTGACTGAGGCCGGTCCGGCGTTCCAGGGCACGATCAAGAGCGCCACGGCGTTCGGCATCCTGCTCGGTGAGGGCATCGGAGACACCATCCGCGTCTCACTGTCCGCACCGCCGGCCGAGGAGGTCAAGGTCGGTCACCAGATCCTGCAGTCGCTGAACCTGCGAGAGCGCAAGCTCGAGATCGTCTCGTGCCCCTCGTGCGGGCGCGCGCAGGTCGACGTGTACACGCTCGCCGAGAACGTGACCGAGGGTCTCAAAGACATGACGGTGCCGCTGCGCGTCGCCGTCATGGGATGCGTCGTGAACGGTCCCGGCGAGGCGCGGGAGGCTGACCTCGGGGTCGCCTCGGGCAACGGCAAGGGACAGATCTTCGTCAAGGGCGAGGTCATCAAGACCGTGCCGGAGGCCGACATCGTCGCGACGCTCATCGAAGAGGCGAACCGCATCGCGGCCGACATGGGGCCGGAAGCGCCTCTCGGCACCGCGCAGGTCGTCACGGTCTGACCGCGGAGCGTTCCCTCGCTCGGACTCGAAAGCGGGTCCTGTCGGCGGGGACGGCGACCATCCAGCACACCTCAAGGAGCTCCATGTCCTCGTCAACTGTCGTGTCCTTCGCCGGTGGCGACGTCTCGGGTTCGAGCACCGTCGCGCGAGTCGAGTCGACTCCCGCGGGTGTCGTCGTCGTCGTCGACGCGACGCCCTTCCACCCCGTCGACCACACCTGGCCCGATCAGCCGGGAGACGGCGGCGAGATCGCGCAGGACGGTTCGAGTGTCCGCGTCTCCGAGGCTGTGATGGCAGCGGTCTCCGACGAGGGCGAGTTCGCCGTAGCATCCGACATCCCGGTGAAGCGCGGCGCCGAGGGATGGACATGGCTCGTCGGTCATCCGCTGGAGGGGGAGGCCCCGTCCTGGCTGGTCGAGGGCGCACGTGTCGAGCTGTCGGTCGATTCGTCCCGGCGGGCTGGTCTCAGCCGCGGACATACGGCCTGCCACCTCGCGTCGTTGGCGCTCGACCTGGCTCTCGCCGACCTCTGGCGGAAGGACCCGGGCGAGGATGCTCTGGGCAACCCGAACTTCGAGGGGAAGGCCAATCAGTCCAGCCGCATCCACGTCGACGGTGCTGTGGACGAATACCGACTGGGAAAGAGCCTGCGCCGGGCAGGCTTCGACACGGAGACCTTCGCGACGACGCTCGCTGAGCGCGAGGCGGCGATCAACGCTCAGCTGGCCGAATGGGTGGCCTCCGGCGCATCGAGCAGGGTGGTCACCGAAGGCCCGACGATCGTGGACCGCCGTACTTGGCACTGCGACCTGCCCGAGGGCACGGCCGAGATCCTCTGCGGCGGCACGCACGTGGCGTCCCTCGCCGAGTTCGTCTCGATCTCAGTGACACTCGACTTGACCGATCCGCAGCTGCTGGTCATGACGACGCGGGCCGTGCCTGCATCCTGAGCCCCGCTCAGCGCACGAAGCCGCTCTGCACCCGGCCGCCCGCGCGGATGAGCTCGTCCTCGACCCGGGCGGCGAAGGCGGCGTAGTCGCGCGCGAGCAGAGGGGTGCTGAGGAGGTCGGCACGCTCGCGACTGAGGCTCCGAAGCCGTCGCGGAAGCCACTTGCCCGTCGCCGTCCAGCGTCCTTCGCTCAACAGCATGAGCTCCGCGATCCTCTCGAACAGGATGGCGGCCTCGACCTGCTGCTCCAGCGCATCCGTCGCATCCCTGAGATCGTCGAGCACATCGGTGATGACGTATCGGCGAAAGGCGGACTCCTTCGCGCTCAGGGAGGGGCCGTCGTCGAGCACGCTCTGCCATCGAGCGCGCAGCGCGGAGAGGCGACCGTCGTCTCGGATCGCGATGCCTTCGACGAGCATGTGCACCGTCACCGGTCGATGCTGTGCGACGCCGCGGTCGGCCCACTCGTCGAATCCCGCTGGGGTGTATGCGAAGACCTCGAAGATCTCGCCCTCGAACTCGTGCGTCGAGGCCTCGCTCGTCTGCTCCTCGACCGCGAAGAGGCGGTCGCCGAGAAGCAGCAGATCGATGTCGCTCGATGGTGTCCGCTCTCCGCGCGCGGTGCTCCCCGCCACTACCGCGACGTCTGCCCCGGGATAGTGAGCGTCGACGAATCGTTCAGCGATGGCGAGGTGGTCCACGCCGCCAGCGTAACGTTCCTCCGCGTGCGTTCCCGGTGAGTCAGACGGCGAACTCGATCTCGCCTCGGGTGATGTCCACCCGCTCGACACGGAGGCGCACGATCGCGCCGGGGACGGTGTCGGGCGGCACAGGGGCGGAGGCCGTCACGGCGGGATCGGCGATCTGGACGGTCGCGCGCTCACCGCGCATCTCGATGACGGTCGCGTCGACGGATGCGCCGACCAGCGGTGTCATCAGCGCAGCCTCGACGCAGTTGATCGTCGCGGAATCGAGTCGGGAGGCACGCTGGCCGGACTCCTGCATCAGTGCAGGAAGCTCGGCGAGGGACTCGCGCACCCAGCCCGGAACCTCGCGACCCTCGGACGCGGCGAGGCAGACAGTGAGCGACCAGCGGTCGACGAGACGCCGCAATGGTGCGGTGGCATGAGCGTAGGGGGCGGCGATCGCCGCCTGTTCCGTGTCGGGCGGCACCGGGCCGTCGAAGGTCACGTACCCCGCTCCGCGGAACAGGGACGCCGCAGCTTCGAGGATCGGGAGGGTCATGGGGTCTTCGCGGTCCAGCTCGCGGAGGTAGTCACCATACCTGCCGGTCGTCCACGGCCGGCCGAGGGCCTCGGTCTGGTGGCGGAACGCCTCGAACGATTTCTCGTCGGGCTGGGGCATCGTCCGCAGGATCCCGATGCCTGCGTCGATCATGAGCGACGCGGCTGCCATGCCCGTCATGAGCGACAGCTGAGCATTCCATTCCTCGACAGGAAGCGGATGCCGGCGTTCGATGGCGAAGGTTCCGTCGACGCCCCGCACGACCTCTTCGTCCGGCAGGTTCAGGCTCGCACCGCCCCGCAGCTTCTCCTGCGCGACGCGGAGCGCGCCGATCTCCGGCAGGAGCTCGGCGGGACCCGCCTCGCCCTGATCGAGTGCCGCCTGCGTGCTGGCGTAGTCGAGCTGCGCGCGCGAGCGGATCAGCGCTCGTTCGAGCCGGAACTCCTCGACGACTCCCGCGGAATCCAACGCGAAGGTCCAGACGAGCGCGGGGCGATCCACATCAGCCAGCAGTGACGCACGATCCTCGCTCAACACCTTCGGATGCAACGGGATCGTGCCGTCCGCTGCATACAGGGTCTGACCTCGCCGACGGGCTTCCGCATCGACAGCGCCGCCCGGTCGCACGAAAGCGGGTACATCGGCGATCGCGTAGCGGACGGTGTAGCCGGATTCTCGGCGCTCGAGGTGGAAGGCCTGGTCGAGGTCGCGCGACCCGAGCGGATCCAGGGTGGCGAACGGGATGTCGCGCAGATCGAGCTCTGGGGTGGCAGTATCCGAGGCTGCAGCCTCCGCCAGGACCGCCGCAGGGAAGTCCGTGGGGGCGCCCAGAGATTCCCGAAGGGTGGCGAGCGCGACGGCGAGCTCGGTCTGCGCGGCTGACGGAGCAACGTGGGATCGGCGCTGAGGCATGACCCCACACTAGATCCTTCGCTTTCGCGAGCCGGTGCCGTCGGGGCAGCACCGCGGGAGCCGAGTGGCCGAGCCGTCAGCCGCAGCGATGCGCACCACCCGGAACCTGAGATTCGCGTGTCCGTCCGGCCCTGACCGGAATACTGGGCGTTAGCGTGGGGACATGACCACTGCTGCGAAAGCCCAGACCCTGATCGGACTCTACGAAGCTCCGGAGATCCTCCGCGTCGTGAACGTGTGGGACGTCGTGTCCGCCCGCGCCGTCGCGAAGCTTCCCGAGACGAAGGCGATCGCGACGGCCGGACACGGCATCGCCGCCTCGTTCGGCTTCGAGGACGGCACCATCACCCGCGACATCATGATCGACATGGTCGGCCGCATCGCCGCATCCGTCTCCGTTCCGGTGACCGCCGACCTCGACGACGGATACGGCGACGCAGGAGAGACCACGCGACTCGCGATCGGCGCCGGCGTGGTGGGTGCCAACGTCGAAGACCGCCTGAAGCCGTTCGACGAGTCGGTCGCGGCCGTCGAGGCCATCGTCAAGGCCGCCGAGGCCGAGGGGGTTCCGTTCGCTCTGAACGCTCGTACCGACGCTTTCGTGCGCGCCGGCCACCGTCCTGTCGCCGAGAGCATCGCCGATGCGATCCAGCGCGGCCGGGCGTTCCTCGACGCCGGCGCCACGGCTGTCTTCGTTCCGGGCATGCTCGACGCCAACATCACGCGTCAGCTCGTGGAGGGGCTCGGCGAGGGCAAGCTCAGCGTCATCGGGCTCCCCGGCACCCTCGCCGCCTCGGAGTACGAGAAGCTCGGTGTGGCCCGCATCTCCTACGGCCCGCTCCCTCAGCGGGTCGCCCTGACCGCGGTCCAGGATCTTGCGGCAAGCCTCTACGCGGGCGGCGTGATCCCGAACGGCCTGCCCGCGCTCAACTGACGCATCGCGAAAACGAGCGACCACCGGTCAGTAGACTTGCCCGGTGGTCACTCGTCTATCGAAATTCTTCCTCCGCACGCTCCGTGAAGACCCTGCAGGCGCAGAGGTCGCGAGCCACAAGCTGCTGATCCGCGCCGGGTGCATCCGGCCGCAGGCTGCCGGTATCTTCGCGTGGCTCCCGCTGGGCCTCCGCGTGAAGGCCAAGATCGAGACCGTCGTCCGCGAGGAGATGGCCGCGGCAGGCGCACAGGAGGTGCACTTCCCGGCTCTCATGCCCCGCGAGTCGTATGAGGCGACCGGACGCTGGGACGAGTACGGCGACCTGCTGTTCCGTCTCCAGGACCGCAAGGGCGGCGACTACCTGCTCGCCCCGACGCACGAAGAGGCCTTCACGCTGCTCGTGAAGGACCTGTACTCGTCGTACAAGGATCTTCCCCTCACGCTCTACCAGATCCAGGACAAGTACCGCGATGAGGCGCGTCCGCGGGCAGGACTGCTTCGCGGACGCGAGTTCACGATGAAGGACGCCTATTCGTTCGATTCCTCCGATGAGGGTCTCGATCTCAGCTACCAGGCTCAGCGCGATGCCTACGAGCGCATCTTCCAGCGCCTGGGTCTCGAGTACGTCATCGTCCAGGCGGATGCCGGAGCGATGGGCGGTTCGCGGAGCGAGGAATTCCTGCACCCGACTCCCGTCGGCGAGGACACGTTCGTCCGCAGCGCCGGCGGATACGCCGCCAATGTGGAGGCATTCACGACCGCCGTTCCCGACGCCATCGCGTTCGACGCGGATGCGGCACCGGTGATCTTCGACTCGCCGAACACGCCCACGATCGAGACTCTCGTCGCGCACTCGAACGTGCACCTCGACGGCGACTACACGGCTGCGGACACGCTCAAGAACGTCGTGCTCGCGCTCACGCACCTCGACGGCACCCGTGAACTCGTCGTCGTCGGCATCCCCGGCGACCGCGAGGTCGACGAGAAGCGGGCCGAGGTCGCGTTCGCGCCCGCCGAGGTCGAGACCGCCACGGCAGACGACTTCGAGAGGAATCCGCTGCTCGTCAAGGGCTACATCGGCCCCTGGTCGCCCACGGGAGCTGTGCTCGGCGAGGAATCGGCTACCGGCATCCGCTACCTGGTCGACCCCCGTGTGAGCGAGGGCACGAGCTGGATCACCGGTGCGAACCTCGACGAGAAGCACGCGCATTCGGTTGTCGCCGGACGTGACTTCTTCGCCGACGGCATCGTCGAGATCGCCGACGTCCGCGCGGGCGATCCGGCTCCTGACGGCTCCGGTCCGGTCGAGCTCGCACGCGGAATGGAGATCGGTCACGTGTTCCAGCTGGGTCGCAAGTACGCGGACGCGCTCGGACTCAAGGTGCTCAACGAGAACGGCAAGCTCGTCACGGTCACGATGGGGTCGTACGGCATCGGCGTGACGCGCATCCTGGCGATCATCGCCGAGTTGAACAACGACGAGAAGGGTCTCATCTGGCCGGCATCGGTCGCGCCCTTCGATGTGCAGGTCGTGGCTGCCGGTCGTGACCAGGTGGCCTTCGACGTGGCAGCTGAGCTCTCCGCTCAGCTCGAGTCCGCCGGTCTCGACGTGCTCTACGACGACCGCCCGAAGGTCTCGCCCGGAGTCAAGTTCGGAGACGCCGAGCTCGTCGGCGTTCCGCAGATCGTCATCGTCGGCCGAGGGGCCGCGGACGGTCAGGTCGAGCTGTGGGACCGGCGCACGGGGGATCGCAGCGCGGTGTCCGTCGCCGACGCCGTCGATCAGCTGACCCGGCGCTGACCTCGACGACAGAATGCCGCGCACCTCACCGGGTGCGCGGCATTCTGTCGTTCGGAGCGGACGTCAGCAGACGATCCGGCCGTGGTTCATGATGTCGTCATCGGGCGTGTCCTTGGTCACGAGGGCCTTGAGCGCGCCGGCCGCCATCGCGATCTTGCCCTTGGAGGGCTCCCAGAACTCGGTCACCGTCGGCGTCACCTTGAGAAGTGCGATGCCGGGAGTGTCCAGCCCGTCCTCGAACCAGATGTCGAGCGAGGGCGAATAGAGCTCTTCCATCTTCGCGCGGTCGTGCACCACGGACGCGTTGCCGGCCACCGACACGTATCGCATGCCCTTCGCGTCGCAGTACGAGAGGCCGACCTGTCGATGGGCGCGCGCCTCCTCGACCTTCTCGGTGTCTTCGGCGGTGAAGAACCAGATGTCGCCGGCGTCGTCCATCTGCCGGGTCGACATCGGCCTGCTCACAAGGTTGCCGTCGTCGTCGGTGGTCGTCAGCATCGTGAAGTCGATGTCCTCGACGAGTTCGGTGACGCGTGCCAGTGCTTCCGGTCCAGTGATCTCTGTCATGCAGCCACTGTCCCGCAGGAGACCAGACTTGGCACGGGCATTGACACGGGGACGTGAGCGTGGTGAGGGCGGAGGGCGGCGTTGCGGCGGCCCGCCCGACGCGCTCCCATGACAGGCTGAGGGCATGACCGACGAACCGCTGACGGCGTCGCTGAGCGCCGAGATCAACAACGTCCTCGACGAAGCAGGGGTCAAGACCGATCGCAGACTCGTGATGCGCATGATGCGCACAGCGGTCCTGCTGGGGGAGGACGGCACGAACCGCCTCGATCTCAAGATCGCCTCCGCCGCCCTCGCCGAGATGCGGGACGCCTTCCGCTTGTTCGCACCGTTCGAAGGGGTGCCGAAGGTCACGGTGTTCGGCTCGGCGCGTACCCTCCACGACGATCCGCTCTACGTCCAGGCGCGTGATGTCGCGGCTGCTCTCGCAGCGGACGGATGGATGGTGGTGACCGGTGCAGGACCGGGAATCATGCAGGCTGCCGCTGAAGGTGCCGGCCCCGCGCTCTCGCTCGGCGTGTCGATCAGGCTGCCGTTCGAGGAGAAGGCCAACAGCCTGATCGCGGCGAGCGAGCATGTGGTGGCGATGAAGTACTTCTTCACCCGCAAACTCATGCTCATCAAGGAGTCCAGCGGCTTCATCTGTCTCCCTGGCGGATTCGGCACGCTCGACGAGATGTTCGAGCTGCTGACCCTCCAGCAGACCGGAAAGGCCGAGCCGACGCCGATCGTGCTGCTCGACGAGCCGGGAGGCACGTTCTGGAACGGCCTCAAGCGATTCATCGACGAGGACCTGGCGCCGACAGGGGTGATCTCCGAGGGCGACTTCGATCGCGTGGTCATCACCGACTCCGTCGAGTCGGCAGCCGCCGTGATCGCCGGGTTCTGGCGCAACTACGACTCGTTGCGCTGGGTGGGGGACTCGCTCGTGCTGAGACTGCGTGGAGAGCCGACGGACGAAGAGCTCGAGGATCTCAACGACCGGTTCGCCGGGATGCTGGCGAGCGGACGGATCGAACGGACAGCTCCGCGGTCGCCGGAGGTCGCAGACGACGATCTGCTGCACCTTCCTCGTCTCTCCCTGCATCTCGACCAGCGACAGGTCGGCAACCTGTTCCGTCTGATCGGCGCGATCAACTCGCTGGAGTCCGCTCCCGCGCTGTGATGCCTGCCGCGAATTCCGCCAGGTCGATCGACCGACCGAGAATGCGCTCAGCGGCGCGGTGCCCCGAGTAGTACGCGGCCCCCACGGTCGCCGGCTCGTCGCCCCATGTCGCCTCACCGGCGAAGTGCAGCACTGCGTCGACCGGCCCCGCGAGCTCGTCGTGGTCGTGGTGTGACGAGCCGACCGCGAGATGCGAGTACGACCCGTTCGAGAACTCGTCCTGTCCCCATCGCGTGATCCAGTGCGCGGTGGGGTCGCCGACGGCATCCGGGTAGAGGAACCGCAGGGCGCTCACGACGTCCGCGACGACCTCCTCATCCGACAGATCCTGCATCCGGCGGCCGAACGGGCCGGCGGCGAAGGTCAGCAACGTCGGGATCCCGCTGACCGCCGAGACGTCGTACCAGGAGTGCCAGTGCTCACCGGCCTCGCCGAGCGCCCGGAGAACGTAGCTGTCCTCGCGCCAGAAGCGCTCCGGGAACTGGATGAACACCTTGTTGAACACGCCCATGCCCAGTCGAGCGATCGGTCCGGCGACAGCCTCGGGCAGGGGAGGGGCGAACTCGATCGACTCCGCCTTGAGCACGCCGAGCGGCACGGTCACCAGCGCGTTGCGGGCCGAGAACTCTCCGTTCCGGGTCGACACGGTGACGCCCCGGTCGGTCCGCTCGATGCGGGTGACGACGTGACCGAGTCGGATGTCGAGACCGGCGGCGATCCGACGCGGGAGCTCGTCGTAGCCGCGCGGGAAGATGACCTCGTCGCCGTCGATCGCATCCTCGTCGAGCCCGTGCGCGTCGAGGTCCCCGACCCATGCACCGCACTGCTCCTCGACGCGGTGACGGAAGAACTCGCGGACCTCATCGATGCGCTCCGGCTCGAAGCCCGAGCGGTCGAGCGCGCGCTCCGTGACATCCAGATAGGTGTCGCCGGGGGAGGACCGGGTGATCTCCTCAGCCAACAGTCGATCTGCTTGCTCGACATCGGCGACCCACTGAGAAGTGCTCGCAGGATCCATCGCCCTGCCCTCCCCGTCGAAGTTCTCGATCGGCCTGCCTCCGGCCTGGAAGCTGCCGACGGTGTACTCGAGGGTGGGGATGCCGAGCGCCTGCACGAGATCCCACAGCGGGGAGTCGTCGATGCCGTGGACCCATGACGCACCGCGATCGACGGGAAAACCCGCAGCGCGGTCGGTGTGCATCCTGCCCCCGACGCGATCCCTCGCCTCGAGGACGATGACGTCGGCTCCGGCGTCGTCGAGCATGCGGGCCGCCGTCACACCCGACATCCCTGCCCCGATCACGATGGTGTCGTACGTCGTCACTGAGTCCTCCTGCGCGCTCGGCACCGCGTCGGTGCGGCCGCCTCCGTGGCATCGGGCGGTGGGCACAGGGTATCGTGGTACGGATGTCGCGCGTGAACACCCGCGCGACGAGAGCTGAATAGGGAGTCGTCATGGATATCGAACTGAGTCTGCTGCGTGGGATCGAGAAGGAGAAGGCGATCCCCTTCGATGAGCTGGTCTCGATCATCGAACAGGCCATCCTGACCGCCTACTCCAAGCACGTCTCGGACGACGGCGCCACCCCCGAGGGCGTCCGCGTCGAACTCGATCGTCGCACCGGGCACGTCGCCGTGCTGCAGGTCGTCAAGGACGAAGAGGGCGCGATCATCGGCGAAGAGGACGCGACGCCGAATGACTTCGGACGTATCGCGGCCTTCGCCGCCAAGCAGGTCATCAGCCAGCGCCTGCGGGACATCGCGGATGATGTCGTGCTGGGAGACTTCAAGGAGAAGGAAGGCGACATCGTCGCCGGCGTGATCCAGCAGGGACCGAATCCCCGCATGATCCACGTCGATCTCGGAGCCGTTGAGGCGATCCTTCCTCCGGAGGAGCAGGTGCCGGGCGAGGAGTACACCCACGGGTCGCGCCTCCGCGTCTACGTGACCAGCGTCGCGAAGGGTCTCAAGGGACCGCAGATCACCGTCTCGCGCACGCACCCCGGTCTCGTCCGCAAGCTGTTCGCGCTCGAGGTGCCCGAGATCGCCGCAGGTCTCGTGGAGATCGTCTCGCTGGCTCGTGAGGCCGGCCACCGCACCAAGATCGCCGTCCGTGCGAACGACCCGGCGATCAACGCGAAGGGCGCCTGCATCGGCGAGATGGGCCGACGCGTTCGTGCCGTCACCGAGGAGCTGGCCGGCGAGAAGATCGACATCGTCGATCACGACCCGGAGCTCGCCGCGTTCGTCGCGAACGCCCTCTCGCCCGCCAAGGTGACGAGCTCGTTCATCCTCGACGCGAACACCAGGGCCGTGCGTGCACTCGTGCCCGACTATCAGCTCTCGCTCGCGATCGGCAAGGAGGGGCAGAACGCCCGTCTGGCTGCCAAGCTCACCGGAGCGAAGATCGACATCCAGCCGGACAGCATCCTGGACTGACCGCTCGCCACGTCCGACTCGCGCCAGCCGCGCGAGTCGGACGGGAACACAGGTGTAAGATGGAACCCGTACGAACGTGCGTCGGCTGTCGCACGCGTGCTCCCCGCGCCGCTCTTCTCAGAGTGGTGTCCCAGAACGACATCCTCATCCTCGATGAGCGCGCCGTTCTGCCAGGGCGAGGCGCGTGGGTCCATCCGACACCGGAATGCGTGGATGCCGCTCTGCGGCGCCGGGCTTTCGGAAGAGCACTGCGCGTCTCCAGCGATCTGGACACGCGGATCATCGAACAGCACCCACCAAGAAACAAAGGCTGAACGGCTATGGAAACAAAGTGAACGGCTCGAAATGAGACCCGTCCGCGACTAGTGGTCTGCCCTGTCTGGGTGGACCGACCCCAGACAGGAGAATTGTGGCTGGTAAACCACGCGTACACGAGATCGCCGCCGAACTCGGCGTCGACAGCAAGATCGCACTTGCAAAGCTCAAGGAACTCGGAGAGTTCGTCAAGAGCCCCTCTTCGACCATCGAACCGCCGGTGGCGCGCAAGCTTCGCGCTGCCATCGAGTCGGACGCCTCGCTGAAGGGCTCCGCGGATGCGGCTCCCGCCGCAGCGAAGCCCGGTGCAGCCAAGCCCGGTGCTGCCAAGCCCGGTGCTGCCAAGCCCGGTGCTGCCAAGCCCGGTGCTGCCAAGCCCGGTGCCGGTGCACCGACACCCGGACCGAAGCCCGGGCCCAAGCCCGCGCCCGCGCCCGAGGCACCTGCTGCCGCTCCGGCACCCGAAGCTCCGGCCGAGGCCGCCGCTCCCGCTGCCGCCACGCCGGCAGCTCCCCAGTCCGCAGACAGCGCAGCTTCCAAGCCCGCTGACGGCGGCGCACCCAAGCCCGGCGCCCCGCGCCCGGGCAACAACCCGTTCTCGTCCGCTCAGGGCATGGGTCAGCGGCCCAACGGACCGCGACCCGGCAACAACCCCTTCGCCTCCGCGCAGGGGATGGGCCAGCGCCCGACGCCGGGCAACATCCCGCGTCCGCAGGCTCCGCGTCCCGGCGCGCCGCGTCCGGGTGCACCTCGTCCCGGTTCCCCCCGTCCCGGCGCCCCGCGCGGCGGTCAGGGCGGTCGTCCCGGTGGCGCACCGTTCCAGCAGCGTCCGGGTGGACCCGGTCGTCCCGGCGGTGCCGGTGGACCCGGTGCAGGTCCCGGCGCTCGTCCCGGTGGAGGCTTCGCAGGTCGTCCCGGTGGCGGTGGAGGTCGCGGTCGTGGTCCCGGTGGAGGTACCGCAGGTGCCTTCGGCAAGGGCGGCGGCAAGAGCAAGCAGCGCAAGTCGCGGCGGGCGAAGCGGCAGGAATTCGAGATGCGGAGCGCCCCGGTCGTCGGTGGCGTCAACGTCACCCGCGGTAACGGGGAGATCATCCGTATGCGCCGCGGCGCGTCGATCTCGGACTTCGCCGACAAGATCGAGACGCTGACCGGCTACACGGTCCAGCCCGGAACCCTCGTGACGATCCTCTTCAACCTCGGCGAGATGGCCACGGCCACCGAGTCGCTGGATGAGGCGACGTTCGAGGTCCTGGGTGCGGAGCTCGGATACAAGATCCAGATGGTCTCGCCCGAGGACGAGGACAAGGAGCTCCTCGAGGGCTTCGGTCTCAACCTCGAGCAGGAGCTCGAGGAGGAGAGCGAGGACGACCTCGAGATCCGTCCTCCGGTGGTCACCGTCATGGGCCACGTCGACCACGGTAAGACGCGCCTTCTCGACGCCATCCGTCAGACCAACGTCATCGAGGGTGAAGCCGGCGGCATCACCCAGCACATCGGTGCGTACCAGGTGTGGACGGAGCACGAGGGCATCGAGCGTGCCATCACCTTCATCGACACCCCGGGTCACGAGGCCTTCACGGCCATGCGTGCTCGTGGAGCGCAGGTCACCGACCTCGCGATCCTCGTGGTCGCGGCCGACGACGGCATCATGCCGCAGACGGTCGAGGCGCTCAACCACGCCCAGGCGGCGAACGTGCCGATCGTGGTCGCGGTGAACAAGGTCGACAAGCCCGACGCCAACCCGGCCAAGGTGCGCCAGCAGCTCACCGAGTACGGCCTGGTCGCAGAGGAGTATGGCGGAGATGTCATGTTCGTCGACGTCTCGGCCCGTGCGAACACCGGAATCCAGGAGCTCCTGGACGCGGTGCTGCTCACTGCCGATGCAGGCCTCGACCTGACCGCCAACCCGAACAAGGCCGCTCGCGGTGTCGCCATCGAGGCGAAGCTCGACAAGGGTCGCGGTTCGGTCGCCACGGTGCTCATCCAGTCCGGAACGCTGCGCGTCGGTGACGCGATCGTCGCCGGAACGGCGTACGGCCGCGTGCGTGCGATGGCGGATGAGAACGGCGAGCAGGTCCTCGAGGCCTACCCGTCGCGTCCCGTGCAGGTGCAGGGTCTGAACTCCGTGCCGCGTGCCGGCGACGTCTTCATCGTCACTGAGGAAGACCGCATGGCCCGTCAGATCGCCGAGAAGCGTGAAGCTGTCGAGCGCAACGCGCAGCTGGCGAAGGCCCGCAAGCGCATCTCGCTCGAGGACTTCACCCGTGCTCTCGAAGAGGGCAAGGTCGAGTCGCTCAACCTCATCATCAAGGGTGACGTCTCCGGTGCCGTCGAGGCGCTCGAGGAGTCGCTTCTCAAGATCGAGGTCGACGACTCGGTGCAGCTCCGCATCATCCACCGCGGTGTCGGTGCGATCACGGAGTCCGACGTCAACCTCGCGACGATCGACAACGCGATCATCGTGGGCTTCAACGTCCGTCCCGACACGAAGGCGCGCGAGCGTGCACAGCGTGAAGGCGTGGACATCCGGTTCTACTCGGTGATCTACAACGCGATCGACGAGATCGAGAGCTCGCTCAAGGGCATGCTCAAGCCGGAGTACGAAGAGGTCCAGTCGGGTGTCGCCGAGATCCGCGAGGTGTTCCGCTCCTCGAAGTTCGGCAACATCGCCGGTGTCATCGTGCGCTCGGGAACGATCACGCGAAACGCCAAGGCTCGCGTCATCCGCGACGGCGTGGTGATCGCCGATGGCCTCGCCATCGAGTCGCTGCGTCGCTTCAAGGACGACGTCACCGAGGTTCGCACGGACTACGAGGCCGGTATCGGCCTCGGCAAGTTCAACGACATCCAGATCGGCGACGAGATCGAGACCACTGAGCTGGTCGAGAAGCCTCGCAGCTGATCGAGTTCGATATCTTCGGGCGAGGGTGCGTCATGCACCCTCGCCCGAAGGGTACGTAGAGGGAGAGAACAATGGCTGGTGAACGACAGGCACGTCTGGCCGATCGCATTCGTGTGATCCTCGCAGAGCGACTGGAGAAGGGTCTGCGCGACCCGCGACTCGGATTCGTGACCATCACCGACGTCCGCGTGAGCGGAGACCTGCAGCACGCCTCCGTGTTCTACACGGTGCTGGGCACCGAGGAGGAGCGCCTCTCCAGCGGTGCGGCGCTGACCTCCGCGACCGGCATGCTCCGCAGCGAGGTCGGGAAGCAGCTGAGCACCCGCCTGGTTCCGACGCTCGAGTTCATCCCCGACGCGCTGCCCGAGAACGCCGATCACATCTCGGCGCTTCTTCGCGAGGCGCAGCAGCGCGATGCCGACGTGGCGAAGCTCGCCTCCTCCGCCTCGCACGCCGGTGACGCAGACCCGTACCTGCGCCAGGAAGACGACGACACGCAGGCCTGAATATCGCGCCCTCGTCTGAGGGTGTGAGCAGTCTTGGTAACCTCGGCCTAACGGGCGGTCGCCCGTGGGGACTGGGGAGTTCAGCATCGACGTTTCGCGTGCGCAGAGGACAGCTCCGGTCGCACCGGCAGCTGTCGAGACGATTCTCGAGGAACTCCTCGAGCACGACCTGAGCTGCGCGCCGCATGTCGCGGCGCGACTCGCTGCCGAGCTGTCGGAGGACCCTCCCACGATCCTGGCCGTCGCAGCTCGTCTTGACGGGGCTCAACGGCAGGGGCTCAGGGCGCTCCCCTCACCGTTGCCGATGGTGTCATCGGTCGAGACGCTTTTCGCCCAGCTGGAGCTGGACGACAGCGACCGTGAGGTGCTCATCGCGGTGTCGATGCGCCTCGACGACAGGCTGGATCCGCTGGTCGGTTTCGCCGGTCGTTCTGCCGCGGAGCTCACCACAGGCCCTCTCGGAGCGCTCCTCGACATCCACGCCGGTCGCGTCCGTCTGTCCGACCCCCGCTTGGCGATCTGGTTGCGAGCGACGACGCCCTCCTCCGCGGCTGCTGCAGTGCACCTGCGACTCCACCGACTCTTCGACGAACGCGGCGAGCAGGTGGACGCCGACTGGCACAGCGCTCGAGCTGCGATGCACGGCGAACCGGTGACTGCCGGGGAGCTCACACGGATAGCCAGGGAGCATTCGGAGGCGGGACTCAGCGAGCGCGCCTTCCACCTCGCTGCAGAAGCCGCCGCCCACTCGAGCGGGGTCGAGCAGGACGAGGCGAACCTCGTCGCCGGTGTCGCCGCCATCGCGGCCGGGCACGCGGTCGAGGCGGCGCGACGGCTCGGAAGTCTCTTCCCCGGTGGCGACGAGCTCTATCGGCTCCAGGGGCTCGGCGGGCTGCTCGTCGCCGAGACGCATCTGCGCGGGTCAGTTCCCGAGGTCGACATGAGCGTGATCCGACCGGATCGCGATGACGCGGAGCACTGGTACTCCTGGGCGCGAGCTGCTGCCTTCGCGGCGATGTTGTGCGCCGAACGCGGTGACCGTCGCACGATGCGCTCGTGGCTCGACGCTCTCCGTCACGCGAGCGCGCGCGTCGAAGCCGATCGCGAACTCCGAGATCCGGTCGTCGCACTGGCCTGGCTCGTCATCGGCGACCGCGAGAAGGACGACGTTCGCGGGGCCGGGCCCCTCACCGGCGGCCTGTTGACGGCTCTGCAAGCGGCGGTCGACGGGGACGTCGACCGGGGGCTGAGCCTGCTCGCCGCAGGTGACTCGCCGGTCGGCGTCGAGGTCGACCCGTTCGTGGCCGGCTTCGAGCTCAGTCCACTCGTCGCGGCGTACCGCGCGGTCGCCGAGGTGCTGCTCCTAATGTGGCGTGGAGACATCGGCGCCGCGCGCGACCGGATGCTTCGTGCGGCCGTCGAGCTGCCTGTGGCGCTGCCTTTCGCCGGGCTCGGCGTCGTGATCGCGCGACGCCTCGATCTCGCGGTTCTCGGACATCTGGGGCCGTTCGCCAAGGCTCTCACCGCCGCCCTCCCGGCCCCTCTGCGCATCGATCAGCTGGTGGACAGGGGGATCGAATCATTCCTGTCGGGACACTCGGCCGAAGCCGCGGCGTGCATGCGGCTCTGGAGGGATCGCGGCGCTCCTCAGCCGACCCTGTCGGTGCCGGGGCTGGAGGAGGCGATCGTGGTCACGCATGGCGGATCATGGAGCCCGCAGCGGATCGAACCGCCCGAGATCGCTCTGGCGCAACGGCTGCGCGTGCAGATCACCAGCTGCTCGGACGACGAGTGGCGCCTTGCGCGGCCGGTCGTGGTCGCCGCCGCACGGACCTTGACCTCGCCTTTCTCGCGCGGACGGGTCGAGGCGATGATCGGCACGAGGTCGCTGATCAAGGGAGACGTGGGTCTCGGACGGGAGCACCTCTCGATGGCACGGAACCTGCTCGAGGTCTCCGGTGCGACGGCATGGGCGAGAGCGGTCTCGGTGCGTCTGGAGCAGGTGGAGGCCTCCGGCGGAGCTGCCGCCAGCGGTGACCCGCTCTCCTCGTGCCGGCGAGTGTGGGAGTCGATGCTCACCGCTCGAGAGTTCGAGGTGGCGATGCTGGCGGTCGGCGGAGCTTCTAACCGCGACATCGCGGACGCGCTCCACGTTTCGGTGCGCACCGTGGAGGTGCACCTCGGCCGGGTCTTCGTGAAGCTCGAGGTGAGGACCCGAGTCGAGCTCACGGTGCTCGCTCACCGCATCGGGCAGTTCGTCTGACGGGCGGACTCAGCGGGGAAGCGACAGCAGTTCGCCATCGGCCTCGGCGAGGCCGTCGGCGATGAGCGAGTCGATCGCACGGTCGCGCTGAAGCGGATCGGGCCAGTCGGCCAGCACGGAGTCGATCAGCACCGGGGTGGGCGCGGCGGTTCGCAGCACCCGGAGCACGGCTCCTCGTGCCTGGCGGTCAGAACCCTCGAAGGCGGCTTGGCGTCTGCGGGTGTCACCGGTCTCGGGTCGCCCTGCGGCCAGCCACGCGCATGTGTCGCTCAGCGGGCAGACGTCGCAGCGAGGCGAGCGTGCCGTGCACACCGTCGCGCCCAGCTCCATCGCGGCCGCATTGAACACGGCGGACTCTGCGACATCGGCGGGCAGCAGCGAGTCCATCAGCGCCAGGTCGCGACGCGAGGGCGGTCCCGGCTGTGCGTGGCCGAGGATGGCGCGCGCCATCACACGTCGAGTGTTCGTGTCGACGACGGGGTGCCGGTCGCCGTAGGCGAAGACAGCGACAGCCCTGGCCGTGTAGTCGCCGATGCCCGAGAGCTTGAGGAGGGCATCGATGTCGTTGGGGACGACGCCGCCGTGTCGCTCAGAGATCTCGATGGCCGCGCGATGCAGCCAGAGTGCGCGGCGCGGGTAGCCGAGGTTGGCCCACTGCTGCACGACCTCGGCGGGTGAAGCGGCGGCCATGGCCGCGGGCGTCGGCCACCGGGCGAGCCACGCCTCGAGGTGCGGTATCACTCTGTTCACGGGCGTCTGCTGCAGCATGAACTCGCTGACCAGCGTCCCCCACGCGCCGAAATCCTCGCGGAATTCCGTGCGCCGCCACGGCAGGTCGCGTGCGGCACCCCGGTACCAGTCCGCGAGAGGCTCGGACACCTCGGCGGGTGGATGCGAAGTCGAAGGCACCTCGTCAGCCTAGGCGACCCCCGATCCCGCCGAAGAGCGGCGGACGGTGTCGACATGGGTCGCGACGGGCAGAGGGGAGTTCGAGCGCACCGTAGGCTTGAGAGATGGTCTCGCCCGGCATCCTCCTCGTCGACAAACCAGCTGGGCTGACCAGCCATGACGTCGTCGCACGCACTCGACGTGCGCTCGGCACTCGCAAGGTCGGGCACGCCGGAACCCTCGACCCCATGGCCACGGGTCTGCTCGTGATCGGCGTCGAGGGCGCGACGCGACTGCTCACCTACATCGTCGGAGCGGACAAGACCTACGAGGCGACGATCCGACTGGGACAGACGACGGGCACGGACGATGCGGACGGCGAGATCCTGACCCGAGCCACGGCGGGGTCCTGGGACTCGGTCACCCCCGATCGGGTCGCGGCGGGGATCGAAGCGCTCACCGGCGCGATCTCTCAGGTTCCGAGCTCGGTGTCCGCGATCAAGGTCGACGGACGTCGTGCGTACGACCGTGTGCGGGCCGGCGAAGAGGTCGTGTTGGCCGCTCGTGACGTCACAGTGTCGCGGTTCGAGGTTCTGGCGGAGCGTTCCGGTGACGGGTTCCTCGATCTCGACGTCGTCGTCGACTGCTCCTCCGGCACGTACATCCGTTCCCTCGCTCGTGATCTCGGGGCAGCGCTCGGGGTCGGCGGGCATCTCACGGCCCTTCGGCGCTCGCGAGTCGGCGACTTCGACGTCGCGGATGCCGTGACGGTCGACGGCGTCGTCGAGACAGCGCTGCTGACTCCGGCCGCTGCGGCCGCGAGGGTCCTGGACGTGATGCCGGTGTCGGCAGAGGAAGCGAGAGATCTGCGTCACGGCAAGCGGCTGGTCGGTCAGGCGGATCGGCTGACCGGCTCCCTCGCGGCTGCGATCGACGAGGACGGCGTCCTGGTCGGCGTCGTCGAGAGGCGCGGTGCCGATCTCAAGAGCGCCATGAACATGCCGGAGGCGGCTCGATGATCCTCTGGCTGACGATCGCCCAGGTGGCGGTCGCGACCCTGGCCGGACTGTTCTGCGTGTCACTCGGCCTGGCCGGACGACGTCCGAGCGACTACTCCGTCGGTGCGCTCGCGCTCGTCGAGCTGCTCCTCGTCGTGCAGGTGATCGTCGCCATCGTGGCGCCGCTGGTGGGGAACCCGCCGACGGGCGACCTGCTCGAGTACTGGGTCTATCTCGTCTCCGCGGTGCTGCTCCCCATCGGCGCCGTGATCTGGGCGCTGATGGAGAGGAGCCGTTGGAGCACGGTGATCCTCGGGGTGGCGGCGCTGGCCGTCGCGATCATGATCTGGCGCATGCACGTGATCTGGACCATCCAGGTGGCCTGACCGGTCGGCGAGGCATCCGGGGCTTCCCGCCCGGATCTAGAATGGAGGACGCTATGAGCACCACCGTTCCCACCTCCCGCATGACCGGCATCGGTCGTGTCCTCGTGATCGTCTACGCCGTGATGGCGCTGGCGGCGACCGGGCGAAGCTTCGTGCAGATCTTCCGCCAGTTCGGCGAAGCGCCTCTCGCGTATGCGCTCTCGGCACTCGCTGCCGTCGTGTACATCCTGGCGACGTTGGCACTCGTTCTCGCGAATCGACGCGGCTGGTACGCGGTGGCCTGGGTGGCGATCGTCTTCGAGCTCGCCGGCGTCCTCGTGGTCGGCTCGCTCAGCATCTTCTTCCCCGAGCTTTTTCCGCACGACACGGTCTGGTCGATGTTCGGGCGCGGGTATCTGTTCATCCCGCTCGTGCTGCCGATCTTCGGCATCTGGTGGCTGCGCACGCATAGGCCGGCCCGTGCGGTCGCTTCCGCTCTCCGTGTCGAGGCGAGCGCATGATCGTCTTCCGAGACCCGAGCGAGGTTCCCCCCGGTTTCGGTCCCTCCGCCGTGGCGATCGGCAAGTTCGACGGCGTCCACGCGGGGCACAGAGCGGTGATCGGGCGCCTCAAGGAGATCGCTGCCGAGTCGGGGATCCGCGCCGTGGCCGTCACGTTCGACCGCAATCCGCTCGCCGTGCTGCGGCCCGACCGCTGCCCGGAGAACGTGGTCACGGTCGAGCGGAAGATCGAGCTGCTGAGCGAGCTCGAGCTCGACGCCACGCTGCTTCTGACGTTCGACGAGGAGCTCGCAGCGCGCAGCGCGGAGGACTTCGTCGCCGGCATCCTGACCAGTGCCCTGCACGTGTCCACCGTTCTCGTGGGTGAGGACTTCCGGTTCGGCCGCGGCGGAGCGGGCAACCCCGATCTCCTCCGACAGCTCGGACCGAAGTACGGCTTCACCGTAGAGGTGGTCGACGACGTCTTCCTCGACGGCTCCGACCGTCGGGTCTCGTCCACCTGGATCAGGGAACTGCTGATGGCCGGAGATGTCACCGCCGCCGCGCGTGTGCTCGACCGCAACGTCGACGTGCGCGGGGAGGTGGTGCACGGACTCAAGCGCGGACGCGAGCTCGGCTTCCCCACGGCGAACCTCTCGGCGTCCGTCGACTCGTTCGTGCCGGCCGACGGAGTCTACGCGGGCTGGCTCGTAGACCACGAGACCGGCCTCCGCCACCGGGCTGCCATCTCGGTCGGCACCAACCCCACCTTCGACGACGTACTCGAACGTCAGGTCGAGGCGCACGTGATCGGAGAGACCGATCTCGATCTGTACGGTCACGACGTCACCGTCGAGTTCGTCGAGCGTCTGCGCGGAATGGTCGCGTTCGAGGGGATCGAGAAGCTGAAATCCCAGATGGCCGCCGACGTGACGGATGCCGAGACCGTCCTGTCGCGCGACGCCCGCTGAACTCGCCCTGAACTCTGCGTGTCCTGATCTGCGTGGCTCAGGCGGCATGGCATAGAATGGGCCTCGGTGGTCCCTGATCCTCGCGCGTCCTTCGCTCGTCGACGACCGCCGGAAATACTGTTCGTACGGTCCTGGCTCACGCCACACGCGGACACCGAGAACGGCCGATGCATCCTCAGGGTGTTCCGGCCTTCACGCTCAGGAGGAGCATGCCGACCACGGCAACCGCCGCAACACGGCGCAAGAAGACGTCCCGTCGCGACGATGAGGCACCCCTCATCCCGATCCTCGCCCGCAAGGTGCGTGAGATCGAGGCGAAGTCGCAGCGAGGAAAGCTCGGACCCACCAACCGGGTCAAGTTCCAGGTCATCGCCTTCCTGGTGCGTGAAGAGCGCGCCAGGGTCAAGGCGGATGCCGACATCGCCGATGCCGCCCGCGCAGAGCTTCTCAAGCGACTCGACGGCGTCGCCACGATCCTGGCGAAGACGGCGGCGCGCGACACGTCGCTGATCCAGCTTCTCGAAGCCGATCAGGCGACCTCGCCGGTCGCGAAGCGCATGCGACGCGACTGGCTGCTCGAGTCGGGGGCCGAACTGGCTCCGGAAGAGCTGATCATCGCCGACATCGCGCCCGTCCAGGCACCCGTGGTGTCTGCGGCGATCGCCGAGCGGCAGGTGACCCCGCCCTCTGTCGAGGCGCGTCAGCTGGCGAACCCGTTCCTCGCGCCCGATCTCACCCCGCGCGCCACCACGACTCCGCGTCGACGTCTCGACGGCTGGGAGCTCATGGGCCCGCTCTACAAGGCTTTCGAGACCGGAGCCGGGGGAGGAGCAGCCAGTATGGACCTGCCTCCGGCGCCCGAGTACGACCACCTCTCGCCCAAGGGCCTCGAGGTCATGGTGCATCAGTCCCGCTTCCTCGAAGCGGTGCGAGAGGGGCACAGGAGCTTCCTCCTCGCCGACGAGCCCGGTCTGGGCAAGACGGCGCAGTCGGTGCTCGCGGCGTCCGTGGCCGGGGCCTACCCGCTGCTCGTGGTCGTGCCCAACGTGGTCAAGATGAACTGGGCGCGAGAGGTCGAGCGCTGGACCCCTCAGCGCAGGGCCACCGTGATCCAGGGCGATGGTGATGACATCGACGCCTTCGCGGATGTGTTCATCGTGAACTACGAGATCCTCGATCGCCACATGTCGTGGCTCGCATCCATCGGCCTCCGGGGCATGGTCGTCGACGAGGCCCACTTCATCAAGAATCTCAGCTCCCAGCGGTCGCAGAACGTGCTGTCGCTCGCGAATCGCGTTCGAGAGCGCACCCCCGGCGGCAACCCGCTGATGCTCGCGCTCACGGGAACCCCACTGATCAACGACGTCGAGGACTTCGACGCGATCTGGCGCTTCCTCGGGTGGACGACGGGTGAGAAGCCCGGGCCGGAGTTGATGGAGAAGCTCGACGCGACCGGCTTCACCCCCGCAGACAAGGCGTTCTACCCCGAGGCTCGCGAAGCCGTGATCTCGATGGGTATCGTGCGGCGCAAGAAGAAGGACGTCGCCGCCGACCTTCCCGACAAGCTCATCGCCGACCTTCCCGTGCAGCTGGACGACGAGTTCGGCCGCGGCATCCGTCAGGCCGAGCGAGAGTTGGGCGAGCGGCTCGCCGCCCGCTACCGGCGGATCATCGAGGCGCGAGGGGATCGCGGACTGGCACCCGGAGAGATCGACGACGACATCGTGCGTCTGGTCGCGCAGAACGAGCTCGAGGAGTCGAAGGCCGCTGGCACCGGGGGAGACAACGTCTTCACGATGGTGCGGCGCATCGGACAGGCGAAGGCGCACCTGGCAGCCGACTACGCGGCCCAGCTGCAGCGATCGGTGGGCAAGGTCGTGTTCTTCGCGAAGCACATCGACGTGATGGACCAGGCGGAGGCGCACTTCGCGTCGGCCGGCATCCGTTCGGTCTCGATCCGCGGCGACCAGACCTCGACCGTGCGGCAGCAGTCGATCGACGACTTCAACAGCGACCCCGAGGTCGGCATCGCGGTGTGTTCGCTGACCGCTGCCGGTGTCGGCCTGAACCTGCAGGCCGCATCCAACGTGGTCCTGGCGGAACTGTCCTGGACGGCCGCCGAGCAGACTCAGGCGATCGACCGCGTGCACCGTATCGGTCAGGACGAGCCGGTGACGGCGTGGCGGATCATCGCCGCGCACACGATCGACGCCAAGATCGCGGAGCTCATCGATCAGAAGCAGGGCCTCGCGGCCCGTGCCCTGGACGGCGAGGCCCTCGACGAGGCGGCGGCCGAGCCTGTGCAGCTGGGCGCTCTCATGCATCTTCTGCGGGAGACGCTCGGCGTCGTCTGAGCCTTCTCGAGTCGACAGAAATCGGCGTTAAGAAATCTGTTTCTTGGCGCCGATTTCTCATGTCGGCCGGACGAATCGCGCATTTCTAGCGAATCGTCGCGCAACGGCGGCAAGATCCTCGGTTTTCATCGTCTCGAATGGCGCCCGGTCCGCCCGGAGCGCTAGTGTCGATCGCAGGCAACGTCGCCTGTTCCCCCTTCCCTGAACCCGTCTGAGGCAAGCATGAAGATCGGCATTCTGACGAGCGGCGGCGACTGCCCCGGACTCAACGCGGTCATCCGCGGCATCGTGCTCAAGGGCACCACCACCTACGACCTCGAGTTCGTCGGCATCCGCGACGGCTGGCGCGGCGTGGTCGACGGGGACTTCTTCCCGCTCACCAGACACGAGGTGAAGGGCCTGTCGAAGGTCGGCGGCACGATCCTGGGCACCAGTCGCACGAACCCGTACGAGGGTGAGCGCGGCGGCGCCGAGAACATCGCCAAGACGCTGTACGGACACAAGATCGACGGCATCATCGCGATCGGCGGCGAGGGGACCCTCGCAGCAGCCGACCGCCTCGCCAAGGACGGTATCAACGTCATCGGCGTGCCGAAGACGATCGACAACGACCTGCGCGCCACGGACTACTCGTTCGGGTTCGACACGGCGGTCAACATCGCCACGGACGCGATGGATCGTCTGCGCACCACGGGCGACTCCCACCAGCGCTGCATGGTCGCCGAGGTCATGGGGCGCCACGTCGGTTGGATCGCCCTTCACGCGGGCATGGCAGCGGGCGCTCACGCCATCTGCATCCCCGAAGTGCCCATGTCGATCGACGACATCACCGAGCTCGTCTCGAGCGCGCACGATCGCGGTCGCGCACCGCTCGTCGTCGTCTCCGAGGGGTTCAAGCTGCTCGGTATGGATGAGGCCTACAGCGACAAGGGCCTGGACGCATTCAACCGTCCTCGACTCGGCGGCATCGGCGATCAGCTCGCTCCGGCGATCGAGCGCATCACGGGCATCGAGACCCGCGCGACGATCCTCGGCCACATCCAGCGCGGCGGATCGCCGTCAGCCTTCGACCGCGTGCTCGCGACGCGCCTCGGACTCCACGCGGCCGACGCGATCATCGACAAGGCATGGGGCCAGATGGTCGCGATGCAGGGCACGGACATCGTACGCGTGCCGTTCGCCGAGGCTCTGGGCGAGCTGAACACCGTTCCGCGCAGCCGCTACGACGAGGCGGCAGCGCTCTTCGGCTGAGCCTCGATCGCGTGCAACACAGAGAACGGGCCGATCCCTGCGGATCGGCCCGTTCTCTGTGTTCTTCGAGAGCTCAGCGCGACGCGAGGCCGACCGTGTCGAGGATCCAGGCGAGCTCGAACGCCCGCTCCTTCCACGAGTTGTAGCGTCCGCTGACACCGCCGTGACCGGCGACCATCTCGCACTTGAGCAGGGCGTCGGTCGCACCGGCGACGCGCAGGGCAGCGATCCACTTCGCAGGCTCGACGTAGAGGACGCGTGTGTCATTGAGCGAGGTCACGGCCAGGATGCGCGGGTAGCGCACGCCGTCGCGGACGTTCTCATACGGCGAGTACGACTTCATGTACTCGTACACCTCGGCTCCGTGCAGCGGGTCGCCCCATTCATCCCACTCGATCACCGTCAGGGGGAGGGAGGGGTCGAGGATCGTGGTGAGCGCGTCGACGAACGGCACTGCCGCGAGCACGCCGGCGAACAGCTCGGGAGCGAGGTTCGTCACCGCGCCCATGAGGAGTCCTCCCGCGCTTCCTCCCTCGGCGACCAGGCGCTCGGGCGACGTGACTCCCTGCTCCACGAGGTGCTCCGCGCACGCGACGAAGTCGGTGAAGGTGTTGCGCTTGTTCAGCAGCTTGCCGTCCTCGTACCACTGCCGACCCATCTCGCCACCGCCGCGGACATGAGCGACGGCGAAGACGATGCCGCGGTCGAGTTCCGAGAGCCGCGCGACCGAGAAGCCGGGGTCGATCGAGTGCTCGTACGAGCCATAGCCGTAGAGATGCACGGGGCGCGGGTCGACGCCAGGCTCTCCGAACGATCGCTTCCACACGAGGGAGATCGGCACGCGGGTACCGTCCGACGCCGTGGCCCAGTCGCGCTTCTGGCCGTACTCCCGGGGGTCATACCCGCCGAGGACGGCGACCTGCTTGCGCAGATGCAGCTCGCGGGTGGCGAGATCCATCTCGTAGACGGTTCCCGGAGTCACGAACGACGTGTAGCCGAGCCGGAGGAACGGCGAGTGCCATTCCGGATTGCCGCTGACGCCTGCCGAGTACAGGGGCTCGTCGAAGGCGATGTCGTCGACCGAGTCCGTCGTGTAGTCCAGGATGCCGACCCGTTCCAGGCCTTCACGGCGGTACTCCACCGTCGCGAAGTCGCGGAACGCGTCCATCCCGAGCAGTCGACGACCCGGCTCGTGCGCGAGGACGATGCGGCGCTCACTCTGTGGGTCGGAGGCGGGCACGGAGACGAGCTCGAAGTCCAGGGCCTCATCGTTGTGCAGGATGTAGAGGCGGTCCTCGCCGTCTACCACGGCGTGCTCGAGCGAGTACTCGACGCCTTCGCGGCGCGGCCAGACGATCCGAGGAGCTGCGGTGAGATCTCCGGCGAGATCGACGAGGTACTCCTCGCTGGTGATGCTCGATCCGACGGCGATCACCAGGTACTTGCGGCTGCGGGTGATGCCGGCGCCGAGCCAGTACTTCTCATCGGGCTCGTGGAAGAGCTTCACGTCGTCCGAGACGGGAGTGCCGAGACGGTGCAGCCAGAGAGTGTCGGGCCGCCATGCCTCGTCGCGAGTCGTGTAGAGGATCCCGGTGCCGTCCGGTGTGAAGAACGCGCCACCCGTGTCGGGGATCTCGTCGGGGAGCGTCTCGCCGGTCACGAGGTCGCGCACGTGCACCGTGTAGAGCTCGTCGCCCTCGAAGTCCGTCGCCCAGAGCAGCTTCGTCGCGTCGTCCGAGGTGTCGAACGCTCCGAGGGAGAAGAACTCATGCCCCTCGGCCTCGACGTTGCCGTCGAGCAGCACGATCTCGCCCGGCACCGCCACGCCCGGCTCCAGCACCGGGGGAGTCCAGTCGTCCTCGGCCGCGGCGGTACGGCAGTGGATGCCGTACTGCGCGCCCTCTTCGGTGCGGCTGTAGTACCACCAGGCACCGCGCCGCGTGGGCACGGACAGATCCGTCTCCTGCACACGGCCCTTGATCTCCTGGAACAGAGTCTCGCGGAGGTCGGTCAGATGGGAGAGCTTGGCCTCAGTGTGCGCGTTCTCGGCTTCGAGGTGTGCGATGACCTCGCCGGATTCCTTCTCCCGAAGCCATTCGTATGGATCATCGAAGGTGTCACCGTGGTGCGTGCGAAGGGTGGAGCGGCGGTCTGCGATCGGGGCATCAGTCACGCCTCCCACGCTATCCCAGGTCAAGTTGACCGGCACCCGGGAGGGTGGGAGGATCTACCGGGGCCGGTTAACGGAAGTAAAACCCACGGTGAACTCTTCGTTCGTCACGTCGATCCCGTCGACACCTCTCCTTTCTTCCTCAACGACCGAAAGCGAACGGTGGAAACCGCAGCCCTCATCGTCGTGCTGGTTATCCTGCTGGCACTCTTCTTCGACTTCACCAACGGGTTTCACGACACCGCCAACGCGATGGCCACGCCCATCGCGACAGGCGCGCTGAAGCCCAAGACCGCTGTCCTTCTCGCAGCAGTCCTCAACCTCCTCGGAGCATTCCTGTCGACGGAGGTCTCCAAGACCGTGTCGCACGGGATCATCCGCGAGGACACGATCCAAGGCGACGTGTTCCTGCCGATGATCTTCGCCGGTCTCATCGGCGCGATCACCTGGAACATGCTGACGTGGCTGCTGGGTCTGCCCTCGAGCTCGTCCCACGCGCTGTTCGGCGGCCTGATCGGAGCCACCCTGGTCGGCGTCGGAGTCAACGGCATCGACTTCGGCATGGTGCTCTCGAAGATCATCCTCCCGGCGCTCATCGCCCCGCTGACGGCAGGCATCATCGCCTTCGCGGCGACCAAGCTCGCGTACTCGATCACCCGACGCTACGACGGCAAGCCCGACGGGCGCGACGGATTCCGCTGGGGACAGATCTTCACGTCGTCATTGGTCGCACTCGCGCACGGCACGAACGACGCTCAGAAGACGATGGGCGTGATCACCCTCGCGCTGATCACTGTCGGGTGGCAGAGCAGCGAGCAGGCCGATCCGTATCTCTGGGTCATCATCGCCTGTGCGGTGACGATCGCCCTCGGCACCTATCTCGGCGGGTGGCGCATCATCCGCACGCTGGGCAAGGGGCTGACCGAGGTCAAGCCCGCGCAGGGCTTCTCGGCCGAGAGTTCGACGGCAGCGACGATCCTCGCCTCCAGCGCTTTCGGCTTCGCGCTCTCGACGACGCAGGTCGCTTCGGGCTCGGTCATCGGCTCCGGCCTCGGCCGCCGCGGCTCCACGGTCCGCTGGCGGACCGCCGGTCGAATCGCCATCGGCTGGCTCCTCACACTTCCGGCTGCAGGTGCAGTCGGTGCCCTCGCGGCCCTGCTCATCACCTGGCTCGGCCTCTGGGGCATCGCGATCGACGCGGTCCTTGCGCTGGCCGTGATCATCGGCCTGTTCCTTCGCTCCCGCAAGGATGCAGTGACCTCCGCGAACGCCATGAGCGATGTGGCCGAGTCGGGGCTCGCGATCGAGCACCCCGACACGCCCCCGCCCACGCGTCGACAGCAGCGGATCATCGAGGCCAAGGCCGAGGCCAAGGCTCGTGCGGAGGCGCGCGAGAAGGTCAAGGCTCAGGCCAAGGCGGACGCCAAGGCGAAGGCAGCGGCCAAGGCCGCGAAGAAGGCCCCGAAGACGGGAGCCTCGACGCGGGTCGACGGCCCCGGGGTCGACAGTCCCGAGACGGCGAAGAGCGAGGAGTCGAAGTGAGTGTCGGCATCGACTGGGGCGCATTCGTCCAGGTGTTCCTTGCGGCTCTGATCGGAGCCTGCGCGGTCGTGACGTTCTATGCGTTCGGTCTTCGGCTCCTTGTTCGCAGCGGACACGCGCCGGTCGTGAGCCCGGCGGAGTTCACCGACGCCATCACCGTGATCTCCGAGAAGGAGCTCAAGCGGGCTGCCAAGCAGGCGGCCAAGGCGGCGAAGAAGAGTCCGCTCACCGAGGGGCAGCGACGGATCGCGCTGTTCGGCGCGTACGGATGCTTCGCGCTCTGCGCGGCTGCCGTCGTGGCAGGCATCCTGATCATCGTCGTCGGGCACTGACCGACGAGTCCTGCCCAGGAGGGCGTCAGCGGAGGAGACCGGCGACGAGGTCGTCGACGATCTCGTCGGTGGTGGTGTCCGGATCGATCGGGGTCGTGAGCCGATCGAGCAGCAGGCCGTCGATCGCATAGTGGAAGAGCGCGATCTCTCGGCGACCGCCCGGAAGACCCGCTCCCGCGTTGAAAGCGACGTCCGCGTCGAACCCCGCTCGCTGCCACGCGCCGAGAAGGGCGCCGACATCGGGGCGGCGGCTGCTCTCGAGCCGCAGCTCGAACAGTGCGAGTGTGACGTCGCGGTCATCGGTGAGGCGACGCACGATGTCGCGGATGTACTCGGCGAAGAGCTCCCTGCTCGGCTCCTCCGATGACCGCCGTGCGAGGTCGTCGTCGCTGGGGGCGAGACGCTCGCCGATCCGATCGACGAGGCCCGCGATGAGCGCCTCTCGGCTGCGGAAGTAGTTCGAGGTGGTGCCCACCGGCACGCCCGCGACGATGTCCACGGCTCGGTGGGTGAGACCGCGAGAGCCATCGGTCGCCAGAACGGTCAGCCCTGCATCCGCGATGATCCGTCGCCGTGTCTCGTTCTTCGCCATCCGAGCACTGTATCGCGACTACTACAGCTGCCGTGGAGTCGTCGCCCGTCCGGTGTCGCGCCGCGGCCTAGGCTGAGACCATGTCAGCGCCTTCCGACAGCGGCTTCGTCTTCGGTCGCCATGATCCCGCCTCGCACGTCGTCATCCATGTGAGCGACCCGCACTTCCTCGCGGGTGGAGTGCGGCTCGGCGGACGATACGACGTCGAGTCGAACTTCGCTCGCACCCTTGAGGCGATCAGGGCCGTGCACCCGCACCCGTCGGCGATCGTCATCACCGGCGACCTGGCCGACCTGGGGGAGCCGGATGCGTATCGCCGTCTCCGCCGCGCCGTCGAGCCCGTGGCGCAGGAGCTGGGGACGACCGTCGTCTGGGTTGCCGGCAACCACGACGAGCGGCCGGCGCTGCGCGAGGGGCTGCTCGACCTGCCCGCGACGGAGGAGCCCGTGACGGGCGAATGGGACCTCGACGGTCTGCGCCTGATCGCCCTCGACACGAGTGTGCCCGGATGGCATCACGGCGACCTGGACCCCGGCCAGCTCTCATGGCTGGCGGAGATCCTGAAGCAACCGGCGCCGCACGGCACGCTGCTCGCGATGCACCACCCGCCGCTCCCGAGCCACCTTCCGCTCTTCGACATACTCGAGCTGCGGCACCAGGACGAACTCGCGGAGGTCATTCGTGACACGGACGTGCGCGGTATCCTCGCCGGCCACCTGCATTACTCGTCGCACGGCACCTTCGCGGGCGTGCCTGTCAGCGTGTCCTCGGCGACCTGCTACACGATGAATGTCGCTCGTCCGGCCGCCGATGTGAACGGCATGGATGCGGCGCAGGCGTTCCAGATCGTGCATGTACGACCCGAGACGATCACCCACACCGTGGTGCCCGTGACCGACGCGCCGACCGGCGATCACTTCTCGATGGCGTGGCTGGAGAGAATGGCCCGTCTCAGCCCGGCAGAGCGTCTCGAGGCTTTCTCTCGCAAACGCTGACCCGCCGTCGTATCCCTGGCCGTGCATGCACGCAGGCGTAGACTGGATGCATCCCCCGCACCACACACTCGCCACTACCCACAAGGATGTGACATGGCTTCTGCCGCGCCTGCCCCCACCCGCACCGAGACCGATTCGCTCGGGAGCATGGAGATTCCCGCCGACGCGTACTGGGGGATCCACACCGCCCGCGCCGACGCGAACTTCCCGATCACCAAGCGTCCGATCTCGGTCTATCCGGACCTCGTCGTCGCACTCGCGATGGTCAAGCAGGCCAGCGCCAGAGCGAACCGCGAGATCGGCGTCCTCGACCCCGAGCGTGCGGACCTGATCGATCGGGCCGCCCAGCGTGTCATCGACGGAGAGTTCCACGATCAGTTCACCGTCGGTGTGATCCAGGGCGGTGCCGGCACGTCGACGAACATGAACGCCAACGAGGTCATCACCAACATCGCCCTCGAGCTCGCCGGACGCGAGAAGGGCGACTACGCGTTCCTCTCGCCGATCGATCACACGAACCGCAGTCAGTCGACCAACGACGTCTACCCGACGGCGGTCAAGATCGGTCTCTCTCTGACACTCCGCTCGCTGCTCGAAGAGCTCGATCTGCTGCGCATCTCGTTCCTGCACAAGTCGCACGAGTTCCACGATGTGCTCAAGGTCGGACGCACGCAGCTGCAGGACGCCGTGCCCATGACTCTGGGTCAGGAGTTCCACGGCTTCGCTTCGACCCTCGGCTACGATCACACGCGCCTCACCGAGAACGCCTCGCTGATGTTCGAGATCAACATGGGTGCGACCGCCATCGGCACCGGCATCACCACGCACGTCGACTACGCACCCGCTGTGCTGAAGCATCTGCGCGAGATCACCGGACTCGACCTGGTGACGGCCGGCGACCTCGTCGAGGCGACCAGCGACACCGGCTCGTTCATGTCGTTCTCGTCGACCCTGAAGCGCAACGCCATGAAGCTGTCGAAGATCTGCAACGACCTGCGACTGCTGTCGTCGGGTCCGCAGGCGGGCTTCGGCGAGATCAACCTGCCGGCGATGCAGGCCGGTTCCAGCATCATGCCGGGCAAGGTGAACCCGGTGATCCCGGAGGTCGTCAACCAGGTGGCGTTCGCGGTCGCCGGCGCGGACATGACGGTGACGATGGCGGCCGAGGCCGGGCAGCTCCAGCTCAACGCATTCGAGCCTGTGATCGCCCACTCGATCTTCCAGTCCATCACCTGGATGCGACAGGCGATGTGGACGCTGCGCGTCAACTGCGTCGACGGCATCACCGCGAACCGAGACCGCCTCGGCGCCATGGTCGGCGCTTCGGTCGGCGTCATCACAGCACTCACGCCGTTCATCGGATACGCCGCCGCGGCCGCGCTGGCCAAGACCGCGCTGCTGACGAACAGGAACGTCGCCGACCTGGTCGTCGAAGCCGGACTGATGTCTCGCGAAGAGGTCATCAAGCAGTTGTCGCCCGCGCGTCTGTCGGGACTCGAGGCCATCACGGCCGCGATCCCGGTGATCGGGTCCGAGGACCTCATCGAGATCTGACTCCGAGCACACGGAAGGGCCCCGGCGACATCTCGCCGGGGCCCTTCCGTGTGTCACAGAGTGAGCGGGTGATCAGTCCAGCACGCGACAGTGGGTGGTGAGCTCGCCGATGCCGTCGATGCCGACCGTCACCGTCGAACGATCCCGGAGGAAGATTTGGGGGTCTCGAGAGTATCCGGCACCGCCGGGGCTCCCGGTGGAGATCAGAGTGCCGGGAAGCAGCGTCAGGGACTGCGAGAGATGCGCGATGAGCTTCGCGACCGACCGCACCATCTGATCCGTGCTCGCGTCCTGGACGGTCTGGCCGTCGACGATCGCCCAGATGTGCAGGTCCTGCGGGTCGGCGACCTCGTCGGCCGTGACGGCGAAGGGACCGGTCGGGGTGAAGCCGTCGAACGACTTGCACCGTGACCACTGCGCTTCAGAGAACTGGACGTTCCGCGCGGTGATGTCGTTCACGACGGTGTAGCCCCAGACGTGCGAGAGCGCGTCGGCCTCTGCGACATCCTTCGCCGGGGTGCCGATCAGCACACCGAGCTCCGCCTCGTAGTCCACAGCCTCGCTCAGCGAACGCGGCCACGACGTCGTCTGCTCGTGGCCTGTCAGCGAGTTCGGCCACAGGGTGAACACGGTCGGAGCGGCGTCGGTCTTCAGACCGAGCTCGCTCGAGTGAGCCGCGTAGTTGAGGCCGACCGCGAGGACCGCCGGGGGAGCGATGACCGCTGAGGCGAAGCTCCACCCGTCGAGCGGGTGCCGCGGGGCATCGCCGTCGAGGGCCGAGCGAAGAGCGGTGAGCGTCTGCTCGCCCCCTTCGATCAGCTGCTGAAGCGTCGCAGGGGGGTCGGGAAGGAGATCGGAGACGAGGATGGCATCGGCACCCTCCACCACTGCGAGATGCGCAGCGGGAGAGTCGGCACGACGCAGATGAGCGAACCGCATGCTCCTACGCTATCCGCTGCTCGGCTCGATTGCCTGGAGGAAGTCGCCAGACCCGGGCGAAGTTGGTTGTTCGCCATATGCTTTGGCTATGAGTTCCGGAGGACCGTCCCAGCCATCGCCGTACACGCCGCCGCCCGCGCAGCAACAGCCGCCGACGTATCCCCAGCAGCCGCCGACGTATCCCCAGCAGTATGCTGCGCAGCCCCCGCAGTATTCGGCGCAGCAGTACGCGCAGTCGAACTACGCCCCGCCGCAGTTCTCCCAGCGTCCTCAGTACGCCTCGGTCCTCGCTCAGCCGACCCCGTATTCGCCTCCCGCTCCGGCCGCACCCTCGCCTGCCCCCGGTCTTCCTGCCCTGCCGGCGGCACGCCGAGGCGGACGCGTCGCGCTGTTCGCGCTGTTCGGCTTCCTCGGTCTGCTGATGCTCGGGCTCATCGCCTACTTCGGTCTGTTCCTGGGTCCGCTCGCATCGATCATCGGCCTCGTCCTCGCGCTCGTCCCGCTCGCCATCGTCTTCTTCGTCGTCCGTATGATCGACCGGTGGGAACCCGAGCCCAAGTCGCTGGTGTTCTTCGCGATCGCCTGGGGTGCGATCGCCGCCGTGGGACTCACGCTCCTCGTCGACCTCGGGCTGACCGCGCTCCTGGGGTTCCGGGGAGAAGTGGCGGGCGCCGTCATCCAGGCGCCGATCGTCGAGGAGTTCTGGAAGGGTTTCGGAGTCTTCCTGATCTTCCTCATCGCGCGTCGCTCGTTCGACGGTCCGGTCGACGGGGTCGTCTACGGGGCGCTGGTCGGTGCCGGCTTCGCGTTCACCGAGAACATCCAGTACTTCGCGATCAGCCTCATCGAGGGCGGCGGCGAGCAGCTGACGGTGACCTTCATCCTCCGGGCGATCATGTCGCCCTTCGCCCACGCGATGTTCACATCGCTGACGGGTCTCGCCATCGGCCTGGCCGCTCGACGGCACGCGTCGACAGGGGCCGCACTCGGGTTCGGTCTGCTCGGGATGCTGGGGGCGATGGTGCTCCACGGCCTGTGGAACGGATCGTCCTTCGCGAACTTCTTCCTCCTCTACTTCGTCCTCCAGGTGCCGCTGTTCGTAGGGTTCATCGTGGGGATCATCGCGTTGAGGCGCGAGGAGTCTCGCCTCACGAAGGCCCGTCTGGGCGATTACGCGGCCGCCGGGTGGTTCACCCCCGAGGAGGTCACGATGCTCGCGACTCCCGCCGGGCGCAAGACCGGCCTGGCATGGGCGTCGCAGCTTCGGGGCGATCGGCGTCCGCTGATGCGCGAGTTCATCAAGGACGCCACCATGCTGGCATCCGTCCGTCAGCGCGCGATAACGGGGCGCGACCCTATGGCACCGGCGGACGAGCAGGCGCTGCTCGCCCGAACCCGCGCCACTCGGGCTGCTCTGCTGGCCTACTGAGACCCGCTGATCATGGCCCTCTTCATCCTCGTGCACGGAGCAGGAGACACGGGGTGGTCATGGCATCGGCTCGCCGCCGTCCTGCGGGAGCGCGGACATGAGGTGATCGCACCCGACCTGCCGGGCGATGACGAGTCCCTCACTCTCACCGACTACGCGGACGCCGTCGTGGCCGCGGCAGACGCGAGACGGGGCGGTGTCGTGGTCGGCCATTCGTTCGGGGGATTCACCGCACCGATCGTCGCTGAGAGATTGGCGGCGGACGTGCTCGTGATGCTGGCGGCGATGATTCCCGACCCGGGGGAGCGTCCGGACGAGTGGTGGTCCAACACCGGATTCGAGGATGCCGTGGCGGCGCAGGCAGCCCGCGACGGAGGCCTCACCGGCAACGATGATCCGCACATCGGCTTCTATCACGACGTGCCGCGAGCGCTCGCCGACGAGGCGATCGGTCGGGGGAGGGCACATCCGTCGGTCGCATCGACGGCCGTCCCGTGGCCGCTCACGGCCTGGCCCTCTATCCCCACTCGGTTCATCGTCTGCACGGAGGACAAGTTCTTCCCGCCCGCATTCCTTCGAGACCTCGCCCGGAAGCGCCTGGGCATCGTCGCCGACGAGATCGAGGGGAGTCACTGTGTCGCCCTCAGCCGGCCCGAAGAGCTCGCATCGATGCTGATCGCCTACGCGCAGGAGCAACAAGCGTCATGATGCTCGAGCCGTCAAGCAGGTTCCGTACCAAGACTCAGCGCCCGGTGCTGCGGCGATGCCTGCATGTCTACCGGGCGCTGAGTTGATCTGTAAACAGGGTGCACCCGGTGTGCGCGGGTGTCAAGGGCTTAGGGGGCAGTCGACGGGCGGCATCGCCGTTTCGCCCTCAGCGGAGCGATCGCGTTGACCCGCGCCGGGCGACTCGGGTTTGATGGAGGACATGACTGATCGCACAAAGCCTGAGTTCGACGCCCCCACCGGACCCGCCCCCGCGGAGCTCGTGATCCGCGACATCATCGAGGGAGACGGAGCCGAGGCCAAGCCCGGCGACACGGTCACCGTGCACTACGCCGGTGTCGAGTTCGAATCGGGCGAGGAGTTCGACTCGTCGTGGGGTCGCGGCGAGACCATCCAGTTCCCGCTTCGCGGCCTGATCCAGGGGTGGCAGGACGGCATCCCGGGCATGAAGGAAGGCGGACGGCGCGAGCTCGTCATCCCGCCGCACCTCGCATACGGCCCGGTCGGAGGAGGCCACTTCCTCTCGGGCAAGACCCTCATCTTCATCATCGATCTCGTCGCCGTCGGCTGACCCGATCGACGCCGGAAGGCGCCGGGCCCACTGCGGGCTCGGCGCCTTTTCGTCGCCCGAGGAAATATCCGCATTCAGGGGAATACATGCATGTGCATGTAAGTTGTTACGCGTGACGCCGTGAACACGGCCCCTCATCCGTTGCCGCACACATGCGGCTGATGTCTCCAGAGGAGAAACCATGAACAGCATCGACATTCCCGGCTACCGTCCCGGCACCTGGGTGCTCGACCCGTCGCACAGCGAGGTCACGTTCAGCGTGCGCCACATGATGATCTCGAAGGTGCGCGGCACGTTCGGCGTCAAGAGCGCGACGCTGATCGCTCCCGAGAACCCGCTCGAGGCCCGCGTCGAGGCGAGCGTCGACGTCACCTCGATCGACACCAAGGACGAGGGGCGCGACACGCACCTGCGCTCCGGCGACTTCTTCGACACCGAGAACTTCCCCACGATGGAGTTCGTGTCGACGGGTGCGCGCGCCGAGGACGGCGAGCTCTTCGTCGACGGCGACCTGACGATCCGCGGCATCACCAAGCCCGTCAGCTTCGAGCTCGACTTCGGTGGCTTCGGCTCCGACCCGTGGGGCAACTACAAGGCCGGCGCATCGGCCAAGACGGTCATCAACCGCGAGGACTTCGGCCTGACGTGGAACGCCGCGCTCGAGACCGGCGGCGTGCTCGTCGGCAAGGACGTCACGATCAGCCTCGACCTGCAGGGCGCTCTGCAGCAGGACTGATCACCTGATCTCGAGAACCCCGGGCCCTCAGGGCTCGGGGTTCTCTGCGTCGTAGCCGCGGAATCCCGGGCTGCGCCGTGCGAGCAGGGCGACCAGGGTGATCACCAGCAATCCGCCCAGCAGCGGCGGGAACCACAGGGTCGTGAGGGTCGCGAGCGTGCCCGCGTAGAGGGCGCCGATTCGGGGGCCGCCGGCGACCACGATGATGAAGACCCCCTGCAGTCGACCGCGCATGGCGTCGGGCACGGCCGCCTGCATCATCGTGTTGCGATAGATCGAGCTGATGTTGTCGGATGCGCCGGAGAGCGCGAGCGCGATGCACGAGGCGATGATCAGCCCGACGTCCGGCGTCGCCTCGGTCGCCCCGGCAGAGACGGCTCCGATGACCAGGACCACGCCGAAGAGCAGGATGGACGCGCCATAGGCCTCGACCGCGCGCTCGATGCCGCGTCCGTGCCAGCGGTACTGCACGACCCGACCGGAGGAGAGGCTCGATGCGAATGTGCCCGCGGCGACAGCTGCGGTGAGGATGCCGGTGGTCACCGCTCCGCCGCCCAGCAGAAGGGTGCCGAGTGCAGGGAAGAGCACGAGGGGCTGCCCGAATGTCATGGCGATGATGTCGACCACGTATTGCATTCGGATGTTGTTCGCGCGGCGCAGGAACCTCCACCCGTCCACGAGTGATGCGAACCCCGGCCGCACGATGTCCCCTTCCGGCCGCAGCGGAGGGAGACTCCACAGGCCGAGGAACATCGACAGCATCAGGATGACGTCGAGTGTGTAAGTCCACCCGTAGCCTGTCAGCGCGACGAGTATGCCGGCTACCGCGGGGCCGGCCATCACGGTGAGGCCGAACGCCACTCCGTTGAGCGCGGACGCGGCGGCCAGCTTGTCGCGGGGGATGAGCCGTGGCACGATCGCGGTCCGGGTGGCCATGCCGACCGAGTTCGCGGCGGAGTTGACGATGCTCAGCACGTAGAGCCACCAGATCGTCTCCGCACCGGTCCAGGTGAGCGCGGCGAGCAACGCGGTCGAGGCGAAGGTCACCGTGGCCGCGACCAACGCCACGCGGCGGCGGTCGAACGCGTCCGCGAGCATCCCGCCGTAGAGGCCGGCGAGGATCATGGGGACGAGTCCGGCGACCGCGATCATCGATACCGCGAAGGTGCTTCCGGTGAGCGCGAAGACGTGCAGCATCACCGTGACGATCGTCAGCTGCCCGCCGATCCCCGCGAGCACCGAGCCGATCCACATGCGTGCGAATGCAGGGCTGGCCCGCAGGGGGCTGAGATCGATCAGATGGCTGCGTGCAGCGCTCACGCCGCGTATCCGTCATGCATGATTCGAGAGTATCCGAGGTGCCGTCGGGCGGGCGTGGGCACGGTCACCCAGCGGCATCGAGTCCTGGTAGACTCTTCAGGTTGCCGTTTGATCGGCCGCGGATAAAGAGAGCTCACGCATCAGGCGTCGGGCACCGCGCAACAAGCAGAGAGGGGATCGAATCTATGGCACTGGAAGCAGACGTCAAGAAGGCGATCATCGAAGAGTACGCGACGCACCCCGGTGACACCGGATCCCCCGAGGTGCAGGCCGCGATGCTGACGCAGCGCATCAAGGACCTCACGGAGCACCTGAAGGAGCACAAGCACGACCACCACTCGCGTCGTGGCCTGTTCCTGCTCGTGGGTCAGCGCCGTCGTCTGCTCGGCTACCTCCAGAGCGTCGACATCGAGCGTTACCGCTCGCTGATCGCACGCCTGGGTCTCCGCCGATAACGCGGAGCGAGCCAGCGTACAATCGCGCAGAACATTCTTGAGAAGGCCGCCCCAGGTGTGGGGCGGCCTTCGTCATGTTCGGGGGGAGGCGTGCGGCGCCTCCCCGGGTCAGGCGTTCGTGCCGACCAGGTCCGGGTGGTGGATCGCCGCCACGTCGGGGTGCGCACGCAGTCGCGACTTCATGGCGTTCTCGCCATAGGTGGCATGGATGGGGTTGCTCGGGTCCTCGGTGATGCCGGTCGCCGCCGCGGCGAGATCTGCGGGAAGCTCGAGAAGCGGCAGCTGCTGATCGAGCGCGGGGTTGAAGAAGAACGGGATGGAGATGCGCTCTTCGGGTGCCCGAGGGGAGATGACGCGGTGGTTGGTCGCCTTGAGGTAGCCGCCGGTCGCGTACTCCAGCAGCTCGCCGATGTTGACGACGAACGCGCCCGGGACGGACGGGGCTGACACCCACTCGCCGTCTCGTTCGACCTGCAGGCCGCCCTTGCCGGGCTCGACCCAGAGCAGGGTCAGCACTCCGGAGTCCTTGTGCGCTCCGACGCCCTGCTGCGGCTCGGGTTCGTGGGTGCCGGGGTAGCGGACGATCTTGATCAGCGTCGACGGATCACGGAAGGGCTCGTCGAAGTACGACTCGTCCGCCCCGAGCGTGACGGCCCAGGCGCGCAGGAGCTTGCGGGCGACCTCGGTCAGCGTGTCGTGCCACTCGGTGATCACCGCTTTGAGCTCGGGCTGTGCGGAGGGCCACAGATTCGGGCCGACGAGTCGATTGAAGGCCGGACCGCCCTCGACAGGCTCGCGCTCGGGGCCGATGTCGATCTGCTCGCGCCAATCGACCTTGCCCTGCGTCCGCTCGCCGCCGACCCGCGTGTACCCGCGGAAATGAGGACTCTTGACGTTCTCGATCGCGAGCTTCTCGTCGTCGGGCAGCGCGAAGAAATCGAGCGCCGCGCGGTGCAACCTCGCCTCCAGCTCGGGGGAGACGCCTGTGCCGGTGAGATAGAAGAAGCCCACGTCGTGCGTGGCCGCGCGAAGGTCGTCGCGGAACCGAGCAGCGGCTTCGGGACCGGCATCGAGCTGGGACAGGTCGAGGATGGGAAGCGAGAGATCAGCCATTCACCGAGCGTAGATCGGGTCTGGGCGAGTGCGGTTCAGTGTTGCGCCGAATTACCGAGAGGCGATCGCGTGTGTGCGAGGCCCGAGCGGAAGGGGTGCTAATGTCTCTGAAGTAAGGGATGCCTTACCTCAGTCTTTCCCAGAGAGTTCCCTCCGTGCTCGCCACTTTTCTCATCGGTCTTCGTGAAGGCCTCGAAGCCGCGATCGTCGTCGGCATCCTCGTCGCCTACCTGCGCAGGCTCGGTCGCGGTGACGCGTTGCCCAGGCTCTGGGCGGGGGTCGGCCTGGCGATCGCCCTCGCACTCGGCATCGGGGCCGTCCTGACCTTCGGTGCGTACTCGCTGACCTTCGAGGCTCAGGAGCTGATCGGCGGACTGCTGTCGCTGCTCGCGGTGGGCATGGTGACCTGGATGATCTTCTGGATGCAGAAGGCCGGGCGCACGATGAAGGCGACCCTCGAGGGCGGACTCGACCGCGCGCTCACACAGGGCGGCGTCTGGGCGCTGATCGCGATCGGCTTCGTTTCGGTGGCACGCGAGGGGATCGAGACGACTCTTCTGCTGTGGTCGATGGTGCAGTCCTTCGGCGATGCTCCGTCGGCGCTGCTCGGCGCGGTGCTCGGGCTTCTCGCCGCCGTGGTGATCGGCTGGGCGCTCGCCCGCGGCGCCGTCCGGCTCGACCTTCGCCGGTTCTTCACCTGGACCAGTGGGTTCCTCGTCATCGTCGCAGCCGGGGTGCTCGCCTACGCGATCATGGACCTCCAGGAGGCCGGCGCGTTGCCGGGACCGTTCACCGCGGCGGCACCGATCGACGCGGCCACCGGGGCGGTCGCTCTCGGCTGGGTGGCATTCCCCTTCGGCTGGGCCTTCGATGTCACGAACGTGATCGCGCCCGACAGTGCCTGGGCGACCATCCTGCAGGCGACCGTCGGCTTCATGCCACGGATGACGTGGCTCCAGGTCACGGCTTGGACCGTGTACATCGTCGTCGTCGGGCTCTTCTTCATCCGGGGGCTCCGGTCACGCCGGTCCGCCTCCCCACATGTGCAGACGTCCCCTGGCCGGGACACGTCGGCATCCACTCTCACCCAGCAAGGAGCAGCATGACCACCTCTCGCCGAATCCTCGGTGCCGTCGCCGCAGCAGGCGCGGCAGCACTCGTCCTCAGCGGGTGCGTCGCCAAGAGCGATGTCGCCGCGGGTGCATCCTTCGACGTCTCGTCGACCGACTCGGCGTGCGCCGTCTCGGCTGCGACCGCCAAGAGCGGCACACTCACGTTCGATGTGAAGAACGACAGCGCGCAGACCTCGGAGTTCTATCTGCTCGCAGAAGACGGCCTCCGCATCGTCGGCGAGGTCGAGAACATCGCGCCCTCAGCGTCGCGGACCCTCACGGTGGTGGCTCAGCCGGGGGAGTACTTCACGCTGTGCAAGCCGGGCATGATCGGCGAGGGGGTCGGCAAGTCCGCGTTCACCGTGACCGGCGACCGGGTCGCGGTCGACGGCGAGGATGCCGATCAGAAGCAGCAGGCCGTCGACCTCTACGCCGCCTTCGTCAAGGACCAGGTCGGTCAGCTGGTTCCGTCGGTCGACGATTTCGTCACCGCCTATGAGTCCGGCGATGATGAGGCCGCGCGAGCGCTGTTCCCCCAGACGCGCGCGTTCTACGAGCGCATCGAGCCCGTCGCCGAAGCGCTCGGGACGCTCGACCCCCGCATCGACTACCGCGAGGTCGACGCTGTGGCGGAGGGCCTCGACTGGACGGGCTTCCACCGCATCGAGAAGGACCTCTGGGTGCCGGCGCAGGACGCCCTCAACGCCGACGGCGAGACGCCCGCATGGCAGGACTGGGCACCGTCGACGACGCAGGAGCGCGCCGAGTACGGCGACCAGCTGATCGCCGACGTGCAGGAGCTCTACGACTACGTGCACTCGGACGACTTCACCGCGGCTCTCGACGACCAGGGGATCGGCGGCATCTCGAACGGCGCGATCGCGCTGCTCGACGAAGTGGCGACGGGCAAGATCTCCGGCGAGGAGGACTGGTGGTCCGGCACCGACCTGTACGACTTCGCCGCGAACGTCGAGGGGTCGAAGATGGCGTTCTCGCTCGTTCAGGATTTCGCCACGGCACAGGGGGATGAAGGCGCGGAGCTCGTGACCGAGATCGAAGGCGGATACTCCGCTCTCGAGGAATCCCTCACGGCGCACGGCTCGCTCTCCGACGGCTTCGTCGGCTACGCCGAGCTCACCGATGCGGACAAGCGCGAGTTCACCGATCTCATCAACGCCCTCGCAGAGCCGCTCTCGCAGCTCACCGGCACCGTCCTCGACTGATCCGACGGACACGGTCTCGCACATGAACGACAGCGCGAAGGACGCTGCAGCTGCCGACTCCCTCCCGGAGTCGGCGGCCGCGGCATCCTCGGCCACGGGTCTCAGCCGGCGCGGACTCCTCGGACTGGCACTCGGCGGCGGCGTCGCGTCCCTCGCCGTCGGAGTCGGCGCCGGACTGTCGGGGGGAGTCGCGCTCGGACGCGCGAGAGCAGAAGCGGACGCCCAGCGTGCGTACGACTTCTTCGGCGCCCATCAGGCGGGAATCACGACGCCCGTGCAGGAGCATCTGCATTTCGCCTCCTTCGACATGATGCCTCGCACCGACCGCGAAGACCTGGTCTCGCTGCTGCAGGATTGGACGTATGCCGCCTCGCGGATGACGCAGGGGCTCGAGGTGAGTGCCACCGGCGCTGTCGGGGGCGATGCGGAGGTGCCGCCGGATGACACGGGCGAGGCTCTCGGGCTGACGGCAGCCGGCCTCACGATCACGTTCGGCTTCGGCCCGACCCTGTTCGAGAACGACGAGGGCGACCGGTACGGCATCGCCTCCCTGCGTCCCGAGCGGCTCGAGAGGCTTCCCGCCTTCCTCGGCGACGATCTCGACCCGCAGACCTCGCACGGCGATCTCTGCATCCAGGCGTGCGCCGACGACCCCCAGGTCGCCGTGCACGCGATCCGCAACCTGAGCCGCATCGCCTTCGGCCGTGCCAAGCTGCGCTGGTCCCAGCTCGGGTTCGGCAAGACGTCCCGCACGACGTCGGCGCAGGCGACGCCCCGCAACCTGTTCGGCTTCAAGGACGGGACCGCGAACATCCTCGCCGATGACTCCGTCGCCCTCGACGAGAACGTGTGGCTCGGCCCCGATGACAGGCCCGAGTGGATGGTCGGCGGGTCGTACCTCGTGGCGCGCAAGATCGCGATGCGGATCGAGACCTGGGACCGCGTGCGGCTCTCCGAGCAGAACACCATCATCGGGCGAGACAAGGGCGAGGGCGCTCCGCTCTCCGGCGGCGACGAGTTCGCGGCGCCGGATTTCGGTACGTCGGCCATCGATCAGAACGCGCACGTGCGTCTCGCGCATCCGGACCAGAACGACGGCATCCGGATCCTGCGGCGAGGATTCAACTACGTCAACGGCAACAACGATCTCGGACGGCTGGACGCGGGGCTCTTCTTCCTGTCGTACCAGCGGGATCCCGCACAGTTCGTCTCGCTGCAGCGCCGGCTGTCGACGGATCGGATGAACGAGTACGTCACGCATGTCGGGTCAGGGATCTGGGCGGTCCCCGGAGGCTCGAAGCCGGGCTCGTTCGTCGGCGCCGACCTCTTCGCCTGATGCCGGTCGAGGGTCAGGAGCGCAGCGTCTCCGCGACGAAGGTCGCGTAGGCATCCGCACCGAAATGGTCGTCGGCTGTGATCGTGACGACGGCATCCTCACCGAATATCAGCAGCTGTCCGTACGCCCCGTGCAGGCGCCACACCTGGCCCGGGCCGTCCCAGCCCGCGAGCGCATAGCGCTCGTAACCGGCATTCTCACCGGCGACCACCCAGTCGGAGTGCATCGCGTCGATGATCTCGGTCGGCACGAGTCGTCGGCCCTGCCATTCGCCACGGTCGCGGATCAGCCGACCGAGGCGCGCCATCTCCTCCGTGCGCAGTGCGATGCCGCCTCCCGCGACGATGCGTCCCTGCGGGCACCGCTCCCACTCGAGGTCGTCGAAGCCCAGAGGCGCGAGCAGCCGGGGGCGCAGATACTCGACGACGTCACCGGTCCGCGTGGCCAGGATCATCATCGCCGCGTACGTGCTGGCGTTGGAGTACTGGAAGACGTGACCGCGAGACGGGCGAGAGAGGAACTCTCGTGCGAGATCGGGCCAGTCCGTCATCATGGTCTCCGACCAGGCGAGATCGACTCCGCTCGACATCGAGAGCAGTCGTCGCAGCGTGAGGTGCTCGACGCCGTCTCCGAAGGTGAGGTCCGGCACGTACTCTGCGATCGGGGCATCGAGCGAGATGAGACCGTCGGCGGCAGCGATTCCGGCCGCGAGGACGCACACGCCCTTCGCAACCGAGTGGATCTCCTCGCGGACGTCGGCAGTCCACCGGTGCTCGGCGACATCGTCGCCCACGAGCACGTGGAGCCCGTGAGCCCCGAACCCCGACGCTTCCGCATGGTCCACGAGGCGGTCGCGGATCATCTCGGCTCTCGTCACTCCTTCAGGCTAGCCGCTGCGCCCTGACGGGGCCGACGAGAGCCGGTCGGGTCGCTGCGGTGGCCCTCGCGTCGAGCCAGCTCGGGGTCTCGGAAGAGCCAGGACGGGCGGGGCTCCACCAGCGGGCGGAAGAGCCAGCGCACGGGCTTGGTGGCGAGCGCGAGAGCCAGCACCACCGACAGCAGCGTCACGAGCGGCAGCCACAGCCACGTCGGGTCGAGGTCGCGCAGCACCCCGGTCTCGCGGAAGGGGTACAGCACGAACGAGTGGAGCAGGAACACGTACATCGTGTACTGGCCGAACTTCGTCCACCAGTAGGTTCCGCGGGGGATCAGGGCGAAGAAGGCGGCGCTCAGGATCACTGCCATCAGCATGAGTGCGACGCGCACACCGCCGGCCCACCACTGCTCTCCGCCGAGGTCCGCGTACGCGTCCTCGTAGAACAGCCAGTGGCGCAGATCGAGCTCCTTCCAGACATCGATCCACCGCCAGGCCGAGAACCCTGCCGCGGCGAGGAGTACGACGCTGACGACGCGGATCCACCACGGGCGGATCTCGAGGAGGCGGAAGCGAGTGACGACGTCGCGTTCGCGCAGCCACCAGCCGAGTGCGAAGAAGGGCAGAAGGCCCAGGGTCCGCGAGAGCGAGAACGTGCTGTCGACGTTGGGCAGATAGCCCACGCCGATCGAGATGATGACGGTCCACAGCAGCGGCCACCGCAGCAGCGCGAGGTAGGGGAGGACGAGGCGGAAGATGCCGAGCGCCAGGAGGAACCAGAGGGTCCAGGACGGTTTGGTGAAGTTCGGGTCGGCCTGACCCTCGACCAGCCATTTCGTGAGGGTCCACAGGAACTCGAAGATCACGTAGGGCAGCAGGATGTCGGTGATCACCCTGGCCATCTGCACACGCGTCGGGGAACCGGACTTCGAGAAGTAGCCCGAGATGATCGCGAACGCCGGCATGTGGAAGGCGTAGAGGGCGAGATAGGCCGCGAGCGCGATGTCGGAGTCGTAGGTGAGGCGCTGGATCGCGTGGCCGAGCACCACGAGGACGATGCACGCATATCGCGCGTTGTCCCAGAACGGCACGCGCTTGCGGGGCTTCTGGACGGATCCGGTGGCGGGGTTCGTCAGGGCGGATCCGTCGCTGTGCATGCTCTGAGGCTACTCGGGGAATAAAGTTGCTCGCATCGCGTTGACTCAGATACATTCAAATGAATAGAACCGGATGCAGGGCACCCGATTCGGAGAAGACGGAGCAATCATGAGTGAGCAGGCAGGCGTCCCGGTGCAGTTCGGCATCATGTCGGTCAGCGACATCACCCGCGACCCGACCACCGGCGAGACGCCGAGTGAGCAGGAGCGGATCAAGGCGACCCTCGCGATCGCCAAGCACAGCGAGGAGGTCGGCCTCGACGTCTTCGCGATCGGCGAGCACCACAACCCTCCGTTCTGGTCCTCGAGCCCCACGACGTTCCTCGCCGCCCTCGCGGCTCAGACCGAGCGTCTGATCGTCTCGACGTCGACCACCCTGATCACGACCAACGACCCGGTGCGCATCGCCGAGGAATACGCGATGCTGCAGCACGTCTCGGACGGGCGCATGGACCTCATGCTCGGCCGCGGCAACACGGGTCCGGTGTACCCCTGGTTCGGTCAGGACATCCGTCAGGGGCTCCCGCTGGCGATCGAGAACTACGCCCTGCTGCACAAGCTGTGGCGTGAGGACGTCGTGAACTGGGAGGGCAAGTTCCGCACCCCGCTGCAGGGCTTCACCTCGACGCCTCGTCCCCTCGACGGAGTCGCGCCGTTCGTGTGGCACGGATCGATCCGCACCCCGGAGATCGCCGAGCAGGCCGCGTACTACGGCGACGGCTTCTTCGCGAACAACATCTTCTGGCCCAAGGAGCACTACCAGCGCCTGATCGAGCTGTACCGCCAGCGCTACGCGCACTACGGACACGGCACACCCGAACAGGCGATCGTCGGCCTCGGCGGCCAGGTGTTCATGGCGGCGAAGTCGCAGGATGCCGTGAATCAGTTCCGCCCCTACTTCGACAATGCCCCTGTATACGGTCACGGACCGAGCATGGAGGACTTCACCGAGATGACCCCGCTGACGGTGGGCTCGCCTCAGCAGGTCATCGACCGCTATGCCGCCATGCGCGAGCACTACGGCGACTACCAGCGTCAGCTGTTCCTGATCGACCACGCGGGCCTTCCGCTGAAGACCGTCCTCGAGCAGCTGGACATCCTCGGTTCCGAGGTCGTGCCCGTGCTGCGCAAGGAGCTGGCGAAGGATCGTCCGGCCGGCGTGCCGGATGCTCCGACCCATGCCGCACGGGTGAGGGCCGAGTTCGGCGACGGACCGACGCGTCAGGCTCGTCCGGGTGCGAACCGCGGTGACAACCTGACGGGGGATTCGCCCTATCAGGACTCTCCCGCTCCGGCGGGAGCCGCGTTCGGACTCAGCCGGAAGGGGGCCTGAGATGACCACTCGTCGTATCGCCGTCGTGTCTGCCGGGCTCTCGAACCCGTCGTCCACGCGCATGCTCGCGGATCGCCTCGCGGCCGAGACCGTGAAGGCCCTCGCGGGGCACGACATCGAGGCGAGCGTCGACGTGATCGAGCTGCGCGACTACGCCCACGACATCACGAACAACCTGCTCACCGGATTCGCACCGCCCGCGCTCGAGACCGCGATCAACACAGTGGTGTCGGCGGACGCGCTCATCGCCGTCACGCCGATCTTCTCGACGAGCTACAACGGGCTCTTCAAGTCGTTCATCGACGTGCTCGATCCCGACGCGCTCACGGGCAAGCCGGTGCTGATCGGAGCGAACGCCGGCACGGCTCGGCACTCGCTCGCCATCGACTACGCCATCCGTCCGCTCTTCGCCTACCTGCATGCCGACGCCGTCTCGACCGGTGTGTTCGCGGCGTCGAGCGACTGGGGCGGGGGCGGCGACGACGTCGCGCCTCTGGCCAAGCGCGTCGAGAAGGGCGCTCGCGAGCTGGCTGAGGCGATCGCGAAGCGCGAGGTGGCTGCGGCCGCCGACCCGTACGACCCGGCGACGTATCTCGGAGAGGGCCGTTCGTTCGGCCACATGCTCGGCGGTCTCGCCGGCGAGTGATCGATCCCCGGCACGACCGGGAATGAGCGCAGGGCCATGAGGCCGTAGACGATGTCCGAAGGGAGTCGTACGGTGACCTCATGGCCCTTCGCTCTGTCCTCGAATCCGCGCGGCATGCCCTGCGCGGCGCTCTCGTCCTCCCCGGCGACGAATCCTTCGACGCGGCGCGTCGTCCGTGGAACCTGGCGATCGAACAGCATCCGGCGGGCGTGGCCGCACCGGCCGATCTGCGCGATCTGCGCGCTCTTCTCGACGCCGCGGGCGACGCGGGCGTGACGCTCGCGGTCCAGCCCACCGGGCACGGCGCCGGCGGAGACCTCGCCGACGCCGTCATCGTCCGAATGGCGGCCTTCGACGAGCTGTCGATCGACCTCGGTTCGGGGGTGGTCCGCATCGGCAGCGGAGTCCGCTGGGGCGCCGTCGTCGAGGCGCTCGAAGGAACGGGCTGGGTGGCTCCTGCCGGCACGAGCCCGGTCGTCGCCGTCGCGGGGTACACCCTGGGCGGCGGCCATTCCTGGTTCAGTCGCACAGCAGGACTCGGGTCGGACAACCTCAGGGCCGCGTGGGTGCTGCGGAGCGACGGGACCCATGATCGGGTCGACGACGAGAGCGACCCGGAGATGATGTGGGCGCTTCGCGGAGCGGGCGGCGTCGTCGGAATCGTGACGGCCCTCGAGATCGACCTGGTTCCCGCGCCGTCGCTGTGGGGAACCGAACTCACTTTCGACGCCGCAGACGCCGGGTCGGTGCTGCGGGCCGTCCGCGATCTGTCCGCTGAGGCCCCGGCATCGCTCAACGTGTTCGTGAGTTCGATGCGTATGCCCGACGCTCCGCAGCTTCCCGAGGAGATCCGCGGACGCAGCTTCCTCAGCGTGCGGGCGCTGTCCACGGTCGGATCCGCCGATGAGCTGTTCGAGCGGGTGCGGCGAGCAGGCACGGTCCGTCGTGAGATGTCGGGGGCCACATCGCCGAAGACCGTCGCGGCGTCGAGCGGCGAACCCACCGAACCGACGCCGGGCAAAGGCGTGTCTGCTGCGCTCTCGTCGCTCGACGACGCGACGATCGACGATCTCTTGCGGTTCCGCGAGCTGCCGGATCAGTGGCCGATCATGGGCATCGACATCCGGATGCTCGGTGGCGCGCTGAACGATCCTCGACGCGCCGGATTCGCGACGCTTCAGGGCGTCGGCTGGCTGCTCCACGCCCTGGTGCCCGTCTTCCCCGGGGTGCCGAGCGAACCGGGGGAGGCGAGCATGGCGGGCTTCCGTGAGGTGCTGGCGCACGCGATCGCCCCGTGCACGATCCCGACGTTCCTGGGTCCGGGTGAGACCCTCGAGCGCTGCGGTGACCCGACGGCGATCGATCGTCTTCGCGCCATCAGGGCCGCCGCCGACCCCGACTCGCTGATCCACGAGGGGCGGCTCCCGCGCTGACACCGGGCTGAGACCGGGCCGCATCCAGCGGAAAGGATCCGCGTCGTTCTAACGATCGGGACGGGCGGGGGTGCCGCGCCGGCATCATTCGTCTCCGTCGACGCGTCTCGTCCAGCGGTACTCCGTCTCCGGGCGTCCACGTGCGCCGTAGCGGGCGCTGCGTGTGATGATGCCCGAATCGGTGAGATGCTCCAGGTACCTCCGTACGGACACGCGTGACATCCCGAGTCGCGCGGCGGCCTCGCTCGCCGAGACCGCGGCGCTGGAGGAGCGCAGCTCTGTCGTCACCTTCTGCAGCGTCGCGGTCGACAGCCCTTTGGGAATCGGGATCGTCCCCGTCGTGCGCCCGAGAAGCGCATCGATCTCCGCCTGGGTCGCCTCTCCGGCCGTCGACCGTGCCTGCTCCCGATGGATGCGATACGCGGTGAGACGCTCGTGGAACACCGCGAAGGGGAACGGCTTGACGAGGTACTGGTAGACGCCGAGAGCTGCCATCTGCCGGACGGTGTCCGCATCGCGCACGCCGGTGATCGCGATCACATCGACGGCAGCGTGTCGGGCACGCAGCCCTCGGAGCACATCGATGCCGGAGCCGTCGGGCATCGTGATGTCGAGAAGGACCAGGTCGAACGGCTCGTCGTGCGGCTGATCGAGCACGGCGGTCAATGCGGCCCTGGCGCCGGTGCACTCGCCGCCCACGATGAAGCCGTCGATCCTCTCGAGGTACGAGCGGTGGAGCTCGAGTGTCAGAGCGTCGTCATCGACGATCAGCGTGCGGATCATGGGCTCCTGCGTCCTCTCGCTGGCGGGAGGGTGACGGTGAACGTGGTCGGATGAGCGGAGAGCTCCACAGTGCCGCCCACTCCGGCCACCACCGCGCGGACGAGAGCGAGCCCGACTCCGCGCCCGTGGTTGTTTGCAGGCTTGGTCGAGAAGCCCTGGGTGAAGACGCGCTCGCGCAGGTCGGAGGGTATGCCGTCACCGCCGTCGGAGACCTCGAGGACGATTCCGCCGTTCTTCGAGGGGCGCAGCGAGACCCCCACCCAGCGCTCGGCGCCGGCGGCGGCGGCATCCATGGCGTTGTCGATCAGGTTGCCGAGCACGGCGACGCTGCCGACGGGGGAGAGCGGGGAGGCGGGAGTGTCCGGGTCGATGCTCACCCGCCAGTCGATCCCGCGCTCCCTGGCCTGCGACGCCTTGCCGAGAAGCAGGGCACCGACGGCGGGGTCGCCGGCCTGTCGTGCGGTGACCTGATCGACGAGCGACTGACTCTGGCGCGAGGTCTCGGTCAGGATGTCGATCGCCTCCTCGCTACGGCCGAGCTCGAGAAGCGCGACCGCCGTGTGCATGCGATTGCCGTGCTCGTGCGTCTGAGCGCGCAGCGCGTCGCCCAGAGTGCGCAGGGATTCGTATGACGACACGGCGTCCCTCACCTGACCCGGCGGCAGGTCTCCTGCGATACCGCGCGTGAACCGGCGAGCGATCCACGCGCCGAGCGCACCGAGAGCGATGAGGCCGACGGTGATGCCGAGTGACAGGGGGAGACGACGGATCAGGGTGTCGGAGATGGTCTCGGTCGTCACGCCGGCCGAGACCCAGCCCACCGGTTCGCCATCGGAGGCGAGTACCGGAACGATGGTTCGCACCGAGGGCCCGAGAGTGCCGGTGAACACCTCGGTGAAGGTTCGAGGCGTGTCGGGGATGGTGCCGAGGTATCTCGCCCCGATCTGCTCGATGTCAGGGTGGGTCACGCGGGTGCCGTCAGGCGTCATGATCGTCACGAAGTCGAGATCCGCGTCCGAGATCACATCGAGCGCATAGGGCTCGAGGGTCTGCGTGGCCGTTGCGGCATCGCCGGCCTCGAGGGTGTCGATCACGAGCGGCGACACGGCGAGAGTCACTGCTGTCGCCGCCGTGACGCGCTCGGCCTCGGCATGCGTGGCGCGTTGCGCATCGATCACGAGGAAGACGGCGACCAGAGCTCCCACGACGAGCGCGGCGACCAGGAGCACGGCGAACACCCGTGAGGCGATGCTGCGGGCAGGTCTCATCGCGTCCTTCCGATCGACGGTGATCGCGGAGTCCGGCATATCGGTAATGACCAATACGACCACAAATGGCTTTGCCGAGTGATGTCCGCGACGGTGAGCTTACCGAAGGCGAGGGCGCCCGAGGGCATGAGACGAAGACGTTCATGATCAAGGAGGAAAACATGGCCATCACGACAGGGTTCTCGCTTCCCGGATTCCATTGGCGGCGCGGCAAGCAGGCATGGGACAGGCATACGTGGCTGTACGTGTCGGTGATCATCGCCGTCGTGCTGGGAGCCGCGGTCGGCCTCATCTGGCCCGAGGTCGGACAAAGCCTCGAACCGATCGGCAAGGGCTTCGTCTCTCTCATCAAGATGATGATCGCGCCGATCATCTTCTGCACGATCGTGGTGGGCGTCGGCTCGATCGCCAAAGCAGCGACCGTCGGCAAGATCGGCGGACTCGCGCTGCTCTACTTCATGGTCATGTCGACGTTCGCGCTGGCGATCGGGCTGGTGGTCGGCAACATCATCCACCCCGGTGCGGGCCTCGATATGGCGAATTCCAGCTATGACGCGACAGCGACCGAGGCGAAGACCACCACGGAGTTCATCCTGGGCATCATCCCGACGACGTTCTTCTCCGCCTTCACGGGCGAGAGCGTGCTGCAGGTGCTGTTCATCGCGCTGCTCGTCGGCTTCGCACTCCAGGGACTCGGCGAAAAGGGCGCCCCGATCATGGATGCGGTCAAGAACCTCCAGAAGCTGGTCTTCCGCATCCTGGGCATGATCTTGTGGCTTGCACCGCTCGGCGCGTTCGGAGCCATCGCCGCGGTCGTCGGCAAGACGGGCATCGCCGCGATCTGGAGCCTCGGCGTGCTGATGGTCGCGTTCTACATCACCTGCATCCTGTTCATCGTGGTCGTGCTCGGAACCCTGCTCTTCGCCGTCACCCGGGTCAACATCTTCAGCCTGGTGAAGTACCTCGCCCGCGAGTACCTGCTGATCGTCGGCACCTCGTCATCTGAGTCCGCCCTTCCCCGGTTGATCGCGAAGATGGAGCACATCGGGGTATCCAAGCCCGTCGTCGGCATCACGGTCCCCACCGGGTACTCGTTCAACCTCGACGGCACGGCGATCTACCTCACGATGGCGTCGCTCTTCATCGCGACCGGCATGGGGCAGCCGATGACGATCGGTGAGCAGATCGGCTTGCTCGTCTTCATGATCATCGCCAGCAAGGGTGCCGCCGGTGTCACCGGAGCCGGACTCGCCACTCTCGCCGGCGGGCTGCAGGCTTACCGTCCCGACCTGGTCGACGGCGTCGGCGTGATCGTGGGCATCGACCGGTTCATGTCGGAGGGACGGGCCCTGACGAACTTCACCGGCAACGCGGTGGCGACGCTGCTCATCGGCACCTGGACGCGCCAGATCGATCGCGAACGCGTGCAGCAGGTGCTGAGCGGCGCGCTGCCGTTCGAGGAGTCCTCGCTCGACGGCGTGGACGATCACGGCATGGCGGACGAGCGCACGGCCGTGGACATCCAGGGCCTCAAGGAATCCGCGCTCGACGAGATGGCGGCGAAGGAGGAGCGGGCACGGGCGCGCGCGGCGCGAAGCTGAGCTGCCTGCTGAGAAGAGGGATGCGGGAGTCGACGGCAGTCGGCTCCCGCATCCGTGTGGTCAACCGCTCTTGCGTCGGAACTCGCGCCGCGTCTGCGGGGCGGGCGCGCCATGGACGGCGGAGTCGCCATCCAGGTGGGCCTCGCCCTGCCGGTGGTGCGCGTTCTTCTTCTCGAGCGCTTCCTTGAACTTGCGCTTCATCTCCTCGCTGGAGGAGGCGCCTTCTTCGGTGCTCATGCTCGCCAGCCTAGGGCACGCATCTGAGGCATGGGTGGATCAGTTCCGTGCTCGGCGCGACACGACATCGATCGCGGCGCCGAGCCCGACGGCGACGATGACGGACACGAGGACAGCGACCAGAGGGCCTCCCGGAAGCAGCATGGCGACGATGGCGCCCACGGATGCCTGGTAGGCGGACCACCCGAACGCCGCGATCGTCACGAGCGGCAGATACCGAGCCGGCGGGATCCGCGAGGCCCCTGCCATGAGGTTGATCGCCAGTCGAGCGAAAGGGACGAAGCGCGCGGTGAAGAGCACGGTGGCGGTCCCGCCTTCCAGACGCAGCCGCGCCCAGGTGAGCGCTCGGCGCACTCGGGGCGTGCGCATCCAGCGCCACCTGTCGACGCCCACGCTGCGACCCACGAGATAGCAGGTGACGTCTCCGGCGACCGCGGCGATGCCCGCCCACAGGATCACACACCACAGCGGAGGATCGCCGGTCGTCGATGCGACGGCGCCGAGCGCGGTCACCGCGATCTCTCCCGGAACCACCACGAAGAACGAGTCGCCCAGCACGAGCAGGCTCATGACCACCAGAGCCCAGGGGCCGTCGAGCAGTTCAGTGGACACATTCCCACCGTGGTCGTCGGAGGTGAACGGGAACCAACGCCGGGATAGCCGGTGAAGAGCCGTCCAGCATCCGGTGAACTTCTGGTGCTCCGACCCGATTCGCGCCTCGGGTGGGAGTCGAGCGCTGCATCCTGAGGACGTGAGAGTCGCGATCGTGACAGAGTCCTTCCTTCCGCACATGAACGGTGTCACCGGATCCGTCCTGCAGATCCTCAGTCACCTCGAACGTGCTGGCCATGATGCGCATGTGATCGCGCCCGATGGGAACGGCGTCCCCGGGGAGGTGCACGGAGCCGCTGTGGAAGCGGTCGCCAGCCTCGCGCTGCCGGGGTACCGCAGTGTGCGCGTGGGAACCCCGCCTGCACGTCAGGTCGCGGCATCGCTGCGACGCTTCCGCCCCGATGTCATCCACCTGGCTTCGCCCTTCGCCCTCGGCTGGCGAGGCGCGCTCGCCGCAGAGCACATCGGCGTCGCCGCCGTCGCCGCGTACCAGACCGATGTCGCGGCATACACGCAGAGGTATCGCATCCCTGTGGCGACCGGTGTCGCCGAATCGCACATCGCGCGGCTCCATCGGCGCGCGACCATCACGCTCGCGCCGTCGCCCGACTCGGCGCAGCAGCTCGCGCAGCTCGGTGTGGATCGCATCCGTCTGTGGGGGAGAGGCGTGGATGCCGAGCGGTTCCAGCCGGCCCGCCGGAGCGCGACACTGCGCGCGGAGTGGGCGAGCGAGGTCGTGATCGGCTACGTGGGCAGGCTCGCACCCGAGAAGCAGGTGGAAGACCTGGCAGTGCTGCAGACGATCCCCGGTGCGCGCCTCGTGATCGTGGGGGACGGACCGAGCAGGCCTCGACTCGAGTCCCTGATGCCCGGTGCGTGCTTCCTCGGGCACCTCGAAGGCGACGCGCTCGCAGCAGCCATGGCATCCTTCGACGTGTTCGTGCACCCGGGAGAGAGCGAGACCTTCGGACAGACCCTCCAGGAGGCCCACGCCAGCGGGGTGCCCGTCGTCGCCACCGGTCGCGGCGGCCCCCTCGGCCTCGTCCGGATGGGAATCGACGGATGGCTCTACCGTCCCGGCGATCTCGGCGACCTGCGGATGCGCGTGGTGGACCTCACCGGCGACGGCCGCAAACGCCGGGCGTTCGGCGCAGCAGGACGCGAGGCCGTGCAGGGTCGCAGCTGGGCGAACGTCTGTTCTCAGCTGATGGGGCATTACGAGGAGGCCCGAGAGCTCAGGATGATCGATGAGGGAGCGCGCGCTCGCCGCCTGACGCGGCCGGAGCCCATCGCCCCGGTGCAAGCGCGCACCTGGCGGCGTTACGTGGCGCTGGGGGACTCGCTCACGGAAGGCCTCTGCGATCCGGCACCGGATGGTGCGCTCCGTGGATGGGCCGACCGGCTCGCCCTGCTGCTCGCCGCACGCGGAGGTCTCCGGTATGCGAACCTTGCCGTCCGGTCGAAGCGTGTGCGTGATGTGTGCGGCACCCAGCTCGATCGAGCGCTCGAACTGCAGCCGGACCTCGTGTCCATCCTGATCGGCGCCAACGATCTGGTTAAGTCGACGGTCGACGTGCCCGCGCTCGCCGCGGAGCTCGAGGGCGCGGTCACCCGGCTCCGCGACATCGGGGCCGACGTGCTGCTCGTCACTCCGTTCCTGCCCCGTCGGAGAGCGGCCGGGATCTACACCAGGAGGTTCGCGGCATTCGCCACGGCACTCTCCGGCATCGCCGCGCGGACGGGCGCGATCCTGATCGACACCGACCTGTACCCGTCGCTTCCGGATCGCCCGAACTGGGGGGAGGACCTCGTGCACCTCAGCAGTCGTGGTCACAGATTCCTCGCGTATCGCGCGGGCGAGGTCCTCTCGGTACCGCACGCCGACGCGCTGGGGGTGCTCGATGCCGCGCTGCATGAGAACGAGCAGATCGGCGCGGGACTGTGGTGGCGCCGCCATGCGCTGCCCTGGGTGTGGCGACGACTGCACGGTCGGGCGGCCGGCGATGGCCGGGTCGCGAAGCACGACGACTACGTCTACCTCGGACGATCGAGCGCTCCGCAGGACGTCAAGGTCCACTGAACGAACCCGCCGCGGACGGAAACGGAGGACATTCAAGACCGCGCTGATAGGCTGGAGGAGGTCGACGTGTGTCGGCCGCACAACTTCATATCGACTCATGGAGCGATCGGCGGAGAGCTGGTCCCCTGTGGTGGGTTCCTCGGCGCGACGTCGGGTGGCTTTCTACTGGTGGCCAGCGCAGGTGAGATTCGCGGGGATGCCCGCGCGCCCGTATCCGGCTGAATCCGCTCCTTCATGAATGCGCTCGCGCGTCACACGGACTCGCGAGTCTAAACAAAGAAGGAGAGACCTCTTGGAAGGTCCTGAAATCACCGCCACCGAGGCCGTTCTCGACAACGGCCGCTTCGGCACCCGCACCATCCGCTTCGAGACCGGCCGCCTCGCGCAGCAGGCTCAGGGCGCAGTCGCCGCGTACCTCGACGGCGAGACCATGCTCCTCTCGGCCACCAGCGCAGGCAAGCACCCGCGCGAGGGCTTCGACTTCTTCCCGCTGACGGTCGACGTCGAAGAGCGTTCGTACGCAGCAGGCAAGATCCCCGGCTCGTTCTTCCGTCGTGAGGGACGTCCCTCGACCGAGGCGATCCTCGTCTGCCGTCTGATCGACCGTCCGCTGCGTCCGTCGTTCGTCGACGGCCTGCGCAACGAGGTCCAGATCGTCATCACCGTCCTGTCGATCGCCCCGGGCGAGTTCTACGACGCCCTCGCGATCAACGCGGCTTCCGCGTCGACGCAGATCTCGGGTCTCCCGTTCTCGGGTCCCGTCGCCGGTGTGCGCCTCGCGTTCATCCCCGGCCACGGCGAGCACGCGGACCAGTGGGTCGCGTTCCCGACGGCTGAGCAGGTCAGCGAGGCCGTGTTCGACCTGATCGTCGCCGGTCGCGTCGTCACCAAGTCCGACGGCACCGAAGACGTCGCGATCATGATGGTCGAGGCTGAGGCCACCGAGGGCAGCTGGAACCTCATCAAGGCCGGCGCCACCAAGCCCGACGAGGCTGTCGTCGCGCAGGGCCTCGAGGCATCGAAGCCCTTCATCGCTCAGCTCGTCAAGGCTCAGGCCGAGCTCGCCGCCAGCGCGTCGAAGGAGCCGGGTGTGTACCCGGTCTTCCCGCCGTACTCCAGCGAGGTCTACGACTTCGTGGCCGAGCGCTCCTACGACGACCTGGTGAACGTCTACCAGATCGCCGACAAGCAGGAGCGTCAGGGCAAGGACGACGAAGTCAAGGACCGCGTCAGGGCGCAGCTCATCGAAGCGGTCGAAGCAGGCAACCTGCCCGCTGGAGCCCCGATCGAGTTCTCCGCAGCGTACAAGTCCGTCACGAAGAAGATCGTCCGCGGCCGCATCCTCACCGAGAGCGTGCGCATGGACGGCCGCGGCCTGGCCGACATCCGTCCGCTCGACGCCGAGGTCCAGGTCATCCCGCGCGTTCACGGCTCCGCGATCTTCCAGCGCGGCGAGACCCAGATCATGGGAATCACCACGCTGAACATGCTCAAGATGGAGCAGCAGATCGACTCGCTGTCGCCGACCACGAGCAAGCGCTACATGCACCACTACAACTTCCCGCCCTACTCGACCGGTGAGACCGGCCGGGTCGGTTCGCCGAAGCGTCGCGAGATCGGGCACGGCTTCCTCGCCGAGCGCGCGCTCGTGCCGGTGCTGCCCAGCCGCGAGGAGTTCCCCTACGCGATCCGTCAGGTCTCCGAGGCGCTGAGCTCCAACGGCTCGACGTCGATGGGTTCCGTCTGCGCGTCGACCCTGTCGCTGCTGAACGCGGGTGTGCCTCTGCGCGCAGCCGTCGCCGGCATCGCGATGGGACTCGTCTCCGATGAGGTCGACGGAGAGACGCGCTACGCGGCCCTCACCGACATCCTCGGCGCAGAGGACGCACTGGGCGACATGGACTTCAAGGTCGCCGGTACCAGCGAGTTCGTCACGGCCATCCAGCTCGACACGAAGCTCGACGGCATCCCGTCGTCGGTGCTCGCCGGCGCGCTGACCCAGGCTCGCGACGCCCGTCTGACCATCCTCAACGTGCTGAACGCCGCGATCGACGCTCCCGACGAGATGGCGCCGACCGCGCCGCGCGTCATCAGCGTGCAGATCCCGGTCGACAAGATCGGTGAGCTGATCGGCCCGAAGGGCAAGACGATCAACGCGATCCAGGACGAGACCGGCGCGCAGATCTCCATCGAGGAGGACGGCACCGTCTACATCGGCGCGACCGACGGCCCCTCGGCCGAGGCTGCCCGTGCTCAGGTCAACGCGATCGCGAACCCGACCAACCCGGAGGTGGGAGAGCAGTTCCTCGGAACCGTCGTGAAGATCGCGACGTTCGGTGCGTTCGTCTCGCTGCTGCCCGGCAAGGACGGCCTGCTGCACGTCACCGAGGTGCGCAAGCTCGCCGGTGGCAAGCGCGTCGAGAACGTCGACGACGTCCTGTCCGTCGGGCAGAAGATCCTCGTGAAGATCACGAAGATCGACGACCGCGGCAAGCTGTCGCTCGAGCCCGTGCTCGACGACGCCCCCGCAGCGGACGCAGCTCCTGCTGACGAGGCTGCTGCCGAGTAATCGCCAGCGCTTCGACACGAGGCCCGGGCTGTCCTCACGGACGGTCCGGGCTTCGTCGTATCCGATGTGATCAAACCGTTATGGGAAGTTCTTGCGCCGTTCCCCGTATTGGTCGGGGAGTTCGCAGATCTCGCCTACTCTCGAAGTACGCACCGGGGGGTGCATTTCAGGCAGTGACGCAGGTCGGTACGCACCGATTGACGCGGGGGTGAGGATATGCGGTTGTTCAGTGTAGGCGCAGGAGCGCCGGCCGATCGCGCGCAGCAGGGCGCCGCAGAGCACCCGTCCGCTCCCATCCCGATCGTCGGACCCGGAATAGGGGAGACCATCCGCGTCCCTCTCGGAGAGACCGGACTCGAGACCTTTCCGCTCATGCTCGGTGCGGCGGAGTTCGGCTGGAACGTCGACCTCGAGACGAGCCATGGGATCCTCGATCGCTACGTGGAATTCGGTGGCAACGCCATCCACACCGCCGACGGATTCTCCGGCGGTCGCAGCGAGCACATCATCGGCCAATGGCTGCAGTCCAGAGGGCGACGCGACCGCGCCCTGCTGAGTGTGCGGATCGGTGCTCACGCAGACAATCCGGGTCTCGGTTCGGTGAACCTCGTCCGCGCTGTCGAGGGGTCGCTCACGCGGCTCGGCGTCGAGCGCATCGACGTGCTGTACCTCGACGCGACGCTCGACCGCACGACGAATCTCGAGGACACCCTCGCGACGGTCGAGTGGATGGTCGACGCGGGCAAGATCGGCGCACTCGGCGCATTCGGCTTCGCACCCGAGCGGCTCGTGGAGGCGCGCATCCTCGCCTCGGCCGGGTACCCACGCATCGAGGTCATCGATTCGCCGTACAACCTCGTCCGCCGTCAGCCGTTCGAAGGGGACCTGCGTCTGGTGGCGGGTGCGCAGAGCCTCGCGGTCACGCCGTCGCACGCTCTCGAGCACGGTTTCCTCTCCGGTCGCCACCGCAGCAAGGCGCTGACCTCGCGGGGCGTACGCGGGGAGCAGCTGCGGGGGCATCTCAACAGGCGTGGCACGAAGATCCTGCGGGCTCTCGACCAGGTCGCGACCGAACTCGAGGTTCCCGTGGCCGCCGTGTCCATCGCGTGGCTGCTCGCGCAGCGGACCATCGCGGCGCCCATCGTCAACACCTTCGCGACCGAGCACGTCGACGAGCTGATGCAGGGCGCCGGCGTCACGCTGTCGCGCGCACAGGTCACCGAGCTCACTCGCGCCGGCAACTGAGCGTCGTAACGCCTCTGTCACAGACCTGGCATAGGGTGGAGTGAATCCCGGCGGACGCTGTCGATGAAGCGAGCGAGTTTGTGACGCATTACATATATCTGGTCAGACATGGTGAACATCAGGACGCCGAGCACGGTCTCGCCGACGGACCCCTGTCGCCGCGTGGCCAGCGTCAGGCCGAACTCATCGCAGATCGGCTCTCGGGACTCCCGCTCGACGCCGTCTGGCACTCTCCGCTCCTGCGCGCCAACGAGACGGCCCGTGCGATCGCCGAGCGGCTCCCGTCGGTCGATCCAGAGCCGACCGCACTGCTGTTCGACTGCGTGCCCACGGGGATGACCGACGAGACCCCGGCCGCCTACGAACCGTTCTTCGGCTCGGTGACCGAGGCGGAGCTCGATGCCGGGCGTGCTCAGATGTTCGACGCGGTCAACGAGTTCCTGGTGCGCAAACCGGGTGACGTGCACGAGGTTCTCATCACGCACAACTTCGTGATCTCGTGGTTCGTGCGTGAGGTCCTCGGTGCCCCCGAGTGGCGATGGATGACCTTGAACCAGGCGCACTGCGGCCTCACGGTGATCGCCCAGAAACAGGGCCGGCCCTGGACGCTCCTCACTCACAACGACACCGGGCACCTCCCAGTCGAGCTGCGCACCGGCATCCCCGATGCGATGCCCGTCTGATTCCCCGTTGATTCCCTGAGTTCCGGCCCGCCGCGCCGGGCGGATCGACGTCGCGAAATAGACTGAACGCATGACCACCCAGGTAGCACTCGTCGGCGGAACCGGGAAGCTCGGATCGATCATCGGTGCGGTGATCGACGAGCTCGACGGCTTCGAGGTGACGCGCGTGCTGACGTCTCGTAGCGACCTCGCCGAGCTCGACGGTGCGGACCTGGTGATCGACGCGACCACGCCTCAGGTCAGTGTCGACGTCGTGCGCGCGGCGGTCGAGCGCGAGATCAACATTCTCGTCGCCACGTCGGGATGGTCCACCGAGCGGATCGCACTCGTGCGTCCTCTGGTGGAGAACGCCGGAACCGGGGCTGTCTTCATCCCGAACTTCTCGCTGGGATCGGTGCTCGGTTCGGCTCTGGCCGCAGCAGCCGCGCCGTTCTTCGGATCGGCGGAGATCGTCGAGGCACACCATGAGGCGAAGGTGGATTCGCCGAGCGGCACTGCGGTGCGCACGGCCGAGCTCATCGCCGCCGCACGCGCCGAACAGGGTCCCGTCAGCGCACCGCACGCCGACCAGCGAGCGCGCGGACAGCAGGTCGGCAGCGTGCCGATCCACTCGCTCCGGCGTCCCGGCGTCATCGCCAAACAGGAGGTCGTCCTGTCCGGCCCCGGTGAGTCCCTCACGTTCACGCATGACACGGTCGACCCCGCACTCGCCTACGCCCCGGGCATCCGTCTCGCGGTGCCGTTCGCGGCCCAGGCGATCGGCGTCTTCGTCGGGCTCGAGAGCATGATCGACATCGGCATCCGCTCGTGATGTCGCGGATCGGCGTCGGCCTGATGGCCGCCGCACTGCTGGTCTACCTCGCCGTCGCCATCTGGTTGGCCGTGATGTTCTTCGCTGTCGGCACACCGGTGTCCATCGGCATGGGCATCGCGCTGATCGTTCTCGCCCCGATCGGGGCATGGGCGCTCGTCCGAGAGATGCAGTTCGGGTTCGCTGCCGACCGGCTCGGGCGTGAGCTCGATGCCGAGGGCGGTATGCCCGCGGCGGAGTCCGAGCTGACGCCGAGTGGCCGAATCGCTCGTGCCGACGCCGACCCGCTCATCGCGAGATACGCGGGGGAGGCGGATGCGGAGCCGACGGACTGGCGCGCGCGCTACCGACTCGGCGTCGTCCAGGATGCCGCTGGCCGCCGCAAGGACGCTCGCGCCAGCATCCGCGAGGCGATTCGCATCGCTCGCGGATGACCGACGTCAGGCGAGCGTGGCCTCGAGCGTGATCTCGATGCCGGCGAGCGCCTGCGATACGGGGCAGCCGACCTTCGCCTCGGCAGCGATCGACTGGAACTCCTCAGGGCTGAGCCCGGGAACGACCGCGTTCACGTTGAGGTGGCTTCCGCTGATTCCGACACCGGGCTTGAAGGTGACGGACGCGCTCGTGTTGACGCGCTCCGGCGGAGTGCCGTTCTCGGACAGCGCGTGAGACAGCGCCATGCTGAAACACGACGCGTGGGCTGCGGCGATCAGCTCTTCAGGCGTGGTGGTGGTGTCGCTGCCCTCGCTGCGGGCCTTCCAGTTGATCGGGAAGGTCCCGAGCTTCGACGAGGAGAACGCGACTGTGCCCGAGCCCTCGGTGAGGGATCCGGTCCAGGTGGTGGTGGCTTCGCTGGTGACGGGCATGATTCCTCCGTTGTATCGCGCGCTGCTCGATGCGGGTCGCGTGTGCGGCCAGCCTATCGAGCGTGGGCGTGCGGCGGAACAGCGCTCAGGCGGTCGACGCCGCGCGACCGAGGATGCCTGCTCGCTGCAGCAGCAGATAGATCTGGCATCCGAGGCAGAAGGAGAACGCCGCATTGAGGAAGGCGGCGATGAAAGCGGCGGCGGTCGCGATGGGCAGCGCCCACGGGACCCCGGCGAGGTGCAGCACGAGACCGATCGTGACGACGACGAGACCGACACCCTGGGCGAACCGCGGTGGACGCGGATCCTCGAGCTCGGTCGGAGCGGCCAGTCTCGGACGGATGACCCTGCGGAACACGACGCCCCATGGTGCAGTCGCGGGTGACAGGACGCCCCACAGGAACAGCAGGGCGATCACGATCGTGAGGAGGAACCCCGGGTCCAGCGCGCGCTGTGCAAGGGTCGCCGACGTCACGGCCCACGTGGCCGAGCCGATGTCGGCCGAGTCGAGCGGCTGATAGGCGAACCAGCCGAAGGTCCGTGCGGTCGAGATGCCGACCAGCGCCAGATATGTCGCGACGAGCAGCAGCACTGTCGTGACCGTCGCTGCGAATCGCGGGCCGCGGGGATCGATGCCGGCCGGTGTCGTCATGTGCTTTCCGTCCTCGTCATACGGTTGCCAGCGCGTCGTTCAGCGCGTGTCGATGGGGCACTCCATGGAAGCGTGCGCGGACGGCTCCTGATCCGTCGACGATGAAGGTCGTCGGTGTCTGCATGACCTTGTATCGAGCCGACAGATCCGGTCGATGCGTCAGGTCGACCTCCACGTGGTCCAGGCCCTCCGATTCTGCGACGTAGCTGCTGAGCATGCGTCGTACCTGGGGGCAGCGGGTGCACATCTCGGTGCTGAACTGCACGACTGTCGCTCTCGCGCCCAGGCGCGACACGCCCGCGTCGTTCGGATCGAAGCGCAGATGGCCGCCTCCGCGACGCCGTCCGTCGAGAAGTCTCAGCACGACACCGATCGTGCCGGCGAGCACGAGCAGCGCTGCGGCGAGGAGAAGGGCGACGGCGGGTGACATGCGTCGAGAATACGGGTGATCCGGCACCGCCCGGGCCGATATGTCGCATCGTGACGATCCGACTCGACAGCCCCCAGGGCGGGTAGTCTGGCACACATGAGCGCAGCCGTCCCGACGCCGTACGAAGACCTTCTCCGAGACGTGCTGGAGTCCGGCACTCACAAGTCCGATCGAACAGGAACCGGCACCACCAGCGTCTTCGGGCGGCAGATCCGCTTCGATCTCTCCGAGGGCTTCCCGCTCATCACCACGAAGCGGGTGCACTTCAAGTCGATCGCCTACGAGCTCCTCTGGTTCCTCAGGGGCGACTCGAATGTGAAGTGGCTGCAGGAGCATGGCGTCACCATCTGGGACGAATGGGCGGATGCCGACGGCGATCTGGGTCCTGTCTATGGAGTGCAGTGGCGCAGCTGGCCGACGCCGGAGGGTGAGAGCATCGATCAGCTCGCTCAGGTGATCGAGCAGATCCGGCAGACGCCCGACTCCCGGCGACTCATCGTGTCTGCCTGGAACCCGGCCGACATCCCCGACATGGCGCTTGCTCCTTGTCACGCCCTGTTCCAGTTCTACGTGGCGGACGGCAAGCTCTCCTGCCAGCTCTATCAGCGCAGCGCCGACCTGTTCCTCGGCGTCCCGTTCAACATCGCGTCCTACGCCCTGCTGACGCTGATGATCGCCCAGCAGGTGGGACTCGAGCCTGGCGACTTCGTCTGGACCGGGGGTGACTGCCACATCTACGACAATCACCTCGACCAGGTGAACGAACAGCTCACGCGCGAACCGTATCCATACCCGACGCTGAGGTTCGCCCGGAAGCCCGAGTCGATCTTCGACTACGGCTACGAGGACTTCGTCGTCGAGGATTACCAGCACCACGCTCCGATCAGGGCGGCGGTCGCGGTATGACCTGGGTCGGGCTGATCTGGGCAGAGGCGCACGGCGGCGTCATCGGAGCAGAGGGCGGCATGCCCTGGAACGTCCCCGAGGATCTCGCTCACTTCAAGGAAGTCACCCTCGGCGCTCCCGTGATCATGGGTCGCAAGACGTGGGACTCGCTCCCTGAGCGCTTCCGCCCGCTTCCAGGGCGAGAGAACATCGTCATCACCCGCCAGCAGGACTGGTCCGCGGACGGCGCCCGTCGTGCCGCGACCGTCACGGACGCGGTGCGGGGCCACGAGAAGGTATGGATCATCGGCGGCGCCGAGATCTTCCGCCTGGTGATCGCCGACGCCGACCGCCTCGAAGTCACCGAGCTCGACATCGAGGTCTCCGGCGACGCGTATGCGCCGTCCAAAGCCGGGTGGCGGCTCGTGAACGAGGGGGAGTGGCAGACGTCGCGCTCCGGCATCCGGTTCCGCTTCCTGGGATACGAGCGCTGATGCCCACCGCACTGATCACCGGAGCGAGCGCCGGCCTCGGCGCAGAGTTCGCGCGCCAGTTGGCCCGGCGCCGAGCCGATCTGATCCTCGTCGCACGTTCCGCCGGCGATCTCGAGGTCGTGGCGGCCGAGTTGCGCAGCGAGCACGGTGTCGCGGTCGAGGTGCTTCCCGCCGACCTGTCGATCGACGAGGATGTCGAGCGCGTGGCCGACCGTCTCCGTGATGCCTCCGATCCGGTCGACCTTCTCATCAACAATGCAGGCTTCGGCCTCCCGCTGCAGTTCGCCGACAACGACATCGACGACGAGGTGCGCCATCTGCGCGTTCACGTCGAGGCGTCGATGCGGCTCATGCACGCGGCGCTTCAGACGATGCGCGGCCGTGGGGGCCGGATCATCAACGTCGCGTCCGTCGCAGGGTTCATCTCGCGCTCCACGTATTCCGCGTGCAAGAGCTGGTTGATCGGATTCAGCCGCTGGGCGAATGTCGAGTACGCACCCGACGGAGTGACGGTCACCGCCGTCTGCCCGGGTTTCACGCACACGACCTTCCACGAGCGGATGGGACTCGAACCGGGGCACGAGGGCGTTCCCGGCTTCATGTGGCTCGACGCGCGGAATGTGGTCCGCGAGGCGCTCCGTGACGCGGCGCGCGGAAGGGCCGTCTCGATCCCGTCGCTGCGTTACAAGGCGATCGTCGCTGTCGCGTCCCTGCTTCCGAGCGCGCTGACCTCCGGCGTCGCACGTCGCGGCCGCGTCTGATCTGAACCGCGACCGCGTCCCGCTGTGGGCGCGCCGTGCGCGAATGAGGGCGCTAGGAGATCAGCGGAATCTGCCCAGACGGATACCGGCGTATCCGATCGCCGCCACGGTCTCTCCATCGGTGATGCGGCCATCGGAGATCATGCCGAGGACGTCGGAGAACGGTACCCAGGTGACGGCGTCGATGCCCTCCTCCGCCTGCGTGTGAGTGGAGTCGTCGGACGGAGTCAGACCCCGAGCGAGGAACACGTGCTCGGGGGCGTGGGCGATCCCGTTCAGGGCGTTCATCGTTCCGAGTTCCGTCCAGTCCTCGGCGACGAAGCCCGTCTCCTCGAGCAGCTCGCGCTGCGCTGCAGCGAGCGGTTCTTCGCCGTCGCTTCCTCCGGCAGGAATCTCTATCGACACTCCGGTCGTGTAGCGCTCGAGAGTGATGAGGCAGACGCGGTCCTCGTCATCGAGTGCGACGACGAAGACCGCCGGATGCCGCATGGTCACCACGCCGTAGATGCCATCGCCCCCGGGCCCCGTGACCTGGTCCTCCCGAACCTCGATCCACCGGTTCTCGTACACCGTCGACGATTCGCGTGTGACCCATGCCATGGAGTCGAGCCTATGTGGATCCCAATCAAGATGATGGTCGCGATCGTCCGGGGAGATGTCATCCGCCGTCCCTCGTCTGGGTGAGCGGCATCCGAACCGATACGCTGGGGGCATGACGCACTCGGGCAACCCCTTCGGACAGGTTCTCGTCGCGCTCGTCACTCCGATGACGGCCGACGGCGAAGTCGATTGGCCCGCCGTCGAGAAGCACATCGATGACGTCATCACCGCCGGTGCTGACGGAATCGTCGTGACGGGAACGACCGGCGAGACCTCGACCCTGACGGACCCTGAGAAGCTCAAGCTCGTCGAGGTCGGAAAGTCGGTCTCGGCCGGACGCGCCAAGATCATCACCGGCGGTGGATCCAACGAGACCGCGCACGCGATCGAGCTCTACAAGGCGAGCGAGAAGGCCGGCGCAGACGCCATCATGATCGTCACGCCGTACTACAACAAGCCGACCCAGGCCGGGATCCTCACGCATTTCCGCCTGGTGGCCGACGCCACCGACCTGCCGGTGATCCTCTACGACATCCCCGGTCGCACCGGCGTGCCGATCAAGTACGAGACCATCCTGCGCCTCGCCAAGCACCCGAACATCCTCGCAGTGAAGGACGCCAAGGGCGACTTCTCCGAGGTGAGCCGCGTCCTGAACCAGACCGACCTCATGTACTTCTCGGGAGACGACGCGAATGTTCTGCCGCATCTCGCCATCGGCGCGACCGGCCTGATCGGCGTGACCGCCAACGTCGCGGCGGCTCCGTACCGCACCATCATCGACGCCGTCAACCGAGGCGATCTGACGACGGCCACGGCAGAGCACAAGAGGCTCGAGCCGCTCGTGCGCGCGGTCATGACGCATGTCCCGGGAACCGTCGCCGCGAAGTACATCCTGCACGGCCTGGGCCGGATCTCCAGCCCCCGCGTGCGTCTGCCCCTGGTGGGTCCCGAAGAGTGGGAGGCCGCGCTCATCGAGGACGAGCTCGATCTCGTGAGGGACGTTCCGGGAGCAGACTTCTCCAACTTCCGCCCCGACCGCAACGCGGCCGCGGGCGGCGCCCTGCCGAAGGTGCACGGCACGACCCGCTGAGAACGCACGCGCCGAGGCGCGTCACCATGAACGAACGGACGCGTGGAGTGTCCGACTGAGGAGACAGCATGTCCATCCCGCTCGCAGAACCCGCAGCTCTCGACGAGGGGACGCTGCGGGTCACTCCGCTCGGCGGACTCGGTGAGATCGGTCGCAACATGACCATCTTCGAGTTCGACGGCAAGATCCTGATCGTCGACTGCGGAGTGCTCTTCCCGGAAGAGCACCAGCCCGGAGTCGACCTGATCCTGCCGGACTTCGAGCCGATCAAGAGCCGCCTCGACGACATCGTCGGAGTCGTCCTCACCCACGGGCACGAGGACCACATCGGTGCCGTTCCCTACCTGCTGCGCCTGAAGAGCGACATCCCCGTGATCGGATCGGGCCTCACGCTCGCGCTGGTCGAGGCGAAGCTCAAGGAGCACCGCATCAAGGCGTACACCCTCACGGTGAAGGAGGGCCAGCGGGAGCAGGTCGGACCGTTCGACCTCGAGTTCGTCGCGGTCAACCACTCGATCCCGGACGCACTCGCCGTGGCGATCCGCACTCCCGCGGGCCTCGTGCTGGCGACCGGCGACTTCAAGATGGACCAGCTTCCGCTCGACGGACGCATCACCGACCTCCGCGCGTTCGCCCGCCTCGGCGAGGAAGGGGTCGACCTGTTCCTCGTCGACTCGACGAACGCCGACGTGCCCGGGTTCACTCCCACGGAGCGCTCGATCGGCCCCGTGCTCGATCAGGTCATCGGCAAGGCGCCTCGCCGGGTCATCGTCGCGAGCTTCTCGAGTCACGTGCACCGCGTGCAGCAGGTTCTCGACGCCGCGCATGCGCACGGCCGACGGGTCGCGCTGCTCGGACGCAGCATGCTGCGCAACATGACGATCGCCGAGGACCTCGGATACCTGAAGGTGCCAAGCGGTCTTCTCATCGACTACAAGAAGGCCCGCGACCTTCCGGACGACAAGATCGTCTACATGTCCACCGGCTCGCAAGGCGAGCCCATGGCCGTTCTGAGTCGCATGGCCAACCTCGACCATGCGATCGAGCCCGGACCGGGTGACACCGTCATCCTGGCCTCGAGCCTCATCCCCGGCAACGAGAATGCCGTGTACCGCGTGATCGACGGTCTGACCAAGCTCGGCGCGAACGTGGTGCACAAGGCGAACGCCAAGGTGCACGTCTCGGGCCATGCTGCAGCGGGTGAGCTCATCTACTGCTACAACATCCTGCGACCCAAGAACGTGCTGCCCGTGCACGGCGAGTACCGCCATCTGATCGCCAACGCCAAGCTGGCGCAGGACACGGGCATCGAGGCCGAGCGCACGATCATCGCCTCGAACGGCACGGTCATCGACCTGAAGGGCGGCGACGCCCGAGTGGTCGGCCAGCTCGATCTCGGTTTCGTGTACGTCGACGGCTCGACCGTCGGCGCGATCACGGACGCAGACCTCAAGGATCGTCGGATCCTGGCTGAAGAGGGCTTCGTCTCCGTGATCGTCGTGGTCGATGCCGCCACAGGTCGCATCATCTCCGGTCCGGAGATCCACGCGCGCGGCATCGCCGAAGACGATTCCGTCTTCGATGACGTCACCCCGAAGATCATTGCCGCCCTCAAGGAGGCCTCCGGCAACGGCGTGCGCGACACGCATGCGCTCTCGCAGGTCATCCGTCGGACCATCGGGCGCTGGGTCAACCAGAAGCTCCGTCGTCGTCCGATGATCGTCCCGCTGGTCATCGAAGCGTGATCGGAGCCCGGTGGTTCGCGGGTTCCCAGTCGACCGACACTCGGCTGTAACGCGAACGGCCTAGGCTCACTCCATGCCGGACGTCTTCTCGATTCGACCCGCCGACCAGGCGGACGGGAGCTTCCTCGGCGACATGGTCGTCGAGGCGGCGAACTGGCGCTCCGGCGGGGCACGCGCTCGGCATGAGATTCTCAGCGCCGTCGAGCACCGGCGCTACATCGCGGGGTGGATGCGGCCGGCGGATGCCGGTTTCATCGCGCTCGACTCCGATCTGCGACCCATCGGTGCGGCGTGGTATCGGATGCTCGCGCCGGACGACGCAGGCTTCGGTTTCGTCGGAACCGCGGTGCCCGAGCTCATCATCGGAGTGCAGCCGATCTGGCGGGCGCACGGAGTCGGACGGACCCTGCTTCGACGCCTCGTCACCCACGCGCGCGAGCAGGGGCACCCTCGGATCAGCCTCAGCGTCGAACGGGACAACTTCGCGCACGCCCTGTATCGGTCGGAGGGCTTCGTGGTCACCGACGCGGGGGATCTCCGTGACACGATGGTGCATCGCACGTCCTGATCTCCCTTCGCGGGCCCGGGAACCGGCCGGAATGCCGCGTCATTACGGGTGAATGTCGGCCTCTGGCCGTAACGTGAGAGCATGGCCAGGAGTACCACGAAGTCCGCGCGCGCGTCCGAGAGCGCCACGCCTCGCCCGAAGCGGCAGGCTGCGCCGAAGGCCCAGGCTGCGCCGAAGAAGTACATCGACGAGATCGACAAGCCTCCGGTGGCGGTACGAGCGTGGAACGGGCTCGCCCACGGCGTCGGCGGTCTGTTCCGGGCATTCGGCCCGGAGACGCTCGAAAAGGATGACCGGCGCGACGGATTCCCCTTCCTGCTGGTGCTTCTGGCGATCGCCGGAGCGGTCAACGAATGGTTCTTCATCGGCAACGAGGTCGCGTCGAACATCAGCGCCTACTCGGTGGGGCTTCTGGTCGGGCGCGTGGCTTTCGTCATGCCCGTGCTGCTGCTGCTGCTGGCAGGGTGGCTGTTCCGCCATCCCTCGTCCGTCCACGACAACGGGCGCATCGGCATCGGCTTCGGACTCTTCGTGCTCACCCTGGCTGGCTTCTGCCACATCGCAGCGGGTCGAGTCGACTCCGCCGGACTGCTCGTTCGTGCGCAGCCCCGGGACGGCATGCCTGCGCTCAGCGAAGCGGGCGGTCTCTTCGGCTGGATGATCGGTGAGCCGCTCTCGTATCTCACTCCGGTGGGTGCCTACATCGTCCTGGCCCTGCTGGCGGGACTCAGCATCCTGATCCTGACCAAGACTCCGCCGAACCGTATCGGGCAGCGCCTGGGCGACCTCTACGCGTGGATGTTCGACGCTGAGCGCACCGAGAAGCCTGCGAAGGAAGCCGCGGCGATCGACGAGTCCGACAAGGTCGACGACCCCGACGTCCTTCCCTGGTGGCGGCGGAACAAGACCGGCCGTGAGGAAGACCCCGACGAGGGGACGCTGGGCTCCGACGACATCACCGCGCTGCTGACGACCTCCGAGCCGACTCCGGCTTACGATCAGGCCGTCGTCGTGGAAGATCCGTATGACGCGGCGACGGAGGTGCTGACGGACGTGCGGTCCGTGACGGAATCCCTGGCAGGGCAGCAGACCACCGCACTGCTCGACGACGAGTCCGACACCGGAGAGATGCCGGAGCTTCCGGGTCTCGACGGCTTCGGCACGGCAGGGCCGGGGGAGCGAGGCCCCCAGGCCCCCGTCGCCCCGTACGTGCTGCCGTCGCCAGGTCTTCTGGTCGAAGGGCCTCCACCGGTCGCGCGCTCCGAGGCGACCGACAAGGTGATCGAGCAGATCACGAGCGTGCTGACGCAGTTCAAGGTCGACGCGAAGGTCACTGGTTTCTCGCGTGGCCCCACGGTCACCCAGTACGAGGTCGAGGTGGGGCACGGCGTCAAGGTCGAGAAGATCCTCCAGCTGAGCAACAACTTCGCGTATGCGGTCGCATCGAACGATGTGCGGATCCTCTCGCCGATACCCGGAAAGAGCGCGATCGGAATCGAGATCCCGAACGCCGACAAGGAGATGGTCGCGCTCGGCGATGTGCTCAGGTCTCCGGCAGCGCACAAGAGCACCCACCCGATGACGATCGGCGTCGGAAAGGACGTCGGTGGGAACATCGTCATCGCCAACCTCGCGAAGATGCCTCACCTGCTTGTCGCCGGTTCCACCGGCTCCGGAAAGTCGAGCTTCGTCAACTCGATGATCACGAGTCTGCTCATGCGCGCCCGACCCACGGATGTGCGGATGGTCCTGATCGACCCCAAGCGCGTGGAGCTGACGAGCTACGCCGGGGTGCCGCACCTGATCACACCCATCATCACGAACCCCAAGAAGGCGGCGGAAGCGCTGCAGTGGGTCGTGAAGGAGATGGACATGCGGTACGACGACCTCGCGTCGTTCGGGTTCCGTCACATCGACGACTTCAACCGTGCCGTCCGCGCCGGCGAGGTGGAGCTTCCCGTGGGAAGCGAACGCGTGCTCAAGCCCTACCCGTACCTCCTCGTCGTCGTCGACGAGCTGGCGGACCTGATGATGGTCGCCCCGCGCGATGTCGAGGACTCGATCGTCCGCATCACCCAGCTCGCACGCGCGTCCGGTATCCACCTCGTGCTCGCGACGCAGCGACCCAGCGTCGATGTCGTGACCGGTCTGATCAAGGCGAATGTCCCCTCGCGCCTCGCGTTCGCCGTCACGAGCGTCACAGACAGCCGCGTGATCCTCGACAGCCCCGGCGCCGACAAGCTGATCGGACAGGGCGATGCGCTGTTCTCGCCCATGGGGTCGTCCAAGCCGTTCCGACTGCAGGGTGCGTGGGTCGATGAGAAGGAGATCGACGCGGTCGTCAAGCACGTGACGCGTCAGGCCCGTCCGGACTACCGCGCCGACGTCCAGGAAGCGCTGGAGCCCACGAAGAAGAAGGAGGTCGACGAGGACATCGGCGACGATCTCGAGCTTCTTCTCGCCGCGGCCGAACTCATCGTGTCGTCGCAGTTCGGGTCGACGTCGATGCTGCAGCGCAAGCTCCGCGTCGGGTTCGCGAAGGCCGGTCGCCTGATGGACCTCCTCGAGTCGCGAGAGATCGTCGGCCCGTCAGAAGGATCCAAAGCGCGCGATGTGCTGGCGACGGCCGAACAGCTGCCCCAGGTCATGGCGAAGCTGCGAGGCGACGACACTCCGCCGAAGCCGCCTGCCCCCTCCTCGGCGGCGACTGCTGCCGGGACGCCGCACGACCCGGTCGAGGCGCAGTTCCAGGGACTCCCTGTGGTCGAGGCTGAAGACGATGGCGACGAAGACGCCTGGGGACTGACGGGACGCGACTGATGGCCATTCCACGGCAGCTTCCCAACGCGATCACGGTCGCGCGCATACCGCTCGCGGTGATCTTCTTCGTCCTCCTGCTGATCGGTGGCACGTTCGGACTCGACGACATCGCTGTCCGCTGGATCGCCGCCGTTCTCTTCATCGTCGCGATCTCGACCGATTGGGTCGATGGCTATCTGGCCCGCCGCTACGAGATCGTCAGCGACTTCGGAAAGCTCTGGGACCCGATCGCCGACAAGCTGCTCACCGGCGCCGGTTTCATCGGTCTCGCGATACTCGGCGAGCTGAACTGGTGGCTGGTGATCATCATCCTCATTCGGGAGTGGGGCATCACGATCCACCGTCTCATGGTGGCGAAGGAGCACGTCGTGGCTGCGGCCTGGATGGGCAAGATCAAGACGGCAGTGCAGGCGGTGGCCCTGTCCTGGGCGCTGCTTCCGTTGCACGTCGTGATCGGGCTGGAGCCGTGGCTGCTCGTGACCGCGATCCTGATGGTGCTCGTGCTGATCCTGACCGTGGCGAGCGGAATCGACTACATCGTCGCGCAGGTGCGAGGCGCGCGGCAGCCCTCGTGACATCTGCGTCGGCCGTGCTCGCCGCGCTGGTCGAGCGTGGCTGGACGCTCGGTGTCGCGGAGTCGTTGACGGGCGGTGCTCTCGCGGCCGAGTTCGTCTCCGTGCCGGGGGCGTCCGCCTCCCTCCGCGGAGCGATCGTCGCGTACGCCACTCCGGTGAAGCACACGCTGCTGGGCGTCGACGACGCGCTGCTCGACGCGCACGGTCCCGTGCACCCCGACGTCGCTCTTCAGATGGCGGCGGGGGTGCGCGGTGCGTTGAACGTCGACGGGGCCCCTGCCGACGTCGGCGTCTCGACCACGGGTATCGCGGGGCCGGACTCACCTGACGGTCAGCCGGTCGGCACGGTGCATGTGGCCGTGGTGACGCCGGATTCCTCGGTGACCGAGTTGTTTCGATTCGCCGGTGATCGTGCCGAGGTGCGGGCGCGGGCGGTCGACGCGGCGATCGATATGCTCGCTCGGGTTCTGCGGGAATAGGGGGTGGGTGCGCTCCGTTATGTCCTATGTGCTCACACCGAAAGCACAGCGTGCGAAGGTAGATTTTGTGAAGGTCGGTAGGACTAGACTGGCGGTCTCTTCGAGGGAGACCTCGAGAAGGCGATCTGGGAGGAGGTTCCGATGATTCTTGTGCGACAGGAAATCGGCGATGTGCTGAGGGACTTCCGCCTGCAGAAGGGGCGGACGCTCCGGCAGGTTGCGAGCAAGGCTTCTGTGGCGCTGGGCTATCTCAGCGAGGTCGAGCGGGGCCAGAAGGAAGCATCGAGTGAGATTCTCGCCTCGGTGGCTGACGCTCTGGATGTTCCCATCTCGATCATCATGCGCGAGGTCGGCGACCGGATCTCGGTCCTCGAAGGCATTCAGGTCTTCCCTGATGTCGTTCCGGACGACCTCGTGGCTTCTGTCGAGCCCGAGCTGTCGCTCCACTGAACGTCGGACTCTCATAGCCTCTGATGCGACGTAGTGAGTTCCTCCGCGCAGTCGACGCGGAATTCGGCGGTCGCGGGTCATCTCTGATCAGCGACCTGGTTCTGACTCAGCTCGCCGGGCGCACTGCCGACGAAGCGCTGGACGCTGGCGTCGCACCGCGCGAGATCTGGCTGGCGCTGTGCGCCGAGACGGATGTCCCCCTGGAGCGGCGACACGGTGCAGGTCGTCTGGAGCCGCGCAAGCGATGACCCTCTGAGGTGTTCGCGGCGAGGGCGCGTTCGAGGCGGTTTCGATTTGCGACACGCCGCGACGGCGTGTCGTCGAATATGTGTTCGAAACGGGCGTAGTCTTCTGCACAAGTGGTTCAGAGACGTTTCTCTCCCTGTTTCGCGGTGCTGACGACGCAATGTCGGAGGCTCCTCCTACGGTGAAGAACAAGCCGAAGAGCCATACGCCTTGTCGGAGAGTTCCGCCCAGCCGGGAGGACCGCGACAGCCTACAGGCGGCACCACGCGAGCATAAGGAGCACGTCATGCCATCACCCGCTGACCGCGAGAAGTCCCTCGAGACCGCCCTCGCCCAGATCGATCGTCAGTTCGGAAAGGGCTCGGTCATGAGACTGGGCAGCGACGAGCGTGCGCCTGTCGCCGTCATTCCGACCGGTTCCATCGCTCTCGATGTCGCCCTCGGCGTCGGAGGACTGCCGCGTGGGCGAATCGTCGAGATCTACGGTCCTGAGTCGTCGGGTAAGACGACGCTCACCCTCCACGCGATCGCCAACGCTCAGCGCGCCGGCGGAATCGCTGCCTTCATCGACGCCGAGCACGCGCTCGACCCTGACTACGCCGCGAAGCTCGGTGTCGACATCGACGCCCTTCTCGTCTCGCAGCCCGACACGGGTGAGCAGGCGCTCGAGATCGCGGACATGCTCGTCCGCTCCGGGGCGATCGACCTGATCGTCATCGACTCCGTGGCCGCGCTCGTGCCTCGAGCCGAGATCGAGGGCGAGATGGGTGACTCCCACGTGGGTCTGCAGGCTCGTCTGATGTCTCAGGCGCTGCGAAAGCTCACCGGTGGGCTCAACCAGACGAACACCACGATGATCTTCATCAACCAGCTGCGCGAGAAGATCGGTGTCTTCTTCGGCTCGCCGGAGACCACCGCGGGTGGAAAGGCGCTGAAGTTCTACGCGTCCGTCCGAATGGACATCCGCCGAATCGAGACTCTGAAGGACGGCACCGACGCAGTCGGAAACCGTACGAGGGTCAAGGTCGTGAAGAACAAGATGGCTCCGCCGTTCAAGCAGGCTGAGTTCGACATCCTCTACGGCGTCGGCATCTCCCGTGAGGGCAGCCTGATCGACTTCGGTGTGGAGCACGGCATCGTCAAGAAGTCCGGGTCCTGGTACACCTATGACGGTGACCAGCTGGGACAGGGCAAGGAGAACGCGCGAACGTTCCTGCTCAAGAACCCCGACATCGCGCTGGCGATCGAGACCCAGATCAAGCAGAAGCTCGGCATCGGAGGAGCCACCGAGGCACCTGCTGACGAGCTCGCCGAGCGCCGCCCGGCATGATCGTGATGGTTCGCGGTTGTGGCGCAACCGGAGCGAACCATGAGTGATGGCGGGGGCGAGCCTCAGGAGCTCGCCCCCATCATCCCTCTGTTCGGCCGTGATTCCGCGCGGATGAAGCCGGTCGATCGAAGCTCTGCCGGGTCCGATGCAGGCACCCCCCGCGCTGCGGAAGACGCAGGCCACGAGGAATCGACGGCGGCAGGAGTCGCATCCACCGGCGACTCGGCTCCAGCTCCACTCGTCGACTCTCGTGGGCCCAGCGAACGGCATCCAGCTCGTGGCGCTGCGGCTCGGTCTGCTCCCCGATTGCGTGCACTGCAGCCGCACGAAGACTCAGCAGATGAGAGCGGAGTCGATCCGTCGAAGCTGCGTGTCGACGCCGAGGAGCTTCTCGTGCGCAAGCTGAGGGCTCGATCGCTCTCGTTGTCCGAGGCGCGGATGGTGCTCAGGGGCTACGAAGAGAACGGCGTCCGGCTCGACTCCGGATCGATCGACGACGTGATCGACGACTTCTGTCGCCGCGGCTACCTCGATGACGCGGTTCTCGCCGATCAGCTCGTGATGTCGGGAATCGAGCGAAAAGGACAGGGGCGCGTCGCTCTGTCGCGGGCGCTCTCGCTGCGGGGGATTCCCCGCGATGTGATCGACGCGGCATTGGGCGATGTTCCCGACGACGACGCGGAGCGCGCACTCGAGTACGCTCGCTCGAAAGCACGATCGATGTCCCGCCTCGACCCGGATACTGCTCTGAGACGCCTCGTCGGTCAGCTATCACGTCGCGGGTACAACGGTTCTGTCGCGATGACGGCTGCGAAGACGGCCCTCGCCGAGGGTTCTTCCGGCTCTTCCTCGTCGCGGGTCCGATTCGTCGATTCGGACTGAGGCGGCGGAGGGCGCGCACCTGCCCGGTAGCCGGCCCGGTCAGCGGCAGCGAGGGGGGAACCGCTCGTACAATGGGGAGATCATGACTATCCCGCGCAGTGAACCGACGATCATCGCGTCGTCGTCAGCCGCAATCGACCGTGACGGGCGCCAGCGTTCGTACGAGGTCCGCACCTTCGGCTGCCAGATGAACGTCCACGATTCCGAACGTCTCTCGGGCTCGCTCGAAAGTGCGGGATACGTCCGAGCCACGGACGGCGCCGAGGCCGATGTCGTGATCATCAACACGTGCGCAGTTCGCGACAATGCCGCGGGCAAGCTCTACGGGACCCTCGGTCAGCTCGCTTCGGTGAAGCGCCGCAAGGACGGCATGCAGATCGCCGTCGGGGGCTGTCTCGCCCAGATGGACAAGCAAGCCGTTCTCGACAAGGCCCCATGGGTCGATGTGGTCTTCGGCACGCACAACATGGGGTCGCTTCCCGGCCTTCTCGAGAGAGCGCGACACAACGGTGACGCCGAGCTGGAGATCCTCGAGTCGCTCGAGGTGTTTCCCTCGACGCTCCCGACCAAGCGCGACTCTGCGCACAGCGGGTGGGTGTCCATCTCGGTCGGATGCAACAACACGTGCACCTTCTGCATCGTTCCGAGCCTTCGCGGCAAGGAGAAGGACCGCCGTCCGGGTGACATCCTGAACGAGATCCGCCTCCTCGTGGAGGACGGTGCCATCGAGGTCACCCTGCTCGGACAGAACGTCAACTCCTACGGCGTGGAGTTCGGCGATCGCCAGGCATTCGGCAAGCTCCTGCGCGCGGCGGGCGAGATCGAAGGACTCGAGCGCATTCGCTTCACGAGTCCTCACCCGGCTGCGTTCACCGACGACGTGATCGACGCGATGGCTGAGACTCCCACTGTGATGCCGCAGCTTCACATGCCGCTGCAGTCCGGCAGCGATCGCATCCTCAAGTCCATGCGTCGTTCTTATCGCAGTGAGAGGTTCCTCGGAATCCTCGACCGCGTCCGTGATCGCATTCCGCATGCCGCGATCACCACCGACATCATCGTCGGGTTCCCCGGTGAGACCGAGGCGGACTTCGAGGACACGATGCGGGTGGTCGAACAGGCCCGCTTCTCGAGCGCCTTCACCTTCCAGTACTCGATCCGCGAGGGCACACCGGCGGCGACCATGGAAGACCAGGTTCCGAAGGCCGTCGTGCAGGAACGCTACAACCGGCTCATCGCGCTGCAGGAGCGCATCTCGCTCGAAGAGAACCAGAAGCAGATCGGCCGCGAGGTCGAGGTCCTCGTCTCGACGGGCGAGGGTAAGAAGGACGCCGAGACGCATAGGCTGACCGGCCGGGGGGAAGACAACCGCCTCGTGCACTTCGAGGTGACCCCGGGGTCGGCTGTTCCCCGGCCCGGTGACGTCGTCTCGGTGACCATCACCCATGCGGCTCCGTTCCACCTGCTCGCCGATGACCCGACGGGCTCCCCGCTCAAGATCCGTCGCACGCGCGGCGGGGACGCGTGGGATCGCGCCCAGGCGGAATCGTGCGCCGTGCCGGCGCCTGCGGCGCCCGACGGCACGCGGGCGGTGTCTCTCGGCCTGCCGACGCTGCGCGTCGGCAGGTGACCGCTGCTCGCGACGAAGCCGGTATCCAAGGGATGACGGGTACGGAGCCGGGCGGCACGCACGATGCGCCGCGGCTCTGGGCGGTCGTCGGCGCGACCGGGACGGGCAAGAGCGATCTCGCGCTCGATCTCGCCGCGGCGCTGCGCCGGCGGGGCAACGCGGCCGAGATCGTGAACGCCGATGCGATGCAGCTCTACCGCGGAATGGACATCGGCACGGCGAAGCTTTCCGCTGCTGAACGACGCGGCATTCCGCACCACCTCTTCGACGTGCGCGAGGTCGACGAGGAAGCGGCGGTGGCCTGGTATCAGCCTCTTGCGCGCTCCGTGATCATCGATATCCAGCGCCGTGGTGCTGACGCCATCCTCGTCGGCGGCTCCGGGCTTTACGTCTCCAGCGTCGTCTTCGACTTCGCCTTCCCGCCGCGCGACCCGGTCATCCGCGCTCGGCTCGAACGCGAGCTCGAGGACGAGGGTGCGGGGGCGATGCTCGACCGGCTGAGAGCGCTCGACCCGGCCACGGCGGCGCGCGTCGACCCGCACAACGGGAGACGGGTGATCCGCGCCCTCGAGGTGCTCGAGCAGGGCAGCGCCACGCACGGTGCCGCTCTGCCGGAACAGCCGTCGCTCTGGCAGGCGGACACCCGACTGATCGGTCTCCATGTCGAGCGCAGCGTCCTCGTCGAACGGCTCGACGCGCGGGTCGAACAGATGTGGCGTGCAGGCCTCGTCGACGAGGTGGCGGGGCTCCGGCGGCAAGGGCTCGAGGATGGCGTCACTGCGCAGCGTGCCATCGGCTACTCCCAGGCTCTGGGGCAGATCGACGGGCGGCTCAGTCAAGACGAGGCGATCGCCGAGACGCAGGCCCTCACGCGTCGGTATGCCCGACGTCAGGTGTCCTGGTTCAAGCGGTATCCGGGTCTCACCTGGCACGAACCCCCGGTCGACGCGACGGCACTCGTCGAGTCCTGAGTCGACATCTCCCTCACCGCCATCGCGCGATGTCGGTGACCGATGAGAAGGTGGATGCATGGCCACCCACTTCTACACGGCGAGCAGCCTCGACGGTTTCATCGCGACTGACCAGCACTCCCTCGATTGGCTCCTCAAGCAGGACATCGACGCCGAAGGACCGATGTCCTATGGGGCGTTCGAGAAGACGATCGGGGCGCTGGCCATGGGGGCATCGACCTACAACTGGGTCATGCAGCACGAAGAGGGGCGCTGGGGCTACGAGCAGCCGACCTGGGTGTTCACGCACAGGGAGCTCGAGATTCCCGTCGGCGCCGACGTCCGCAAGGCGCAGGGCGATGTGACCGCCGTTCATTCCGAGATGGTCACTGCCGCCGGCGGCAAGGATCTGTGGGTCGTCGGTGGCGGAGACCTGGCCGGGCAGTTCGCGGATGCGGGTCTTCTCGATGAGGTGTGGGTGCAGTACGCGCCGGTCACTCTCGGATCCGGGGCACCCCTGTTGCCGCGGATGCTGGACCTCGAGCTCCTCGAGGTGGCTCGCAACCGCAACTTCATGTGCGGGCGTTACCGCGTGCGCCGTGGCTGAGGCGTCAGCCCCTCGGCGCGCAGTCGAGAGCTGGCCGGTCCGGGCGTTCGACCGGGCGCACACCGAGGCGGTTGTCGCGCTCTGGGACGAGGCCGGGCTCACGCGCCCGTGGAACGATCCGCGGCTCGACATCGAGCGCAAGCTCACGGTGCAGCCGGAGCTGTTTCTGGTCGTCGAGAGCACCGAGCCCGAATCGAGCTCAGCGACGATCCTCGGGACGGTCATGGCCGGCTACGACGGCCACCGCGGCTGGCTGTACTACCTGGCGACCGCCAAGTCGCACCGCCAGCGGGGGATCGCGCGAGCACTCGTGCACGAGGCCGAACGGCTTCTCGTCGCCATGGGCTGCCCGAAGGTGCAGCTCATGGTCAGGGAGGGGAACGAAGGCGTCCTCGTTTTCTATGACGACCTGGGCTACGAACGATTCTCCGTGTCGAACACGGGCAGACGCCTGATCGTCGACGCCTAGCCGAGATCTCTAGACTGGACGAATGGTCGCATTCACGAAAGGGCACGGTACGGGCAACGATTTCGTGATCATCGCCGACCCCGACGGCTCACTGGAACTCAGCTCGGAACAGGTCGCAGTGCTCTGTGACCGGCACCGCGGCATCGGAGCCGACGGCATCCTTCGTGTCGTGCGCTCTGCAGCGATCGTGGACGGGCGGGCGTCACTCGCTGAGGAGCCGGCAGCTGAATGGTTCATGGACTACCGCAACGCCGACGGATCGATCGCCGAGATGTGCGGCAACGGCATCCGCGTCTTCGCGCACTATCTCGTGCGATCCGGGCTCGCCACGATCCAGCCCGGCTCGACGCTCCCGATCGGAACCCGAGCGGGCGTGCGCGACGTGACCCGCAGTGAGACGGGATATCAGGTGGATCTCGGCCTGTGGAAGCTCTCCGGCGACGACCCTCTTGTCACGGCGGACGGGCTCCCCGTCACGCGCCCGGGGCTGGGCATCGACGTCGGGAATCCTCATGTGGTGGTCGCCCTCGCATCCGAGGCGGAACTCGCCTCACTCGAACTCCACCGTGCTCCGGTGCTCGAACCCACCCCGCCCGCGGGTGCGAACGTCGAGTTCGTCGTCCCGGGTGAGCCGCTTGTGCGGGACGGGATCGGGCACGTCTCGATGCGCGTCTCCGAGCGCGGTGTGGGGGAGACCCTCAGCTGTGGCACGGGTGTGGCGGCCACAGCTCTGGCGGTGCGCTACTGGGCAGGTGCGAAGGCGCCCGACAACTGGCGGGTCGAGGTGCCGGGTGGCACGCTCGGCGTGCGCATGTTCCCCGCGGAGGACGGCGAGCACGTCGCGCTGTCCGGCCCCGCGCAGCTCGTGTTCAGCGGCGAGGTCGACCTGATCTGATGGGCGCGACCGGTCCGATCGATCTGCTCATCTTCGACTGCGACGGAGTCCTCGTCGACAGCGAGCGGCTCTCGATCGAGGTGGACCGGCGGGTACTCGCCGATCTCGGGTGGGAACTGTCCTCGGACGAGATCGTGCACCGGTTCGTCGGACGTTCTGCCGCCTACTTCCGCTCGGAGATCGAGTCGTTCCTCGGGAGCCCGCTTCGCGATGACTGGGAGGCGACCTATCAGCCGTGGTACGTCGCTGCCTTCGCTGAGCTGATCGCGGTGGACGGCGTCGAGCACGCACTCGACGAGATCGTGACGGCCACGTGCGTGGCTTCGAGCGGTACCCATGCGAAGATCCGGCGAACGCTCGGGATGACCGGTCTCCTTCCGCGATTCGAGGGAAGGATCTTCAGCGTGGAAGACGTGGTCGTCGGTAAGCCCGCCCCGGATCTCTTTCTGCACGCCGCAGATCGGCTCGGGGTGCACCCCGAACACTGCGCGGTGGTCGAGGACAGCCGGTTCGGCGTCCGCGCCGCTCGAGCCGCCGGGATGCGGGTATACGGCTACGCCGGCGGGCTCACCCCAGCCGAGTGGCTCGAACAGGAAGGAGCCGTCGTGTTCGCCGACATGCGCGACCTTCCCGACCTTCTCGGTCGCTGATGTCGCTGCGGCGAGAGGTCAGACGAGAGCGATCGGCTCGGTGGGTGGGGTGCCGTGCTTGCGCACCTTGAGGATGCGATAGCCCTTGGAGGTCGCGGTGCGGTGCACGCTGAAACCAGGATGGAACGTCGAGCCGATCCACCGTTGCAGCGAATCCGCGCCGAGGTTGCGCTGCACGACGAGCCACGCGTCGCTGCGCTCGTCGAGGCGGGGGATCCACTTCTCGAGCAGGCCGTGAAGCTCGTTCTTGCCGACGCGGATCGGAGGATTCGAGCGGATCGAGCGGAAAGTCACGTCAGCGGGAACATCCTCGGGCAGTGAGGCGTTGACATTCTTGAGACCATGAGCCGCGGCGTTGCGACGCACGAGATCCAGAGCCCGCTCGTTCACATCGACCGCCCACACGGTCGCATGGGGCGCGGCCAATGCCATCGACAGCGTGACCGGTCCCCACCCGCTTCCGAGGTCGAGAAGATGGCCTCCCGGCGGAACCGGAGGCGTGTTTGCGAGAAGGACGGCAGTACCGGCATCCAGCCGATCCGGGCTGAAGACGCCGCCAGCAGTGGTGACGTCCAGCTCTCGGCCTGCGAGCGTCACACGGATCGATCGCAGGTTCTCGGGGCTTGCCGGGGCCGCGGTGAAGTAATGGTCGGACCCCATACCGTGAGCGTAGCGGACAGCGCGGGCTAAGGTTAAGGCTCGCAACAAAACCCAGAGATAAGGGACGGATGACGGAGACCAGCACACACTCCACCGGTGACGAAGCAGTCGATCGCGTTCTCGCGAATGCGGAGAAGCGGACGGAGGCACGAGTCTTCGGCGCCGCTCAGGCGCTGCAGGACCAGTCCACCGCGTCACACGCGTTCTCGGACGGCGACCAGTGGGACCTCGAGGATCGTCATGCGCTGCGGCGCGTCGGCGGTCTCTCCACAGAACTCGAAGACGTCACGGAGGTCGAGTACCGCCAGCTCCGGCTCGAGAACGTGGTGCTGGTCGGCGTGTATCCGCAGGGCGCTCAGGAAGACGCGGAGAACTCGCTCCGCGAACTCGCAGCCCTCGCGGAGACCGCAGGAGCCGTCGTCCTCGATGGCGTTCTGCAGAGGCGACCGCACCCGGACGCCGCGACCTACATCGGGCGCGGCAAGGCGCAGGAGCTGAAGGACATCGTGGCGGCCACGGGCGCGGACACGGTGATCGCCGACACGGAACTCGCCCCCAGCCAGCGACGAGCTCTCGAGGACGTGGTCAAGGTCAAGGTCATCGACCGCACCACCGTCATCCTCGATATCTTCAGCCAGCACGCCAAGAGCCGTGAGGGCAAAGCCCAGGTCGAACTCGCGCAGCTCGAGTACCTCCTGCCGCGCCTGCGCGGCTGGGGCGACTCGATGAGCCGTCAGGCGGGTGGCCAGGTCGGTGCCGGCGGTGCCGGAATGGGCTCCCGTGGCCCCGGTGAGACGAAGATCGAGCTCGACCGTCGCCGCATCCGCACCAAGATGGCGCTCCTTCGTCGGCAGATCCGTGACTTCGGCCCGGCGCGAGAGGCCAAGCGTGCCGAGCGCAAGCGCAACACGATTCCTTCCGTGGCCATCGCCGGATACACCAACGCCGGCAAGTCGAGCCTTCTCAACGCTCTCACGAGCGCAGGGGTGCTCGTGGAGAACGCACTGTTCGCGACGCTGGATGCGACGGTCCGCCGCTCGGAGACGTCGGACGGGCGTGTGTACACGCTGACGGACACCGTCGGCTTCGTGCGCAACCTTCCGCACCAGCTCGTCGAGGCTTTCCGATCCACGCTGGAAGAGGTCGGCGACGCCGACGTCGTGCTGCACGTCGTTGACGGATCTCACCCCGACCCCGCCGGTCAACTGCAGACCGTGCGGGACGTCATGGGCGACGTCGGTGTGCGTGATATGCCCGAGCTCGTGGTGTTCAACAAGGCCGATCTGATCGACGACGACGAGCGTCTCGTGCTGCGAGGCCTCGAGCCCACGGCGCATTTCGTCTCATCCCGGTCGGGCGAGGGCATCGAAGAGCTTCGAGCGGCGATCGAAGAGGCGCTTCCGAAGCCGGCCGTGGAGGTGCACGCGGTCGTTCCCTATGACAGGGGTGATCTGGTCGCGGCGATCCACGAGACCGGGATGCTGCTGGCGGTGGACCACAGCGAGCAGGGCACAGTCGTGCACGCGCGTGTGTCGGAGCGACTTGCCGCCGATCTGGCGCCGTTCGCGATCGACGCCTGACCGCTTTGCGGTGCGGGGCGCGGTTCAGCGCGCGACGAATCGCGCCTCGACCGTTGCGGAGATGAGGATCTCGTCGGGTTCGTAGTCCATTGACGGCCCGCCCACGTCCTGGGACTCCTGCATCATCGCCCCGCGCATCTTGGGCATGCCCGCGAGCGGCTGAACGGGTGCGGGGGTTATCAGCCCGACATCGGCGATCTCGACGGGAACGACGGAACCGAGTCCGAGCGCTGTGGCGTATGCCTGCGCGCGCGTCACGGCCGCTCCGACGGCCTGCGCCGCGACCTCCCGTTCGACCCGGGCCCTCGTCTCGGCGGTGAGGTGCCAGTCGACCCAGCCGACCTCGACACCGCCCCATGCCGAGACCTCGGACACCCAGAGCGAGAGCGCCGAGGCTTCGGCGAACGTCGCAGTCAGATCCACGCCGGCGTAGTGAACGGGCGCGAGCTGCGTGCCCTCCGAGTTCCACGGGCGCTCGGCGCGCACGGACAACCGCTTGCTGGACCAGTCGACGACGATGCCCGTGTCCAGCCGCGCGGTGATGCTCTCGCGCACCGTCTCGGTGAGATGCATCACGCTATCGACCACTCCTGCGCGGTCGGCGCCGTCTGCGCGGACACTGACGTGGATGGTGGCGCGCTCGGGCGCAACTCGCGCCTCGTGATCGCCGCGGACGGTGACGGTGACTTCGCTCATGTCGTGACTCTACGCCAGGGCATGGAATGGCGAAGGCCTCGCGAACGTTGTAGTCTGTGAGGCTCGGGGACTCCGGTTCCCGGGATGATAAGTACACAGAGTGACAGCGGCTCCTTCGAGAGAAGGACCACGGGGCTGATCGGTTTCGACAGCGCCTGTGAATCCACGAGAAGCGGGCCGAGGATGCAGAGTTATCTCGTAAACGCTCTCTGCAAAAAAATAGTTGCCGAAACCAAGCGCAACGACTTCGCCCTCGCTGCATAAGCGAGCCCGATAGTCCGTCAGGCCGTAGGTGATTCCGATACGGATCCTGGCGTCATTTAGGAATCTTGCTGCGTGATGGCGTCTGGACGTCACGTGGGACTCTTCCCAGGCTGGGCTCGTCGACTTAGGTGTCTGTGACAAAGGTCGGAGCCGAGCAGAACGTCTTCACAGACTGCGCCCGGAGAAGGCGTGGAGACTCAGCGTTGGACGGGGGTTCGATTCCCCCCAGCTCCACCACGTCGCTGTCACAAGCAAGAAGGCCCGCCTCCCTGGTGAAGATCACGAAGGGAGGCGGGTCTTTTGTGTGCGTGATCGGGAATCGACGCGGCTCAGGCTCGGCCTACGGCGCGCCAGGCAGGGTCTCGCAGGGGATGCCGTCGTTGTCGAAGTCGAGCTTTGCGACGTCGCCGTAGTAGGGGTAGAACCGGTCGAACCATTCCTTCGCTGCAGCGTAGTTCGCGAAGTCCGTGCAATTCCGCGTGTCCCCGGGGTTCCCCGGTTGCTGAGGCGGTTGAGGTTGCTGAGGCGGCTGAGGGACGGGGATGCCTGAGGACGGTACTCGGAAGTTGTCGCCTTCGTAGATCCACACCCGCCACCACTTGGCGAGGACTGCATCTCGTTCGGCCGCGTCCGCGGTGTAGAAGTGATGAGCCGCGGAGTTCGACCAGAACCGCGCGACGGGAACGGTGCCGGCCTGCGTGGAGTCGGCCGGGTAGACGTAGTACGCGATCCCTTCGTCTTTCCAGATGTTCGGCCACTTGGCGATGACAGCCGCGCGCTCGGCGGGGTCTGCGGTGTAGAAATGTCCCGAGTACGTGCTGCTCCAGAACCTGTAGAGCGGGATGGTTCCGGCGACCTGGGTCGTGAACGCGGTGTACCGCTGCCCCTCGTAGGTCCAGACATTCGGCCAACGGGCGATGATCTGATCGCGCTCCGTCGGGTCAGTGGTGAAGAAGTGCCCCTGGTAGACGGGGCTCCAGAACCGGTACACGCCGACGGGGTCTGGCATCGGCGGCGCGGAGGGCCGTCCGACGGTGGGCGTCGCCGGCATCCAGGCGTCCCACTGGGGGCCGCATTCTTGGAGGAGCGTCTGGATGGCGCTCTTCTCGACGGGGTCGACGGACAGGTTCCACCGCCACTTCACCGCGACCCACTCGGAGACATAGGTGCACCGCATCGGCCGGTATGGAGGCAACCAGGATGCAGGATCCTTGTCGGCCTTCGCGGTGTTCACGGCGGCGGTGACCATGGTCAGGGTGCGCTGGTCGTCGAGGTCGTTGGAGTAGCTCTGTCGTTGCGCGTCGGTCCAGGCCCACGCGCCGGACGCCCACGCTTCCTTGAGCGCGACAAGGTGATCCATCTCGATCGCGGCGGGGTCGATGTGCGTGACGTTGTCGTAGTAGGAGAACCACTGACCTCCAGTGACGGTGCACGCGCCGGTGACGGTCGTCGGAATGTCGGACTCCTCGAGCAGCACCTCCTGACGGGTGCGGCATCCGTCCCCGTCGAGATCCGCGCCTTCGAAGAAGAGGTCGCGGTTGTACTTCACGGTGGACGGAGCCTCGACACGCAGCTGATCGAGGAGCGTGCCGACGGGTACCCTTTCCGTCGATGGCGGAGGCGCTGCCACCGCCGCTGACGGAGTGAGCGAGCCTGCGACGACCGCGGTCGCGACGAGGATGGCACTCAGGAACCGATTGCGCATGCCACTCCCTGTGAAATCGGCTCCGCCGTGGAGCCTCGCGCTCAGGATACACACAGAATACCGGTACGCTGTCGAGGTCGTTCGACGGCGCGTGCGTCCGCTGACACGTCCTCCCGCGTCGGTGGTCAGCCGGTGGTGAGCCGGTCGAGAGCGTCCTCTGCGGTGCGGAGATGCTCTTCCGACTCCCGCACTCGCTGCGCGAGCGATTCCTGTTCGGCCTTCGCCTCCTCGGCGTCCTCTCGCGCGCGCTTCGTTTCATGTCGGACCTTCGCCAGGTCAGCTTCGAGTTCACGCTCACGACGTGTGAGGGCTTCGATCCTCACCGCAGCATCGCGGAGTGCTCGGTCGGCCGTCGCCGCTTCGCGTGCCGCCGTGTCGTGAGCCTTCTGGGCTTCTCTGACGGCCCGTTCCGCGTCCCGTCGCTCTCTGCGTGACCGCACCTCGTCGACGGGTGTGGGCGAGATCGCGGGTGGTGCGGGTGCGCCTCCACCCACGAGGGTGTCGGCGATGTCGGCGAACGTGCCGGCCGGTTCCAGCTCGCGCACGAGCCTCGCCGAGGCGACGGCGGCGGCCGCAGTCGGATCGAAGAAGGCCGCGCTTATGGTCTGCTGAACCGCCTCTCTCGTCGAAGCCGTGACGCGCTGTCCGCGCGCTTCAGCGAGCGCAGCGGCATCTGCCGCGAGTCGGCTCGTGAGGGCGCGGCGGTCGCGACCGAGCTGCGCGAGCGCGCGAGCATCCAGGTCCGCCTGAGCTTCGCGGAGCTTTTCGGCGAGTTGAAGCGCTTCTCCGAGTTGCGCGGCGCGCTCGTGTGCGAAGACGTTGACCACCCAGGCGGCGACCGACGGCTTCTTCAGATCGCGAATCTGCGCGGCGAGGCCCGCGTCGTCGGCCTCGGCGGCGCGCGCGTTGCGTGCGCTCACGAACTCTGCAGGTGACCCCGTGTACAGCTCCACTGCGATGTCAGCGAGCGGGGAGTCCATGCGTGCGACGATACACCGGGCAGGATGAGCTCCTCCCTGCCACGTCAGATGCGCGTTCCGAGCCACCTGCGCCAGTATTCTGGTTCGCATGGCAACGCTGTTCTATGGCGCGTCGGACGTTCCGATCCACATCGAGGATCGAGCACTCGCGCATCTGAAGATCGTCATCGCGACCAAGCTCCGCCGTCAGGAGAGCTTCACCCTGTCATGGCGTCATCCCGAGGGAGAGCCCGGCGGGCGATCCACCATCTGGATCCATCCGTCCATCCCGCTGCGCTTCACCTTCGACGAGCCGGAGCAGCCTCAGCTGAACCCACGGTGGATCGACGATCTGATGCAGTCGGTGAACTCGACAGGCGGCATCTTCCTCGTCGACGAGGTGATCGATTCTCCGGTCGAGTGAGCGTCAGCCGGCCCACTCGATCAGGATGAGGCCCTGGCGCGTGTCCGCGAACTTCACCCAGCCGTCGCCGAACAGATACGTCATGCCGTAGCCGTCTTCGTCGGTGCCCATCGCGAACTGCGGGTTCTCGGTGATGTAGATGCCGTCGGGCCCGTCCTCGCGGGTCCAGCCTTCTCCGAGGAGGGAGGTCTGTGCGGCAGTGGCGTCTTCAGCGCTGATCGTCGACCACCCGTAGAGCTGACCGTGATCTGAGGCGACGCTGTAGTCGGCCCAGAAGCAGAGGAGCCCGTCGGCGAGCGTCACGCCACCCACCACGAACTCCTTCTCCTCGAAGGTCCAGCCCTGATCGGTGAGTGCCTGCACGGTTCCGGCCGAGACGATCGTGTCGCAGGCTGGCTCCACCGCCGCGGAGGGTGTGGGAGTGGCTGCCGGCTCCGCAGTCGCCGTGGGGGAGGGCTTCGGCGAGTCGGGGGTGGGCGACGGCGCTCCCTCGGGCGTCGCTGCGCAGGAGACGAGCGCGACGGTGAGCAGGAGCGCACCGAGTGCGGCGGAGGTGAAGCGGTTCATCGCGCGTGCCTTCATCGGGGGTCAGTCGTGCAGAAGTGCGAGGAACGCGTCATGGAGGATGCCGTTGGTGGCGAGCGCCGAGAGGTCGGAGATCGTCTCTGCGCCGTCGAAACCGGTCATCCGACCGCCCGCCTCGCGCACGATCGGGACTGCGGCCGCGACGTCGTACTCCTTGACGCCGAATTCCGCGACCATGTCGATCCGCCCCTCGGCCAGGAGCATGTAGGCGTAGATGTCTCCGTAGGCACGGTCGCGCCATACCCGGTCGGCCAGCTTCAGCAGTTGGTCGAGGTGACCGGACTCGGCCCACTGGGTGATGCTCTGGAAGCTCACGCTCGCGTCGTCGAGAGATGACACGGAGGATGCCGAGACGCGGCGCGGTTCGGCATCGGTCGCCGTCCATGCCCCTGACCCTGACGCCGCCCACCAGCGGCGTCCGATCGCGGGCATGCTGACCACTCCGACCTGCGGTACGCCGTCGACCGCGAGGGCGATCATCGTGCCCCACAGCGGCACTCCGCGGAGGAAGTTCGCGGTGCCATCGATGGGATCGATGATCCACTGCCGATGGGTGCTGCCCTCGGCGCCGAACTCCTCGCCGAAGATGCCGTCATCGGGCCGTTCGGTCGACAGGATGGCGCGGATCGCCCGCTCGGTGGCGAGGTCCGCATCGGTGACATGAGAATTGTCCGCTTTGGTCGAAATCTCCAGGTCGGAGCTGTCGAACCGGGGGAGCGACTGCGCATCTGCGGCGTCGGCGAGTCGAAGGGCGAGTGCGAGGTCGCGAGAGAAGTCGTCGACGCGGGGGGAGGCGGTCACATCTCCAGGATAACCGCCCCGCCCGGGGACCCGAGGGCTCGTGACACGGGGCGACACGCGCGGCGAACACGTGGGACCCGACTCGATTTCGCACCGCGGCGATCGGCTGGTAATGTAATTCCTCGGCCGGGGAATACCGCGCCACGCACCTCTAGCTCAATCGGCAGAGCAACTGACTCTTAATCAGTGGGTTCTCGGTTCAAGTCCGAGGGGGTGCACGGATCAGCCCTGATGACTCTCGCCAGTCATCGGGGCTTTTCTGCGTCGCGATGATGCCGCCGACATCGCTTTCCGTGCGCTAGTTTGATGCAAACGCTAAGGGGTGGCGATGCGCGCACGGGTGAAGAGACTCGCAGTCGGTGCGATCGTGGCCGTCTGCAGTCTTCCGCTCACCGCATGCTCGGCTGGGCTCGAGACGAGCATCGACTACACGGCCTCTTCGGTGACGCTGGCCCCGGATGAGGCGCTCGTGGTCGACTTCGGTGACATCAATCCCACCGTCGGTGAGGAGTGGGTGCTGACGCGGGAGCCCGATCCGGCGGTTCTCGGACCGGGCGACGAGCGGTCGCGGTACCTGGGCGAGGAGGGTGAGACCGGAGCGCCGAGCGCGCTCACCTACCGCTTCGCGCCCGTGGGTGAGGGAACCACCGTGATCCAGTTCGAGTACCGATTCCGCGGCGCCGTTCCCGAGGACCTCGACGACCAGAAGACCGCGGAGATCACGGTCACCGTCAAGTAGGTCGATCAGGCGACTGCGATGACAGCGCCGCCGGTGGGCCTGCTGCGCTCTGAGAGCTCGCTCATCGCCCCACGGCATCGAACGCAGCAGGCTGGCGTGTCACCCGGCGTCGCCGAGCAGGATGGCCTGCGCGTCCTCGATCGCGGCGTCGTCGGGTTCGTCGTCGATGTGCGCGAGGATCTTCCTGCCGCAGAAGATCGTCGCCGCTGCGATGAGCACGGCGAGAGCGGCGACCAGATACGGGATCGTCGCGTTGAACGCGTGCCAGAGAGCCGCTGCGAGGGGCGGCGCGATGGCTCCGCCGAGGAATCTCACCGACGAGTACGCCGACGATGCGACCGAGCGAGGCAGGTCCGTCGCCTCCATCACCGCTTCGGTGAGCACGGTGTTCATCACACCCAGCAGCAGTCCGCCGATGACGATGCACACGACCAGCGCAGTGGCGGATTCGACCAGCAGGCCGGCGATGATCAGATCCACGGCGAGAAGCGGCAGGACGGTGAGGATCACGCTCGTGCGGGACATCCGGCGCATGAGCAGGGGAGCCACCCAGACGCTCGTGATGGCGAGGGCGAGGCCCCAGCCGAAGAACGTGAAGCCGATCCCCATGGCCCCGAAGCCCAGAGGGAACGGCGAGAACGCGAGCAGGATGAAGAAGCCGATGTTGTAGAAGAATGCCGCGATCGCGAGAATCGCGAGCGCAGGACGACCCAGGGCCCTGAAGGGTGCCGAGAACGGGATGGGCGCGCGCTTGTTCTCGGGTCCGCGCAGAAGCACGAGCACGGCGAGGAAGGCGATCGCCATGAGCACCACCACTCCGAAGAACGGGGCGCGCCAGCTCTGCTCGCCCAGCAGGCCGCCCAGAAGCGGACCGATGGCGATACCGAGCCCGAGGGCTGCCTCGTAGAGGACGATCGCAGCTGAGCTGCCCCCCGACGCCGCGCCCACGATCGTCGCGAGAGCGGTGGAGATGAACAGCGCGTTGCCCAGACCCCATCCTGCGCGGAAGCCGATGACCGCGTCGACGCTGCCGCTGAGCGCGCAGAGCAGGGCGAACACCACGATGAGCGCCAGCCCGATTAGAAGCGTCTTCTTGGCGCCGATGCGGCTCGAGATCCAGCTGGTCACGAGCATCGCGAGACCGGTAACCGCGAGATAGCTCGTGAACAGGAGCTCCGTCTCGAACGGGGTCGCCTGCAGGGATTCCGCGATCGCGGGGAGGATGGGATCCACGAGTCCGATGCCCATGAATGCGACGACGCATGCGAAGGCGACGGCCCAGACCTGGGCTGGTTGCTTCCACACTGAGGTGGCGGGGGTGTTCACGCTGCTGCTCCTGTCGAGTCGGTGGTGGTGTGCGCCGCGAGGATCTCGGCGGCGCGCATCAGGATGCTCCATTCGTCGCCGTCGAGGTCGGCGAAGCGAGGGGCGAGCGTGTCACGGAACTCTTCGCGCCATGACTGCAGCGCGTGGGACCCGGCCGCGGTGATGGCGACGGCTGTCGCGCGAGAGTCCTCGGCGACGGGGGAGCGAAGGACCAATCCCTCGCGCTCGAGATTCCCGATGAGCCGGGTCATCCCGGGCTGGGTCGTGCGTGCGGCTGCCGCGAGCTCTCCGACCCGCTTGGGCCCGGACTGCTCGAGCAGACTCAGCACCCGCCACTGCGCGGCAGGCGCATCATTGCCGGCGTCCTGTGCGGCGATCCGGCCGAGCGCATACCCGGAGAGCACGAGCGAGGGGATGACATCCTGACGATTCATACCAGAAAGTATATACCCACTGGTATGTATAAGTCGGGGTCAGCGCCGAGCCCCCGCGATCCGAGCCGAGAGCTGGTGCGCATGGGCGAGGAGCGTCCTGCCCAGCTCGCCGATCCGATCAGGGCCGAAGCGGAATCCCACGCCGGTCAGGCTCAAGGCCCATTCCGGTCGACCCGAGCGATCGAAGACCGCCGCGCCGAGACCCCAGCTGCCCTCCACGATCAGCCCCGGATTCACCGCATAGCCTCTCTCCTTCGTCTCGGCCAGCCGTGTTCGCAGAGGTGCGGCGCCGTGAGATCTGCCCCAGTTGGCCTCGAGCTCCGGATGACGTTCCAGATAGGCGTCCACATCGTGGTCAGGGAGGAATGCCAGGATGGCGAGCCCGGCGCTTGCTACGCCGAGCGGAAACCGCACGCCCTCGCTCAGCACGAATGACCGGATCGGGAAGGAGCCCTCCTCGCGGACGAGGCACACCGTCTCATCGGCACGGCGCACCGAGAGGAAGGCGCTCTCCTCGGTCTTGACCGCGAGCGAGCGGACGATATCACGCCCCAGTGCAGTCACGTCGTAGCGGGCTGCGGCGACGGATCCCATGAGATAGAGCTCCGGCCCGGGCATCCAGCGAGTGGAGGACTCGTCGCGGTCGACCAGACCCTCGGCGCGAAGTGCGGAGAGCAGGCGATGCGCGGTCGAGCGGGACAACCCGGCGGACGCGGACAGCTCCTGGAGCGACGCACCGTCGTGGCCGCTGGAGGTCACGAGCCTCAAGAGCTTCGCGGCGCGCGCGATCGCCTGCGTTCCGGGAATCGAGGCGGAGGGTTCCATAATGTGGACGCTATTCGTTGATGTGTCCACATCGCAAGAGTGTTCTTCCCTCGAGGATGCCGGAGAGCGGATGCTGAAGGAACGAGCGTCATTCGAAGGAGCATGCGTGATCGACAAACAGTGGGCGAGCGCCGAAGAAGCGGTCGCAGACATCGAGGACGGTGCGTCTCTCGCCGTCGGAGGATTCGGGCTCTCCGGGAATCCGACTGCGCTCATCGACGCACTGCTCGCCCGGGGCACGAGCGGGCTCAGCATCGTCAGCAACAACTGCGGAGTGGACGACTGGGGGCTCGGCATCCTGCTCGCCGCTCGCCGGATCCGCAAGATGACCTCGTCCTACGTCGGGGAGAACAAGGAGTTCGAACGGCAGTTCCTCTCCGGCGAACTCGAGCTCGAGCTGACACCGCAGGGAACCCTCGCCGAGAAGCTCAGGGCGGGAGGGTCTGGGATCGCCGCATTCTTCACCCAGACCGGCGTCGGCACGCAGGTCGCCGAGGGTGGGCTCCCGCGACGCTACAACCCCGACGGCAGCATCGCGGTGGCGTCTCCGGTGAAGGATGTTCGTACCTTCGACACCGCGGCAGGGCCGCGTAAGTATGTGCTCGAAGAGGCCATCACCACCGATTTCGCGCTGGTGCATGCGCTGGCGGGGGACAGGCACGGGAATCTGATCTTCAACAAGGCGGCGCGCAACTTCAACCCGCTCGCGGGGATGGCCGGACGAATCTGCATCGCGCAGGTGGAGCAGCTCGTCGAACCGGGGGAGCTGGATCCGGACCGCGTCCATCTGCCGGGCGTCTTCGTGCACCGCGTCGTCGAGGTCGGCACCGACATCCCGAAGCGCATCGAACGTCGAACCGTCACGCCGGAAGGAGCCTGACATGGCGCTCACACGCGATGAGATGGCCGCTCGCGCTGCCGCAGAGCTGCGGGACGGCTCCTATGTCAACCTCGGCATCGGGTTGCCCACGCTCGTGCCGAACCACGTGCCCGACGGCGTGACCGTCGTGCTGCAATCCGAGAACGGCATCCTCGGCGTCGGACCGTACCCGCACGAGGGCGCGGTGGATCCGGACCTGATCAACGCCGGCAAAGAGACCGTCACGGTGCTGGCCGGTGCCGCGTACTTCGACTCCGCGACGAGTTTCGGCATGATCAGAGGCGGCAAGATCGACGCGGCGATCCTCGGCGCCATGCAGGTGTCCGCCACCGGAGACCTCGCGAACTGGATGATCCCGGGCAAGATGGTGAAGGGACCCGGCGGCGCGATGGATCTCGTGCATGGTGCCGCGCGCGTCATCGTGCTGATGGAGCACACCGCGAAGGACGGATCGGCGAAGATCGTGCACGACTGCTCGCTTCCACTCACAGGCCGCGGGGTCGTCGATCGCATCATCACCGACCTGGCGGTGATCGACGTGACACCGGACGGTCTCTCGCTCGTCGAGCTCGCACCGGGCGTGACGGTGGAGCAGGTCGTGGCGGCGACGGAGCCGACACTCACGGTCCCCGAAGAACTGCACGACCGATGAACGCACAGAACGGAGAGGCGGAGATGAACGCCCCAGACCACTCGAGCGACGCGGACGTCGTGATCGTCGCCGCGGCACGCACTCCCCAGGGCCGCCTCAAGGGACAGCTGGCGAGCTTCAGCGCGCCGGAGCTCGGCGCATTCGCGATCCGAGGTGCCCTGGAACAGGGGTCCATCGATCCCTCGGACGTGGACGCCGTGATCGTCGGCCAGGTCCTCGCGGCCGGCTCGGGACAGAACGCAGCGAGACAGGCGGCGATCGGAGCCGGTATCGGCTGGGACGTTCCCGCCCATTCCGTGAACAAGGTGTGCCTCTCAGGTCTCACGGCGATCATCGACGCGGCTCGGATGATCCGGACGGGAGACGCGGCGGTCGTCGTCGCGGCGGGCATGGAATCCATGACCAGGGCTCCGCACCTGCTCATGGGGTCGCGGGACGGATGGACGTACGGCAGCGTGGAGGTGCTCGATCACATGGCCCACGACGGCCTCACCGACGCGTACGACAAAGAGAGCATGGGCGCGTCCACCGAGCGCCACAACACCCGCTACGAGCTGACGCGCGGGGCTCAGGATCAGGTGGCGGCGCTGTCGCATCAGCGTGCTTCGGCGGCTCAGGCCGCCGGCGTCTTCGACGATGAGATCGTGTCCGTCGCCGTTCCCCAGCGGCGGGGGGAGCCGACGCTCGTCACCGCCGATGAGGGCATCAGGCCCGACACGACCGTCGAGTCTCTCGCGGGCCTTCGGGCGGCGTTCGCCGAGGGCGGCTCGATCACGGCCGGCAATTCGTCTCAGATCTCCGACGGAGCGTCGGCGGTCGTCGTGACGACCCGCGCCACGGCGGCGACCAGAGGCTGGCCGGTGCTCGTCACCGTCGGCGCCAGCGGGCAGACCGCAGGGCCGGACAACTCGCTGCAGGCGCAGCCCGCACGGGCCATCGAACGCGCGTGCGAGAAGCAGGGCATCACGGCCGCAGACCTCGATGTCGTCGAGATCAACGAGGCCTTCGGAGCGGTCGTCGCCCGATCGCAGCTCGAGCTCGGGCTCTCCAGCGACATCGTGAACGTCCACGGCGGCGGCATCGCGATCGGTCATCCGATCGGCGCGTCAGGCACACGTCTGGTCGTCCACATGGCACACGAACTCGCTCGCAGAGGAAGCGGTGTCGCGGCTGTGGGGCTGTGCGGAGGAGGCGGTCAGGGCGAGGCGCTGATCCTCACTCGCTGAGACTCAGCGCTTGATCGGCTTGACGCCCTCGGAGCGCTGCTTCTTGGCTTCCTTCTCGCGCTCCTTCTGCTGCTTGGCATAGACCGGCGAATCGGGCGACACGGGGCGACCCTGCTTCGCGCGGCGGGTGTCGATGACAGCGCCGATCGACAGCGCGAGCGTGATTCCCCAGCTCACCCACGCGAGGGCGGAGCGCCAAGTGATCTTGGTGTCGCGGGATCCGCGGAGCAGAGTGACGCCCGTCATGATCGCGCCGACGATTCCGGTGCCCGAGAGGTAGTTCATGACTTCACGCTACCTGTCGACGGCTGCGTCGCGCCCCGCCTTGACAACTCGGCGGGGAATCTGTCAGAGCCGTCCGTCGATGAGGCGGCCCGGGAACCCAGGCGTCGTTCCGTCGACCGCGCTACCATGGAAGGGTCGCGGCTGGTCCGCGGCCGCAATCCGTGTATCTACCGGCCGCCGGCTTCCCGGCGGACAGCGGCGGCACCCGACCCCGCGTCCGCGGACGCGCGAGAGCCCATGACACACGCAACTCCCATTCCCGAGCACCCTGCCCCGATCCCCGCGGCTGAGGAGCGAGGACTGCTCCGCATCGCGGGGCTCCCGTATTTCATCATCGCGTTCATCGCCCGGCTTCCGTTCGCGATGATGGTCGTCGGAGTGCTCACGGTCGTCGTTTCGGCGCGCGGTTCGCTCTCGCTCGGCGGACTCACCTCCGCGGCCGTCGGACTCGGCACAGCATGCTTCGGACCTCTGCTCGGCGCCGCCGCCGATCGGTTCGGACAGCGCATGGTGCTGCTGATCCTGGCGATCGCCAACGGGGCGATGCTGGTGCTCTTCACCGTCGTCGTCTACACGGGGGGAGCGGACGCGCTGGTGCTGATATCCGCGTTCGGCATCGGCGCCACCGCTCCGCAGGTCGCTCCGATGTCTCGATCCAGACTCGTGACGATGATCGCCGATCGGATGCCTGAGGCGGCGCGCACGCGCACCGTCTCAGGGACCATGGCGTATGAGTCCGCCGCCGATGAGACCGTGTTCGTATTCGGCCCGTTCATCGTCGGCATCCTCGCCTCCGCCATCGCGCCGTGGGCCCCGCTCATCGGTGCGGCGGTGCTCACGGTCGTGTTCGTGGGCGCGTTCGCCCTGCATCCGAGCGCGCGTGTCGTCTCGGTGCACCGAGGCGAGGACGGGCGGGCGCCGTCGGCCGTGACCGAGCTCTTCAGCCCGCGTCTCCTGATCGTCGTCGTCGGCATCCTCGGCGTCGGCATGTTCTTCGGCACGATGCTCACATCGCTCACCTCCTTCATGGCGGACCGCGGCGCCGCAGAACAGGCAGGGCTCCTCTACGGCGTGATGGGCGTCGGGTCGGCGATTCTCGCGCTCGGCGTCGCGTGGCTCCCGGTGCGGTTCTCGCTCCGCGCGCGCTGGCTGCTGTTCGCCGGCATCCTGCTCGGCGGAAGCCTGCTGCTGCTCCTCGTCGACTCGCCGGCGACCATGATGATCGCTCTCGGGATCATGGGGATCGGCATCGGCCCGACCCTCGTCACGCAGTACAGCTTCGGGGCTGCGCGCAGCCCTCTGGGGCGCTCGGCGACCGTGATGACGATGCTCGGCTCGGGGATCGTCGTCGGCCAGTCCCTCGGCGCGGCCGTGGCGGGAGAGCTCGCCGAGAGCGCGGGAACGACCAGCGCTCTCGTGCTGCCGATCATCTCTGCGGCGATAGCCTTCGTCGCCGGGCTTGTCAACTGGTGGCTGAGCGGCACCCGACCTCGCGTAGCCTCGGTCTGAGCTTCTGTAGCCTGAGGAGCACCCCCACTGCATCGTCAGGAGCACTCACCCATGTCAGTCGCAGATTTCGTCGTCGTCGCCAACCGACTTCCCGTCGACCGGGTCGTGGGTCCTGACGGAGACGAGGAGTGGCGGACCTCCCCGGGCGGTCTGGTCGCCGCACTCGAGCCGATGATGCGCAGTGCGCGCGGAGCCTGGGTCGGGTGGGCCGGCCAGCCGGATGTCGAGCTGGATCGATTCGAGATCAACGGCATCGACCTGATCCCGGTGCCGCTCAGCGCCGAGGAGGTCGCCGACTACTACGAGGGCTTCGCTAACGACACGATCTGGCCGCTGTACCACGACGTCATCGCGCCGCCGCAGTACCACCGCGAATGGTGGGAGGCGTACGTCAAGGTCAACCGCCGTTTCGCGGAGGCAGCCGCCGACGTCGTCGCACAGGACGGCACCGTCTGGGTGCACGACTACCAGCTGCAGCTGGTGCCGCAGATGATCCGCGAACTGAGGCCCGATGTCACGATCGGCTACTTCCACCACATCCCGTTCCCTGCGCACGGGCTCTATGCCCAGCTCCCGTGGCGTGATCAGGTGCTCAAAGGCCTGCTCGGCGCTGATGTCATCGGCTTCCAGCGCGCACAGGACGCCACCTACTTCCTGACCGCTGTGCGCCGTCGTCTGCGTCACGAGGTGAAGGGGTCGGCGGTCACCATCCCGACCGAGGGGGGCGGCACGCGCACCGCCGTCGCTCGGGCCTTCCCGATCTCGATCGACACCGCTCCGTACCTCGAGCTCGCGGCACGCCCCGATGTCCGAGCGCGCGCGGCCGAGATCAGAGCGAGCCTCGGCAACCCGAAGAAGATCCTCCTGGGCGTCGACCGCCTCGACTACACCAAGGGCATCCGGCATCGCATCAAGGCGTACGGCGAGCTCCTCGAAGACGGCAAGCTGAGCGTCGACGACGTCACCTTCGTGCAGGTCGCGAGTCCGAGCCGAGAGCGTGTCGACGCGTACGTGCATCTTCGCGATGAGATCGAACTCGCGGTCGGGCGCATCAACGGCGATCACGACACCATGGGGCACACCGCCATCCGCTATCTGCACCAGGGCTACCCGCGCGAGGAGATGGTCGCACTGTACCTCGCCGCCGACGTCATGCTCGTGACCGCGCTGCGCGACGGCATGAACCTCGTCGCGAAGGAGTACGTCGCGACGCGGGCCGACAATCGCGGGGTGCTCGTGCTGAGCGAGTTCACGGGCGCCGCCGACGAGCTGCGGCAGGCGGTGCGCGTCAACCCGCACGACATCGCCGGGTTGAAGGACGCGATCATGACCGCGGTCACCATGACGCCCGCTGAGCAGGGCAAGCGGATGCGGTCGCTGCGACGTCGCGTGCTGGAGAACGACGTGAACGCGTGGTCGTCGTCGTTCCTGCGCGCACTCGCGGACGTCCGCGGACGCTGATCGGCCGGGTCGCACCGTTCCGCCGGGTCATACTGGGAGGACACCGCCTCGATTGGAGACACTGTGACCCGTAGCTGGACCCCCGGAGCCGCAGACCCGGCGCTGAGCGCCATCGCCGCCACACCCAGACTGATCGTCGCGCTGGACTTCGACGGCACGGCATCTCCGCTCGTCCCCGATCCGATGGCCGCCAGGGCTCTGCCCGAGGTCGCGGTGCAGGTCGCCCGTCTCGCGGCGCTCCCCGACACGGTCGTCGCCTACGTCTCCGGGCGCAGCATGCACGACCTGCGGGTGATCACCGAGCACACGGATGACTCGCTGATCGCGCTGGCCGGATCGCACGGTGCGCAGTACTGGTATCCCGGGGTCGGCGCCAACGAGGCCGACGGCGACACCGCTGAGGGGTCGCGAGAGGAGCTGTGGGAGGCCGCGCGGCCGATCATCGATCGATACGAGGGGGCGGAGCTCGAGCCCAAGACCTTCGGAATGGGTGTGCACACCCGCACGGCCACACCCGAGGTCGAGAAGGCGGTGTTCGCCGAGATCGATGCACTCGTCGCGGAGCGCTTCCCGCACTGGCGACGCCGCTCGGGGCACCGCGTGCTCGAGTTCTCGTCGCGGAACGAGGGCAAGGATGCCGCGATGACGGCGCTGCGCGAGCATTTCGACGCCACCGCTATCCTTTTCGCCGGCGATGACGTCACGGACGAGGACGCCATGCGCGTGCTCAGCGGCGACGATCTGGGCGTCCGCGTGGGACCGGGGGAGAGCGCCGCCGAGCTTCGTGTGGAGAACCCACAACAGATCGCCCTGCTTCTGGAGGCGCTCGCGGACGAGCGCACCTCCCGGCGGGAATAGACTTCCGTCATGTCCTCGCATGATCCCTCCACCAGCGCGCCCATCGACATCAAGCCCCGCAGCCGCGTCGTCACCGACGGCATCGAGGCGACGACCTCCCGAGGCATGCTCCGTGCCGTCGGCATGGGCGACGCCGACTGGGACAAGCCCCAGATCGGCATCGCCTCCAGCTGGAACGAGATCACACCCTGCAACCTAAGCCTCGACCGGCTCGCGCAGGGTGCCAAGGAGGGCGTGCACTCCGGCGGCGGGTACCCGCTGCAGTTCGGCACGATCTCGGTCTCGGACGGCATCTCGATGGGCCACGAGGGCATGCACTTCTCGCTCGTGTCGCGCGAGGTCATCGCCGACTCGGTCGAGACCGTGATGATGGCCGAGCGACTCGACGGATCGGTGCTGCTCGCCGGTTGCGACAAGTCGATCCCCGGGATGCTGATGGCCAGCGCCCGGCTCGACCTGTCGAGCGTGTTCCTCTACGCAGGCTCCATCGCACCGGGCTGGGTCAAGCTCTCGGACGGCACCGAGAAGGACGTCACGATCATCGACTCGTTCGAGGCCGTCGGCGCCTGCCGCGCGGGACTCATGAGCGAAGAGGACCTCAAGCGCATCGAATGCGCGATCGCACCGGGTGAGGGCGCCTGCGGTGGCATGTACACGGCGAACACGATGGCGTCGGTCGCCGAGGCCCTGGGCCTGAGCCTTCCCGGGTCTGCCGCTCCGCCCGCCGCAGATCGTCGTCGTGACTACTTCGCGCACCGTTCCGGCGAGGCCGTCGTCAACCTGCTCCGCCAGGGCATCACGACCCGCGACATCCTCACCAAGGAGGCGTTCGAGAACGCGATCGCCCTCGCGATGGCCCTGGGCGGTTCGACCAACGTTGTGCTGCACCTGCTCGCGATCGCGCGCGAGGCCGAGGTCGAGCTGAGCCTGCACGACTTCAACCGCATCGGCGACAAGGTGCCGCACGTCGCGGACATGAAGCCGTTCGGCAAGTACGTCATGAACGACGTCGACCGCCACGGCGGCATCCCCGTGATCATGAAGGCGATGCTCGACGAGGGCCTGCTGCACGGTGACGCGCTCACCGTGACGGGCAAGACGCTCGCCGAGAACCTCGCGGACCTCGACCCGCAGCCGATCGACGGCGAGGTCATCCACACCTTCGACAACCCGATCCACGCGACCGGCGGCCTGACGATCCTGCACGGGTCGCTCGCGCCCGAGGGTGCCGTCGTGAAGACCGCGGGCTTCGACGCGGCCGTCTTCGAGGGCTCCGCCCGGGTGTTCGAGCGCGAGCGCGCGGCCATGGACGCCGTGGCCAACGGCGAGATCGAGGCGGGCACCGTCATCGTCATCCGCTACGAGGGTCCGAAGGGCGGACCCGGTATGCGCGAGATGCTCGCCATCACCGCGGCCATCAAGGGCGCGGGGCTCGGAAAAGATGTACTACTCTTGACTGACGGACGATTCTCAGGCGGCACAACCGGCCTGTGCATCGGCCACATAGCACCCGAAGCGGTGGACGCAGGTCCTATCGCCTTCGTGCGCGATGGTGATCTGATACGGGTCGATATCGCAGCTCGCTCTCTCGACCTACTCGTCGACGAGGCGGAGCTCGCCTCCCGCCGCTCTGGCTGGGAGCCGCTACCCCCGCGCTATACCCGTGGCGTTCTTGCCAAGTACTCGCGTCTCGTGCGGTCCGCTGCCGAGGGCGCGACGACCGGCTGATCCGCGTCGGCTCCGGCATCCCAGCCTCCGACGTCGCCAACAGACCATCAGAAGGAGTGTCATGACTGCTGACACCGTCTCGGCTGTGCCGAGGCCGCCCGCACCCAAGTCCGCCGCACCGGAGATCTCCGGAGCCGAGGCCGTGGTCCGCACGCTCGAGCTCCTCGGCGTCAAGGACGTCTTCGGTCTTCCCGGAGGCGCGATCCTCCCGGTCTACGACCCGCTGATGGACGCCGCCGAGCTGCGGCACATCCTCGTGCGGCACGAACAGGGAGCGGGGCACGCCGCCGAAGGCTACGCGTCGTCCTCGGGCAAGGTCGGCGTCTGCATCGCGACGTCGGGTCCCGGTGCGACCAACCTCGTGACCGCGATCGCCGACGCCTACATGGACTCGGTGCCGCTGCTCGCGATCACCGGGCAGGTGTTCTCGACGCTGATGGGCACTGACGCGTTCCAGGAGGCCGACATCGTCGGCATCACGATGCCGGTCACGAAGCACTCGTTCCTCGTGAAGGATGCGTCGGAGATCCCGGGCGCCATCGCGGCGGCCTATGAGATCGCCTCGACCGGCCGACCGGGTCCGGTGCTCGTCGACATCACGAAGGACGCCCAGCAGGCGATGGCGCCGTTCGTCTGGCCTCCGAAGTACGACCTGCCCGGATACCGCCCCGTGACCAAAGCGCACGGCAAGCAGATCCAGGCGGCGGCGGCCCTTCTGGCCGAGGCCAAGAAGCCGGTGCTGTACGTCGGCGGCGGTGTGATCCGCGGTCGCGCGTCTGCCGAGCTGCTCGCCCTCGCCGAGACCACGAATGCGCCCGTCGTGACCACACTCATGGCTCGCGGCGCATTCCCCGACTCCCACCAGCAGCACCTCGGCATGCCGGGCATGCACGGCACCGTTCCGGCGGTGCTGGCGCTGCAGGAGGCCGACCTGATCGTGTCCCTCGGGGCGCGGTTCGACGACCGCGTGACCGGCAAGGCCGCGCTCTTCGCGCCGAACGCCAAGGTCGTGCACGTCGACATCGATCCGGCCGAGATCTCGAAGATCCGCACCGCAGACGTGCCGATCGTGGGCGACGTCCGCGACGTGCTGGTCGATCTCGAGTCGGCGTTCCGCACCGCGATCACCACCACGACCCCTGACACCGAGGAGTGGTGGTCGTACCTCGACGGGCTGCGCAACGAGTTCCCGCTCGGGTACGCGCCGACGACCGACGGCCTCCTCGCGCCGCAGTACGTGATCCAGCGGATCGGTGAGCTGACCGGGCCGGAGGGCATCTACGCCGCGGGCGTGGGACAGCACCAGATGTGGGCTGCGCAGTTCATCAAGTACGAGCGCCCCAACGCCTGGCTGAACTCCGGGGGCGCAGGAACCATGGGCTACTCGGTTCCCGCTGCGATGGGCGCGAAGGTCGCCGAGCCCGACCGTGTGGTGTGGGCGATCGACGGTGACGGCTGCTTCCAGATGACCAATCAGGAGCTCGCCACCTGCACGATCAACAACATCCCGATCAAGGTCGCGATCATCAACAACTCGTCGCTGGGCATGGTGCGCCAGTGGCAGACGCTGTTCTACGACGGTCGCCACTCGAACACCGACCTCAACACCGGTCACGGCACCGTCCGCATCCCCGACTTCGTGAAGCTCGCGGAGGCATATGGCTGCCTCGCGATCCGTGTGGAGAAGGAGGAGGAGGTGGATGCCGCGATCAAGCTCGCCCTCGAGACGAACGACCGTCCCGTCGTCATCGACTTCGTCGTCAGCGCCGATTCGATGGTGTGGCCGATGGTTCCCCAGGGCGTGAGCAACAGCTACGTCCAGTACGCCCGCGAGCACGCGCCCGCATTCGACGAGGAGGACTGACCATGTCGACTCACGTGCTGAGCCTCCTCGTGGAGAACACCCCCGGCCTGCTGACCCGAGTCGCGGGACTGTTCGCACGCCGTGGCTTCAACATCGACTCTCTCGCGGTGGGCGTGACCGAGGTGCCTGGCATCTCGCGCATCACGGTCGTCGTCGACCTCGAGGATCTTCCTCTCGAGCAGGTGACCAAGCAGCTCAACAAGCTGATCAACGTCATCAAGATCGTCGAGCTCGACTTCCCGACCTCGGTGCAGCGCGAGCACATGCTCGTCAAGGTGCGCACCGACAACGCGACCAGGTCGAACGTCATCGAGGTGGCGAACCTGTTCCGCGCGTCTGTGGTGGACTACGCCTCCGACGCGCTGGTGATCGAGGTCACCGGTGACAGGGGCAAGGTCGATGCCATGCTCCGCGCCCTCGAGCCTTTCGGAATCAAGGAGATCGCGCAGTCGGGCCTCCTCGCCATCGGCCGCGGAGGCAAGAGCATCACCGAGCGCGTCCTGCGCGGCTGACCAGATTTCACACACGTACACGAACATCAATCAAGGAGAGAAACCAGTGAGCACCGAGATCTTCTACGACGCAGACGCCGATCTGTCGATCATCCAGGGCAAGAAGGTCGCGATCGTCGGCTACGGCTCGCAGGGTCACGCGCACGCGCAGAACCTTCGCGACTCGGGTGTCGAGGTCGCCATCGCCCTCAAGGAGGGATCGAAGTCGGCGCCGAAGGCGGAAGAGGCCGGATTCGCGGTCAAGACCGTCGCCGACGCGACGCAGTGGGCCGACCTCATCATGATCCTCGCGCCGGACCAGCACCAGCGCACGATCTACAGCGAGTCGATCGCACCGAACCTCACCGAGGGCAAGACGCTCGCCTTCGCGCACGGCTTCAACATCCGCTTCGGCTACATCGATGCTCCTGAGGGCGTCGACGTGATCCTCGTCGCCCCGAAGGCTCCGGGTCACACGGTCCGTCGCGAGTTCGTCGCCGGCCGTGGAATCCCCGACATCATCGCCGTCGAGCGGGACGCATCGGGCAACGCGTGGGCCACGGCGCTCTCGTACGCGAAGGCCATCGGCGGCACCCGTGCCGGCGTCATCAAGACGACCTTCACCGAAGAGACCGAGACCGACCTGTTCGGCGAGCAGGCCGTGCTGTGCGGTGGCGTCAGCCACCTCGTGCAGGCCGGCTTCGAGACGCTCACCGAAGCGGGATACCAGCCGCAGATCGCGTACTTCGAGGTGCTGCACGAGCTGAAGCTCATCGTCGACCTCATGTGGGAGGGCGGCATCGCGAAGCAGCGTTGGTCGGTCTCCGACACTGCTGAGTACGGCGACTACGTCTCGGGTCCCCGCGTCGTGACCCCCGAGGTCAAGGAGTCGATGAAGGCGATCCTCGCGGACATCCAGAACGGCAACTTCGCGAAGCGCTTCATCGACGACCAGGACAACGGCGCGGAGGAGTTCCTGGCACTGCGCGCCAAGGAGGAGACGCACCCGATCGAGGCCACCGGCAAGGAGCTGCGTTCGCTCTTCGCATGGAAGCAGCAGGACGAAGACTACGTCGACGGCAGCGCTGCGCGCTGATCTGAGACGGTCGAAGAGAAGGGGCCCGGTGCGGATCGCACCGGGCCCCTTCTCGCGGTTCTGCGGGTCACTCCGCCGGAGCCTCCTCGACCTCGATCGGGGCGTCGGCGGGGTCGGCCCATACCGGCGCGGGCAGAAGAGTGTCGACCGCTCCGCCCTGGATCTCGCGCAACGCGTCCTCGATCTCGTCGGCGTTCTCGGGCACGGCGAGACCGCAGGTGCGCAGCTCGGAGGCGAACTTTAGCGTGAGGCGGCTCTTGCCGGCCTCCACGGCCTCAGCCGTGGTGCCGGTGCGCTTCTCGCTGCCGGTCTGGATGTCGGAGACCTCATCGCACACGTGGTAGACCGCACCGCCGTCGACCCACACGACCTCGTCCTTTCCGAGCATCAGGATGACCGCCGACTGGTCGGCCGTGTACTTCTCGACGGACGGCGGGTTGAAGTCGACACCGATCACTGTGGCGAGCAGGGCGAGGACCACGCCGACGATGCCGGCCGTCGTCTTCTGCCCCTTGCTCATGTCCTTATTGAGGAAGATCAGGATCACCAGGGGGAGGAAGGCCACGACCGCGATGATCGCGCCGAGCTGGTTCTGCACGAAGAAGCGCACGGTCTCGGATCGGCGCGCGGGGTCGAGCCTGTTCGCCTTCTTCCAGAGCAGCGAGCCGGTGATCGCGAGCGCGGCGATGACGACGAGCAGGACGAGAAGCGTGACGAACGCCCACTGCGGGAACTGCGCCGTGACGCCCTGCTCCTCCAGGAGGCCCGTGTCGGGGTCGCGCACGAGCGTGCCGTCCTCGCCGACGTACTCGCGCTGGCGGAGCAGCCAGAAGATCGACACCGCCTCGGCCGCGATGGCGAGACCCCACAGGACCGCGGCGATCCAGCGGAAGGTCGTCGCCCGCGACTTCGCCGCGGCTGTCGGCTTCCATCCCGCGGCGGGCTCGTCGGCTCCGCCCGGTGTGCTCTGGTCGACCCTGTCGTTCTGCTCGGCCACTGGCTTCCCTTCCGGAGAGGGCCCCGGTGGCCCAGATGCCCCCGAGCATAGTGGACGACGTGTCCTACGCTGGGGACATGACTTCCGACTCCGACGATGCCCTGAGCTGGGACGGCGACGACGGCGTCGCGCCGAAGGCGCGCACTCCGAAGCGCTCTGAGAGCGAGGCGTCCACCCAGCGGGATCACGCCGATGATGCGGCGCTGCCGGACGGCTGGAACGCCGTCGGCCGCGGCAGCGAGGCCGTCGGTCGCGTCGAGACCGACGGCACCGTCACGATGCCGGACGAGCAGGAATCAGCACACCTGAGCACCGCGATGCTGCTGACCCTCGGGGTCGTCGGCGGCGTGTACCTCCTGTACAGCATCGGCTGGGTCGTCGGAGGGCTGCGGCTGAAGCCGCTGGCCAATCTGATCGTGGCCGATTCCATGTACGTGCCGTGGTTCGTGCTCGCGGTCGCGGCGCCCGCGCTCTGGTTCCTCGCGGTGTGGGTCTTGACCCGTGCGAAGGCGACGTGGGTCCGGGTCGGACTGCTGCTGCTCGGAGTCGTGCTGCTCGTGCCCTGGCCTTTCGTGACGGTGGGGGTGATCGGATCATGACCGATCAGTCGACCTCTCCGGCGACCTCCGCCTCCCCGCGGTGGCTCAATGCACTCGTGCTCGGAGTCGCAGGACTCTTCTACGCCTATGCGATCTGGAATGCCGTCGCTCATCTCGTCTCCATGGCCCAGAGCGGACTCACCGGCATCGGCTGGGTGACCCTTCTCTTCGGAGTGGTGTTCCCGGCGCTCGTCTTCGTGTTCGCGTACGTGATCGGGCGACGGCGACGCGCGGGCGAGCTCGCTCTGGTGCTGCTGGCGGGTCTCGGCGTCGTGGCGGTGTTCTGGCTGAGCCTGATCGGCTACAGCATCCTCAACATGTCCGATCTCGTGACCGTCGCTCTCTGACAGACGGCGTCACACGGCACGGAGCAGCGGAGCCGCTCGGGTACAGTTGAAGTGATCGCGCCCCCACGGTGTGCGGCGCATCGGCCCCCTGTCGCGCTGCCCCGAAGGATCCCTGTGCCGAAGCCCGTCGTGCTCATCGCTGAAGTTCTCTCTCCCGCCACGATCGAGGCCCTCGGCCCCGACTTCGACGTTCGCAACGTCGACGGCACCGACCGCGAAGCGCTGTTCGCCTCGCTCGCGAATGCCGATGCGGTGCTCATCCGTTCGGCGACGCACATCGACGAAGAGGCGCTCACCCACGCTCCGAAGCTCAAGGTCGTCGCCCGCGCGGGCGTCGGGCTCGACAACGTCGACATCAAGGCGGCCACCGCCGCGGGTGTCATGGTGGTCAACGCGCCGACCTCGAACATCGTCTCGGCCGCCGAGCTGACGGTCGGCCACATCCTCAGCCTCGCCCGTCGCATCCCCGCCGCACACGCATCGCTCGCGGCCGGTCAGTGGAAGCGCAGCTCGTTCACGGGAGCCGAGCTCTTCGAGAAGACGGTCGGCATCGTCGGCCTCGGCCGCATCGGAGCTCTCGTCGCCGCGCGCCTCGCCGCGTTCGACATGCGCGTCGTCGCTTACGACCCCTACGTCACCTCGGCCCGCGCGCAGCAGCTCGGTGTGCAGCTCCTCTCGCTCGACGAGCTCGTCGCAGAGGCGGACTTCCTCACGATCCACATGCCGAAGACGCCGGAGACGACCGGCATGATCGGTGCCGAGCAGTTCACGGCCATGAAGCCCACGGCCTTCGTCGTCAACGTCGCCCGCGGTGGCCTCATCGACGAGGAAGCGCTGCACGCGGCCCTCGTCGCCGGTGAGATCGCGGGTGCGGGTCTCGACGTCTTCACCTCCGAGCCCCCGGCCGAGGGCGGAACTGCTCGTCCGCTGCTCGACCTCCCGAACGTCGTCGTCACTCCGCACCTGGGTGCCAGCACGGAGGAGGCGCAGGAGAAGGCCGGAGTCTCGGTCGCGCGTTCCGTGCGCCTCGCGCTCGGCGGCGACCTCGTTCCCGATGCGGTCAACGTGGCCGGGGGAGTCATCGACCCGTATGTGCGCCCCGGCATCTCGCTCGTCGAGAAGCTCGGCCAGATCTTCGCGGCTCTCGCGACGTCGCCTCTCACGAGCCTCGATGTCGAGGTGCACGGCGAGCTGAACGACTACGACGTGAGCGTGCTGAAGCTCGCCGCGCTCAAGGGCGTCTTCACGAACATCGTCAGCGAGACCGTGTCGTACGTCAACGCACCGCTGCTCGCCGATCAGCGCGGTATCGCGGTCCGTCTGCTCAAGGACGACGTGAGCGACGAGTACCGCAACGTCATCACTCTGGCCGGAGCGCTCTCGGACGGCACGCAGCTGTCGGTGTCGGGCACCCTCACCGGTCCCAAGCAGGCAGAGAAGCTGGTCGCCATCAATGACCACGCCCTCGAGCTGCCGATCGAGAAGCACCACGTCGTGATGCTCTACACCGACCGTCCCGGCATCGTCGCGGTCTACGGTCAGAAGTTCGGCGAGGCCGGCATCAACATCGCAGGCATGCAGATCTCGCGCCTGGGGGCGGGCGATCAGGCGCTCAGCGTTCTCACCCTCGACTCGCCGGTCTCTGACGATCTGCTCGACGACCTGCGCAACGAGATCGACGCAGACCTGTTCCGTCAGATCGAGATCACCGAGGTCTGATCGCAGGGGAGACTCCGACAGAGCGGGAGGAGCGGCCGGGAGGTCGCTCCTCCCGCTCTGTCGTTCCCGGCCTCAGGGAGCGGTGGCGCGCAGCACGAGCGCGATCAGGTCGGACAGCTCGGCACTTCTCGGCACCAGGCGCTCGGGACCGTGCACATCGAGCGAGTTGTTGAAGTACAGGCCGTCACTGAGCAGCATCACGAGATCGAGGCTCGCGGCATCCCGCACATGAGGACGGATCGTGTCCTCCCAGCGGTCGCGGTTGCGTCGCAGCGCGTCGGCGGCGGGTGCCGAGCCGCCTTGGGCCAGGCGGGTGGCGGCGATGAGGACGCGGTCCAGCGCGTCGTCCTCCATCACGGAGGTACGCACGTAGTACGCGACGGGGCCCTCTTCCGCCGAGGTCATCCGCTCGAGATCCAGAGTGGTGAGCGCATCGAGGCGCTCGATGAGGCCCGCTGCCAGCTCGTCCTTCGAGCCGAAGTGATAGAGGAGGCCGCCCTTCGACACGCCGGCGGCCTTCGCTGTCGCATCCAACGTGGCCGCCCGCTCACCGTCTTCGATGACGATCGATTCGAAGGCGTCCAGGACGCGTTCGCGGGCGAGGGGAGGTCGGGGCATCGGGGATCCTCTGTTCGTCTCGATTCACAGTAGCGCGGACGTATGACGATTCTGTTACTATACCATCTGGACGGTTTAGTAACGATGCCGTCGTGATCCTGAGAGGTGTTCCATGACCCGTACTGCGTCGATCCCGACGACAGAGACGGATGCTCCCCGCGTCGGCGCCCGTGGCTGGGCGGCACTCGTCGTCCTCATGCTGCCGGTGCTCCTGGTGTCGGTGGACAACACGGTGCTGAGCTTCGCACTGCCCGAGATCTCCATCGCGCTCGCGCCCACCGGAGCGGAGCAGCTGTGGATCATCGATGTGTATCCGCTCGTGCTCGCCGGGCTGCTCGTGACCATGGGCACACTCGGAGACCGCTTCGGGCGTCGTCGGATGCTGCTGATCGGCGCGACCGGCTTCGCGGCCGTGTCGGCACTCGCTGCGTTCGCCCCCACGGCAGGTCTTCTCATTGCCGCGCGAGCGCTGCTCGGCTTCTTCGGTGCGATGCTGATGCCGTCGACCCTCTCGCTGCTGCGCTCGATCTTCACGAACCGCGATCAGCGGCGCCTCGCCATCGCGGTCTGGGCGTCGGCGTTCTCCGCGGGCTCGGCCCTCGGGCCGATCGTCGGCGGCTTCCTGCTCGAGCACTTCGACTGGGGCTCGGTCTTCCTGATCGCCGTGCCCGTGCTGATCCCGCTCCTCATCGCGGCGCCGCTGCTCGTTCCCGAAAGCCGTGACCCGCACCCCGGACGCATCGACATCGTCAGCATCATTCTCTCGATGGCAGCGATGATCCCGGTCGTCTACGCGATCAAGTCGCTCGCCGTCGACGGCCCCAGTCTCACTGCGGGGGCGTGGGCGCTGCTCGGCATCGCGATGGGGTATCTCTTCGTGCGGCGTCAGCTCGCAGCCGAGGTCCCGATGCTCGACATGCAGCTGTTCCGCCGGGGCTCCTTCTCGGGGGCGATCCTCGTGAACCTCCTGAGCGTCGTGGCGCTCGTGGGCTTCCTCTACTTCGTGTCGCAGCACCTGCAGCTCGTCCTCGGCCTCTCGCCGATGACGGCCGGCGCAGCGCTCGTGCCCGGAATGGCCGCGATGATCGTCGCCGGCCTCTCGGTCGTGCCGATCTCACGGCGAGTGCCACCGCACGTGCTCGTGCCCGCCGGTCTCGCGTTCTCTGTCGCCGGTTACCTCCTGGTCGCGTTCACGACGGCGGATCACGGCGTCGCTCCGCTGATCATCGCCTTCGTGGTGCTGGGCATCGGCATCGGGGCGGCGGAGACGATCTCGAATGAGCTGATCCTGTCCAGTGCTCCGGCCGAGAAGGCGGGCGCGGCCAGCGCCGTCTCCGAGACCGCCTACGAGCTGGGAGCGGTGCTCGGCACCGCCGTCCTCGGCGGCCTGATCACCGCGTTCTACCGCGGGGCGCTGGTGATTCCCTCCGGCATCCCAGCGGAGGCGGCGCACGCCGCGACGGAGACGCTGGCCGGCGCCTACACTGCCGCGAAGGATCTGCCCGCGCAGCTCGGAGACGCGTTGTGGGATGCGGCTGCCGCCGCCTTCGGATCGGGTGTCCTGGTGACCTCGCTGATCGGCGCGGGCCTGGTGATCGTGGCCGGGGTGATCGCCGCCGTCACACTGCGCAAGGCGCCCTCGCACTGACCAGTACGCTGGGAGGACCGGCCCGCTCGGCATGCATCCGAGCGTCGGCCGGTCCATCCCGATGCAAGGAGTGTCATGTCGCGTGTCGTGAAGCTGGCCGTCATCCCCGGTGACGGAATCGGCCCAGAGGTCGTCGCCGAGGCCGAGAAGGTCCTCGACGCGGTCACCGCATCGAGCGATGTGACGTTCGACAAGACGCGCTTCTCGCTCGGCGCCGCCCGTTTCCTCGAGACGGGCGACACTCTCACCGACGATGATCTGCAGTCGATCTCCGAACACGACGCGATCCTGCTCGGCGCGGTCGGCGGCACGCCAGGAGACCCGCGCCTGAAGGACGCGAACATCGAGCGCGGCCTGCTGCTGAAACTCCGCTTCACGCTGGATCATTACGTCAATCTGCGTCCGTCCAAGCTCTTCGCCGGTGCCTCGGGTCCGCTCGCGAATCCCGGCGAGATCGACTTCGTCGTCGTCCGCGAGGGCACTGAGGGGCCGTACGTCGGCAACGGCGGCGCGATCCGCAAGGGCACACCGCACGAAGTCGCCAACGAGACGTCCGTGAACACGGCATTCGGTGTCGAGCGGGTCGTGCGATACGCGTTCGATCTCGCCGAACGTCGCAGCAAGAAGATCACCCTCGTGCATAAGACGAACGTGCTCGTGCACGCCGGCGCCATCTGGCAGCGCGTCGTCGACGAGGTCGCGTCCGAGCATCCCGACGTGTCCGTCGACTACCTGCACGTCGATGCCGCGACGATCTTCCTCGTCACCGATCCCTCGCGCTTCGACGTGATCGTCACCGACAACCTCTTCGGCGACATCCTCACCGATCTCGCAGGCGCTGTCACCGGCGGCATCGGACTCGCCGCATCGGGCAACATCAACCCCGACGGCACCTTCCCGTCGATGTTCGAGCCGGTGCACGGCTCGGCTCCCGACATCGCGGGGCAGCAGAAGGCCGACCCCACCGCGGCGATCCTGTCGGTCGCGCTGCTGCTCGACCACCTCGGACTCGGAGCGGAGGCCGCTCGAGTGAGTGCCGCCGTCGAATCCGACATCGCGACCCGCACGGGTGCGCGCACGACCGCGGAGATCGGCTCCGCGATCGCTGCTCTGCTCTGACCGACAGGCGTAGGCTGAGACGGCGCGAGGATGCGCGCCGCATGAGGAATGGATGACGAGATGACGACCATCGACGCCGAGACCACCGTGGCTCCGCTGGAGTTCGCTGTGACCAAGAACCTGACCGCCGCGACGCCCGGTCGGGTCGCCGAGGTTCACGAGAACCCGGGGTTCGGTGTCGTGTTCACCGACCACATGGTCGACATCTGCTGGTCCGTCAAGGGCGGATGGCACCGACCGCGCGTGCAGCCCTACGGACCCATCCCGCTCGACCCGGCCGCGTCCGTGCTGCACTACGCCCAGGAGATCTTCGAGGGCATCAAGGCCTATCGTCACGCCGACGGCTCGATCCACACGTTCCGCCCCGACCGCAACGCGGCACGACTGCAGGCCAGCGCGCGTCGACTCGCGCTCCCGGAGCTGCCCACCGAGTACTTCATCCAGTCGCTGCGCGAGATCATCGCGGTCGACGGTCGCTGGGTTCCCTCAGGTGCCGACCAGAGCCTGTACCTGCGTCCGTTCATGTTCGCCAAGGAGGCCTTCCTCGGTGTTCGCGCGGCTCAGAAGGTCGCGTACTACGTGATCGCCAGCCCAGCCGGAGCGTACTTCACCGGGGGAGTGAAGCCCGTGCGGATCTGGCTCTCCGAGGACTACGCCCGTGCCGGCAAGGGCGGCACCGGCAAGGCGAAGACCGGCGGCAACTACGCCTCGAGCCTGCTCGCGCAGAGTGAGGCGAGCGCGAAGGGCTGCGACCAGGTCGTGTTCCTCAACGAGCAGCGCAACGTCGAGGAGCTCGGCGGCATGAACGTCGTGTTCGTCTTCAAAGACGGCCGCGTCGTGACGCCCGAGTCCGACAGCATCCTCGAGGGGATCACACGCGATTCGCTGCTGCAGCTCGCCGAAGACCGCGGCTACACGGTGGAGAAGCGTCCGATCTCCATCGACGAGTGGCGCGAGGGTGTGGCCTCAGGCGACATCGTCGAGGTCTTCGCCTGCGGCACCGCCGCCGTCGTGACTCCCATCGGTGCTCTCGTCGGCGAGGGCTTCGATGAGCCGCAGCCGCTCGGCGAACTCGCCCTGTCGCTGCGCGAAGAGCTCACCGACATCCAGTACGGCCGCCGTGAGGACAAGCACGGCTGGCTTCTGCGGCTCGACGCCTGAGCCTTCGTACTCTCGAGACCCCGCTGCGCTTCCGTGCAGCGGGGTCTCGTCGTGCATCACGCTGGATAGGCTGGTGGCATGAAGATCGCCCGATTCAGCCATGACGACGCCATCCTCTTCGGGATCGTCGATGACACCGACCTCGTCGTCCTCTCTGGAGATCCGCTCTTCGCGGGCTACGAGCCCACGGGTGACCGGGTGCCGATCGCGGACGCGGTGATCCTCGCTCCGGTGATCCCGCGCTCCAAGATCGTCTGCGTCGGCAAGAACTACCACGATCACGCCGCTGAGATGGGCGGAGTGGCCCCCGAGGAGCCGCTGCTGTTCCTCAAGCCCAACACCGCCGTCATCGGCCCGGGAGACGCCATCGTGCGCCCCTCGATCTCGGAGCAGACCGAGTACGAGGGTGAGCTCGCTGTCGTGATCGGCAGGGTCGCGAAGAACGTGAAGGCCGCGGATGCCCTGGATCACGTGCTCGGCTACACGATCGCCAACGACGTCACCGCGCGTGACCTCCAGCGCAAGGACGGTCAGTGGGCTCGGGCGAAGGGCTTCGACACCTTCTGCCCTCTCGGCCCGACCATCAGCACCGACTTCGACCCCTCGGTCGCGACGATCGAGACCCGCGTCAACGGCGAGGTGCGGCAGAAGGCGCCGCTCACCGACATGATCCACTCGGTCGAGGCGATCATCGAGCATGCTTCGGCGGCCTTCACGCTGCTGCCCGGCGACGTCATCCTCACGGGTACGCCGGCAGGTGTGGGGGAGTTCGTCGCCGGGGACACCGTCGAGGTCGAGATCACCGGACTGGGTATCCTGCGCAACACCGTGCGCGACGCCGTGCGCGCATCATGACCGGCGTCGCCCTCACGGCTGCTCAGCAGGCGGCGGTGCAGCGGCGAACCGTGCTGGTTCTCTCCACAGGGCAGGTACTGGGCGGGATCGCCTTCGGGGCGACGGTGTCTCTCGGCGCTCTGCTTGCGGCTGACATCTCGGGCAGCGACGCCCTCTCGGGGCTCGCGACGGCGTCGGTCACCCTCGGCGCCGCGCTGTGCGCCATCCCGCTCGCGCGCCTGGCTGCCAAGGTGGGCCGACGCCGAGCCCTCACCTTGGGAAACCTCTTCGCACTCGTCGGCATCGCGGTGGTGATCCTCGCGGCGTCGGTGCGGGTGTTCCCGCTGCTGCTCGTCGGCATCCTGATGATCGGCGCCGGCAATGCGGGCAATCTGCAGTCGCGGTTCGCCGCGACCGACCTCGCCGCACCACAGCATCGCGGAAGGGATCTCTCGATCGTGGTCTGGGCGACCACCATCGGCGGTGTCGCTGGGCCGTTGCTGCTGGGGCCGGGGGAGATCGTCGGGGCGGCGATCGGCATGCCGCCACAGACCGGTTCCTACGCCTTCTCGTTCGTCGCTCAGTGCGTCGCGCTCGTCCTGTACCTCGTGGCGCTCCGGCCCGACCCGCTTCTGGCAGCGCAGCGGCTCGCCTCGGCGGCCGCGAAGGCGACGGGCGCCGTCGTCGCCGACCGACCTGTGGTCGCGCGCTACGCGATGTTCGCGGTGGCCGGTTCGCACGTGGTGATGGCCTCCGTCATGGCGATGACCCCTGTCCACCTCGCCCACATGGCGCACGGTGCACACGGCATGGCGCCCACCCCGGCCGATGTCTCGGCTCTCGTGGGCATCACGATCGCCCTGCACGTCGGAGGCATGTACGCGCTGTCGCCCGTCTTCGGCATCCTCGCCGACAGATGGGGCCGGCTGCGCGTGGTTCTGCTGGGTCAGATCCTTCTCGGCGGGGCGCTCGCCTTCGCCGTCTTCGCGAACGATCGGGAGTGGGGCGTGATCGTCGCTCTCATCCTGCTGGGACTCGGATGGAGCGCGGCGACGGTGGCAGGGGCCGCGCTGCTGACCGAGTCGAGTGCCCCCGAGATCCGCACGCGCAGGCAGGGCCGCAGCGATTCGCTGATGAGCCTCTCGGCCGCAGCAGGCGCTGTGCTCGCGGGTGTGGTGCTCGCGAACTTCCAGTACGCAGGGCTCGGGATCGCGGCATCGGTGATCGTCATCGCCATCGTCGCGCTGTCGCCGCTCGGCCGCTCGCGCGGATGAAGGACTGGACGGGCACCGGGCGCGCATACGCCGACTCCTACGCGTCGCTCTGCGTCGGGACCGCGGAGGCCCTGCTCGGAGCGTTCGGAACCCCTGGGAAACGGACGCTGCTCGACGTGGGGTCGGGCACGGGAATGCTCACGGCCGCATTCGCCGATGCCGGCTGGGATGCGACCGGATGCGAGCCCGAGCCGACGATGCGAGACGTCGCGCTGCGCGAGCATCCCGAGATTCCGGTGCGCGACGGAACGCTGCCTGACCTGCCTTTCGAGGACGGCCAGTTCGACGTCGTCGTCGCGAACTTCGTGCTGAACCACGTCGCCGACCCCCGAGCATCCGCGGCGGAGCTCCTCCGCGTCTCCGTAGATCTGGTGTCGGCGACGATCTGGACGAACTCGCCCACCTGGCTCTGGCGGGAGGTGTGCGAGCGTGCGGCACTCATTCCTGCGACGGGGGAGCGACTGCCGCCGGAGAAGGACTTCGAGCGCACCGTCGACGGCTTCGCGAGGATGCTCGACGACGCGGGCTGGCCGCGCCCGCAGGTGTCTGAGATCACCTGGACGTGGTCGGCCGATGCGACTGCGCTGTGGGCGTCCGCCGAGGGAGGCGTCGGGGGAGCCGGTCAGTTCTACCGTGCGCTCGACGACGCCGGTCGGCGCTCGTTCCGCGCGGCCTTCGAGTTCGTGTGCGCCGAGCGGTCGATCGCCGGACGCCTGCCGCTGGCGCATTCTGCGGCGGTCGCCGTCGCGCCGCGAGGCTGAGACCGCCCAGGGCAGAATACCCAGGGCTCCCCGGTGCCGCGACCGCCTCCGTGAGCGCGGCACCGAGGAGCACCTGAATCGCGGCGATCAGGTGTACCAGGTCGGCTCAGGCACCTCGTTGCGCAGCACGTAGTCGCCGACCTCCCGCTTCTTGTACGCGATCGGGTCGTGCAGGCTGTGCGTGCGCAGGTTGCGCCAGAAGATGTCGAGGCCGACCGAGTTGGCCGAGGCCCTGGCGCCGGTGAGCTCGTAGATCTTCGTGGCGACCTCCAGGCCGTCGTCGACGATGCGCAGCTTCCCCGCCGCGATGCGCACGGCGATCTCGCCACGTCGACGTGCAGTGAGTTCTTCGCGCGGGGCGTGCAGCACCGCACTGATCTCGGCGCCCACGGCATCGAGCAGCGCTTCGTCGGCCCACAGCTTCGATGCCAGCTCGCCATAGCCTTCGAGCAGATACCACTCGTCTGTCGCGTGCTGCTTGTCATCGCCGCCGTACGGCCACGGGCGGGTCACAGATCGCGTGTAGGCGGATGCCGTCTGGAGGGCACCCTGTGCGATGCCGAGGTAGAAGTTCGCGAAGACGAGCTGGATGGTCGGCACGTTCAGAGTGTTGTAGGTCAAGGGGCGGAACACCCGGTCGACGAAGCCGGCTGCCGCCGACCAGGGGACTCGGACGTCGCGGATCTCGACCGAGCCCGATTCGGTGAGTCGCTGCCCCAGGTTGTCCCAGTCGTCTCCGAAGACGATCCCCTCCTGAGCCGTGGGGACGATCGCGAAGATGTGCGTCTCGGTGCCTTCGAGGACGCCTTCGAGGACGGTCAGGTCCGAGATCTGGCCGCCCGTCGAGAAGGACTTGCGCCCGGAGAACACGAGATCATCGCCGTCTTCGCGGATCGCCAAGTCGGAGTCGCGCGGGTTGACCGCGCCGCCGAAGACGAAGTCGTTCGCGGTGTACAGCTCCTCGACCGCGGCGATCTGCTCTTCGGTTCCGACGAGACGGGCCGCCCACGCCCAGAGGTAGTGATACCCGAGGACCTGTCCGATCGACCCGTCGCCGCGGGCCACCGCCCTGATCACCTTGTAGGCGGTGTCCCAGCTCTCACCGGCGCCGCCGTGGGCGCGAGGGCCGAGCAGGGTGACCAGCCCCGAGTCCTTGAGCAGCTGGACCTCGGCCCGAGGGGTCGCATTCGCGCGGTCCCGCTCGACGGCGTCCACCGCGAGGATGTCGGCCACCTCCTCGGCGCGGTCGATCCACTCGAGGCTGGTCTGAGGTCTTGGCGTGCCGCGCCAGCGATCGCTGAGGCCTGTCGTCACTGCATCCGTGATTGTCATGTTGTCACCCTTCCGGTTGGTCGATGCGGCAACGATAGGAGCGCGTCGGCGTCGAATGCGGGTTGTTACCCAGGGTGAGGGACTGTTACCCACGGTGACCCCTCCTGAGCGGCCCGCGACCGCTGGCGATCGGGGAGGTCGAGACGCCACCCGGCAACTAGAATCGAGGGGATATGGCTACCCCGCACCCCCTCACCACGACCGCCAGCGGCTCCGACGTACGCGTCCGCTTCTGCCCCTCGCCCACCGGACTGCCGCACGTCGGCATGGTCCGCACGGCCCTCTTCAACTGGGCGTACGCCCGCCACAACGGCGGGAAGATGGTGTTCCGCATCGAGGACACCGACGCCGCGCGCGACAGTGAGGAGAGCTTCCGCCAGCTCGTCGACGCTCTGACCTGGCTCAAGATCGACTGGGATGAGGGCGTCGAGGTCGGTGGGCCGCATGCCCCGTACCGCCAGTCCGAGCGTCACGACATCTATCGCGGCGTGATCGACAAGCTCCTCGCCTCCGGCGCCCTGTACGAGAGCTTCTCCACGGCGGAGGAGATCGACGCCCGCAACGAGGCGGCCGGACGCGCGAAGCAGCTCGGCTACGACAATCACGACCGGGATCTCACGACCGAGCAGAAGGACGCCTTCCGCGCGGAGGGTCGTCAGCCGGCACTCCGACTGCGCGTGCCTGACGAGGACCTCACCTACGTCGATCTGATCCGCGGTGAGGTGACCTTCCCCGCCGGTTCCTTCCCGGACTTCGTGGTGGTGCGTCCGAACGGGATCCCGCTCTACACGTTCGTGAATCCCGTCGACGACGCGCTCATGGGCATCACGCACGTTCTGCGCGGCGAAGACCTGATGCCCTCCACGGCTCGTCAGCTCGCGCTGTACGCGGCCCTGATCGACGCCGGCGTCACCACGTTCGTCCCGCGGTTCGCTCACATGCCTCTCGTGCTCGGCGAGACGGGCAACAAGAAGCTCTCCAAGCGCGACCCTCAGGCGGATCTTTTCCTGCACCGGGATCGCGGATTCATCCACGAGGGTCTCCTGAACTATCTGGCGCTGCTCGGCTGGTCCATCGGTCACGACCGCGATGTCTTCACGCTCGAGGAGTTCACCGAGGCGTTCGACATCGTGGACGTCAACCCGAACCCGGCTCGGTTCGACCAGAAGAAGGCCGAGTCGATCAACGGCGACCACATCCGCAAGCTCGACGAGAAGGACTTCGCCGAGAGGACGATCCCGTACCTCGCGGCCGCCGGCCTCTTCGACGAGCCGACTCACGAAGAGCTCGTGCTCGCCTTCCGGGTCGCCCCGCTCGTGCAGGAGCGCGTGCAGTTGCTCGGCGACGTGCCCGGCATGGTCGGCTTCCTCTTCTCCGACGACATCTCGTATGACGCCGACGCGCTCAAGGGGCTCCCTGCGAACGCCGGCGAGGTGCTCGACGCGTGCGTGGTGGCTCTCGAGCCGGTGACCGACTTCACGCCCGAGAAGATTCAGGAGGCTCTCGCAGCGGCGCTCGTCGAGAGCCTCGAGCTCAAGCCGCGTGTCGCCTACGGTCCTCCGCGTGTCGCGATCACGGGACGCCGCATCTCGCCACCGCTGTTCGAATCCATGGAGCTCCTGGGCAAGGACGAGTCGCTGCGACGGCTCCGGTTGCTGTCGGAGTTCCTGGCCGGCTGAGACGGCAGGGTCGACGAGGGAGAGTCGCCGATGAGTGCTCTCCCTCGTCATCTCCGCCCGCGACGCGCCCGGACGAACGGCGGCGTTTTGGCATTAGGGCCGCGGCTCGGGTAAGCTTGACTCTCGGTGCGAGACTCCGGTTTCGCCCTTGGGGTATGGTGTAATTGGCAACACGGCGGTTTCTGGTTCCGTTGTTCTTGGTTCGAGTCCAGGTACCCCAGCAAGACAAAAACCCCCGCTCAGGCGGGGGTTTTGTCGTTACTGGATGCGTGCCTACTCGCACTCTCCGATGAACCCGAGGTAGCACACCGCTTCGTGCGTGACGGCCGGCTCGTAGTCGTCGTTCGACACCTGACGTGTATCGATCTCAGGCGTCCGGTGAAGGCTGCCATAGCTGCCGAGCGTGGCCACGAAGTAGCCGTCGCCGTCCTGAGCCTTCATCTCGTCTATCGCCGCGCTGTATTCGGCGCACAGGCGGGTCGCGCTCTCGGTGAGCTCGACATCGACGCAGGCTGCCGTGTAGGTCGCGACCATGAGGTTCGTGCAGTCCGTCCAGTCCTGGTTCACGCTGCAGGGGTTCACGTCGTCCATCGTGACGTCGTAGCGCCCGGTCTCGTACTCCTCGCTGCGGAAGGTCTCTGGCTGCTCGGGTACATCGGTCTTGGTCCAGTGTCGCGCCGTGGCGAAGGCGAAGATCACGACGATCGCGGCGATGAGAAGGAGAGCGCCCACGATCGAGAGCGCCACCCAGAGCCCGACACGTCTCTTCCGGTCCGGAGGGACGTCGGGCGCGGCCGTGTATCCCGGGTACATCGGCGGGCCTGCTGGCGCCGGGGCCTGCGTGGCGTACACGGGCGCTATGTCGTGTGCGGGAGGAGGTGCGTCGTATGCCGGAGGAGGTGCGTCGTATGCCGGAGGAGGTGCGTCGTATGCGGGGCCTGTGGGCGGCGGGGGAGCGGTCGGCTGAGTCGACACCCAGTAGGCGTACCAGCTCTGAGCGGACGCGGTATCGTCGGCCACCTGTCGGGCTTCGAGGTCGGTGAGCTGCAACCCGAGTGGGGCGCGCAGATCTGCACGGGTCAGGGACGCACGGAACTCCTCGAATGACATCGCCATAGTCACGAGGATGGCAGACCATCGGGTGCCCGGACAATCCGATCGGCGCGATGCCGCTGCCGACGGAGCATGCCGTCCGGAGGGAGATATCGCCTAGCAGAGCGCGCCCGTGTCGCGCCATGCCCTTCACTGCCGGCGCCGGGGCGGGCATCGTGATCGCAGATGCCCGACGCGGCATGACAGGGAGGATGCCAATGGCACTCACGAGAGTCGTCCCCGGCGAGACGCCGGGAATTCGACGCGTGCGATCGGGCTCCGGCTTCCGATACGTCGATGCCGGTAACACGCCCGTGGCCGAGGCCGATCGAGAGCGCATCCGGGACCTCGCGATACCTCCCGCGTGGAAAGACGTGTGGATCGCCGCCGACCCCCTCGCCCACATTCAGGCGGTCGGCACAGACGATGCGGGCAGACGTCAGTATCTCTACCATCCCCTCTGGCGCACCGGCAGAGATCAGCGCAAGTTCGCCCGGGCGCTCAAACTGGCCGAGGCGCTGCCCGCCGCCAGGGCGAAGGTCACCCGTGCCATCGGTGAACCGGGACTGACACGTGAACGCGCCCTCGCCGTCTCCTTCCGGCTGCTGGACGACGCTGCACTGCGCATCGGCTCGGAGCGTTACCTGGTGAAACACGGCAGTCGCGGCCTGAGCACGCTTCGGCGACGGGACGTGCGGATCGACGGGAGTACGGTCGCGCTCAGCTTCCCGGCGAAGAGCAAGCAGCTCGCCTCGATCGAGATCACCGATGCGCCGCTCGCCGAGGCGCTGTCGGAGTTCGCCGTCGGTTCGTCGAAGGCTCCGCTGCTCGCCTATCGCAAGGGCCGTCGCCGGGTGCGCCTCACCTCGAGCGAGGTCAACGACTATCTACGGCAGGTGGCGGGATCGTCGTTCACCGCGAAGGACTTCCGCACGCTGCACGGTACGATCCTCGCGGCGGACGCGCTGGCGCGGATCGGCCGACTCGAGACGAAGACCGATCGACGGCGCGCCGAGCGCCTCGCTGTGCAGGCCACGGCGTCGGCGCTCGGCAACACTCTCGCGGTCGCCCGAGGGAGCTATATCGACCCGCGGGTCTTCCGGCTCTACGCGCGCGGTCGCACTCTCGACCTGTCGGTGTCGCCGGAGACTGCCATCCGCAAGCTCCTCGGGCGGTGAGGGGCGTCAGCTCTCGCGAGGGTAGGTGTAGAACCCCTCGCCCGTCGCGACCCCCAGCTTGCCGTGGTCGATGTACTGCTCCTTGAGCAGGTCTGCGAAGCGCTGCTGCTTCTCGCCGCCCATGCGCGAGATGTTGTAGGCGGTCGTCAGACCGACGATGTCGTAGATCTCGAAGGGGCCCGCCGGCGCGCCCGTGCCGATCCGCCAGGTCGCGTCGATGTCCGCGGGCTCGGCGATGCCGTCGACGAGCAGCTCGGCCCCGGCCTGGAGGAAGGGCACGAGCAGCGAGTTCAGCAGGTAGCCCGCCTTCTCCTTCTTGATCTGGATGGGGACCATCCCGATCTGCGTCGCGAACTCGACGACCGTCTCGTAGACGGTGGGGTCGGTTGCGGGGGTTCCCATGACCTCGGCGGTGTTGTGCAACCAGATCTCGTTCGCGAAGTGGAGGGCGAGGAACCGGTCGGGGCGACCCGTCGATTCCGCGAGCGCGCTCGGCAGGAGGGTCGAGGAGTTGGTCGCGAAGATCGTGGTCGCCGGTGCGGCATCGGCGAGGGTCCGGTAGATGCTCTGCTTGAGTTCGAGGTTCTCGGGCACCGCCTCGATGATGAGGTCAGCCGCAGCGGCTGCATCCGCGAGGTCGGACGTGAGCCGGATGCGGTCGATCGCGGCTTTCGCGCCGCCGTCAGCGGCATTCTCCACGCCGTCTGCGACGTAGCGCGAGGCGAGACCCTCGAGTCGTTCGGCCGCGCGATCGAGCGCGGACTGATCGATGTCGTATGCGACGACGTCGAAACCGTGGAAGGCGGTCTGGAACGCGATCTGCGATCCGAGCACGCCGGTGCCGAGAACAGTGATGTTCTTCATTTCTCTTCTTCCTCTGGTGGCCTTGTGGGCCGTGGTCAAGCTTGTTCGTCGCCGCTGTCGAAACGCCGGAGATCACGCGCGAAGCGCTGCACCTCGTCATCCGTCCACTGCGCGAGATGGGCGTCGATGACGTCCTGCAGCGATCGCAGTGTGCCGCGGAATGCCTCTTCGCCCTCGGCGGTCAGCTCGAGCGGTCGGCCGCGTCCGGAGTTCGAAGGGGTCTCCTGCACGAGGCCGAGGGACATGAGTGCGGACAGCTGACGCGAAACGGTCGAGCGGTTCAGCCGGAACATCCGGGCGATGTCCGTCGACCGGATCCCGGGCTGGTCGGCGATCGCCATGACGATGGACTGGTCGGTCATCGAGAGCGTCGGCTCTCCCGCGCGGGCGTCGACCAGGCCGCGCCGCGTGATGGCGACGAGCGACTTCAGGACGGCGGCGCTGTCGGTTCGGCGTTTGTCTGACCCGGTCTCATGTTGCATAGCGCAACTCTACGCTCTTCTGTTGCGTGATGCAACGTACGTGGGTTCCGCAGGGCGGGAACGCGGATGAAAGGATGGAGGCATGGACACAGCCAATCTCTCCCGAGAGGAGACCGCGGCGCGATCCGCCGCCGTCTCCGTGCGCAGCATCCGCGTAGAACTCGACCTCACGGGTGCACCGGAGCGGGCACGCAGCGGGTTCTCCACGACCACGACCCTGGATTTCACCGCGACGGCGGACTCGACCTGGGTGGACTTCATCGGAGAGCGCGTCGAGAGGGTCGTCGTCAACGGCGTGGACCGCGATGTCGTCTACGACGGGTCACGCATCGAGCTGAGCGGCCTCGGGACCGAGAACGTCGTCCGTGTCGAGGCTGTCGCGAGCTACAGCCGATCCGGCGAAGGCCTGCACCGGTTCCACGACCCGGTCGATGACCGCACCTACCTCTACACGCAGTACGAGCCCGCCGACGCGCGACGGGTGATGGCCTGCTTCGAGCAGCCCGACATCAAGGCGCCCTACACGTTCGTGATCGATGCTCCGGCGGGTTGGCAGGTGCTGTCGAACCAGGCGGCGGTCAGCGTCGACGCCGGCGTCGGCGTGCAACGTGTCGAGTTCGCTCCTACGCTTCCGATCTCCAGCTACATCACGTCCATCGCGGCGGGACCCTACGCTCGAGTCGACGGCGAGTGGCAGCGCGACGATCAGCGCATCGCGCTGGGCCTGTTCGCGCGACAGTCCCTCGCGCAGTACCTGGAGTCGGACGAGATCCTCGAGATCACCCGCCAGGGTCTCGATTTCTTCACCGACGCGTTCGCCTACCCCTATCCCTGGGGCAAGTACGACCAGATCTTCGTGCCCGAATACAACCTCGGCGCGATGGAGAACCCCGGCCTCGTGACATTCACAGAGTCCTACCTGTCGCGAGGGGCCGCCACGGATGCCCAGCGTGCCGCTCGCGCGAACACGATCCTGCATGAGATGGCGCACATGTGGTTCGGCGACCTGGTCACGATGAAGTGGTGGGACGACCTGTGGCTCAAGGAGTCGTTCGCCGACTACATGGGTTCGCACGCCTCGGCGGTGGCGACGCGCTTCCACGACGCCTGGGTGAAATTCGCTGCGAACCGCAAAGCGTGGGCGTACCAGCAGGACCAGTTGCCCACGACGCACCCGATCGTCGCGGACATCCCCGATCTCGAGGCGGCGAAGCTGAACTTCGACGGCATCACCTACGCCAAGGGTGCCGCCGTGCTCAAGCAGCTCGTCGCGTTCGTCGGCGACGAGGCGTTCTTCGAGGGCGCGCGGCGGTACTTCGCGGCGAACGCCTTCGGCAACACGACCCTCGACGACTTCCTCGTGCAGTTGAGTGCGGTCTCCGGGCGGGACATGACCGATTGGTCGCGTGCCTGGTTGCAGACCACCGGGGTCTCGACGCTGTGGGTGGAGCGGGATGCCGACGGCGGCGCCGCCGTCATGCAGAGCGACCCTCGGCCGCACCGCCTGCGCATCGGTCTCTACGATCGTGTCGACGGGAGGGTCGTCCGTCGCGATCAGATCGCGCTCGACATCGACGACGAGCGGACACCGGTCGTCATCCCGGCTGCGGATCTCGTGCTCCTCAATGATGACGACCTCACCTATGCCAAGGTGCGTCTCGATGACGCCTCTCTGGCGACGGTGCGGGAATCACTGTCTTCGCTCGACGATCCTCTCGCCAGGGCTGTCATCTGGTCATCGCTCTGGAACGCCACCCGCGACGGCGAGCTCGCGGTCGCTCGGTACGCCGAGATCGTTCGTGCCCACGCTCCGCGGGAGTCGAACATCGGCCTTCTCGCCGGCATCCTCGCGAATACGCTCTTCGCGATCCGCAACTACGCGAGCGATGACGCGCGACAGCGCGAGTTGACAGCATGGGTCGAGACCGCGTGGACTGCGCTCCAGGCATCCGATGCCGGCAGCGATGCACAGCTCTCCTGGGCGCGTGCGCTCGCATCGGCATCAGCTTTCGACGATGTGCGTGCAGACGACATCCGCGCGATCCTGCATGGCGATGCCCCCGACGGGCTCACGATCGACCCGGATCTGCGGTGGCAGCTCCTCACCGCCCTCGTCACCACGGGACACGCGGATGCCGATGCGGTGGCCGCGGAGCTGGAGTCCGACGACACGGGCAGCGGACGCACCGCTGCCCGCAGGGCCCTGGCCTCGCGTCCCGAACCGGACGTCCGGGCTGCCGCCTGGGACGCGGCGTGGAACGACGGATCGCTCAGCAACGATCATCTCGACGCGGTGATCGGCGGGTTCCGAGCCGGAGGACGCCGCGATCTCATCGAGAGGTTCGATGCCGAGTACTTCGGGCGGATCGGCGATGCGTGGGCGACACGGAGCATCGAGCTGGCGCAACGCCTCGTGGTCGGACTCTTCCCCGCCTCGCCCACACTCGATGCCGTGGATGCGTGGCTCGCGGACAACGACACGGCGCCCGCCGCTCTGCGCCGAATCGTCATCGAACAGCGCGACCACCTGGCTCGAGCTCTGCGCGTTCGAGCCGCGCAGAGCTAGTCCTCTTCGAGCGCGTCGGCCGTGCTCGCTCCGACGGCGAAGTACTCGGGCCTGTCATCGCTCTGAGTCATCAGGACGAGGGCGATGTACGCCGCCCAGCCTCTCGCGCGGGTCCAGGTGGCGTCGTCGTAACGCTCCCTCGTCGCTCGCCGGAATGCCTCTCGGCCGCAGGCGTCGAAGAGCATCCAGGCCGAGGCGAGGTCGTAGGCGGGGTCGCCGACCGTGACATCGCCGAAGTCGATGAGCGCGGTGAGCGTGCCGTCGGCGACGAGCACGTTGCCCGGGTGCAGATCGCCATGGATCCAGACCTGCTCCGATGCGGGCGGCGCTGCGAGTGCCGCGGCCCAGGCGTCGCGCAGTGCCGTCCGGCGGTCGAACGCGTCCAGACGTGGCCGAATAGCGGCGTCTCGAGTGGACAGGGCGCGTCCGCGCACCGGGTTGCGGGGAGCATCGACCGGCGCGGCCACGTGCAGCGCGCGCAGGGCGTCCGCGAGTCGGGGCGCCCAGGTCGCGTTGTCCGGGCGGGAGGAGGCGAGCGCCGTCGTTCCGGGGATCCAGGGCAGAACGGACCAGGGTCGCGGAAAGTGCGCGCTCGGCTCGCCCACGATCACGGGGACGGGCGCACGGATGTCGACGGCGGCGAGAGCCGGCCCGATCGTGCGCAGGGCACGCTGCTCGTGGGTGATGAGCGGCACCGAGAGATCGCGTCGAGGCAGCCGCACGGCGAGTTCGGAGCCGAGGCGCCACATCGAGTTGTCCCAGCCGTCGGCGAACAGCCTCAGCGGAAGCTCGGCGAGGGCGGGGTCCGTGCTTCGGAGGAGATCTCGTACGCCGCCCTCGTTGAGCGAGTACTCGGCAGAGGGGGAGTCCGCCACGTCAGATGTCGAGCGAGTCGCCCGGTTCGAGTATCGAGAACTCGCCGCCGCCCTGCTCGGTCGCCCACTGCAGCCGCTGCCGGTGCATCGTCTTGCCCGCGACGGACAGCGTCATGTCATGAGTGCCGAACGCCCGCCGTGGTTTCACGGCCAGGACGTAGTCCATGGCCTCGCCGATCTTCAGCCACGGCGCGCCGAGCGGTGCCGCGAGAGTGCCGACCTCGACGCCCTCGGGGATCGCGTACGAGTCGCCCGGATAGTAGAAGACATCGTTGATCAGCACGCCGACGTTCTCGACCACCGGCAGTGACGAGTGGATCACCTCATGCGTGCCGCCGAAGAAGCGGAGCGTGAACGCACCGACCTCCACCGTCTCGCCCGGAGCGACCACGGAGATGTCATAGCCGTCGGCGGCGCGCGCGACGCCCGCCGGGGCGTAGATCGGGGTGCCGGGGGCTGCGCGCAGGATCCGATCCAGGTGCTCGGGGGTCCAATGGTCGGGGTGCTCGTGAGTGATCACGACAGCGACGAGACCCGAGAGATCGTTCAGGGGAGAGGTGAACGAGCCCGGGTCGAGGAGAAGGACGTCATCGCCCTGCTGGATGCGAAGAGCGGCATGTTCGAATTTGGTGACGCGCATGAGATGAGTCAACTCCTTCAGGGGCGCCGTGGCAAACCCCTCGGCAGGTGCGCCACGCCCGGGATCTGAAGACCGCCCCGCTCGATTTGGCGACGTGAGAATCGTCGTGGCATACTTGAACAGTTGTCGCGGCACGGAAACGTTCCGCCAGACGGCCCCATCGTATAGCGGCCTAGTACGCTGCCCTCTCACGGCGGTAACGCGGGTTCGAATCCCGCTGGGGTCACAACAAGCGAAAGCCCTCGGTTCTCCGAGGGCTTTCGTCGTCTCCGCATCCATCATGTGGATCCGACGGCTGTACGCAGCGACATGCTCCGGAACGCGGGGTTGGCCAACGGCGCCACCATCGATGCCGTCATCGCTCCACCGAAGAGGGCGAAGGGAACCCAGAGCGCGGTGGTCGACGCGAGCAGACCGAACGCGGCCATCGCGAGCGGCATCAGGCAGTCGTCGCCCAACCGGGTGATGGAGCTCATGCGGCCGAGGTACGCGGTGTCGACGGTTGCCGAGAACGTGGCGCTGAGCAGCACCGATGCGTAGCCGGCGGTCGCACCGATGACGAAGGCAGCGACTCCGACACTCCACGCGGGACCCCAGCCGAGTGCGACGATGGCCATTCCCTGCAGCATCAGAGCACGGAATCCCGCGCGTGCCTCGCGCCGAGGCCGCCACCTGGCGACGGACACGGCGCCGATCGCCGCGCCGAGTCCCAACAGAGCTTCGAACAGCCCTACAGCCGGCGCGCCCCAGCCTTCGTCGTGTGCTCGGAGCGCGAGGCCGATCCCGACGGCCGGACCGACCGCGAGGTTGAGCCCCGAGAGGGCGATGACGAGCGTGCGGGTGGTCGGATGTGCGCCGAGGTGGGCGAATCCACCCGCGATGTCGCGAAGAGCGGACTGTCGGTCTGCCCGTGCGAGCAGGAACCGCGGTCTGAGCCAGATGGCGATGAACGCGATGACGACGGTGAAAGTCACCGCGTTCACCGCCGCGCTTCCGACGAGGCCCGCGGACGCGACGATCACACCGCCGACGGCCGCGCCGGCCATCGTTCCGAGTCGCGATGCGGTCTGCGAGAGAGCGCCGTAGGACGGCAGGTCAGCGGCTCGCACGAGCTGGCGGGCGACGGTGCCCGCCGAGGGCTCGTAGAAGGCGTCGCAGACGCCGAATGCGGTGGCGGCGAGGAGGAGCACACCCACGGTGGGCGGCGCGGAGAGCACCCAGAGCGCCACCGTCACGAGAACGCCCACCCGGACGGCGTTGAACAGCATCATCACTCGGCGCGCGTCCGCGCGGTCGGCGATCATGCCGCCGAACAGCAGGACGACCGCACGAGGCAGAGTGCCGGCGGCGACGATGAGTCCTGCGACCGCAGGCGAGGCCGTCTGCACGGCGGTCCACGCCAGCGCGATCGTCCACAGGGCGTCGCCCGCGTCCGAGAGCGCCTTGACGAGGATCCACGCATGCACTCGATGGTCTCGTCGGAACGCCGGCGGCTCGACGAGCTGCACAGGGTCTGCGGCGGTCATGGTGTCGTCGGGAAGGCGTGCGCGAAGAAGAAGATCGGTGTCCGCTGCTGCCCGTCTTCGAGATCGACCGAGTCGCGCCAGTCCTTCAGCGTCGCCGACAGCCTCGAGCTGAGGTCGCGCAGCTCGTCCGGCGTCGCCCAGGCCGTGGTCTCGGTGTTCGAGGCGTCATAGCCGGCGACGGCCGGATCATCGTGCCGGCGCTGCCAGCGTTGGAGGCGCTCGATCTGCATCCGGATGCTCTGCCGTTGCGCTTCGCGCGCCAGAAGCGCGTCGGCGGGGGAGTCCGCGAAGTCTTCCGCCGACCAGGTCAGGCCGCGACGGGCGATCTTCCACCAGCTCGTGCGCCGGTCGCCCGACGGGTCCTCGGCGCGCTCGACGAGGCCCGCCCGCTCCAGCATGCGCAGATGATGGCTGATGCTGCCGACCTGCGCATCGAGCGACCGGGCGAGTGCCGTCACCTGCGATGTGCCGTACAGCAGCAGGTAGTCGTAGATGCGTCGGCGCAGCGGGTGGTGCACGGCGGTGACGACCGAGATGTCTTCCATGAACGTCACGTTAGAACCGGTTCCCGATTCTCACAAGAGTTCTTGTATACCCCAGAAATCCGAGATTTAACGGGTCATCTAGCTGTCGGTACCCGCCGCGTCGGAGCCTCGACGACCGCGGCGTGCTCGGCGGACGCCCCATATGATCAGCACGACCAGCCCGGCCACGGCGAGCCACGGAAGCAGGAATCCGACAGAGACCACCAGGGCGTTCAGCGAGACCACGAGCCCGTTCCATCCCGCGACGAGCCCATCGGAGAATCCTGCGGGATCGGCCGTCGTCGGCGCGGCGGTGCGGGTCAGCTGCACCGAGAGACTCGACATCGCAACCTGGTCCTCGAGCGAGGCGAGCTGCTGCTCGTACGACTCGAGCTGCGCCTGACGATCGGTCAGCGCCACCTCCGCCTCGATGAGCTCCGCGACGGTGCCGGTCTGGGACATGAGCTCGCTGAGTCGCTGGACGGATGCCCTGGTCGCATCGATGCGCGCTCGCAGATCGATCGCGGTCGAGGTCACATCCTGCTGCGCGATGGAGGAGGAGAGCACCTCGCCGGATTCGGTGAGCTCATCGATGACGGCGGGAAGATCCGCCGACGGCACGCGGATGCTGATCCAGCCGTACTCCGAGTCCGCGGCGACAGGATCGGAGGAGGCGTCCACGGCAGGGGTCCCGCCGATCTCGGTGCTCTCGACGTAGCCGCCATGCGACTCTGCGAGTGCCCCGATGGCGACCGCGGCGTCCGAGACGTCCTTCACCTCCACCGTGGCGTTGGCCGTGGCGATGATCTCACGATCACCCGCTGCGACATCTCCGGCGACCGCGCCCGACTCGGCTGACTCGGTCAGAGCCGAGGGCGCGCTCTGGTCGACGGCGCCCGAGCGAGCGTCCTCGACGACAGTCACGCCCCCGCCGTCGGCCGAGCTCGTCGCCGAACCGCCGACCGCGGTGAGGATGGGCGGGGTGATGAGGACGCCGATGACGAACGCCGCGGCGATGCCGGTGCCGGTGAGCCACCGACGACGACGAACGCGACCGCGCTTCTCTGCAGGCGACTGCCGCGGCAGCTCGGCGGCGATGTCCTCGAACACGGCTCTCTCGATACGCTCCACTGCGGCATCGGTGAGCTCGGGCAGTGGCTCGGTGGAGGTGTCGTTCATGCGTCGCTCGCTTCCTTCACGGCACCACGCAGTCGGGTGCGGACTCGGGAGAGACGGTTCCGGACGATGGCGTGGCTCACGCCGAGCTCCTCGGCCGCAGCCTGGTAGGCGTAGCCTTCCGCGGCGCAGAGGCGGAAGATCGCGCGATCGAGGTCGCTGAGGGTGCCGACCTCGGCCGCGATCCGCTCTGCGAGGTCCGCGGTGATCACCTGCTCCTCCACGCTGACCGTCGAGGGGAGGGTCTCATCGACCGCATCCGCGGTGTTGGCCTGGTCGCGTCTGCGCTGGCGCAGGCGGTTCGCGGCCTGGAAGCGGCAGATCGTCGCGAGCCACGGGAGGATGGAGTCTCCCTGCAGCTCGAACCCCGGCAGCTTCCGCCACGCCGTGACGAAGGTCTCCTGAGTCACGTCCTCGGCATCCGCGGCGGCGCCGACGATCCCGTGTGCGATCCAGTAGACCGGGCGGGCGTACGCGCGGTACAGCTCGCGGAAGGCGCTCTCGTCACCTGCCGCGGCCCGCGCCGCCACTCTCTGGTCACTCGTCTGCACTGGCATCCCGATTCCGTTCGGTGTCTCTCACCCAGGAAGTGTCGGTCGACGCCCCATCGTCTCAGATCGGTGCCGGCGGCATCCGCAAGCGTCTTCGACTCCGCTACCATTGCTGAGGCGAGAGGGAGTATCCCGCAAGCGCATCCACCGTCATCACGAGCACCGACATCGCTGCTCCGGTCGTGCGACGCACTCTGTGCGTGGGAGAGACTTTCGGCGTTTTTCCGACCCTCCCGAAAGGTGCTGTACGCCCTTGGAAATCCCTGTCTGGTTCGAGATCACCTCGATGATCGTCCTCACGATCATCCTGATCGGCGACCTGCTTCTGATCCGACTTCGTCCCCACATCCCCTCGACCAAGGAGTCGACCCTGTGGGTGGTGTTCTACGTCGGACTCGCGCTGCTCTTCGCGGTTCTTCTCGGAAACGTCGCAGGCTGGCGAAACGCCGGCGACTTCATCACCGGCTGGGCGCTCGAGTACAGCCTCTCGATCGACAACCTCTTCGTCTTCGTGCTGATCATGGCGCAGTTCGCGGTGCCGCGACGCTTGCAGCAGCAGGTGCTGATGGTCGGCATCATCATCGCCCTCGTCCTCCGCGGAGCGTTCATCCTCGTCGGCGTCACGATCGTCGAGCACTTCTCGCCGATCTTCTACATCTTCGGTGCCTTCCTCATCTACACCGCGATCAAGCAGGCGATGCCCGAGGGCGAGCACGAAGACGATGTGAAGAAGGAGAACTTCATCGTGCGCCTGCTGCGGCGCCGCATCGACATCAGCGAGGAGTACGACGGCTCGAAGCTGCGCACGACCGTCGACGGCAAGCGCATGTGGACGCCGATGGTCATCGTGTTCATCACGATCGGCGTCACCGACCTGATCTTCGCGATCGACTCGATCCCGGCGATCTTCGAGATCACCACCAACGGGTTCCTCGTCTTCGCCGCGAACATCTTCGCGCTCATGGGTCTGCGCCAGCTCTACTTCCTGCTCGGTGATCTGCTCGATCGTCTGCGCTACCTCCACTACGGGATCGCGGTCATCCTCGGATTCATCGGCATCAAGCTGATCCTTCACGCGCTGCACGAGAACGAGCTGCCGTTCATCAACGGCGGTCAGCATGTCGAGTGGGTTCCCGACATCGACAACATGGTGTCGCTGGGCGTCATCGTCGTGGCGATGACCGTGGCCACCGTCGCCAGCCTCATCGCCTCGTCTCGGGAGAAGCGGGCGCAGCGGGTCAGCCCGACGGTCGAGTGAGGCGGTCGCTCTCCGCGGCGCCCGCGATTCCCGCGACGAGCAGGAGACGTGTCACTCCGCTGTCCAGAGCGCCTCGGCGTCGAGCGTGAGATCGATCACCTGACGCAGCAGAGCGCCCACCGTGGTGGACTGCAGCAGCGTGTACTGGTCGTATTCGCCCAGCGGCGCGATGGCGGCGAGCTGCCAGGCGGCCGCGAGCGGTTCTTCCGACAGCTCGGTGTCGGCGTCCCAGGGCGAGTCGGTGCGTGCCAGCACCCGGCGCACGATCGCCTCGGCTTCGGTGCGCAGGGGGGTGAGGGCATCGTTCCAGGTCAGCTCGGGCAGCGGGGTCACCTCTGCGCGCGGGTAAGGAGCTTCGTCCAGCCACTGCTCGACGGTGAAGCGTGCCGTGCCGACCGCCAGGGTGTGCAGCACCTGGGCATCGGCCGCCACGCTCACCAGGCGCGCCATCGTGCCGAATCCACTGCGGCGGTCGCCACCGCCGACCTCATGTCCGCGCTCGATGAGCACGACGCCGAACTGAGGGTCGTCCTCGTCGAGCAGCTGCCCGATCATGGTGAGGTACCGCGGCTCGAACACGCGGAGCGGGAGCGGGGTGTACGGGAAGAGCACCGACCCCAGCGGGAACATCGGTATTTCTGACATGGCCCCAGTCAACACCGTGCGACGTACAGTGAACAGATGCGCAGACCCCGCCCTCTGATGCCCTCGCCCGGTCAGGAATCCGTCTGGGACTATCCTCGACCGCCGAAGGTCGAGCCCGTGGCTGCGCGCATCACCGTTCGCCTCGGCGGCCAGCTCATCGCCGACACGCGCGACGCGGTGCGAGTCCTCGAGACGAGCCATCCTCCCGTGTACTACCTGCCGATCGCCGACTTCACCGCGGGCTCGCTCTCTGACGCGCCGGGCTCCTCGTTCTGCGAGTTCAAGGGAGCCGCACGCTACCTCGACGTGCGAGGTGGAGCGCAGACGGCGGCCGGGGCCGCCTGGAACTACCCGAATCCCTCTCGAGGTTTCGAGATGCTGGCAGACCGGGTCGCCGTCTATGCGGGTCCGATGGACGAGTGCACGGTGGGGGACGAGGTCGTCACACCGCAGCCGGGCGGGTTCTACGGCGGGTGGGTCACGTCGACGGTCGTCGGCCCCTTCAAGGGCGCACCCGGCACCCTGGGCTGGTGACCCTGCTCGCGTACGCGTCAGAACGCGCGGAGGTTCGCCTGCAGCCCTCCGTCGACGTAGTCCCGGCGCAGGATGCCCCGGCGTCGAAGAACGGGCACGAGTTCATCCAGCGTCCGATGCAGCGTGACGGGGTGGAAGTCGCCCCACAGCAGGACGCCGTCGTTGCCCCACTCGCCGAGCTCTTCGATCAGATCTGCGAACTCCTCGGCAGTGCCGACGAAACCCGAGCGATCGGAGATGCGGCCCGTCCGAGCGAGCGCGGCGAGATGGGCTCGCAGAGGAGCATCGTCTCCGCGGTCGCCGATCAGGCGCTGGATGCTCCCGCGCGAGACGTGCTCGCCGAAGATCTCGAGGTCGAGTGGTCTGTCGAGATCGAGCGAGGTCAGATCCGTCTCGAGGTCGCTGGACTGCTTGCGTGCGATCTGCACGAGGGTCGCGTCGCCGGGATGCGCGGAGGCGGCGACGATTCGGTCGGCCTCCTCGGCGGATGATGTGATCACCGGCTGGATCGCGAACAGGATCTTGATGTCGTCCGGCGAGCGTCCGGCGGCGATCGCCGCATCGTGGATCTTCGCTCGATAGGCACGCACCGAGGCTTCGTCCAGCGGCGCGAGGGCGAGCTGCACATCGGAGTTGGCGCCGGCGAATCCGAGGCCGCGGCCGGAGCCGCCGGGGGAGACGATCGACGGCTCCCCGTCGGTGAACGGCACGGCGTTCAACGGGCCGTCGAAGTCGAAGTGCGTTCCGCGGTGCTGCACGGAGCGCAGCTTCGATCCGTCGGCGAACACGTCGGTCTCGCGATCGCGGACCAGTGCACCGTCGTCCCAGCTGCGCCAGAGCGAGCGGATGCCGGCGAGCCATTCTTCGGCGCGGTCGTATGCCGCATCGTGCCCGAGCTGTTCCGCGGCGGAGAAATGTCGCGCACTGCCGGTGTCGGTCACCACGTTGAGCCCGAGGCGGTGGCCACTGAGGTGCTGAAGCGTGGAGAACTGCCGAGCCGCGGTATACGGCAGGTACGCCGCCGGGTTCACGGTGGGCACGACCCCGAGATGCCGTGTCGCCTGGAAGAGGTAGGGAGCGAGCAGCAGCGGGTCGTGCTTGGGGCCGCCGAAGGCATGGCGCACCCGGAGGTCGATCGTGTCGGGAGAGCCGAGCGACGGCGCGTCCTCGATGATGAGGAGGTCGAAGCCTGCCTGCTCGAGCGTGCGAGCCGCCTCCTGGTAGATCTCCGGACGGGTCCAGTCGTAGTCCCAGTCCAGCGACGGATAGCCCCACCCCTGCGGGCCGAAGCCGCGTGCCAGGAACCACCCGAAGTGCTGGGGCCTGGTCATGAGACGGCCTCTCGTGCGGGTTCCAGGACTCGGGCCAGGTCGCCGAGGAGGTCGGCGACGTCTTCGATGCCGACCGACAGCCGCAGGGTTCCCGGCTGCACTCCGAGGACGTCTCGCTCCTCGGGCGTGCGATGCGAGTGGCTGGTGGTCGCGGGGTGCAGCACCAGCGAGCGCACGTCGCCGATGTGGGTCATGTGCGTGAACACGTCGACGCTCTCGACGAAGTCGCGTGCGGCGTCGAGGCCCCCGCGGAGCGTGAAGGTGAAGATCGAGCCGTACCCTCCCGAGAGGTACCTCTCGGCGAGGCCGTGGTCGGGATGCGTGTCGAGGCCGACGTAGTCGACGCTCTCGACCGCTTCCTGCGCGGCGAGCCAGCGGGCGATCTCGAGGGCGTTCCGGGACTGCCGCTCGACCCGCAGACCGAGGGTCTCGGCGCCCTGTCCGATCAGGAACGCGTTGAGCGGCGACGGGGACGCGCCGAATCGCGGAGCGACGGACTCGCGCGCGTAGGCGATGCGCGCGTTGCCGCCATGACGCGAAGCCACGCTCGGGAACCCGCCGCGCCCCGGAAGAACGAGATGCGGAGCGTTGTGCCCCGCCTTCGCCGGGTCGAAGCGACCGTCGTCGAGGATCACGCCTCCGAGCACCGACCCGTGACCGGCGAGGAACTTCGAGGCGGAGTGCACCACCATGGCGGCGCCGTGCTCGAGCGGCCGGAGCAGGAACGGCGTCGCGAGGGTGTTGTCGACGATGAGCGGGATGGCGAACTCGTCGGCGACCGCGCTCACCGCGGAGATGTCGAGGATGTCGTTGCGCGCGTTCGCGATGGATTCGCCGAACAGCGCCCGGGTGGTCGGGCGGATCGCACCCCGCCAGGCGCCGGGGTCGGCGATGTCGTCGATGAACGTCGTCTCGATGCCGAGGCGAGCGAGGTTGTCGAGCAGAAGCCCTCGCGTGCCTTCGTAGATGTGCGTCGAGGAGACGATGTGATCGCCCGCTCCGGCGACGGTCAGCAGTGCGGTGACGACCGCGGCCTGGCCGCTGGCGACGAGCACGGCCTCTGCGGCGGATTCGAGTGCGGCGAGCTGGCGCTCGACGGCGTGCACCGTCGGATTCCCCGTGCGCGTGTATCCGAACCCCGCGCCGGTGCCGAAGTGGTCGGCGGCGTGGTCGAAGTCGTCGAACTCGAAGCCCGCCGTCAGGTAGATCGGCGTCGCCCTCGACGATGCGGGCCCCTGATTCCGGGCCGCGTGGACCGCTCTCGTGGCGAATCCGGTGCTGTCGTCGGTCATGCGGGTGCCTCTCGAAGGTGTGGGTGACAGTAGCGTGTCACGCGGAGACTCCGGGCGCTGAAGCGGTGGTAATCTGACGTCATGCGGATCGTGCTCCTTCTTAGCGGCCGCGACGAGACCTCGTTCTGAGCCCCTCCTCGTCGCGGAGTCCATCGTGGGCCGAACCGCCAGCTTCAGGAGACACGCAATGAACACCCCCGCAGCAGACACTGCTCCCGTCCGTCCCAGGACCCTCGCCGAGAAGGTCTGGGACGACCATCTCGTCGTCAAGGGCGAGAACGGCGAGCCGGACCTCATCTACATCGATCTGCACCTGGTGCATGAAGTGACGAGCCCGCAGGCGTTCGACGGACTGCGATCGGAGGGGCGACCGTTGCGGCGCCTCGACCTGACGATCGCCACCGAGGACCACAACACGCCGACCTGGGACATCGACAAGCCCATCGCCGACCTCACGAGCCGCACGCAGATCGAGACGCTGCGCCGCAACGCCGCGGAGTTCGGCGTGCGTCTGCACTCACTCGGCGACGCCGAACAGGGCATCGTCCACGTCGTGGGGCCGCAGCTCGGTCTCACCATGCCCGGCATCACGGTGGTCTGCGGCGACTCGCACACATCGACGCACGGCGCGTTCGGCGCCATGGCCTTCGGCATCGGCACGAGCGAGGTCGAGCATGTCATGGCGACGCAGACGTTGCCGCTGAAGCCGTTCAAGACCATGGCGATCAACGTCGAGGGCACGCTGCGACCCGGCGTCACCGCGAAGGACATCATCCTCGCGGTGATCGCGAAGATCACCACCGGCGGCGGTCAGGGCTACGTCCTGGAGTTCCGCGGCAGCGCGATCCGGGCGTTGTCGATGGAGGGCCGGATGACGATCTGCAACATGTCGATCGAGGCCGGCGCTCGTGCCGGCATGGTCGCGCCCGACGAGATGACCTTCGAGTACCTGAAGGGTCGCCCGCACGCCCCGAAGGGGCAGGACTGGGACGACGCCGTCGCGTACTGGCGAACGCTGCCGACGGATGAGGGGGCGACGTTCGACGCCGAGGTCTTCATCGATGCCGATGAGCTCGAGCCGTTCGTGACGTGGGGCACCAACCCCGGTCAGGGCAGCTCGCTGTCGGCGGCGGTTCCCGACCCGGCAGAGATCGCCGATGCCAATGAGCGTGCCGCAGCCGAGCGGGCCCTCGAGTACATGGATCTCACGCCTGGCACGCCTCTCAAGGAGGTGCCGGTCGACGCCGTCTTCATGGGGTCGTGCACGAACAGTCGCATCGAGGATCTCCGCGCGTTCGCGTCGATCGTCGAAGGCAAGAAGAAGGCCGACGGCGTCCGCGTCATGGTCGTTCCCGGCTCTGCCCGGGTGCGGCTCGAGGCGGAGGCCGAAGGGCTCGACAAGATCATCAAGGACTTCGGAGCCGAGTGGCGATTCGCGGGGTGCTCGATGTGCCTCGGGATGAACCCTGATCAGCTCGCGCCGGGGGAGCGCTGCGCGTCGACCTCCAACCGCAACTTCGAGGGCCGGCAGGGCAAGGGTGGACGCACGCACCTGGTGTCGCCGCTCGTCGCCGCCGCGACCGCGATCCGCGGCACGCTGTCGAGTCCGAGCGACCTGAACGAGATGGCGGAGGTCTGACCATGGAGAAGTTCACCACCCACACCGGCATCGCCGCCCCGCTGAAGCGCTCGAACGTCGACACGGACCAGATCATCCCCGCCGTGTTCCTCAAGCGGGTCACGAAGACCGGCTTCGAGGACGCACTGTTCCACGGCTGGCGTCAGGATCCCGAGTTCGTGCTCAACCAGCCGGCTTTCCAGGGCGCATCGGTGCTCGTCGCCGGCCCCGACTTCGGCACCGGATCCAGCCGCGAGCACGCCGTCTGGGCGCTGCGCGACTTCGGCTTCGCGGTGGTCCTGAGCCCGCGCTTCGCCGACATCTTCCGGGGCAACTCGGGCAAGCAGGGGCTCCTCGCCGCCACCATCTCCGAAGAGGATCTCGAGCGGATCTGGGCCGAGATCGACCGGAATCCCGGGGCTTCGATCACGGTCGACCTCGAGGCGCGAGTCGCATCGATCGGTGAGATCCAGGCTGACCTCGGGATCGACGATTACACTAGATGGCGGCTCCTCGAAGGGCTCGATGACATCGGGCTCACTCTGCGCAACGAAGACAAGATCGCGCAGTTCGAGGCCCGTCGCGAGTCGTGGCGGCCCCGGACCCTTCCCGTTCAGCAGTGAACGGCGGGGCGGGGGAGCCGAGGGCGACCCCGCCCCGAATTCCGTTGAATGAAGTGAGGCTCCGAATGACGACACCTGTGCGCGACGCTCTTCCGGACGGAGTCCCCCCACTCACCGGAGACGTCCTCGCCATTCGCGGAGGGCGCCCGCTGCGCGGCCGCGTCGACGTCAAGGGCGCGAAGAACCTCGCGACCAAGGCGATGGTCGCGTCCCTGCTCGGAGAGACCGTCAGCGTGCTGCGCGACGTGCCGGCCATCAGCGACGTCGCGGTCGTCCGCTCGCTTCTCGAGGTCCATGGCGTGCGGGTCTCCGACGGCGATGAGCCCGGAGCTCTCGTCTTCGACCCCAGCGACGTCGAGTCGGCCCACTTCGAGGAGATCGACGCTCACGCGGGTGCCTCGCGCATCCCGATCCTCTTCTGCGGCCCGCTGCTGCACCGTCTCGGTCAGGCCTTCATCCCCGACCTGGGCGGCTGCCGCATCGGCGACCGCCCGATCGACTTCCATCTGGACGCGCTCCGCAAGTTCGGCGCCATCGTCGAGAAGCTGCCGAGCGGCATCCGCCTGTCGACGGGTGGTGCGCGCCTGCACGGTGCGAACATCCACCTCCCGTACCCGAGTGTCGGAGCGACCGAGCAGGTGCTGCTCACGGCCGTTCGCGCCGAGGGCACCACGGAGCTTCGCAACGCCGCCATCGAGCCCGAGATCATGGATCTGATCGCGGTGCTGCAGAAGATGGGCGCGATCATCTCCTACGAGCCGAACCGCGTCATCCTCATCGAGGGTGTCGAGACGCTTCGGGGGTACGACCACCGCTCGATCTTCGACCGCAACGAAGCCGCATCCTGGGCGTCCGCCGCACTCGCCACCGACGGCGAGATCTTCGTGGGCGGCGCGAAGCAGCAGGAGATGCTCACGTTCCTCAACGTGTTCCGCAAGGCCGGCGGATGGTTCGACATCAAGGAGGACGGGATCCTGTTCCGTCGCGACGGCGAGCTCAAGCCGGTCATCGTCGAGACCGACGTGCACCCCGGGTTCATGACCGACTGGCAGCAGCCTCTCGTCGTGGCGCTCACTCAGGCCAAGGGCCGCTCGGTCGTGCACGAGACGGTCTACGAGAACCGTCTGGGCTTCACCGAGGCGCTCGTCAAGATGGGCGCCGACATCGTCGTGCACCCCCGCGGACTGCAGGACGGAGCCCGTCGTGTCCCGCGCCGGGACCTCGAGCAGGCCGCCGTCATCACCGGCCCGACGCCGCTGCACGCCGCAGACATCGTCGTTCCCGATCTTCGCGGCGGATACAGCCACGTCATCGCGGCGCTGACCGCCGAAGGCGAGTCGAGGGTGTCCGGAGTGGACATCCTCAGCCGCGGCTACGAGAAGTTCCTCGCCAAGCTCGATGCCGTGGGCGCCGACTTCGACGTCATCCGGTGACCCCGATGGGTTCCCGCTCGACGGAGACCACGCGACCGAGTGCGTTCTGGCCGGTCGCGGCGATCGCCGTGCCGCTGATCTCGCTCGTCGCGAAGCTCCGCATCACGGGAAGCGAGAAGCTCCCGCGTGAGGGAGCGTACGTTCTCGCCCCGAACCACTACTCCGAGTTCGATCCGCTCGTGGTCGCACTCGCGGTGTGGCGCATCGGTCGAGCTCCGCGCTTCATGGCGAAGGAGAGTCTCTTCAAGGTTCCTGTGCTCGGAGCCGTGCTCCGCGCGACAGGAATGGTCCCCGTGGCACGCGCCTCGTCGGCATCCGCGGCGAAGCAGACGCTCAAGCAGTCGGCCGAGCTCGTCGAGCACGGTCGCGGTGTGATCGTCTATCCGGAGGGCACGCTGACCCGCGACCCCGACATGTGGCCGATGCGCGGAAAGTCCGGGGCTGTCCGGCTCGCGCTGACCGACGGCATCCCGCTCATCCCGATGGCCCACTGGGGCACCCAGCGGATCATGGGGCGTTACCAGAAGGGGCTCAGCCTCTGGCCGCTGCGCAAGCCCGTGGACGTCGTCATCGGCGATCCCGTCGATCTGTCGGACCTCCGTGGTCGTGCAGGCGAGGCATCTGCGCTGAACGAAGCCACCGAACGACTGATGCAGGCCATCACGGCGCTGCTCGAGGACCTGCGTGACGAGAAGGCTCCGGCCGAGCGCTGGAACCCGTCCGCCCATGGACAGAAGGAGACGGGTCGCCTTGACTCCTAAGCGCAACGCTCCCGCAGGACCACGCGTCGCGGTGATCGGTGCCGGAAGCTGGGGCACCACGTTCGGAAAGATCCTCGCCGACGGCGGGGCGCAGGTCACGATGTGGGCGCGCCGAGCCGAACTCGCCCACGAGATCGACGAGGCCAAGCGCAACTCCCGCTATCTGCCCGGCATCAACCTGCCGCGCACGATGTCCGCGACGCACGAGTTGGCGATCGCGCTCCGCGATGTCGACCAGGTGTATCTCTCGGTGCCGAGTCAGTCGCTGCGGGAGAACCTCAAGGCGCTTCGGCCGCTGCTCGCCGACAACGACGCGAAGATCGTCAGCCTGATGAAGGGCGTCGAGCGCACGACGGGGCTCCGGATGAGCCAGGTCATCGAGCAGGAGCTGCGCTGCGATCCCGACCGCATCGCGGTCGCCTCCGGGCCGAACCTCGCGCTCGAGATCGCTCGCGAGCAGCCCACGGCCGCCGTGATCTCCTCACGCAGTCGGGAGACCGCCGAGGAGGTCGCGCGCGCGGCACGTAACAGCTACTTCCGGACGTTCGTGAACACCGACGTGATCGGCACGGAGTTCGGGGGAGTGCTGAAGAACCTCATCGCGGTGGCCATCGGCATCGTCGACGGCGTCGGGTACGGCGAGAACACCAAGGCGTCGATCATCACCCGCGGGCTCGTGGAGATGACCGATTTCGCCGTCGCCAACGGCGCTCACCCCGAGACCCTGCAGGGACTCGCGGGCTTGGGCGACCTCATCGCGACATGTCAGTCCCCGCTGAGCCGCAACAACACGGCCGGGCGCCTGCTCGGCCAGGGATACAGCTTCCAGGACGTCGTGAAGCAGATGCAGCAGACCGCTGAGGGCCTCGCGTCCGTGGCGCCCGTGCTGCAACTCGCCCGCGAGTCCGACGTGCACATGCCCATCGTCGAGCAGGTGAAGATGGTGCTCGACGGCAAGATGAACCCCCGTGACATCGCACCCCACCTGACGACGGACGACGACACCCCGCAGGGTGAGAGGACCAACCATGGACAAGCAGACGGTGGTGGTGCTCTTCGGAGGGCGCTCCAGCGAGCATTCGATCAGTTCCGCAACGGCGGGCGGAGTGCTGGGCGCGATTGATCGCGATCGGTACGCCGTGATCCCGGTCGGGATCACCCGCGACGGCGCCTTCGTCCTCGAGGACGACGACCCGGCGAAGTTCCCACTGGATGCCGCTCACCTGCCCGAGGTCGCCGACAACGGCACACGGGTGCTGTGGCCGGAACCCGGCGGAGACCGCAGCCTGCGCGTCGTGCGCACCGACGGCACCACCGAATCCCTCGGCGAGATCGATATCGTGCTGCCGATCCTCCACGGCCCGCACGGCGAGGACGGCACCATCCAGGGGTACTTCGACACCCTCGAGGTCCCCTACGCCGGCGGCGGGGTGCTCGACTCCGCACTGTGCATGGACAAGCACTTCATGAAGATCGCGCTGCGGGCCGCCGGTATCGCGGTGGCGGCCGGACTGACGGTGCGCGCGCGCCAGTGGGAACAGGATGCCGTCGCGATCCGCGACTCGGCGGCGGCGCTCGGCCTGCCGCTCTTCGTGAAGCCGGCTCGCGCGGGATCCAGCGTGGGCGTCTCGAAGGTCGAGAGCGCCGACGAGCTCGATGCGGCGCTGGCGATCGCGTTCGCAGAAGACGACAAGGTCCTGATCGAGGCGGGCGTGGTCGGCCGCGAGATCGAGGTCGCCGTGCTCGAAGGCGCCGACGGCGTCCGAGCGTCGCTTCCTGGCGAGATCGTGCTGACGACTCGAGGGTTCTACGACTTCGAGGGAAAGTACCTCGGCGGCGACGGCGTCGACGTCGTGTGCCCGGCGGCCCTCGAGGATTCCGAGGTCGCGGCCATTCAGGATGCGGCAGTCCGTGCGTTCGAGGCGGTGGACGGGCGAGGTCTTGCGCGCGTCGACATGTTCCTCACGCCTACGGGAGAGCTCGTGGTCAACGAGCTGAACACGATGCCCGGATTCACTCCGATCTCGATGTTCCCGAAGTGCTGGGTGGCGTCCGGACTCAGCTACGGCGACCTGATCTCCGAGTTGATCGAGGCGGGCCTGCGCCGCTGACCCTCGACGCGTCAGCCTTCGGTCGATCCGTCGTCCGGGTTCTCGTCGGTGGGCACCCGGTCGGTGCAGCGTGCCGTGGCCGGTGCGAGGCCCGACTGGATGCTCGTGGAGAGGCTCTCGACGACCGTACGGAAGTCGATCTCCTCGCCACGGCGGATGATCACCTCGATGGCGGGCTCGCGACCGTACGTCACGAGACGCTGCCGGTCTTCCTCCTGATCGAGAACGAGCCAGTCGACGCTGCCGATGGTCGTGCACACCTCTGTCGACGGCGCCGGCGGTTCGACGCCGCAGCGCAGCACGACGGTCGGGTCGCCCCAGGCTCCGGTCGCCTGAGCATCGGTCCACACCCGATCGAGATCGCCGACGGCGTCGGGGAGGAGCACGGACACCTCGGCGCAGGCCGGATCGTTGGCGTCCTCAGCGGGTTCGAGGTGGATCGTCGTCGAGCAGCCGGACAGTGCGGCGAGGAGGACCAGCGAGCCCGCGACGACGGCGAGACGGCGAGAGCGGGGCATGCATCCAGGCTACCTTTGACTGCATGTCCTCCCGACCTCGCGACGATGATCCGACCCTCGGCGAACTGTCGGAGGGGGAGATCCTCAGAGCGATCCTGGCGAGGACGGCGCGGGCCTCTCACACGCTCGTCGGACCCGGCGACGATGCAGCGGTGATAGCCGCTCCCTCGGGTTCGGTGGTCGCCACGACGGACACTCTCGTGCACGGCCCGGACTTCCGGCTCGCGTGGTCGTCGGGGTACGACCTCGGTTGGAAGGCCGCCGCAGTCAACCTCGCCGACGTGGCGGCCATGGGCGCGCGGCCGACGGCGCTCCTGGTGGCGCTGGCCGTTCCCCGCGACCTTCGACTGTCGTTCATCGAGCGCCTCGCAGACGGCTTCCGAGAAGCCTGCGCCGCACTCGCACCGGGATGCGCGGTGGTCGGCGGCGATCTCACGGTCTCGGACGTCCTGACCGTGGCCGTCACCGCGCTCGGCGATCTCGAGGGCCGGCCGCCCGTGACCCGGTCGGGCGCACGGGTCGGTGACGCGGTCGCGGTCGCAGGCGAACTGGGGCACGCCGCTCACGGACTCTCGGTGCTCTTCGGAAGGTTCCGCGCGGGGGAGGCACCGGTCCCCGTCGATGCGTCCCTGCTCGCCCCGGGTGAGAGCGCTGCTCTGGCGGCTCAGCTCCGTCCATCGCCGCCGATCGGTCTCGGCCCCTTCGCTGCCACCGCGGGCGCGACCGCGATGATGGACATCTCGGACGGGCTCGCGCTCGACGCGCGACGGATGGCAGCGGCCTCCGAGGTCACCATCGCACTCGACAGCGCAGCCCTCGGCGACAGCCCCCAGCGAGCTCTCGCCGGTGGCGAGGATCACGCCCTGCTCGCCTGCTTCCCGCCGGGGATCGTGCCGGCGGGCTTCCGCGTCATCGGCACTGTCATGCCCCGGGGCGAGCACGAGCTGCTGGTCGACGGCGCACCCGCGGACGTCAGCGGCTGGGATCCCTATCGCGACTGGGACTCGGCCTCGGGCTGAGACGACTCCGTCGCGGGAGTGGGCTCGGCCCACCAGAGCGCGGTGTCGCCGTAGGCCTTCTCGCGGATCAGCTCCAGTCCGGCCGCAGCGAGGTCGGGAGGGGTCGATCGCCGGGCGCGCTCGATGATCACGAGGGCGTCGGGAGCGAGAAGCGGCGCGAGCGTGACGAGGTCCGCCGTCATCGCCTCGTCGTCGAGGTCGTACGGGGGATCCGAGAACACGAGGTCGTACGGGCCGGAGGCGCGCAGCAGGAACGATCGGACGGTGCTCTGGTGCACCCTCGCGCTCGGCGCTCCGGCCTTCGCGACGGTGGCGGCGTTGCGGCGGACCACCGACGCCGCCTCTCGGCCGTGCTCGACGAGATCCGCGCTCGTCGCGCCGCGGCTGAGGGTCTCCAGTCCCAGCGCACCCGAGCCGGCATAGAGGTCGAGTACCCGCGCGCCGACGATGGCGTCCGCCGACTCCAGCGCTCCGAAGAGCGACTCCCGCACGCGGTCGCTGGTGGGTCTCGTTCCCGCGCGGGGCACGTCGAGCCGCGCGCCGCGCGCTGTTCCGGCGATGATCCTCGTCACCCGTTCACGATACGACAGCTGCGGCGCACGTCGTGTCCGTGCGGACTCCTAGACTCGGATCATGTCGCTCACGCTGGATTCGTCGCTCGAGGAGGCGCTGGGCGCCACGCCGGCGAAGTCTCTCGACAGAGCCTTCAGCATGAAGACGGTCGGCGATCTCGTGTCGCACTATCCCCGACGGTACGCGGATCCGGGCGAGCTGACCCCGATCCGTGAACTCCCTCTGGGCGAGACGGTGACGATCGTCGCCGAGGTGCTGTCCTCCAGCGCCAGGGCGATGCGCAACCGTCGTGGTGCGATGGTCGACGTCGTGATCGGCGACGGCATCGGCAAGATGTCTCTGACGTTCTTCGCGAAGAACCTGGGCGCGGCCAAGTGGCGCTCCGAGGACCTCGCGGTCGGACGTCGAGGTGTCTTCTCGGGCAAGGTCGGCGAGTTCAACGGCATGACGCAGTTCGCGCATCCCGAGTACGAGCTGTTCGACGACGAGGATGCGGCCAGACGCCGGGCGGACGCGCGCGCTGCCGTGCTGATTCCCATCTATCCCGCGACGTCGACGCTGCAGACGTGGCAGATCGCGAAGTTCATCACGCGGGCGCTCGACGGCCTCGGCGACGTGCCGGAGCCTCTCGCCCCCGATGTCCGCGCGCGGGAGGAACTTCTGACCGCCCGAGAGGCGCTCGAGCAGATTCACCGCCCGAAGACCCGCAACGACATCGATCCTGCGGTCCGCACCCTGCGGATGCACGAGGCGCTCACTCTCCAGACCGCCCTCCTGCAGCAGCGCGATGCGGTGCGATCGCTGTCGGCGACCGCGCGTCCGTCGAAGCCCGGTGGGCTGCTCGAGCGCTTCGACGCCTCGCTGCCGTACGACCTCACGCCCGACCAGAAGACGGTCGGCGAGCAGGTGGCGAGCGACCTCGTCGCCGCCTGGCCGATGAATCGTCTCGTGCAGGGTGAGGTCGGGTCCGGCAAGACCCTCGTCGCGCTGCGTGCGATGCTCCAGGTGGCCGAGTCCGGCGGTCAGGCGGCGCTGATCGCCCCGACCGAGGTGCTCGCAGGGCAGCACCTGCGATCGATCGCGAAGATGCTCGGGCCGCAGATGTCGCCGCTCGTGATGCCCACCCTGCTCACCGGTCAGATGCCGGCCGCCGAGCGTCGCAAGGCTGCGCTCCGCGTCGCCTCCGGACAGGCGCTGATCGTCGTGGGCACGCACGCGCTGCTCGGCGAGAAGACGACCTTCGCTGATCTCGGCCTCGTCGTCGTCGACGAGCAGCACCGGTTCGGAGTCGAGCAACGAGAGGCGCTTCGCGCGAAGGGGGCCAGCCCGCACGCGCTGGTTCTCACCGCGACCCCGATCCCGCGCACGGTCGCGATGACGGTGTTCGGCGATCTCGACACTTCCGTGATCCGCACGATGCCCAAGGGACGAGCCGGAATCGAGTCCTTCGTCGCTCCGCTCGCAGAGCATCCCGGCTGGTTCAATCGAGTCTGGGAGCGCGCCGCCGAGGAGATCTCTCAGGGCCGACAGGTGTTCGCGGTATGCGCGGCGATCGACACGACCAAGAAGACGGCGGAAGCGGGGGAGCAGCCCGTGATCCCGCCCGAGGGTGCGTCAGGTCCTCGCTGGGGCGTGGTGCAGCTCGATGAGGCCCTGGCGACGCACCCCCGGCTCGGGAACGTCCGACGGGCCGTGCTGCACGGTCGCATGCCGTCCGACGAGAAGGACGCCGTCATGCAGTCCTTCGCGCGCGGTGAGATCGACCTGCTGGTGGCGACGACCGTGATCGAGGTCGGCGTCGACGTCCCGAACGCCTCGACCATGATCGTTCTCGACGCCGATAGGTTCGGGGTGTCGCAGCTGCACCAGCTGAGGGGCCGTGTCGGTCGAGGAGGCGTTCCAGGGCTCTGCCTGTTGGTCACCGAAGCCGAAGAGGGGTCAGTGGCGCGCGAACGCGTGGACGCGGTGGCAGCGACTCTCGACGGATTCGCTCTCGCGGAGGTCGATCTCGAGCTCCGCGGTGAAGGTGACGTGCTCGGTGCCGCACAGGCTGGAGCTCGGTCCTCCCTGAAGCTGCTGCGGGTCGTCAAGGACTCGGGCCTGATCGTCCGAGCCCGGGAGCTCGCGGAGGGCATCCTCTCCGACGACCCGGATCTGCGGGCGAATCCCGGACTCCGCTCGGCGATCGAGCGACGCGTGAGCGACGACGACCGGGCGGCACTCGCGAAGAACTGACCGCGGCATCGCGTGCTTTAGGCTGGGGGCATGAGCAGCCGGATCGCCGTCGTCCCTGGATCGTTCGATCCGCCGACCCTGGGTCATCTCGACGTGATCCGTCGCGCAGCCAAGCTGTACGACGAACTCCACGTGCTCGTGGTGCACAACCCCGGCAAAGAGGCGCTGCTCCCGATCGCTCAGCGGATGTCGCTGCTCGAGCAGTCGATCGCTGAGGACGGGATCGGCGACAACGTCGTCGTGGGCTCCTGGAGCATGGGGCTGCTCGTGGACTACGCCCGCGACGTCGGTGCGGGAGTTCTCGTGAAGGGCATCCGTTCGCAGATCGACGTCGCGTACGAATCCCCGATGGCGATCGTCAACCGTCACCTCGCCGACATCGAGACGGTCTTCCTCCTGCCCGACCCCGCGCATGCCCTGGTCTCCAGCTCCCTGGTCCGCCAGGTGGCCGGCCTCGGCGGTGACGTGTCGCCGTTCGTGCCTCCGGCGGTCGCCTCCTTCCTCGACACCGGATCACGCGGGATCTGATTTCCGGAGGCGCCGTCTCCACACAGCGCGGAACCAGCCTCCATCCCGCAGGAGCCGGTACCATTGCCGGGTGCGTTCCCGAATGAATGGTCCCTTCGTCCTGCCCGTCCGTGACATCGTCCGCAAGCCGGGCGAGATGCGCGAGCACGAGTTCTCGGTGACCCTCGGCGAAGGCTGGGGAGAGGGAATCGTCGCGTATGAAGCCGGTTCTGCGCTCGACCTGGACGTGCGTCTCGAGTCGGTTCACGAGGGCATCCTGGTCTCCGGAACCGCCGACGCTGAGTACTCCGGCGTATGCGGAAGATGCCTGATCGACATCACCCGGCCCGTCGAAGTCGAGTTCCAGGAGCTTTTCGCGTATCCTGGTGAGGAAGAAACTGACTTCGAGGTTCAAGACGACCACGTGGATCTTGAAACTCTAGTCAGGGATGCGGCCGTATTGGCGCTTCCATTTCAGCCGGTGTGTCAGCCGGATTGCCCCGGGCTCGACCCGGAGACGGGCGAGAGGCTGACCGCGAGCACCGGGACGGAGCAGGTGGCTCCCATCGATCCTCGGTGGAGCGCGCTCCAGCAGATCACAGACCAAGACGGTGAGGCACAGAGCCGAGCCGCCGAGAAAGAAGAGAGCTAGTCATGGCTGGTAACCCCCCGAAGCGCAAGGTATCCCGTTCGAACACCCGCTCGCGCCGCGCGCAGTGGAAGGCGGCGCCCGTCGCACTCGTCAAGACCATCGAGAACGGTCAGGTCGTCTACAGCCGTCCTCACCAGGCCAAGGTCGTCACCGACTCGCAGGGCACCGAGCTCTTCCTCGAGTACAAGGGTCGCAAGGTCGCCGACGTCTGAGTCGCGACTTCACGATTGTGACTGAGGTCCCTGGGGGGACGAGACCGCTCCCAGAGAAGCTCCGCGTCGATATCGACGCGGAGCTTCTGGAGTTGGCGCTCACCCATCGCTCCTATGCCTACGAGCACGGCGGCATCCCCCACAACGAACGTCTCGAGTTCCTCGGCGACTCCGTTCTCGGACAAGCCGTGACGGTGATGCTCTTCACGACCCATCCGGGGCTGGACGAGGGGGAGTTGGCCAAGCGGCGCGCGAGCGTCGTCTCGACGGTCGCTCTCGCCGAGGTCGCGAGAGCGATCGATCTCGGCAGCCATCTGCTGCTGGGACGCGGTGAGGAACAGACGGGCGGTCGCGACAAGGACTCGATCCTCGCCGACACGATGGAAGCCGTGATCGGCGCGACGTATCTGTCAGCGGGTCCTGAGGCGGCGACCGAGCTCGTGCTCCGGCTGACCGCGCCACTCCTCGCCGACCCCGAGCGCTACGGCGCGGCGATGGATCCGAAGACGAGCCTGCAGGAGCTGGCTGCGCGAGTCGGTGCGACTCCGCCCCAGTACTCGGTGGAGGCGAGCGGCCCCGACCACGATCGTCGATTCCTCGCAACCGTGGTCGTCGGCGATCTGGCGATGACCGGCAAGGGCAGCAGCAAGAAGACGGCAGAGATGGCCGCCGCGCTCAGCGCGTGGCGACTGCTCAACGAGCGTGCCTGAGCTTCCCGAGGTCGAGGTCGTCCGGGCGGGTCTCGCTCCCGCGGTGATCGGCTCGCTCATCACGGCCGTGAGCGTGTTCGATGAACGAGCTCTCACACGGCATGCGGCCGGGCCGTCCGACTTCGTCGCGCGCCTGGAGGGACGCAGAGTCACTGCAGCCGACCGACGGGGCAAGTTCCTCTGGCTGCCGCTGGACACCGCTGATTCCGCGTTGATCGCGCACCTCGGAATGAGCGGACAGATGCTGCTGCGCGCGCCGGACGCCGAAGCGGAACGCCACGAGCGCATCCGTATCAGCATCGAGCATCCTCGGCATGGCGAGCTCGCGATCGTCTTCGCCGACCAGAGGACTTTCGGGTCGTTGGCGGTCGACGGTCTGGTGCCGGACGGACCGACGTGGATCCCGACTCAGGTCGTGCACATCGCCCGTGATCCGATAGACCCGCTGTTCGACGACGATCGCTTCCTGCGTGCACTCCGCACACGCGGCAGTGCGATCAAGCGAGTGCTGCTCGATCAGCAGACGATCAGCGGCGTGGGCAACATCTATGCGGATGAGGCGCTGTGGGCTGCGCGCATCCATCCGGCGACTCTCGCGAGTGCGCTGTCGACGCAAGCGAGCAGGCGACTCCTCGCCGAGATCAGAGTGGTGCTCGTGAAGGCCCTTGCCGAGGGCGGCACGAGCTTCGACTCCCAGTACGTCAATGTGAACGGTCAGGCAGGCTACTTCGCCCACTCGCTCAACGCGTACGGTCGAGGCGGACAGCCGTGCCCGCGCTGCGGCATTCTGATCCGCCGGGAGGCTTTCATGAACCGCTCGAGTCATTACTGTCCGCGCTGCCAGCGGCGTCGCTGAGACTCACACCATCTCGAATGACCGGGCAAGCAGGGGCCGCGTCACTCGAGTGCTCATCCAGACGATTCCGATCCCCACGGCCAGTACGAGCGCGATCGTGAGGAGAGACTCGGGTGCCGTGACCAGGGCGATCCCCAGCAGCGGGAAGACCAGCACGCCGGCACAGGTCGCCGAGCCGATCGCGGTCACAAGGAGTGGAGACATGATCGCCCGTCGGCGTGCGCTGTCGACGATCGCGAGCGGCACGCCCAGCCGGTGCAGACTCCGGTGGAGTTCCTGCTGATCGAGAACGGCCGCGGCTTGATTGACCCCCACGGATGCCGCGACCATCAGGAATGAAGCGACGAGGGTGATGACGAGGCCGGTGCGCATGTCTGTCACGAGGGCCGCATCCGCGGACGTCGTGTCGCCGCTGTTCATCACATTCATCAGGGAGACGCCGGTTCCTGCGAACACGGCCATGAAGCTCGCCATCGCGATGCCGCTCACCTGACGCCACGCGGCTTTGGGGGAGTCCAGCACCAGACGGGCGGCGAGCAGCCGATCTGCGTGCTCGGCCTTGCGCAGCTGACGCCCGGCGGCGACCTTCAGGACCCATGGTCCGATCACGTTGAGCACCGCCAGGGAGACGGCGAACAACAGGGCGAGGACGGCGATGGTCGCCGCGAGTCCTGCGACGGAAGGGAAGACCGTGACAAGGACGAACATGAGCGCAAGAACGGAGAGTGCGATGATCGCGCGGAACCAGTGCGCGGTGGAGACGGTCGTCCGCAGGCGCACGCCGAGGGGCGAGATGATCACGCGCCGGAGCCCCAGCACAGCACTCGCTGCCGCCACGAGAAGGACGGCTCCCACGACGGCGAGAACGCCGAGGGGCGAGAGCATGACCGCCTCGACGCCGAGAGTGGTGCCACGGAACGGGATGAGTCCGACGAGAGGGGTGAGGGCGAGATGTACGACGACTCCGGCGACGGCACCGGCGGCCGCGACGATCATGGATTCGATGACCGTAGCGACGCCGACGCCCAGAGGCGTCACGCCGAGAAGCCGCAGGGTCGAGAGACGCTCGTCACGACGGCGGGCTGAGAGACGGGCGGCCGCCCCGCCGAGATTCATCAGCGGGACGATGAGGAGCACGAGCGCGATCGCGGCCAACGCCTGGTACACCGGCGCGTACTCATCGGTCCAGGTCCAGAACGACTGAGCCCCGCCCACGACGGTCAGCACGAGGGCGGTGACGATGCCGAAAGCGATGAGCGGAAGCGCGAGCACCGCTTTCTCTCCCGCCCCGGCGCGAAGAAGCACAGCCAGGACGCGGGCGTTCATGCGGTCACCGCCGACGAGATGATCTGGCCGTCGCGCACGGAGACGATCCGCGAGCAGCGCGCCGCCACGTCTGCATCGTGTGTCACGACGAGCAGCGTGCGCCCTTGGCCCGTCGTCGACCACAGCAGCGCATTCATCACGTCTTGCGACGTGTGCGAGTCGAGGGCGCCGGTCGGCTCGTCGGCGAACACGAGTTCCGCACCCGTCGCCTGAGCTCGTGCGATCGCGACGCGCTGCGCCTGCCCGCCGGACAGCTCGCCGATTCGGCGGTCCTCCATCCCGGCCAGCCCGAGCGCGGCGAGCCAGGACGCCGCGTGAGCGGTGGCCTGTGCTCTCTTCACTCCGTTGATCATCGATGCGAGCGCCACGTTCTCGACCGCCGTGAGCTCCGGAATGAGCAGACCCTGCTGGAAGACGAACCCGAACCGCTCTCTCCGCAGCCGGGAACGAGCGGATTCTCCGAGTCCGGCGAGTTCCACCGACTGACCGACCGAGGGCTGGAACGACACGGTGCCCGAGTCCGGACTGATGATGCCGGCGAGGACGTGGAGGAGAGTGGTCTTGCCCGACCCGGAGGCACCCATGATGGCGACCGACTCGCCGCGGTGGATGGTGAGATCCACCCCGGCGAGTGCGCGGGTCGTTCCGTAGGACTTGGCCAGAGAGCGTGCGTCGAGGACCGTCGTGTTCATGCATCCAGCCTCGCGGCCATATGGAGACCGCTGCGTCGGCCGGGCGGATGATCCGTGGCCGGCCGCGTACACCGCTCGGATGATTCCGATCAGATCCGCTTCTGCCACGCTCCCGCATAGGAGACAGGCGCGAAACCGATCGCCTCGTTGATGCTCAGCATGGGACGGTTCTCCTCTGCGTTGAACGTCGAGACCGTCGGGGTGAGCGGCATGAGCTCTCTCCAACGGAGGAGATTCGCGCACTTGACGATCGTGCCGAGACGATGCCCGCGGTGCTCGCGAGACACCAGAGTGCCGAGCTGGTGGGTCACTCCTGAGCGATCCGCCCCGACGAGCAGCTCGTTGTAGGCGACCATGTCTCCGCTGGGCACATGCTGCACCGCGACGATCGACAGAGCCTGACCGGCCCCCGTGAGCCGTCGCTCACGTCGCACGACACGTTCCGCATCCCACTCCTCGGCCACGAAGTCCATGTCGCCGCTCGGGGCGTCGGTAGACAGGCGAGCGAGGATCGCCGCGTACCCGTCACGGAACTCGGGCGGTGTCGGTGCCATCCACTGGAGCACCCGGTAGTCGCCGCCGGCGGCGGTCTTCGCCGATTCCAGAGCGGCCCGCAGCGGGGCGGGGTCGGAGCGCAGATCGAGCTCGCTGTTGCGTTCGACCTGTTCGAACTCATATCCGCGGGCGACGAGTGCGTCCGACAGCGGAATCGCCGGAATGCGACCCCACCCTGTTCGCGGTGTGATCATCCGGTCCGACTCCATGGGCCTGTGCAGCGTCCAGGTCTGCACCAGAGATCGGCCGTGTGCGCGCGCCTCCGACTCGGCGAGCGACAGGAGAGCGTCTTCGACACCGCGTCCCCAGTGCTTCTCCGGCACGAGGAGGTCCGCCTCTGCGGCGTTCGCGTCCGCCTCCTGAGCGTAGGAGAGAGTGATCATGCCGACGATCTCGGTTCCGAGCCTGGCGACGAAACCGGTCTGCAGGGTATCGCTGGGATCCTGCCACGATGCGAGCATCTGCGCGGCATCGGGGGCGATGTCGGGCAGACCGACCAGCTCCTCGCAGATCTGCCTGTTGAGCTCTCCGTATGCGCGGAATTCCGCGGCATCCTCGGCGTCCAGCGCGCGGGGGACGGCCAGAGGTGTGATCGTCAGTGTGCTTGTGTTCATGACAGCTCCTTCTTCCACGCGCCTTCGTAGGCGATGGCCGTGAATCCCATCGCCTCGTTGATGGCGAGCATCGGCCGGTTCTCCTCGGCGTTGTAAGTGATCACGTCGCGTGACGCGGGAGCGATGCCTGTCCACGACAGGAACGCTTCGCACTTCACGAGCTGCCCCAGACGATGGCCGCGGTGCTCGGTGAGTACCAGAGTGTCGTGCTGGTGTGTGGTGGCGGTGGGATCCGGACCGATTCCGAGTTCGGTGAATGCGGTGAGCTCGCCTGTCGGGATGTGCTGCGCGACAGTGACCTGCATGATCTGGCCCATCTCCGCGACCCTCTTCTCCGTGGCGACCAGACGCTCTGCGTCCCAGGCCTCCTCGTCGGTCTCGAGATCGGCCGAGGGGGCGTCGGTCGACATGCGCGACTTGAGCCATGCGTAGCCGTCGACGTGCTCCGGTGGCGTCGGAAGCATCCACTGGAGCACGCGATAGTCCTGTGAGAGCGCTCGCGCGTCCTCCCGCAGCTCCTCGGCACGCTGAACCGTCTCCTGGGTGACCGCGAGGCGGCTCACCCGATAGACCTGCTCGAGGGCGAATCCGTGGCGGATGAGGAATCGTGCGACGTGATCGTCCGGAACGCTGCCGAAGCCCGTCTTCGCCTGCAGCCTGGGTCCGTCGCTGGCCGGCTGCTCCGACCAGTTCTGAATGACCTCGCGGCCGTGGAGACGGGCGAAGGCCTCGACGTGCGGCAGGATCGCGGTTCCGATCCCCTGACCCCAGACACGGGGGTGGATCTCGATCGCGGCGATCGCCACACGCGACCCCTCCTCATGAGGAATGTCGATGACTGTGCGCCCGACGATCTCGCCTCCGACGCGCACCGCCCACACGGCAGTCGTGCGCTCTTTGCGAGAGCGCAGGATCGGAAGCAGCGCCTCTGGCGTCAGATCCTGCTCGGTGCGTCCGGTGAGCTCTCGGTAGACGGCGTTGCGAACGCGGGCGAGCTCGCGGAATTCGGCGGCGTCAGCTGCATCCGCTCGTGCCGGCAGCACGAGCGGATGCAGCGACGCATCAGGGGTGAGCGGAATGCTCATGGCGATCTCCAGGTCAGCGCAGCTGACGCTGCAGGTCGTAGGTGAGCAGGGCGTAGGTCTCGCCGGGCGTGCGATCACGTCGATCGAGACGCAGCGCATCCGCTTCGGCGGCGGCGATACGACGTACCGGGCGAGGGCGCTGTGCCCTCTGGAGCAGCCAGAGGCCGATCCGGAGAGAGAGACGATCTGCCAGCGCGAGGCGCCGCAGCTCATCGGGTGCGGGGATGTGGAGGACCTGCTGGTCCTCGGTATCCGGAGGGTGGGGGATGCTGCGGTACAGCGTGGTGTTCACGATGATTCCTTCGAGATGAATGGTGGTGATGGGTGCGGCGAACGCGGCCGCAGGGCCTTCGTTGAAGGGCGGCGGTGCGCGGTGAGAGTCGAGAGCCCGGTGCGCCCGAAGGCGAGCGCCGGGATCGGCGGAGAGCCGTGATCCGGAGAGGATCAGAGGGCGGAGCGCGGAGTAGAGCGGGCGAGAAGCCCCGTCACAGGTCGGAGACCGGTGGATGGTTCGGGGCAGAGTTCTCGGGCTGCGGTTCTACGAGAGAGCGCTTCGACGGACGCCGGCGGTTACCGAGTGCGCAGAGCGCGGCGCGAATGGCGCGGCGAGGCCAGTGGCCTGAGCAGTGAGCTGAGTGATCATCGGTAACCTCCTTTCGTGTGGCGATCCGGAGGTTACGGTAGCGAAACCCGGGCGTGTCCGTCAAGCATGACCGGCGTGGATCGGCGTGTCGCGCGGAATTCCGGTTCACTGCGAACCCGCGCGGGATGCCCGTTCTGAGCCGTCATTCCGGTAGCGTATGGGCGTGATTCACCCCCGAGACGCGGTACGCGCATGCATCTGAAGAGCCTGACCCTCAAGGGGTTCAAGTCCTTCGCGCAGCCGACCAGCTTCGTCTTCGAGCCGGGTGTCACCTGCATCGTCGGACCCAACGGGTCAGGCAAGTCCAACGTGGTGGACGCCCTCGCCTGGGTCATGGGCGAACAAGGGGCCAAGACGCTGCGCGGCGGCAAGATGGAAGACGTCATCTTCGCAGGCACCTCGACCCGGGGGCCGCTGGGCCGCGCCGAGGTGCAGCTGACGATCGACAACAGCGACGGAGCACTGCCGATCGAGTTCGCCGAGGTCACGATCAGCCGGACTCTGTTCCGCAACGGATCGAGCGAGTACGCGATCAATGGAGAGAACTGCCGTCTGCTCGATCTGCAGGAGCTCCTCAGCGACTCGGGGCTGGGCCGCGAGATGCACGTCATCGTCGGACAGGGCCGGCTGGACACAGTGCTCCAGGCATCGCCGGAAGACCGTCGTGGCTTCATCGAAGAGGCCGCCGGCATCCTCAAGCATCGGCGGCGCAAGGAGAAGACCCTTCGCAAGCTCGATGCGATGGAGACCAACCTCACGCGATTGAGCGACCTCGCGGGTGAGATCCGCCGTCAACTGAAGCCGCTGGGACGCCAGGCCGAGATCGCGCGAGAGGCGCAGACGATCGCCGCGGTCGTCCGCGATGCCAAGGCCCGGATCTTCGCCGACGACGTCGTGGCGCTGCGCACCGCCCTGTCCGATCACACGCGCACGGAGAACGAGAGACATACCGAACGACTGGTGCTGTCCGATCAGGCGGAGGCGGTGCGGGCGAACATCGCACGGCTCGAGCAGGATCAGAACTCGGCCGCGGTGGATCAGGCGAGAAGCGTCGCCTTCGGTCTCGAGCAGGTGCAGGAGCGGATGCGCGGGCTTTACACTCTGGCCAATCAGCGGCTCGCGCTGCTCGGCTCGGACGACGATGACGCGGCCGTGACCGCCGTCACGGTCACGCAGAGCACGATCGACGAGGCGAAGGATGAGATCACCGTGATCTCCGCTGGCCTCGGTGACGCCCAGGAAGCGGCGACCGTGGCGAGCCGCGAGGTGATGCTCGCGCGCGCCGAACTCGACACTCTCGACGTCGACATCGCCGAACAGAGCGCGCTGGTGTCGGCGTACGACATGCGCATCAGTTCGCTGCGTGGCACAGCCGATGCGGCCGCGTCCGCTCTCGCTGCCGTGCGGGGCGCGGTTCTTCGACAGGAGAACGCTCTCGAGGCGGCGAACGCGCGCCGTCGTGAGGCAGCGGAAGCCCTCGAGGCGATCGCCGATGCAGAGGCGCCTGAGGGCACGGCAGCCGAGCATTCCGCAACGTACGAGAGCGCGCAGCGGGCTGCGACGGCGGCCGAAGCCGAGCGGGAGACACTCCGTGAGCGGCTGCACGCGGCGGAACGCGAGGTCGACGCGCTCACCGCGAAGTCGGCGGCGCTCGGGAGCGCGCTCGCGATCTCCGGAGGAGCCGCGGAGATCGTGAAGACCGGCGGTCCGGGGATACGCGGACTCGTGGGCGACTCGGTGCAGGTCAGGAGCGGATTCGAAGCTGCCGTCGCGGCGGTGCTGGGTCCCCTCGCCGAAGGCGTCCTCGTCGACTGCGCGGACGATGCGTTCGACCTCGCCGGCGACGCGTCGGAGCAGCGACGGGGAGTGGTCGATTTCGTGATCGCCGACTCCGCGCGTCCGTCGATCGAGCTGCCCGCCATCGATGGGGTGACCCGCGCGGTCGACACGGTCACGGCGCCGGACGGCGTCCTCGGCATCCTGTCGCACGTGGTCATCGCAGACAGCCTCGACGCAGCGCGTGCCGCGCGACTGTCACTCGATCTCGCCGGCGACACCACCACCACGATCGTGACCACCGCCGGCGACGTCGTCACCGCTCAGACTCTGCGCACGGGTTCCGGCGGCGAACGCTCGCGCCTCGAGCTCGCCGCCGAACGAGACGCGGCGAACGACCGCCTGGCCGAAGTGCAGGTCATCGTCGACTCGCTGCGGGAGGCGCGTGAGGACGCGAACGAGTCCGTCGAGACATCCCGTCGTCTGGCGAAGGACGCGCTCCGGGCGCTCCGCGAGCACGATGCCGCGCTGGCGACGCACGCCGAGCAGGTCAACCGCATCACGGTCACCCACGAGTCGGCGGTCGCCGAGTGCGAGCGACTCGAGAACGGGCTCGCGCAGGCGCAGAGCGCGGTGCAGGAGGCCGAGGCCGCGTCGGAGGCAGCCAAGGCCGAGTGGGACGCCGCTGTCGCGGCGCCGCGGCCCGTGCTCGACGCCTCAGCGCGTGACGGACTGCTCGAAGCACTCGAGATCGCACGCGAGGGCGAGGTCAGGGCTCGCCTGGAGATCGAGACGCTGCGTGAGCGCGTGCGCGCTGCCCAGTCCCGGGTCGTCGGTCTCGAGCGGCAGCGCGAGCAGGAGCGGGACGCGGCTGCCGAGGCAGCGCGCCGGGCCGTCATCCGCCGTGCGCAGCGCGAGGCGGCATCCGGCGTCGCGCTAGAGCTCCCGCGCATCCTCGATTCGATCGATCGGTCCGTCACCGAGGCACGCGTCGCGCTGGCCGAGGCGGAGTCGGCGCGATCGGCGCAGAACCAGGAGTTGACGGCTCTGCGCGCGCAGGAGACCTCGCTCCGGGAGAGGTTGGCCGGCCTCACCGAGAGCGTCCACGGTCTCGAGCTGCAGATCCATGAGAAGAAGCTGCACCTCAACAGCCTCCTGGAGCGGGTGGCGTCGGAGCTCGCGCTCGACGAAGATATTCTCGTTGCGGAATATGGTCCCGACCAGCTCGTTCCGCGGGACCCCGCTGCGGAGCCCGCCGATGACGAGCAGCTCGACACGGCGATCCCGTTCGATCGACGGATTCAGCAGCGTCGACTGGCTGATGCGGAGCGCAAGCTCGCTCAACTCGGACGCGTGAACCCGCTCGCGCTGGAGGAGTTCGCGGCACTCGAGCAGCGCCATGCATTCCTCACCGAACAGCTCGCCGACCTGACCCAGACCCGTCAGGATCTGCTCACGATCATCGCCGATCTCGACGAGCGGATGCAGACGATCTTCGCGAGCGCGTTCGAAGACACGAGGATCGCGTTCGGAGAGGTCTTCCCTCTGCTGTTCCCCGGCGGATCCGGAAGCATCTCGCTCACAGATCCCGAGAACATGCTCACCACGGGCATCGAGGTGTCGGTGCGTCCGGTCGGCAAGAAGATCGAGCGGCTCTCCCTGCTCTCGGGAGGTGAACGCTCCCTCGCCGCGGTCGCGCTGCTCGTCGCCATCTTCAAGGCGCGCCCGAGCCCCTTCTACATCCTCGACGAGGTCGAGGCGGCGCTCGACGACGCCAATCTCGGCCGCCTGCTCACCGTGTTCGAGCAGCTTCGCGAGAGCTCGCAGCTGCTCGTCATCACCCACCAGAAGCGAACCATGGAGATCGCGGACGCTCTCTACGGTGTGTCGATGCGTCAGGACGGCGTCTCTGCGGTCGTCGGGCAGCGCGTGGGCGACCGTGCGGCCGCCGTCTGACGCCGCTACCCGTAGGCTGGAGTCATGGCGGAGAAGTCGTGGTCCCTCACTCGCGCGCTGCGCGGGATGTTCGTCAAGCCCACTATCGACGAGACGACGTGGGAGGACCTCGAGACCGCTCTCATCACGGCTGACTTCGGTCCCGACATCAGCGAGAGGGTCGTCGAGGAGCTTCGAGAGAAGGTCGAGCGCTACCGCACGACCGATCCGCAGGATCTCCAGCGGATGCTGCGCGAGACGCTCGAGGAGCACTTCGCGAAGTTCGACACCACCCTGAAGCTCACCGAGCGACCGGCGGTCGTGCTCGTCGTGGGCGTCAACGGCGTCGGCAAGACCACGACGATCGGCAAGTTCACCAAGTTCCTCCGCGGGTTCCAGCGCAGCGTGGTGGTCGGCGCAGCCGACACGTTCCGTGCGGCGGCCGTCGATCAGCTCGCCACCTGGGCGCAGCGCGGGGGAGCGGCGATCGTCCGTCCCCAGCAGGAGGGCCAGGATCCGGCATCCGTCGCCTACCAGACGATCGAGTTCGCCCAGCGTGAGGGCATCGAGATCGCGATCATCGACACGGCCGGTCGTCTGCACACCAAGGGCGGGCTGATGGATGAGCTGGGAAAGATCCGTCGCGTGATCGAGAAGCAGGCGCCGATCAGCGAGGTCCTTCTCGTGCTCGACGCCACGACCGGGCAGAACGGAGTGATGCAGGCCGAGGCCTTCCTCCAGCATGCCGGCGTCACCGGTCTCGTCCTGACCAAGCTCGACGGATCGGCGAAGGGCGGTTTCGTCCTCGCCGTGCAGGAGCGCACCGGCATCCCCGTCAAGCTCCTCGGGCAGGGCGAGGGCATCGATGATCTGACCGGATTCACCCCCCATGTCTTCGTCAAGTCGCTCGTCGGCTGACGACGGGACTACCGCCGCGAGCACGAGGCTGGTTTCATAGCGTTATGGCGATCGAACACGACTACTTCGGACTCCTGTCCTCAGGGCCCGACGGCTCGATCTTCTGGTCCGAGACGGTGGAGCTCGGTGACCAGAGCGTCACCGTCGACCTCACGGCTCCCGACCAGGACGATGTCTCTGCCGACGCGCTCGACATCGCCGCTTCGCTCATCGCGGGGATCGAGAACGTCGACGCGGTCTCGCGGCGGGGCATGCTCGCGGAGGTCGACGATCGCACGAGCGAGGTCACCGAGTACATCCTTCAGCAGCAGGAGGCGTATGGTGACGAGCTCGAAGACGTCCTCGTCGACGTGAGCGGTGACGCCGCCGTCGACATCATCCGATCGCTCCGGCTCATGAGCATGACCATTCTCGCCGACGAGCACGGTGGATCCGAGCCCTTCGCCGTGTTGGAGTACGCGCTCGACGCCACCACCACCGACGACGTCCTGCTCGTGAACCTCGGCTCCGACGGCAGCGTGCAATCCGTGATGAGCGCGGACTGACCGTTCCCGCCTCAGTTCAGACGGCTTGGGCGAAGCCGAGGTCTGCACTCTCGGCGATGTGCGCCAGGTGCGGCGGGATCTCGCGTCCTTTCGACACCATCGACTGCGCCCACAGCCGGCCGGCGCGGTAGGACGAGCGCACGAGGGGGCCTGCGAGCACGCCGAGGAAGCCGATCCGCTCGGCCTCCTCCTTGAACTCCACGAACTCGGTCGGCTTGACCCACCGTGCGACAGGCAGGTGACGAGGAGACGGCCGCAGATACTGCGTGATAGTGATGATGTCGCAGCCGGCGTCGTGCAGGTCGTTCAGCGCCTGAACGACCTCCTCCGGTTCCTCGCCCATTCCGAGGATGAGGTTGGACTTGGTGATCAGTCCTGCGTTGCGTGCCTGGGTGATCACATCGAGCGAGCGCTCGTACCGGAATGCAGGGCGGATGCGCTTGAAGATGCGCGGCACGGTCTCGACATTGTGGGCGAAGACCTCGGGGCGTGCGTCGAAGATCTGGCCGAGGAAGGCCGGATCGGCGTTGTGCTCGTTGGCGAGCAGCTCTACTCCGGTGTTCGGGTTGAGCTCGTGGATCTTCCGGACGGTCTCGGCATTCAGCCAGGCTCCGGTGTCCGGGAGGTCGTCGCGGGCGACGCTGGTGACCGTCGCATAGCGGAGGTTCATCCGCACGACGCTCTCGGCGACCCGGCGCGGCTCATCCGTGTCGTAGGCGTCGGGCTTGCCGGTGTCGATCTGGCAGAAGTCGCACCGACGGGTGCACTGCGACCCGCCGATGAGGAAGGTCGCCTCTCGATCCTCCCAGCATTCGAAGATGTTCGGACACCCCGCCTCCTGGCACACGGTGTGGAGGTCCTCGCTCTTCACCAGCGAGTGGAGCGCGGTGTACTCGGGCCCCATCTTCGCCTTCGTCTTGATCCATTCCGGCTTGCGCTCGATGGGCGTCTCGGCGTTGCGGATCTCGAGGCGGAGGAGCTTGCGTCCCTCGGGTGCGGCGGTCATCTGGAGGCTCCTACACGGTCGGCGGTCGAGTAATCGGCGAGGAAGGCGGCGGACACGGAGGCGCTGATGTCGGCGGGGGAGACGTCAGCACCGACGACCTCGCTCACCGTCGTCACGCCCGCGTCGGTGATCCCGCACGGGATGATGCCGCCGAAGCCCGCGAGAGTGTTGTCGCAGTTGATCGCGAAGCCGTGCATCGTGACGCCCTGCTGCACACGCACCCCGATCGCCGCGACCTTGTCCTCCGAGAGCGGGCGGCGGACCCATACGCCGCTGCGTCCCTCGACCTGGTACCCGTCGATGCCGAGCGGACGGAGCACGTCGATCAGGATGCGCTCGAGGCGGCGGACGTGAGCGACGACGTCCATCGGCTCGGGCAGTCGGACGATCGGGTACCCCACGAGCTGGCCGGGGCCATGCCAGGTGATCTTCCCGCCGCGGTCGACGTCGATCACCGGAGTGCCGTCGTGGGGGCGCTCCTGCGGCTCGGTCCGCTTGCCGGCGGTGTACACGGCCTCATGCTCGAGGAGGATGAGCGTGTCCGGACGGGTGCCGGACACGACGTCGGCATGGATGCTGCGCTGCAGATCCCAGCCCACGGTGTAGGGGACGTACGTCGGGGCGAGACCCGCCGTCAGTATCTCGAGCATGCAGACCACTCTCGTCAATAGATGGATTGCGTCTAAGAATACTCCTCCGCACTGACGGCGGCGCGCCGCAGCGACGCGCGGTAGCGTGTTGACATGAGCAGCACGAGCCGAGCAGGGCGGCCGAAGGCGTCTTCGCGGGAGACTCTCGCCGAGGCTGCCTGCGAGCTGTTCCTGGAGCAGGGGTACGACGCCACCTCGGTCGCCGACATCACCCAGCGAGCCGGAGTGAGCCGCTCGAGCTTCTTCAACTACTTCTCGTCGAAGAGCGACGTGCTCTGGTCCGGTCTCGACGACCGCATCGGTCGTGCGGTCGAAGATCTGGTCGCGGTGCACGAAGATCGCGACGGCGCGCACGTCAGACGCATCCTCTCGGCCCTCGTCGACGACTTCGCACCCGACAGCCTCGCACTCGCGATCAACAACTCGTCCGCGATGGGGCTCGACGACGAACTCGAGCAGGACGCCGCACGGCGACAGGCGCGCCTGGCTGCGACCCTCGCCGATCTCGCCCGGCGCTCCGGCGTCCCCGCGCTCACCGCCGACATCGCGGCAGCGACGTGGGCCGCCGCGGTTCTCGCTGCGGTGCGAGCCTGGGCCGAGAGCGGCGCAGGTCGCGGTTCCGTCAGCGATCGATTCGCCGACGCTGTGCGCGCGATCGCGCGGTTGCCGTGGACCGCGGCAGCGAGCGCGGAGAACGGGTCAGGATTCGCGTAAACTCGGTGTCACCATGGCTACCTTTGGCACGCTCTCCGATCGGCTCACCGAGACCTTCCGCAACCTTCGCACGAAGGGAAAGCTCACTGCGGCCGACGTCGACGGCACAGTGCGCGAGATCCGGCGCGCGCTGCTCGACGCCGACGTCGCGCTCACGGTCGTCAAGGACTTCACCGCGAAGGTGCGCGAACGTGCCCTCGGCGACGAGGTCAACAAGGCACTGAACCCGGCCCAGCAGGTCGTGCAGATCGTCAACGAGGAGCTCGTGCAGATCCTCGGAGGCGAGCAGCGTCGTCTCCAGTTCGCCAAGACCGCGCCGACGGTCATCATGCTCGCAGGACTCCAGGGTTCGGGTAAGACGACGTTCGCGGGCAAGCTCGCGAAGCAGCTCGAGGGGGAGGGACACACTCCTCTGCTCGTCGCGGCGGACCTCCAGCGCCCGAACGCCGTGAACCAGCTCCAGGTGGTCGCCGAGCAGGCCGGTGCCACCGTCTACGCACCCGAGCCGGGCAACGGCGTGGGCGACCCGGTCAAGGTCTCGCGTGACGGTGTCGAGCATGCGCGACGTCACCAGCACGACGTGGTCATCATCGACACCGCCGGACGCCTGGGCGTGGATGCCGAGCTCATGAAGCAGGCATCCGACATCCGCAAGGCCACCGACCCCGACGAGGTTCTCTTCGTCATCGACGCCATGATCGGCCAGGATGCGGTGAACACCGCTCGTGCGTTCCAGGAGGGTGTCGACTTCACCGGCGTCGTGCTGTCGAAGCTCGACGGAGATGCCCGCGGTGGTGCGGCGCTGTCCGTCGCCTCCGTGACCGGACGCCCGATCATCTTCGCATCGACCGGTGAGCGCCTCGAAGACCTCGAGCCGTTCCACCCCGATCGCATGGCCAGCCGGATCCTGGATCTCGGCGACATCCTCACCCTCATCGAGCAGGCCCAGCAGGCCTTCGATGAGGAAGAGGCCGTCAAGATGGCCGAGAAGCTCGCGACCGAGCAGTTCACACTCGAAGACTTCCTCGACCAGCTTCAGCAGATGAAGAAGATGGGATCGATGAAGAAGATGCTGGGAATGCTTCCCGGCATGGGGCAGATGAAGCAGCAGCTCGAGGACTTCGACGAGCGCGAGATCGATCGCACCGAGGCGATCATCCACTCCATGACTCCCAGTGAGCGCCGCAATCCGAAGGTCCTCAACGGCTCGCGTCGCCTGCGTATCGCCCGCGGTTCGGGAATGACGGTCACGGATGTCAACCAGCTCGTCCAGCGCTTCGATCAGGCCGCGAAGATGATGAAGACCGTCGCGCGCGGCGGCACCCCGAACATCCCGGGCATGGGGTCGATGCCCGGCATGGGCAAGCCCGGCGCGTCGTCGAAGCGCGGCAAGAAGGGCAAGTCCTCCGGCGGTTCGCGTTCCGGCAACCCCGCCAAGCGCGCCGCCGAGAACGCCGGCCTCGCTCCGACGTCGACTCCGACGGGTTCGGGTTTCGGTCTCGGGGGCGCGAAGGCGCCGAGCGAAGCCGACCTCGCGGAGATCCAGAAGCTCTTCGGCAAGAGCTGAGGCGTCCCTTCAGAGTCGGCGCGCGGGCAGCACCGGTTCCGCAGCACGTGACGACCGGCGGGGTCGCCGGAGCGCGGTCAGCTGTCCTCCGACGAGGGCGACCAGGACGAGAACGACACCGACGACCTGAGCCGTCGTGAACCTCTCGCCGGCGACGAGTGCGCCCAGCAGAGTCGCCACGACGGGGGAGAGCAGAGCGAGCAGCCCGGGTGCGATCACCGGCAGCTGCTGGATGCCTCGAAACCACAGTATGTAGGCGAGCAGGCCTCCCACCGATCCGAGCCAGACGTACCCGAGCGCTGCTCCGCCGTCGACGGTCGGGGGAGTGCCTTCGAACAGCAGGGCGAGGGGCAGCAGGACCAGCCCGCCCGCAGTCAGCTGCCACCCCGCGTAGGCGACGGCCCCCACGCCTGCCGGGCGCCCCCAGCGCTTGGTGAGGATCATGCCCACCGAGGTCGCAGTCACCCCGCCGAGCGCCGCCAGGATGCCGAGGGCATCGAGCTGGGCTGCTGGTCCGAGCACGACGAGAGCGACGCCTCCGGCACCCACGGCGGCAGCGATTGCCGTGACAGGGCGGATGCGGTCTCCGAGCAGCAGAGCACTTAGTCCGAGGATGGTCAGCGGTTGGACACCCGCGACGGCGGCGGCGACTCCGCCGGGCAGCCTTTCCGCGGCGATGAACAGGAGCGGGAAGAATGCGCCGATGTTGAGGGTTCCGAGTGCGAGAGATCTCAGCCACCAGGCTCCGCGTGGCAGAGCGCGACCGATCGACATGGCGACGAGGCCCGCAGGAAGCGCGCGGAGGAGTCCTGCGAAGAGGGGATGACCGGTCGGGAGCAACTCCGTCGTCACGAGGTAGGTGGTGCCCCACGACAGAGGGGCCAGCGCGGTGAGCAGCAGCAGGGCGAGGCGGTTCATTCCTTCAGCCTGAATGCCCATCAGCCATGAGTCCAACGCAGGGTTCTCACCTGACACATGAACTGCGATCATGAATGCATGGATCTGCAGCAGTTGAGATACGTCGTCGAAGTCGCGTCGTCCGCCAGTTTCACGCGCGCCGCCGAGCGCTGCTTCGTGACGCAGTCGGCGCTGAGCCACCAGATAGCTGCTCTCGAGCGGGAACTCGGGCAGCGGCTGTTCGTCCGATCGAGCCGCAGCGTACGCACCACCGAGGCGGGTGAGGCATTCCTCGTCCATGCGAATCGGGCGGTCAGAGCAGCGCACGATGCGCGTGACGCTGCGGCTGCCACGGCCGGCCACGTCGTGGGCACCCTTCATCTCGGTGTCATCCCCACGGGCAGCGCCGTCCCTGTCCCGCAAGCGATCGCACGGTTCCGCGCCGCTCATCCGGATGCCGCGGTCGAGCTCACGGTCGGCAACAGCGACACGCTGGTGGAGGCCGTTCGGCGCGGCGACCTCGATGTCGCTCTGCTGGGACTGCGAGAGGGCGTCGAGCCTCGGAGCGTGGCATTTCGTGCACTCGCCCGCGAACGCCTTGTTGTCGCGGCATCCCCTGCTCACCGCATCTCCGGGCATGTCGGCGTCAGCCTCGCCGACCTCGCGGATGAGGTCTTCGCGGACTTTCCCGCGGGCACATCTGGCCGCGCCCAGGCGGACGCTGCCTTCGCGGCAGCCGGCATCACACGTGACGTGCCCTTCCAAGCGGACTCGTCTGAGCTGATATTGGGTCTCGTCTCCCAGGGGCTCGCGATCTCACTGCTGGCACCGGGGGTGATCGCTACGTCGTCCTTCGACGTCGCGGCGGTCGATCTCGTCGATGGTCCCGTACGGGTTCAGTACGTCGCCTGGGACGATCGCGCCCCGCGCAACGTCACGTCCGCCTTCCTCCGCGTCGTCGAGTCGATGACGTCGCGCCGGAATGATGAAGCGGGCCCGGAGGAATCCTCCGGGCCCGCCGACTCAGGTATCTGAGGTCACTTCACGTCTTCGTCGACCCAGTCCATCGACTTGCTGACGGCCTTGCGCCACAGACGCAGCTGGCGATCGCGCTCTCCGTCTTCCATGGAGGGCTCCCAACGGCGGTCCTCCTGCCAGTTGGCGGAGAGATCGTCGAGTCCGTTCCAGAATCCGACGGCGAGACCGGCCGCGTAAGCGGCGCCGAGCGCCGTCGTCTCCGCCACGACGGGGCGAACGACCGGCACACCGAGCACATCGGCCTGGAACTGCATGAGCGCGTCGTTCGCGACCATCCCGCCGTCGACCTTGAGTTCCGTGAGGTCGACTCCGGCATCCGCGTTGACGGCGTCGAGCACGTCGCGGGTCTGGAATGCGACCGCCTCGAGCGCTGCGCGAGCGATGTGATTCTTGTTCGCGTAGCGGGTGAGGCCCACGATGGCGCCGCGGGCGTCCGGACGCCAGTAGGGCGCGAACAGACCGGAGAACGCCGGGACGATGTACACGCCGCCGTTGTCGTCGACCTGCTTCGCGAGTTCTTCGACCTCGGGAGCGGAGCCGATGATGCCGAGCTGGTCGCGCAGCCACTGGATCAGGGATCCGGTGACGGCGATCGAGCCCTCGAGCGCGTAGTGCGTCGGTCCGTCGCCGAGCTTGTAGCCGACAGTGGTGAGCAGGCCGTTCTTCGAGTGGACGATCTCCTCACCCGTGTTGAAGATCAGGAAGCACCCGGTGCCGTAGGTGTTCTTGCTCTCGCCCGTGTTGAATGCGGCCTGGCCGAAGGTCGCGGCCTGCTGGTCGCCGAGGATGCCGGCGATCGGCGTCTCGCGCAGCAGTGACGAGTCCTCGGCTGCGCCGTAGACCTCGGAGGAGGAGCGGATCTCGGGCATCATCGAGCGGGGAACGCCGAACGCCTCGAGGATGTCGTCGCGCCACTCGAGCGTCTCGAGATCCATGAACATCGTGCGCGAGGCGTTGGTGACGTCCGTCACGTGAACGCCGCCGTCGACACCGCCGGTGAGGTTCCAGAGCACCCAGCTGTCCGTCGTGCCGAAGACGAGGTCGCCGGCATCCGCCTTCTCGCGAGCGCCCTCGACGTTCTCGAGGATCCAGGCGATCTTAGTGCCGGAGAAGTAGGTGGCGAGGGGGAGGCCCACGATGGGCTTGAACCGCTCGACCCCGCCGTCGGCCGCGAGGCGGTCGACGATCTCCTGCGTACGGGTGTCCTGCCAGACGATGGCGTTGTAGACGGCCTTGCCGGTGGTCTTGTCCCAGACCACAGCGGTCTCGCGCTGGTTCGTGATTCCGACCGCGGCGATGTCGTGGCGCGTCAGGTCGGCGCGACTCAGTGCGAGTCCGATGACCTCCTGCACGTTGCGCCAGATCTCAGCGGGGTCGTGCTCGACCCAGCCTGCCTTGGGCAGGATCTGCTCGTGCTCCTTCTGACCGGTCGCGACGATGCTGCCCTTCTTGTCGAAGATGATCGCGCGGCTGGAGGTGGTGCCCTGATCGATGGCGATGATGTAGTCGGCCATTGTGTTCTCCTTTGAAGTCAGGTTCGGGTTCAGGCGAGGTTGAGCAGTACCGGCGCAGCGACGGCGGCGAGGACACCACCGATGAGCGGACCGACGACCGGGACCCACGAGTAGGACCAGTCGCTGGAACCCTTGCCCTTGATCGGGAGGATGGCGTGGGCGATGCGGGGGCCGAGGTCACGTGCCGGGTTGATCGCGTATCCGGTCGGTCCACCGAGCGATGCACCGATGGCGACCACGACGAGTGCGACGGGAAGGGCGCTGAGCGGGCCGAGGCCTCCGGGGACGCCGATCTCGATGTCGCCGTAGTCAGCGAACGCGAAGACCGCGAACACGAGGACGAACGTGCCGATGACCTCGGTGACGAGGTTCCAGCCGTACGAGCGGATCGCGGGACCGGTCGAGAAGACGCCGAGCTTGTTGGCGGGGTCGGGCTCCTCGTCGAAGTGCTGCTTGTAGGCCAGCCAGGTGAGGATCGCACCGACGATCGCGCCGAGCAGCTCAGCACCGGTCGCGACCGCGAACTGAGAGAAGTCGATCTTGCCTGCGACGAGAAGGCCGATGCCGACAGCAGGGTTCAGGATGGCGCCGGAGTAGGCGGAGGCGAGGACACCCACGAAGACCGCGAGACCCCATCCCCAGTTGACCATCAGGAAACCGCCGCCGAAGCCCTTGTTCTTGGCTAGCGCGACGTTGGCGACCACACCACATCCGAGGAGGATCAGCAGCGCTGTGCCGACGAACTCCGAGAGGAAGTAGAGACCGAGATTCACTTCAGTCATGTCTTCATTGACCTTTCTTGAGTGCCAGGGCCCCTTAGCCCTGGCACTTGTTGGGAATTACACCGCGTGGAGGGCGGTGTTCGGATGTCTCGTCAGCCGCGTGCGCGTGACGAGATCTGGAGTCCATGGCGTTCGTTCAGCAGCGCCCGCGTCTGCTCGAGTTCGGCATCGTGCCGTGCGCGATCCCAGTCGAGCAGAGGAGACAGCGCGTCTGCAAGCTCTTCGAGCACATCCGCGTCGGCGTTGCCGGTGAAAGCGATGCTGGTGCGGCGCAGAACGACGTCCTGCAGTCGCGCGACCATCTCGTTCTCGACCATCCATGCCAGCTCACGCGTCGAGAGGTCGCCGCCGACCAGAGGCGCGTCGTCTCCCTGCTCGATGAACTCCCAGACCTGCGCGGCGCGGGTTCCGTATCGGGCGAGAAGACGCTCGGCGCGATCGCCGGCTCCGGGCAGGTTCTCCTGGATCCAGATGCGACGTGCCTTCTCGGTGCGCGGGAAGTCACGGCCTCCGCCGATGGCGCGTCCGGCGGTGGACACGGTGCGGGTGCGACCGATCAGACCGAGCACCACATCGGAGAGCGATTCGCCGAGGGCTCGGAAGGTGGTCCACTTGCCTCCGACGAGGCTCACGAGAGGGGCGGCACCCTTCTCGTCGACTTCGATGCGATAGTCGCGAGAGACGAATCCCGGTGCGGTGTCCTCGTGCCGGGGGAGCGGACGGATCCCCGAGAAGTTGAAGACGATCTGCTCGCGGGTCACGTCGATCGTCGGGAAGACGTGGTGGATGAGGTCGAAGAAGTAGTCGATCTCCTCCTCGGTGCACACCGGGACCTCGCGGGGGTCTGCATCGATGTCGGTCGTTCCCACGAGAACGCGACCCTTGAGCGGGTAGATCAGGACGATGCGACCGTCGGAGTGCTCGAAGAAGATCTCGCGTCCGCGCGTCGCCTCGAGGAGCTCGGGGTGGTCGAGGACGATGTGGGATCCCTTGGTGCCGCCCATGAAACGCGTGTCGTTGCCCAGCGCGTCGTTGGTGAGATCGGTCCACGGACCGGATGCGTTCACGACGACATCGGCGGTGACGGTGAACTCGGTCCCGCTCTCACGATCGCGGAGGACGACCTTCTCGCCGTCGCGCGCGATCGCCTCGACGTAGTTCAGTGCGACGGCGCCGGGGTGTGCGGCGCGTCCGTCCTGCAGGACGTCGAGCGCGAGGCGCTCCGGGTCGTGCATCGACGCGTCGTAGTAGGTGGCCGTGTACTTGATGTTCGGGTCGAGCGAGGGGAGCTCGGCGAGCGAGCGCTTGCGACCCAGGAACCGGTGACGGGGCACCATGCCGCCGTCGCGGGAGAACGTGTCGTAGATCGTCAGTCCGACCTTGATCAGGAACGCTCCACGCTCCTGGGGCTTGCCGCTCTTGTGCGTGAGGAAGCGCAGGGGAGCGGACAGGATGCCGGAGAAGGTCGAGTAGATGGGGATCGTCGTCTCGAGCGGCTTGACGTAGTGCGGGGCGATCTTCAGCAGACCGTTGCGCTCTTCGACCGATTCGCGCACGAGTCGGAACTCGCCGTTCTCGAGATAGCGGATGCCGCCGTGGATCATGTGGCTCGACGCCGCCGACGCGCCGGAGGCGAAGTCGCCTCGCTCGACGAGCAGTACGTCGACGCCCTGCAGCGCCAGATCACGGAACGCGGAGATCCCGTTGATCCCGGCTCCGATGACAAGGACGCTCGTGCGTCCGGACTCACGGACGGCGCGGACTGCCGCGCGTTCCGGTGATGAGTGTGTCGACTCGATCATCTTCGACCCTTCTCTGTGCGTGCTCCCAGCTTCGACCTGATCGCCCACCACGCGCAAGCCCGTTGCACATATGTGCAAAGATCGACTCGAGGAGGTCGTCATGCGCCAGTCTGACGCGGGATCGCGCGATTCCAAGCTGATCGCCGCGCTCACCGCGGCACAGCTCTACTACATGCAGGACAAGACCATGGAGGTGATCGCGCAGGAGCTGAAGACCTCGCGATCATCGGTGTCTCGCCTGCTCAGCTTCGCCCGCGAGAGCGGACTCGTGGACATACGCATCAATTCGCCTCTCGAGCGACTCGGCATGCTGGAGCAGCGCATCCGGGACAGGCATCGCCTCGTGGCCCACGTCGTGCCCATCCCCGAGATCGTCAGCGAGGTCGAGAGGCTCGAGCGGGTGGCCCTGACCGCAGGGCGACTGCTGTCGCAGTTCGTCGACTCGAACATGATCGTGGGTGTCGCGTGGGGATCCACGATCAGCGCGGTCAGTCGTGGTCTCACGCAGAAGGAGACGCACAACACGACGTTCGTGCAGTTGAACGGTGCCGGGAACACGCAGACCAGCGGGGTCGAGTACTCGAGCGACATCCTCCAGCGCTTCGGCAGCGCGTTCGGTGCGCAGGTGCAGCAGTTCCCCGTGCCCGCGTTCTTCGACGATCCCTCGACGCGCGAGGCGATGTGGCGAGAGCGGAGCACTCTGCGGGTGCTCGACCTGCAGTCGAAGATGGACATCGCCGTGTTCAGTCTCGGCTCTCCGGCCGCGGAGGTCCCCAGTCGCGTGTACGTCGGCGGCTATCTCGGTCGCGACGACTACCGGAGCCTCCGGGAGGACCATGCGATCGGCGACGTGGCCACGGTCTTCTTCCGCGCGGACGGGTCCTGGAGGGACATCCGTGTCAACGCACGGGCGACGGGTCCGGGTCTCGACCGGCTGCGGCGGGTGCCCCGACGCGTGTGCGTGGTGTCCGGTGTTCCGAAGCTCGCCAGCCTCCGCGCCGCCATCGCCGCCGACCTCATCACGGACGTGGTGCTCGATGAAGGACTCGCGCGCAGGCTCGTCGAGGACTGACCCTACGGCTCGTCGGTCGAGGATTCCGGGCCGGAGCGGAACTCTCGTATCAGATGCTGGACGACTGCACCGAGGTCGCCGCCCGTCGCGTTCGCGATCGTCAGCTGACGCTCGTAGCTCGCGCCGTCCGTGAGGATCGTCTCGATGCTGCCGAACTCACGCACGCAGCCGAGTTCGACCGCGACCGGGGCGAGCTCCTCGAGCACCTCCGCAAGATGCTCCCGCACGGGACGCTGGGTTCCGGCGGCGTCGACGATCACCCGCGCGTCCAAGCCGTAGCGCGCGGCACGCCACTTGTTCTCCCGGTGGTACCAGGCAGGCATCTGCGCGAGGGGGAGTCCCTCGTCCATCTGACGCGAGAGATGCTCGACCAGGACCTGCACGAGCGCGGCCACCGCCGCGAGCTCCGGCAGCGTGGAGAGCCCGTCGCATGCCCGCACCTCGATCGTCCCCCACCGCGGTGCGGGCCGGATGTCCCAGCGCACTTCGGTGGCGTCCGACATCACACCGGTGCGCACCATGTCGTCGAGGTAGGCCTCGTACTCCGACCAGTCCCGCAGCGGCCACGGGAGCCCCGCAGTGGGCAGCTGCTGGAACACCAGAGCACGGTTCGAAGCGTACCCGGTGCGCTCACCGGCCCAGAACGGACTCGAGGCGGAGAGAGCCTGCAGATGCGGGAGATAAGCGGCGAGGGCGTTGATGATCGGGATGACCTTGCGCTGATCCTCCACGCCGATGTGGACGTGGATCCCCCAGATCATCATGTTCCGACCCCACCACTGGGTGCGCTCGATCAGGGTGTGGTAGCGCGTCTTGTCGGTCACTTCCTGGTGGTACCACTGCGCGAACGGGTGACTGCCGGCTGAGAGCAGCTCGATGCCGGCCGGATCCGTCGCCGCACGAACAGCGGTGATCGCGTTGGCGATGTCGTCCACGGCATGGGCCACGGAATCGCCGATGCCGCTGGTGACCTCGATCGTGTTGGTGAGGAGCTCGCCCGTCACGGTGTGCCGTTCTTCTGCACTCTCATCCTCGAGTGCCGACAGCAGCTCGGGGGCGCGGCCGACGAGATCACCGCTCACCGGATCGGCGAGCATGATCTCCCACTCGAGACCGACGGTGGACCGGGCCGATGGCGCGAAATCGAGCTTCACGAGCACAGTCTGACACGCGCTGTCGGCGACACGGCAACCGTCGTGTCGCCGCGTTTCGCTCCTGGGCCGCGGATCTGGCAGAATAGAAGGTCGGACGACGTGCTCGACCCTCTATCCAGCACTCGTCCTCCCTATTTGAGCTTCCGCCGGGTGTGCACCCCACTCTCCAGGCGATCGGTTCGTTACCTTCCACACAATTCAGGAGAATCGTGGCTGTCAAGATTCGTCTCAAGCGCCTGGGCAAGATCCGTGCGCCGTACTACCGCATCGTCGTCGCCGACTCGAAGACCAAGCGCGATGGTCGCGTGATCGAGGAGATCGGCAAGTACCACCCCACCGAGGAGCCCTCGTTCATCGAGATCGACTCCGACCGTGCGCAGTACTGGCTCTCCGTCGGCGCTCAGCCGACCGAGCAGGTCGCTGCTCTGCTCAAGATCACGGGCGACTGGGGCAAGTTCAAGGGCGACAAGGACGCGAAGTCCACGCTGAAGGTCAAGGAGCCCAAGGTTCCGTTCGAGATCGACGCGTCCAAGAAGTCCGTCGTCAAGCCCAAGGCCGAGAAGAAGGTGGAGGCCCCCGCTGAGGAGGCTCCCGCCAAGGCCGACGCGGAGGCCGCAGAGGCTCCCGCCGCCGACGCAGAGTAATTCGTCGTGCTCGCCGCCGCGCTCGAACACATCGTCAAGGGGATCGTCGATCACCCTGAAGATGTCCGCATCAACGCTTCCACGACGCCGAGAGGCGACCTGCTCGAGGTGCGTGTGCACCCCGACGACCGTGGTCGAGTGATCGGGCGCGGCGGCCGCACCGCAAAAGCACTGCGCACGCTCATCGCCGCTCTCGCGGATGGGCGGCGTGTCCGGGTCGACGTCGCGGATGACTGACGTGGTGTCCAAGGACCGCAACCAGGGCAAGAACCAGCTCCGGGTGGGGCGCCTCGTCAAGGCCCACGGCCTCAAGGGCGCTCTCAAGCTCGAGCTGTACACCGACAACCCGGAACGCCGATTCACTCCGGGAGCCGAGTTCACGTTGCAGGTGCCCGAGGCATCTCCGTGGCACGGCAAGACCGTCGTCGTTCGCGAATACCGCGTGATGAACGGAAACCCCGTCGTCTTCCTCAAGGATGTCGACGATCGCGAGGGCGCAGAGACTCTCGTCCGAGCCATCCTCTGGATCGATCAGGACAACGACGAGGTCGAGGACAACGCGTGGTTCGACCATCAGCTCGTGGGTCTCGACGTCGTCCGTGACGGCGTCGTCGTGGGCAAGGTGGCTCGCGTCGAGCATTTCCCTGCGCAGGATCTGCTCATCGTCAGGTCCGGCGAGCAGGACATCATGGTGCCGTTCGTCCAGGCGATCGTTCCCACGGTCGACATCAGCGCCGGGCGCGTCATCGTCACGCCGCCTGCGGGCCTCTTCGAAGAGCTCCCTGACGCGTCCGATGCGACGGAGGCGGGGGAGTCCTCCGACTCCGACGCCACTGACTGATCCCTCGTTCGGCCCGCCAGTGCGCATCGACGTCCTCTCGATCTTCCCGTCGTACTTCGACGGTCTGACGCTCTCCCTGCTCGGGAAGGCGCAGAGTACCGGCATCCTCGACCTGCGTGTCCGAGACCTCCGCGAGTGGACGTCTGATCGTCACCGCACCGTGGACGACACCCCCTACGGGGGCGGGGCGGGGATGGTGATGAAGCCGGAGCCCTGGGGGCTCGCGCTCGACGAGCTGGCATCATCTGCTCCGTCCGAAGAGGGCAGTCGGCCCACGATCATCTTCCCCTCGCCCGCAGGCGAGGTCTTCACGCAGGCCACCGCACGCGATCTCAGCACTCGCGACCACCTCATCTTCGGATGCGGTCGATACGAGGGGATCGACGAGCGGGTGTTCGAATACGCCTCATCGCTCGGCGAGGTGCGGCTCATCAGTCTCGGCGATTACGTCCTCAACGGCGGGGAAGTGGCGACGATGGCGATGATCGAGGCCATCGGTCGCCTGATCCCCGGTGTCGTGGGAAATCCGGCGAGCCTCGTCGAGGAGTCTCACGAGGACGGACTCCTCGAGTACCCGTCTTACACGAAGCCGTCGGTGTGGCGAGAGCGACCGGTGCCGGACGTGCTGCTGAGCGGCAATCACGGCGTGATCGCTTCCTGGCGGCGGGATCAGCAGATCGAACGGACGCGACGTCGGCGCCCGGATCTGCTGCCGGACGACGACCGCTAGACGATCCGTTCGATCCCCGAGTCGATCTCGAACACCACGCCCTGAGGGTGCCGCAGCGAGAGCGCGGATGCGGGGGCCAGGCCCCGGAGCTCCGCACGCAACAGCCGACCGATCATCTCGTGACTCACCAGCAGCGGGATCCCGGACGAAGCCCACCCGCACACCGACAGTGCCCGGCGGGCACGTCCCTTCGCCTGGGCGTAGCTCTCACCTCCGGGAAATGCCCAACCATATCGGTTCTCAGCCCGATCCTCGCGGGCGGTGGGGAATCGTTCATCGATCTCGGACCAGGTCAGGCCGGCCATCTCACCGTGATGGAGCTCGGCGAGCTCCGGTACCTCCACGAGATCTGCGCCGATCCGATCGGCGACGATGACCGCGGTCCGGAGCGCGCGGCCGAGCGGGCTGGAGCACACGGTGGTGATGCCTCGGTCGACGAGGCGCGCGGCGACGCTCTGCGCCTGAAGGATGCCGTCCTCGGTCAGAGGCGAGTCGAGTTGTCCGTGCAGCCGATGATCGAGGTTCCAGCGGGTCTGCCCGTGCCGCACCAGGAACAGGTGTTCTGGCACATGCCGATCCTCCGGAATCATGGACTCAGGATGGCATAGCCGCGTCGCCTCCGTACTGGCGGAATCGGCGGCTGATAGCGTCGCACCATGGTCGATGAGGTGCTGGCGAAGTCGTTCGAGACGATCGGGGCGGATTACGACCGCTACCGTCCCGGATTCCCCGTGGAGGCGGTCGAGCTCATCGCACCACAGCGCATCGGGACTGCGCTGGACCTCGGCGCGGGCACCGGGAAATTCACGGAACTGCTGTCGGCCCGAGCGGAACGTGTGATCGCTGTCGAGCCCTCCGAGCAGATGCTGTCGGTTCTGCGAGCCAAGCTTCCGGATGTGGAAGGCCTCATCGGCAGTGCCGAGCGGATTCCGTTGCCGGACGGCACGGCGGATGTCGTCGCCGTCGCGCAGGCGTTCCATTGGTTCGATCGTGAGTCTGCCTGTGCGGAGATCTCGCGCATCCTCACGCCGGGCGGAACTCTCGGGCTGGTCTGGAACCACTCGGATCCGTCGAGTTCGTGGGATCGAGCAGCGCACCGTATCGCGCACCCCGCGGTCGCTGACACGGACGGAACGACCAGCACCGCCGCGGCGGAGCTCCCCGGATTCACGTTCGTGACGAGCGAATCGATCCACTGGACGGAGCAGATCAGCCGCGAGGCGTACCTCCGTCGCTGGTCGACGGTGAGCACCTTCCTCGTGGCCGACGACGATGCGCGTTCGGTGATGACGACCGCCATCGAAGCGGTGCTCGACGGGGACCCGGACACACGCGGGCGCGAACAGCTCGAGTTGCCGATCATCACCGACGTGTTCGTCTATCGGCGCGCATGAGGATCTGGTCACTGCACCCGCAGTACCTCGATCGCCAGGGTCTGGTGGCCTGCTGGCGGGAGGCACTGCTCGCTCAAGCGGTGCTCGCCGGGCGAACCCGTGGCTACACCGGTCACCCCCAACTGGAGCGGTTCCGTGCCTATCCCGATCCGCTCGATGCCATCGGCGCGTACCTTCGGGGCGTCGCCGTCGAGGCGGACGTGCGCAGCTATACCTTCGACCGATCGCGAATCGATCGACCGGATGCGAGAGGTGAGTCGATCCTGTCCGTGACCACCGGCCAGCTCGCGCTGGAATGGTCGCATCTCAGCGCGAAGCTCGCGGAGCGCAATCCCGACGTGCTCGGACTCTGGTCCGCGGTCTCGGTGCCCGAACCGCATCCGGCGTTCCACGTCCTCGAGGGTCCGGTCGCCGCGTGGGAACGCGCGCTGCCGCCGGCTGAGCCCCGCGGGTCAGCGAACGCCGAGGAATGACCTGTCGGTGAGGACGATCGGGCCATCGGCCGTCACGGCCACGGTGTGCTCCGAATGCGCGCCCCTGGAACCGTCCACACTCCGCAGGGTCCATCCGTCGGGATCGGTCACGAGTTCGTCCGTGGTCTCGAGCAGCCACGGTTCCAACGCGAACACGAGGCCCTCGCGCAACGGGAATCCACGTCCGGCGCGACCGTCGTTGGGGACGTGGGGGTCGCCGTGCATGATGCGTCCGACACCGTGACCGCCGAAGTCGGTGTTGATCGAATACCCCTCGCCGTGTGAGATCGCGGCGATGGCGGCTGAGATGTCACCGATCCGGTTGCCGACCACGGCGGCGTCGATGGCCGCAGCGAGAGCGCGCTCTGTCGTCTCGATGATGCGGAGGTCCTCGTCGCGGGGAGTGCCGACGACGAAGGACACCGCGGAGTCGGCCACCCATCCGTCGACGGAGACGGCGAAATCGAGCGACACCAGGTCGCCGTCTCGCAGCGTGTAGTCGTGGGGGAGGCCGTGCAGTACAGCGTCGTTGATCGAGGTGCAGATCACCTTGCCGAAGGGACTGGCGCCGAAGGACGGGTGGTAGTCGATGTAGCAGGACTCCGCTCCGGCCTTGCGGATCATGTCGTGCGCTCGGCGATCGATCGACAGCAGGTTCGTGCCGACCTTCGTCTCGTCGCGCAGGGTCGCCAGGGTCTCGGCCACGAAGCGACCGGCGGCGCGCATCTCGTCGATCTCGGCAGGGGTGCGCAGTTCGATCATCGGGTGTCCTCTCGTCCTCTCCATTCTCCCCGATCTCCGGGTGACGGGCGTCCGCCTCGAGGCCGCGTGCTCAGAGCGAACACCTGGATCATCGGCCGCACGCCGTCGTACGATTTGTGACATGTGGTTGCGTCAGGCGTTCTTCCGGTGGCTCATTCCGGCAGCGTTCCTCCTGCCGCTCTGGTTGCTCGTGGGGTGGGGCGTCTTCCAAGGCGGTTGGGCCATCCTCTGGGTCCTCTTCATCGCGGTCCCCTCCGTGTTCGTCGGCCAGCTTCTTCTCACGCTCCTGACTCGGTCTCGCCCGTCGGTGCGGGTCGAGAGGGCCGTCTCGTGGTGGGATGTCGGCGGTTTCACGCTCTGGCACGGGCTGACCATCGCTGTCGGATGCTTCATCGACGGCGCGTTCGGCTGGCTTCTCGCCGCCGCCGTCGTCGTCGGCATCGGTCTGGTCTGGCTGCAGCTCTGGCAGCTGTGGAACGAGGCGAAGGGAAGCGGAGCACGGATCCGCGAGACCATCTCGTGGTCCACCGTTCCCGGCGTCGACGAGCCCGCGCCGGAGACCCGCGTGCGAGAGGTCTTCGTCATCCGGGAGAAGGACTCGCCGGAGTGACGGAAACGCACGCGACGTTTTGGCCGTGTGCGGCATCCATGGCAGAATGAGTGTTTGTGCCGTGACCGGTTCTGCCTCAGGGGAGCCCACGGACGCTTCGGCGCCGTTCAGCACACACTTCTTCTTATTCCTACTTACAGCATGCAACCGACCTGAGGCGAGTGCAGAGAGAGACGATCATGCAGATCCTCGACGCCGTCGACGCAGCATCCCTGCGTTCAGACGTTCCCGTCTTCCACCCCGGTGACACGGTCAACGTGCACGTGAACATCACCGAGGGCACCCGCTCGCGTATCCAGGTCTTCAAGGGCGTCGTCATCGGCCGCCAGGGCGACGGCGTGCGTGAGACCTTCACCGTTCGCAAGATCAGCTTCCAGGTGGGCGTCGAGCGTACGTTCCCGGTGCACTCCCCGGTGATCGACCACATCGAGGTCGTCACCCGCGGTGACGTGCGTCGCGCGAAGCTCTACTACCTCCGTCAGCTGCGGGGCAAGAAGGCCAAGATCAAGGAGAAGCGCGACAACTGACGCGCAGGCTCTCCACAGCACCCCGGGACACGATGTCCCGGGGTGCTGTGTTCTCCCCGGGGTGTGCGACCCTTGATACTGCCGTCTCCGTGCGGTGCGAGACTGTGAAGGAAACCCCATGACGACTGACTCCGCCGCCGCGTCCGCTCGACCGACGAAGCGGCGTCGTGGGTTCCTCGTGTTCCTGCGCGACGTCCTCGTGATCGTCGTCATCGCGGCGCTCGTCTCCTTCGTCGTCAAGACCTTCATCGTCCGCTCCTTCTACATCCCGTCCGCGTCGATGGAACGAACTCTCCTGGTCAACGATCGGATCCTCGTGGACGAGCTGACGCCGCGGTGGACCGCCTACGAACGCGGCGACGTCGTGGTCTTCAAGGACCCGGGCGGGTGGCTCGACGGCCAGCCGCAGACTCCTGCGCAGCCGCCTCTCGTCGAGGCTTTCGACTGGATGCTCAACGTCGTCGGGATCTCGGCCACGGATTCGCAGGATCACCTCGTCAAGCGTGTGATCGGTCTCCCGGGTGACCACGTCGTCTGCTGCAACGCGCTCGGACAGATCACGGTCAACGGAGCGCCCATCGACGAGCTCAGCTACCTCAACCTGCCAGACGGCGACACTGCAGCGTCGAACGATCCGTTCGACGTGGTCGTGCCGGATGGGTCGCTGTGGCTCCTCGGAGACAACCGTGATCGCTCGCGCGACTCGCGGGCGCATCAGGATCTTCCGAGTGGCGGCTTCGTCCCGATCGAGAACGTCGTGGGCAAGGCGTTCTTCACCACGTGGCCCTTCGACCGTCTGGGCACGATCGACGGCCACCATGACAGCTTCAACGGCGTCCCGGATCCGGAATGACCGTCGTCGCTCCGAAGCTCACTCTGGAGCGCAGGCTGCTGAGCGAGTGCGATCTGATCATCTCCCTCGATGAGGTCGGACGCGGTGCGCTTGCCGGGCCGGTGGCGGTCGGAGCTGCCGTGATGGATGCGGCAGGGGCGCGCCGCCGCGTTCCCGAAGGGCTTCGGGATTCGAAGCTGGTCACCGAGCGGCGTCGGCCCGATGTCGCTGCGCGAGCCGCGGCATGGGTGCAGGCTTCTGGAGTCGGTTGGGCCAGCGCGGCCGAGGTCGACGAGGTGGGCATCATGCGAGCGCTCGGTCTTGCAGCGTCGCGCGCCGTGCAGAGCGTCGTCGATTCGGGAGTTCGCCTCGACGGGGCTCTGGTGCTCCTCGACGGCAACCACGACTATGTCTCGCGGGTGCATCCGGTGCCTCTACGGGTGCGACCGGTCGTCAAGGGCGACCGCGACTGCGCATCGGTCTCGGCGGCATCGGTGATCGCGAAAGTGGCGAGGGACACCTACATGGCGGAGCTCCACGAGGGTCATCCCGCGTACCAGTGGGACCGGAACAAGGGATACGCGAGCCTCGAGCATCGCGATGCGATCCGCAGCCTCGGGCTCTCTCCACACCACCGATCATCCTGGGCGATCGCGGATGTCCCGACTCTGTTCTGAGCCTGCGTGCGTCATCGACGCGTCGCCGACTCTAGGATGGAGTGATCATGGATGAGGAAGCCTTCGACGACTACGACCGCGAGCTCGAGCTGGCGCTGTTCCGCGAATACCGCGATGTCGTCGCGCAGTTCCAGTACGTTGTCGAGACGGAACGCCGGTTCTACCTCGCCAACGAGGTGAACGTCGTGCGTCGTGACACCGAGCACGACTTCTACTTCGAGATCTCGATGAGTGACGTCTGGGTGTGGGACATCTATCGTGCCGACCGCTTCGTGAAGGCTGTGCGCGTGCTGACGTTCAAGGACGTCAACGTCGAAGAGCTTCAGCGCCGCGAGTTCGAGCTGCCCCAGGAGCTGTCGCTCGACGGGGAGTGACCACTTCTGCACAGTCCGGCTTTCTGATGGGCTGTCCCCGCACTCCGCAACGTCCCCACTCCTGAAGCGCGGTCGTCGATCTCGATCGACAGGCTGTCTTCATGGCAGCGAAAGACGAGCTCGGTAGATCCGGCGAAGAACATGCGGTTCGGTATCTGACCGGCATCGGATATGTGGTCCTCGACCGCAACTGGCGATGTGCGCAGGGCGAGATCGACATCGTCGCCTGTCGCGGTCACCACCTCGCCATCGTCGAGGTCAAGACACGACGGACGATCTCCCACGGACACCCGTTCGAGGCCGTGGATTCCCGCAAGATCCGACGACTGTGGCGATTGGCTCATGCGTGGGCGGCCGACCATCCCGAACAGGCGGTCGGCCTCGTGATCCGGATCGAGGCGATCGGGATCATCGGAGCCGACCCGCAGCACAGCACTCTCGAACATCTCGTGGACGTGTCGTGAAGACGGCCCGCACGTGGGCGGTCGCGCTCACCGGGGTCGACGGGCACATGGTCGAGGTCGAAGCCGACATCTCGAACCAGACCCCCGACTTCAAGATCATCGGCCTGCCGGACAAAGCGCTCGGCGAGGCGGTTCAGCGGGTTCACAACGCCTGCAAGAACACGCAACTCGATCTTCCGCGCCGCCGGCTCACGGTCAACCTCTCGCCCGCCAGCCTCCCCAAGCAGGGAGCCGGTTTCGACCTGAGCATCGCGGTCGCCGCTCTCGCGGCAGGGGGAGCGCTGTCGACGCGGTCCATCGCGGGAACGGTGCATCTCGGCGAACTCGGACTCGACGGCCGGCTCCGTCCCGTGCCCGGGGTGCTCCCGTCCGTCTTCGCCGCTGCGCGTGCGGGGTTCGACACCGTGATCGTGCCGTGGGGCAACGAGGCGGAGGCGAGGCTGGTGCCCGGAATCGAGGTTCGCGCAGCAGCGAGTCTTTCGCAGGTCGCCGTCTGGCACGGCGCAGAGATCGACGTGCTCGATGCCGATCCGGTCGCCTCGGCGACACTCGCGCCGGAGCATCGCGAGAGGCTGGACCTCGCGGACGTCGTCGGCCAGGACGAGGCCGTCGAGGCGCTGATCGTCGCGGCAGCAGGAGGCCACCACATGCTGCTCAGCGGCCCGCCAGGCGCAGGTAAGACCATGCTCGCGCGTCGGCTCCCCGGCATACTTCCGAGTCTCTCCGACGACGAGGCTCTCGAAGTGGCCTCGATCCGCTCACTCACCGGCGAGGCGGTGCGGGTTCTCGACGCCACGCCGCCGATGGAGTCGCCTCACCACAGCGCCTCGGTTGCGGCGCTCGTCGGAGGCGGCACGAGGTCTGTTCGTCCTGGCGCCATCTCTCGCGCGCACAGAGGTGTGCTCTTCCTCGACGAAGCAGCGGAATTCTCGAGAGTCGCGCTCGACGCACTGCGGCAGCCGCTCGAGTCCGGCGTCATCGAGGTGAGTCGATCGGGCGTCACCGCACAGTTCCCCGCACGCTTCCAACTGGTCATGGCGCTCAATCCGTGCCCGTGCGGCAATTACGGGGTGCGCGGTGCGGAATGCACATGTCCGTCGTTGGCGATCCGGAGATACTCGACCCGACTCTCCGGTCCGCTTCGCGACCGGGTCGATATCGAGCTGCATGTCTCGCGCGTGTCTGCTGCTCGGGCCATGATCGGCGACCGTACGGAGGTGACGAGCGAGCGAGCTCGAGCGAGAGTCATGCAGGCGCGTGAGCGGGCGGTCTCGCGGTGGCGGGGGACACCGTGGGGCCGCAACAGCGAAGTTCCGGGCGCCCGATTGAGGCAACTCGATCTGCGGATCGCCGCAGAGGCAAGGGCGCCACTGGACAGGGCTCTCGAGCGGGGAGCTCTCACTCTTCGCGGCTATGACAGGGTTCTGCGGCTGGCTTGGACCATGGCGGACCTCGCCGAGGTCGACAGTCCAGGTCGGGAAGAAATAGGACGGGCACTGTTCTTGAAGAGGGGATACCTATCGTGATCGAGTCTCTCAGAGGCGATGCGGCGGTGCGGCGATCGCTGCGACAGGTGCGACTAGTCGATGACCTGGACGAGGCGCTGGCACGAGTGTCGTGGTCAGTCCTCACCGAGCCGGGGGACGGAGTCGCCGGAGCGCTCATCGCGGAGCGGGGCGCAGTGGCATCACTGGGGCTGGCGATCGGCGGAGGGGCCGTGGCGAGTTCGGAGGTCAGTGAACGGACTCTCGCCGAGGGACGAGCCAGGTGGATGGTCCGCGCGGATGCGCGCAGCGTTCTCGATGCGATCCGTGCAGCAGCCGAGGTCGGCGCTCGGCTGCTTCTGCCGGGGGACGACCTCTGGCCGAGATCTCTCGACGACCTCGGGGTGCATGCGCCGACAGTGCTCTGGGTTCGCGGAGACCCGGCGCTGCTCACGGCTCCGAGCCGAGTCGCGATCGTGGGCGCGAGGGCGGCCAGCGGTTATGGAGAGATGCTCGCCGGTGACTTCGCCGGCGAGCTCGCAGCCTCCGGCACGGTCGTCGTATCCGGCGGAGCGTACGGCATCGACGGGGCAGCTCATCGGGCCGCCCTCGGCGTGAGCGGCAAGACCGTGGCCTTCCTCGCCGGGGGAGTCGATCGCGCGTATCCCCAAGGCCATCAGCAGCTGCTGCGGAGAATCGTGGAGACCGGAGCCGTGGTGAGCGAAGTGCCCTGCGGCACCGCGCCGACGAAGTGGCGATTCCTCTCGCGCAACAGACTCATCGCCGCTATCAGCGACGCGACGGTCGTGGTGGAGGCAGGGTGGCGGAGCGGTTCACTGAACACCGCAGGACACGCGGCTGCGCTCGGACGGCCGCTCGGTGCGGTGCCTGGGCCTGTGACCTCCGCATCGTCGGCCGGCTGTCATCGGCTTCTTCGTGAATACGACGCGAGATGCGTCACGACCACCGCCGAGATACGCGAGTTGTGGGGTGACGCCGCACCCGGGACGACCGTTGGCGGAGCCACGGACCCGGATCGGTCTCGGGTGCTCGACGCCCTGAGCAGTCGCTCCGCACGACCCGTTCTCGAGCTGTCCCGAAGATCGGGGCTCGCTCCCGAGAGGATCGGCGCCCTCCTCGGGCTCCTGGAGCTGGATGGGATTGTCACGCGCGTCGAGAGCGGATGGCAGAAACGGCCGGACGGAGAGCGGCGCGGCTGACACCGCGCGGATTCGCGCTCCTGCACACTTGATCCATGCAGTTCCAGGCAGCAGCACACGCCTTCACCGAGCATCTCTCCCGAGTGCGTCGGCTGTCTTCAGCGACTGTGCGGGCCTACCGATCTGATCTCCGGGATCTCGCGGAGACCGTCGGCGATCGCGAGCTCGAAGACGTCACACTCGAGACACTGCGCGACTGGCTGTGGCGCGCGACTCAACGGGGGGACGCGCGGTCAACACTCGCGCGGCGCGCCGCGGCGGCGCGGTCCTTCTTCGGCTGGGCGCAGGAGCAGCAGCTCGTCGCACACGATCCGAGCCTCCGGCTGGTAGCCCCGAAGCGGGGGCGGACGCTGCCCGTCATCGCCTCTCAGGACGCGATGACGACTCTTCTCGAGGCGCAACGGCACGCCGCCGCCGCCGGTGATCCGATCGCGCTCCGCGACCATGCGATTCTCGAGCTGCTGTACGGGGCAGGGATCCGAGTCTCCGAGCTGTGCGGACTCGATGTCGACGATCTGGACCTCGACCGGGGCACGGCGCGCGTGTTGGGAAAAGGCGCGAAAGAGAGGGTGGTGCCCTACGGTGCTCCTGCACGTGATGCCACCGGTGCCTACCTGTCTCGAGGGCGCCCCTCACTCGCCGCACGAGCTGCCCGACCGGCCCCGGCTCTGCTGCTCGGCAGTCGAGGCGCGCGGATCGGACCGCGCGCGGTCTATTCGCTCGTCGCCGAGGTGCTCGCACCGTTCATCGGGGCGGACACGGTCGGCCCGCATGCGCTGAGACACACTGCCGCGACCCACCTCCTGGACGGCGGCGCGGACTTGCGAGCGGTGCAGGAGATCCTCGGCCATGCGAGTCTCGGCACGACCCAGATCTACACCCACGTGTCCGCCGAACGGCTGACCGCGACGTATCGCCTCGCACACCCGCGCGCCTGAACACCCGGTCACCGATTCATGGGGTCGTGCAGCAGGGGAGCAGCACCGCCCTGGGTACGGCGCCGAAGAGGAGCATCGGGTTGATGTACGCGCCATCCATTCGCACACCGAGGTGCAGAGTGCCGGGCGCCGCGTGGCCACCGGCAGCCACGGTGCCGATCACCTGCCCCGATGAGATCGCGTCTCCCGGCGAGAGCTCGGAGGACAACGGCTCGAACGTCGACACGTAGCCACCGGGGTGCTCGATCGTGATCAGAGGCCTGTCGACGACGGTTCCGCGGAATGCGATCGTCCCGTCGGCGGGAGCGCGGATCACAGCCCCCGGCGTCGTCGCGAGGTCCATCCCTCGATGGCCGGCACCGTACTCGTGCGCGGGAGCGCGATACGGCGACGCGATCGCGCGGCGCTCATCGGTCGGCCAGAGCCAGACGGGATACTTCGCACCTTCCGCGGATGACGCGTGCGCACGCGTCGGGATCGGAGCGACGAGAATCAGGGCGACCAGCAGAAGGAACGCGACGGTCGCGCGTGCGCGGGAGTTCATGAGGCAATGGTCCGTCGCTCCCGCCGGCGGAGGGAAGCGTCATCGCAACCCCCGCGATCCATGTGGGGAAGACATGGCTTCGGTGCATCGTGCAGGAGGAGTGAGGCCGCCGCATCCTGTATGCTGTTGGAGCACCTCGATCTCGGGGTGACTACGCGTGCCCAGAGCGACTTCGGTCGTGGCATCCACTCCCACTGGTCCTGATTCCACTCAGGCGGGTGTGCGCCGGGCACCAGGGAGTTCGGTCGTCCGATCGACTCGACAACCTCAAGGGCGCAGAATCGCGCCGGAACAAGGAGACGACCATGGCTGTGGTCACCATCCGCCAGCTGCTCGACAGCGGCGTGCACTTCGGACACCAGACCCGTCGGTGGAACCCGAAGGTCAAGCGCTTCATCCTCACGGAGCGCAGCGGCATCCACATCATCGACCTCCAGCAGTCGCTCGGCTACATCGACAAGGCCTACGACTTCGTCAAGGAGACCGTTGCGCACGGCGGCACGATCCTCTTCGTCGGCACGAAGAAGCAGGCGCAGGAGATCCTCGCGGAGCAGGCCACGCGCGTCGGCCAGCCCTACGTCAACCAGCGCTGGCTCGGTGGACTCCTCACCAACTTCCAGACCATCGCGAAGCGTCTCGCTCGCATGAAGGAGCTCGAGGAGCTCGACTACGAGAACCCGGCTGCCTCGGGCTTCACCAAGAAGGAACTCCTTCTCAAGAAGCGCGAGCTCGACAAGCTGCACAAGTCGCTCGGTGGTATCCGCAACCTCACCAAGACGCCGTCCGCTCTCTGGGTCGTCGACGCCAAGCGCGAGCACCTCGCCATCGACGAGGCCAAGAAGCTCGGCATCCCGGTGATCGGCATTCTCGACACCAACGCCGACCCGGACGACTTCCAGTACCCGATCCCCGGCAACGATGACGCCATCCGCTCCGTCTCGCTGCTCACCCGCATCATCGCGGACGCAGCGGCAGAGGGCCTGCAGCAGAAGCACAACCCCGAGACGGGTGACGCTGAGCCGCTCGCCGACTGGGAGAAGGAGCTCCTCGAGGCTCCCGTGCAGGAGTCGGCTGACGCCGCAGAGGTCGATGACGCCGCAGCTGACGAGGCTGCCACCGTCGAGACCCCCGCTGCCGACGAGACCGCTGCTGACGAGGCCGGCGCCGAGGCGCACGACGAGGCCATCGCTGCCGCTTCCGGTGAGGAGACCGCTGAGGTCGCCGCCGCCGAGGCAGCAGACGCCAAGTAATTCCGCGACCACCACACACATCACGAAGCAAGGAGCCACCACACATGGCCAACTTCACCATCGCCGACCTCAAGGCGCTGCGTGAGCAGCTCGGAACGGGAATGGTCGACACCAAGAAGGCGCTCGAGGAGGCCGACGGAGACGTCGAGAAGGCCACCGAGATCCTGCGTCTCAAGGGTGCCAAGGGCAACGCGAAGCGTGCCGACCGTTCGACCAGCGAGGGCCTCATCGTCGCTCGCGAGCAGGACGGCGCAGTGACGCTGATCGAGCTCGCCTGCGAGACGGACTTCGTCGCGAAGAACGAGCGCTTCATCGCACTGGCCGACAAGGTCGCCGACGCTGTCGCGGCCGTCAAGGCCGACTCGGTCGAGGCCGGACTCGCCGCCCAGGCAGGCGACAAGAGCGTCGAGCAGGTCATCTCGGAAGAGGCTGCGATCATCGGCGAGAAGGTCGAACTTCGTCGCGTTCGCACGATCACGGGCGACAACGTCGAGGTCTACCTGCACCGCACGAGCAAGGACCTTCCGCCGCAGATCGGCGTCGTCGTCGCCTACACGGGTGACAACGCCGAGACCGCTCGCAGCATCGCGCAGCACATCTCGTTCGCGAACCCGTCGTACCTGTCCCGCGAGGACGTCCCGGCTGACGCCGTGGAGAAGGAGCGCGAGATCGTCACCGAGATCTCCCGCAACGAGGGCAAGCCGGAAGCGGCTCTGCCCAAGATCGTCGAGGGCCGTGTCTCCGCGTTCATCAAGCAGGTCGCACTGCTCGAGCAGGACTACGCGAAGGACAACAAGCTCTCCGTCGCCCAGGTGGCGAAGGACGCCGGTATCACCGTGACGGACTTCGCGCGCTTCAAGGTCGGCGCGTAACACCGTCGAAGGGGTTCGGATCACATGATCCGAACCCCTTCTTCATGCCCAGAAGGCACTATCTTGAATCGGGACGAGAGGAACACCCCCATGACCGAAGGCAACGGACGCCGTCGCGTTCTCCTGAAGCTCTCCGGTGAGGCGTTCGGCGCCGGACAGCTCGGCGTCAACCCCGACGTCGTCAGCCAGATCGCCCGTGACATCGCCGCGGCCGTCGACCGCGTAGAGATCGCGATCGTCGTCGGCGGCGGCAACTTCTTCCGCGGAGCGGAACTCAGCCAGCGCGGAATGGACCGGGGGCGAGCCGACTACATGGGCATGCTCGGCACGGTGATGAACGCCCTCGCGCTGCAGGACTTCCTCGAGCAGGCCGGAGCGCCGACCCGCGTGCAGTCCGCGATCTCGATGACGCAGGTCGCCGAGCCGTACATCCCGCTGCGGGCCGAGCGGCACATGGAGAAGGGCCGCGTCGTCATCTTCGGCGCCGGAGCGGGCCTCCCGTACTTCTCCACCGACACGGTCGCCGCGCAGCGCGCGCTGGAGATCGGGGCGCAGGAGGTGCTCGTGGCCAAGAACGGCGTCGACGCCATCTACACCGCGGACCCGAACAAGCACGCCGACGCCGAGCGCATCGAGCGCGTGACCTACCGCGATGCCCTTCAGCGCGGCCTCAAGGTGGTCGACTCGACCGCGTTCAGCCTCTGCATGGACAACAACATGGACATGAGGGTGTTCGGCATGGAGCCCGCGGGCAATGTCACGCGTGCGCTCCTCGGAGAGCCGATCGGCACTCTCGTCACGGCCTGAGTCCCTGACGGTGCTCACGCGCCGCGCCCGATAGAATTTCAGAACACCCCGACGATAGGAGTCACCGTGATCGCGGATGTCCTCGCTGAAACCACCTCCCGTATGGCACGAGCGGTCGAGGCCGCCAAGGAGGACTTCTCCACGGTGCGCACGGGTCGCGCCAACCCGCAGCTCTTCCAGAAGGTGCTCGTCGACTACTACGGAACGCCGACGCCGCTCGCCCAGCTCGCCTCTCTGGCGAACCAGGAGGCGCGCACCCTCATCATCACTCCCTACGACAAGAGTGCTCTGAAGGGGATCGAGCAGGCGATCCGGGACATGCCGAACCTCGGCGCGAACCCCACGAACGACGGCAACCTCGTCCGCGTGACGATGCCCGAGCTCACGGCTGAGCGCCGCAAGGAGTACGTCAAGCTGGTCAAGACCAAGGCCGAGGACGCCAAGGTGCACGTGCGCGGCATCCGTCGCAAGGCCAAGGACGAACTCGACGGTCTCAAGAGCGAGCTCGGAGAAGACGAGATCTCTCGCGGAGAGAAGGAACTCGACGCCCTCACGCGCCAGCACGTCGACCTCATCGACGACGCACTCAAGCGCAAAGAGGCTGAGCTCCTCGAGGTGTAGGCGGCATGTCCGACGAACGCACCGATGACGGCACCGACAAGCCGCAGACGCGCCGGGAGGCACGCGACTCGTCGACCTCGACCGGCGCCATCCCGCTGGTCGACGGCGCCTTCCCGGCGTTCGACGCGACGAGCATCCCGCCACGTCCACCTCTCCCCGCCGAGGAGCGCGCTATGACGGAGTCTCCGTTGGACACAGCTGATCACAACGCGATCAGAGAGCAGTGGCGTGCCGCACGCGACGAGTTCGGGACCCACGTCACGAATGCTCGCGGGCAGCTCGACCAGGCGAACGAGCGCATCAAGGAGCGCACAGGGCGTGACCTGATCCTCGCGACGCTGATCGGGCTGGCGTTCGGCGCCGCCCTGCTCGCCTCGCTGCTGTTCATCAAGGTCCTCTTCGTGCCGTTCGCGTTGGCAGCGGCGCTGCTCGGGGTGTACGAGCTTTCCCTGGCACTGCGCGCGTCCGGGCGGCGGATCGACGTGATCGCTCAGTTCGTGGCGGCGACGCTGCTCGTGCTGTCCGCGTTCTTCCTCGACCTGTGGTTCGTCTGGGTGATGCTGTTCTTCGCCGTCGCATTCGTGATCGTGTGGCGGTTGGTCGCCCAGATGGTCGCCAAGGACGGCAGAACCTACGGCGATGTGCTGACGGATGCCGTCATCGGAGGCTTCGTTCAGATCTACGTGCCGTTCCTCGCGGCGGTCGCCCTGATCCTGCTCAAGCAGGAGGGTGGCCAGTGGTGGGTGCTGAGCTTCATCGCCATCGCCGTCGTGGCGGACACCGGCGCGTATGCCGCCGGGCTGGCCTTCGGCCGGCATCCGATGGCCCCGCGAATCAGTCCCAAGAAGACGTGGGAAGGGTTCGGTGGAGCCGTGGTGGGTTCCATCACGGCGGGTGTCCTCCTCGCGATCTTCCTGTTGCATCTGCCGTGGTGGATCGGCGTGATCTTCGGCGTCGCCATCCTGCTGTCCGCGACCCTCGGCGACCTCGGGGAGTCCATGCTCAAGCGTGATCTCGGAATCAAGGACATGAGCTCCTGGCTGCCCGGTCACGGCGGGCTCCTCGATCGACTCGACAGCATCCTTCCGTCGACGGTGCCCGCGCTATGCCTGTATTTCCTCTTCTCCTCCTGGGTGGTGCTGTGATGGTCTCCGACGACATGCGAACATCGGACGGTTCGGTTCAGCCTCCGGCCGCGTTCTCTGTGACGACCGGTCGCGTGCGCGGCTATCACCGCGCAGCGGTCGACACGTTCCTGGCAGCCGCTCGGGCGGCATTCGAAGGCGACGCGGACGATCTCGGCGCAGCCGACGTACGCGTGGCGTCCTTCCCGCTCGTGAAGAACGGCTATGTCGTGGCAGAGGTCGATGCCGCGCTCGGGAGAGTCGAGGACGCGCTGGCGGCTCGCGCGCGTGACCGGGCCGTCCGGTCGCAGGGCGCGGGGGCATGGGTCGAGCAGGCACGAGACGATGCCCAGATCATCCTCGACCACCTCGCGCGTCCGAAGCGTCAGCGTTTCGCGCGCACGGGCGTCCTCACCTTCGGGTATCGCATCGACGAGGTCGACCATGTGGGCACCCGCATCGCCCGCTATCTGCGAGACGGCGAACCGCTGACGGCCGAGCAGCTGCGTTCGGCGGCGTTCCGCATGCAGCGCGGCGGGTACCGGGAAGAGCAGGTGGATGCCCTTCTCGACGCTACCGTCGATGTGATCCTGGCGGTTCGCTGAGCGTTCTGATGGCCGACTCACGCCTCACCGGGTAGACTGCCACTCATCGTGAACTCCCGAAACGACATCACACCTCATCGCAAAGACGTCACGCCGGTGCCTGCATCGGCGGCGCTTTCGGCGCGCAGCGGTAGCCGCCGACGGGGCGTCGTCGGTTTCGTCAGCGCCCTCGCGGTCGTGGGTTTCGCGGCCGCGATGGTCGCCCCGACCGGCGTCGCGCTGGCTCAGCAGCCTGAGACGGAAGGCCCCGAGTCGGCGTACTCAGCGGCGCTCACGCAGACGCAGAATCTCACGGTGACCGCAGAGGGTGCCGCTATCGCACCGGTTCAGCGTGGATCGTTCTCGGTCTACGTGACGCCCAAGCCGACTCCCACCCCGACACCGACGACCGCGTCGTCCGGGTCATCCGGGTCATCGAAACCCGGTCCCAGTGCTCCTCTGTACTACACCGGCGGGGGAGCCCCTGCGGAGTGGATGGCAGCAGCGGGCATCGCGGAGTCCGACTGGGGCTTCGTCGACTACATCGTCTCCCGCGAGAGCGGCTGGAACCCGAACGCGACGAACAAGTCCTCTGGAGCGTGTGGGCTCGTCCAGGCTCTGCCATGCAGCAAGGTTCCCGGCAATGGCTACGACCCGGTGGACAACCTGCGCTGGGCAACGGGATACGCCACGGGTCGATACGGAAGCTGGGCGGGCGCCCACGCCTTCTGGACGAACAACCACTGGTGGTGAGTCGGCCTCATGGCCCGCTCTCGCAGACGCCGTCCGACGCGCCCTGACACCGACGATTCGCTCGATCGACTCCTCTCGTCCTGGAAGCGCACGGAAGTCCGTCGTGGGTCCGAGTGGACCGTCCAGCCGGTGTCGGCAGCTCAGGCGCTGAAGGAGTACATCTGTCCTGGGTGCGGTCGATCGGTTGTTCCCGGGACCGCTCACCTCGTGATCTGGCGCGCAGACGGGGTGCTCGGTGACGCCGCAGACCTCGCGGCACGCAGGCATTGGCACACACACTGTTGGAGGATTGCGTGAGCATGGAGATCCGTGGACCGATCGAGCTGCCTGCGCGGCGCGAAGACATCGCACTGGAGACCGCAGACGAGCTGACACTGGTCGGAGAGCTGGCGGTTCCCGCTTCGTCGGCGCCCGTGGCCACGCTCGTCACGCTGCATCCTCTCCCGACGGCCGGCGGATTCATGGACTCGCACATCATCCGCAAGGCTGCCGCCCGTCTGCCTGCGCTGGCGGACCTCGCTGTGCTGCGCTTCAACACGAGAGGGACCACCTCTCCGCGTGGCACCAGCGATGGCGCGTTCGATGGGGGAGAGGCGGAGCAGTTCGACGTCGCGGCGGCGATGGGCTTCGTGCGCGAGCGCGGTCTTCCGCGCCCATGGCTGCTCGGCTGGTCGTTCGGCACCGAACTCGCGCTGAAGTACGGTCGGGAACACGATGTCGAGGGGATCATCCTCCTGTCCCCGCCACTTCACCGCGCCACAGACGCTGAGGTGGCGGCGTGGGCCGACTCCGATGCCGACGTCGTGGTGCTGGTACCCGAGTTCGACGACTACCTCCGCCCGGCCGAAGCACGCGAGCGCTTCTCCGCGATTCCGCATGCGAAGCTGATCGCCGTCGAGGGTGGCAAGCACCTCTGGGTGGGGGAGAGCCAGACTAGGAGAGTCCTCACCGAGATCGTCGCTGCCGTGAACCCGGCAGCTCTTCCGCTGCCGACGGAGTGGCCCGCCGACTAGAGCTCGTTCATGCGAGGGATCAGCACCTGCCGGTAGAGGATCAGGATGCTGGCCGCCACCGGAATCGCGATCAGCGCGCCGAGCAGCCCCAGGAGGCTTCCGCCCGCCAACGCCGCGACGACGACAACCGCTCCGGGTACGGACACGGCCCGGCTCATGATGCGCGGCGAGATCACGTACGCCTCGATCTGCATGTAGATGAGGTAGTAGATGGCGGCGGCGATCGCTGTCGCCGGTGATCCCAGGCCGGGGATCAGGCACACGAGCACGATGATGGTCGACCCGGTGAGGGTGCCGACGAGTGGAATCAGTGAGAAGAAGAAGGCGACGACGGCGAGCACGGCCGGGAACGGCGCATCGATGATCGTGAGGAAGATCATGCTCAGGATGCCGTTGATGACCCCCTGGGAGACCTGGCCCATGACGTAGTAGCCGACCGAATCGGTGATCTGCTCGGCCAGGTCGATGAAGCGCTCCCGCTTGGATGCAGGAGCGAGCTGGTAGACGGCGCGCTTGAGAGACGGTGTCGAGGCCGTCAGATAGATCGTCAGGATGAGGATGATGAACGCGCCGAACAGTCCACTCAGCAGTGCCCCGCCGGCGGCGAGCACGCCCTGCCCGATGGACCCCCCGATCTGGGCGAGGTTCGTCTCCAGCCAGTCGGTCACATAGGCGAAGACGTCATCCACCTTGAGATTGGGGAACGTGTCGACCATCCACTGGCGCAGGTCGAGGAGAAATGTCCCGCGTTGGACGATGGCCGTGATCTCGGCGATGAGCTGCGAGATCTGGTCGACCAGCACGGGGATGACGATCAGGATGATCCCGGCGAAGATCCCGAGCACCGCGAGGATCGTGATGAGCACGGCGAGCCAGCGGGGGAGACGCCTGCGCTCGAGGAAGGAGACGAGCGGGTCCAGGCCGAGACTGAGGAAGAGAGCCGTACCGACGTAGAGCAGCACGGTCGACAGGCTCTCCACGCTTCCGATCAGCAGGATTCCCAGTCCCACGCCGAGCGTCGCCACGAGGGCGGTGCGGAACGGGTTGTGGATCTTCATCGTTGCTCCTCGGAATGGGGGACTCTGCAAGCGTATCCACCGCACCACGACCGGCCGGGACGACGTGCCGCACGTGGTGCCGCATGCCCCTCGTGGGCAACACACAGGTGATTTCGCTAGTCTGAAATGTCGAGTGTTGCGACTCGGGCGTGCGTCCGGGCCGTGTGAGGAGACTATTCGTGCGTTTCGTATGGGCCGTCGTGGCCTTCGTGCTGGCTGCGGGACTGATCGCTGCGGGCATCGCGCAGCGAACCATCTTCATGGGTCCGTCGACTCAGGAGGTCTCAGTCGCTGCAGAGGAACCCGCCCCGTTTGTGCTGATGGACGGCGACGTCCTTCGTGAGCACCCGGGATCTCAGACCTTGCTGGTGCGCGGAGAGGGCGAGATCTTCGCCGCCTATGGCCGCACCGCCGACATGGAAGCGTGGCTTGCCGACTCGTCGTACAACCGCGTGACGGTCGGCGACGATGGTGACCTGGAAGTCGAGCTGGTCCCCGCCGGATCAGCACCGGAAGGTGATGGGGCCTCCGAAACCCCCGCCCCTGCCGAGACGCCGGCCGCGGCCGAGACTCCGGCGCCGGCGGAGACGCCCGCCGAGGGCGATGCAGCCGCAGAGCCGGGCCGCAACCCCGCCGGCTCCGACCTCTGGCTGGACTCCTTCACCGAGACCGACACACTCATCGCAGACAACATGCAGCTGCCCGAGGGCGTGAGTCTGATCATCGCGTACGACGGCACCGCCGACGCACCGGACGACATCGTGGTGTCCTGGCCGCTGGACACGTCCACCCCTCTCGCCGGACCGCTCATGGCGGCGGGCGCGGCGATGCTTCTCGTCGGACTCGTGCTCTACGTCCTCGCGATCCGGCACCAGCGTCGCGGGCGAGGACCGCGGCGCAAGGGCCCCGGCCCCCTTCCGGCCACCGAGCCGATCGACGTGGCTCAGCTGCCGCCATCGGAACGCGCGGCGATCGACGACACCTCGACCACCGCTGCCGGGGATGAGCCCGGTCGGACCGGCGCAGACTCCGACGCGGCAGCCGCCGGTGACCCGGGGGCAGTCGACGCCGCCGGTCCGAAGAACCCAGACCCCGATCGGAAGACGGAGATGCGTGCGCGACCCGTGAACCGTCGACGGCGCCTGCTCGCGGTCCCCGCCCTCGCCGTGACCGCGTTGCTCGCGAGCGGCTGCTCGCCTGACTCATGGCCGCAGCTCGGAGAGGGAACGCCCTCGCCGTCTCCCAGCGCGACGGTGATCGCCCCGGACAATCAGAAGCCCCCGGCAGTGACGGAGGCCCAGGCGAAGCGGATCCTGCAGGAAGTGTCGACGACCCTGTCCGACGCGGACGCGTCGATGGACATCGCTCTGGCCGGCACTCGTCTGGACGGCCCGGCGCTCACGGCTCGCACCACCGAGTACGCGCTTCGGACAGCTCTTCCGGAGACCGCACCGCCCGCCGCACTCCCGACCGATGACGTCGAGGTCGTGCTTCCCGAAGCCACCGACCGGTGGCCGCGCACGGTGCTCCTGCTCTCGAAGAGCGCTGACGACGACACCGTTCCCCCCGTCATCCTGACCATGACGCAGCAGGATCCGTGGTCGAACTACAAGGTCACGAACATGGCCGAGATGTCTGCGGATGCCGTCTTCCCCGACGTGGCTGCGTCGTGGCTCGGCACCTCGCTCGTTCCCGACGATTCCGCATTCCTCAGCATCCCGCCCGGAGAGCTAGCGGAGACCTTCGCCGACGTCGTCGACGCGGGCGAGGCCAGCCCTTCGTACGGCATGTTCGACGAGATCTCGCAGAACCTCGCCCAGTCGATTCGCGACAGCCGGCAGGCGGTCGTCCAGACCCTGGCGGACAACGGAGCGGCGGAGACGTCTCAGACCGCCTTCGACATCCTCCCGGCCGATTCCGAGCCGGTCTCGATGACCACGCTGGACAGCGGTGCGATCGTGGCCGTCTCGCTCATCGACACCGAATCGGTCACCCCGACGTCACCGGACGCCGTCATCCGACTGGAAGACGCGAATCCGCAGGCGAAGGCGCTGACGGGTGTCACGGAGTCCGCGAAGGGCTTCACGACCAAGTACGAATTCCAGCTGTTCTTCTCCGTTCCCGCGCAGGGCTCGACGGAGCAGATCCGACTCATGGCGGTCCGACAGGACCTACTCTCCGTCGAGGTGATCAAATGACCGATATCTCTCCCGCCGCGCTTCGTGGAGCCGTCGACCTCTCCTCTCTGCGAAACCGGCCCGCGGCTGCTGTCGCGGGAGCGCAGAGCCCTGCTCCGGGGGCCGTGGACATCGTCGTCGATGCGACCGACGAGTCGTTCGGTCAGATCCTCGAGCTCTCCCGGACAGTGCCGGTGGTCGTTGACCTCTGGGCCGAATGGTGCGGGCCGTGCAAGCAGCTGAGCCCCATCATCGAGAAGGTGACGCGTGAACTCGGCGGCAGGGTGCTTCTCGCGAAGGTCGATGTCGACGCCAACCCGCAGCTGGCCCAGGGATTCCGCGCGCAGTCGATCCCGATGGTCGTGGCACTCATCGCCGGTCAGCCGGTTCCGATGTTCACCGGTGCAGTGCCCGAGCAACAGGTCAGAGAGGTCTTCGCGCAGCTGCTTCAGCTCGCTGCTCAGAACGGAGTGACGGGCACCTTGAACGTCGGAGAGGCGCCCGAGGGCGAGCAGACGCCGGAGGAGCCGCCGATGCCGCCGCTGCACGCGGAGGCTTTCGCCGCGATCGAGAACGGCGACTACGCCGCGGCGGTCGTGGCATACGAGAAGGCTCTCGCGGAGAATCCGCGCGATGAGGATGCGATTGCAGGCCTGGGCCAGGTCCGTCTGCTCGACCGCGTCCAGAAACTCGATCTCCAGGATGCTCGGGCCGCGGCCGCAGCCGGACCCCTGGACATCCAGGCCCAGTTCGATGTCGCCGACCTCGACCTCGCGGGAGGCCATGTCGAAGATGCGTTCGGAAGGCTCCTCGACCTGTTCGCCCAGCTGCCCTCGGATGAGCGAACGCCCGTGCGGGAACGCCTTCTCGAGCTGTTCGGCCTGATCGGCGTCGCAGATCCACGCGTCATCACCGCGCGCAACAGACTGTCTTCCCTGCTGTTCTGAGCTGAGAGTGCAGCGAGACAGCCCAGGCTCTGTCGGGCCGGGGCCGTCTCGCTGATCGGCAGAGGTCGTCAGCCGCGGCTGATCGTGGGTACGTGCGGGTCGCTCTCGTGGCGCAGCCAGATGGTCGAAAGTGCGGGAACCGTGATCGTCGCCACGGCCGGTCCGTCGTCCTCCGAGTGCGCGACGACCATGCCGAGATTGCCGGATCCGCGACCGCCGTATTCTGCGGCGTCCGTGTTGAGGATCTCCTGCCACACGCCGGGGATCGGCAGCGCGAGGCTGTAGCCGCTGCGCTCGACGCCGGCGAAGTTGCTGATCACCACGAGCCGGCCGCCATGTGCGTCGCGGCGTTCGAAGGCGATGACATTGGGGTCCCAGCTCGGGGCACCGAGGCGTGAGAACGAGGATCCGTCATTGTCCCGCTCCCAGAGCGGGGCCTGAGCGCGATAGGTGCGGTTGAGCTGTCCGACGAAACCCTGCAGCTGCGCGTGCGACGGCTGGTCGAGGAGCCACCAGTCGAGCTGGCGGGATTCCGACCATTCGGCGAGCTGCCCGAACTCCTGCCCCATGAAGAGGAGCTTCTTTCCGGGGTGACCCCACATGTATCCGAGGTATGCGCGGACATTGGCGAGCTTGTGCCAGTGGTCGCCGGGCATCTTCGAGACGAGGCTGCCTTTTCCATGCACGACCTCATCGTGGCTGATCGGCAGCAGATAATTCTCCCCGAACGCGTAGACGAACGAGAACGTCATCTCACCTTCGTGGTGCGCGCGATACATCGGGTCTCGTTCGATGTACTGGAGGGAGTCGTTCATCCAGCCCATGTTCCACTTGAACCCGAAGCCGAGACCCGCGTGGTCGGTGGGTGCGGTCACACCGGGGAAGCTCGTCGATTCCTCAGCGATCATCAGCACGCCGGGGTGCAGGCGGTAGGCGGTCGCGTTGACCTCCTGGAGGAAGCGGATCGCTTCGAGGTTCTCCCGGCCCCCGTGGATGTTCGGCTCCCATTCGCCTTCGTTACGCGAGTAGTCGAGGTACAGCATCGACGCCACGGCATCCACTCGCAGGCCGTCGACATGGAACTCGCTCAGCCAGAACAGTGCGTTCGCGACCAGGAATCCGCGCACCTCAGGGCGACCGTAGTCGAAGATGAGCGTTCCCCAGTCCTGATGCTCACCGCGACGAGGGTCGGGGTGCTCGTACAGCGGCTGTCCGTCGAACCTCGCGAGGGCGAACGCGTCTTTGGGGAAGTGCCCGGGCACCCAGTCCATGATCACGCCGATTCCGGCCTGATGCAGCTGATCGATGAGGTACCGCAGGTCATCCGGGCTGCCGAAGCGACTGGTCGCCGCGTAATACCCGCTCACCTGATAGCCCCAGGAGCCGCCGAACGGATGCTCCGCGAGCGGCATGAACTCGATGTGCGTGAAACCGGCCTCGGTGACGTGTGCGATCAGCGGTTCTGCGGCATCGCGGTAGCTCAGGCCTCCGCGCCAGGAGCCGAGGTGCACCTCGTAGACCGACAGCGGCTGAGCGACCGCGTGAGTCGCTGCCCGGCGGGTCATCCACGCGCCGTCTGACCATGCGTAGTCCGACCGCGTGACCACCGACGCGGTCTCGGGCGGCACCTGCGCGGCCTGCGCCATCGGGTCGGCCTTGAAGATCCAGGAGCCGCCGCGGGTGCGGATCTGATACTTGTATGTCGTTCCGACGGCGAGATCGGGGATGAACAGCTCCCAGACGCCACTCACGCCCATCGAGCGCATCGCGTGCGCTTCGCCGTTCCACCCGTTGTGATCTCCGACGACTCGCACGGCTGTGGCGTTCGGGGCCCAGACGGCGAATGCGACGCCGTCTTCGCCGTCTGCGAGCGTCGCGTGCGCACCCAGCACCTGCCACAGCCGCTCGTGCCGCCCTTCGGCGATCAGATGGAGATCGACGTCGCCCAGAGTCGGGAGGTGCCGGTACGGGTCGCCGGTGATCGTCTCGTCGTCGTCGCCGTACGCGGTGGCGACGCGATACGCCACCGGGGCACCGTCGTGCTGGGCCTCCCAGATGCCGTGTGCGACGTGATCGAGCTCCAATCGGCTCCCGTCCTCGAAGACGGCTGCGACCGAGGACGCGAGAGGTCGGCGAGCGCGGATCACCGTGACGGTCCGGTCACTCGCATCCGTGAACGGGTGGGAGCCGAGCACCGCGTGCGGGTCGTGATGGGCGCCGGCTGCGACAGCCGCCCAGTCCGGTGATGTAGTGGCATCTTCGACGTAGCTCATGCTCGTCTCCTCACCTTCAGAATGTGCACCGGCTCGGCGAAGGCGTCGAGGCGCACGTAGTTGTGATCGGCCCACGTCCACACGGCACCGGTCAGCAGGTCCTCCACCTCGAACGTCTCGCCAGGTGGTACGCCCCAGATCGTTGTGTCGAGGTGCACGGTGGTCTCACGCACGGAGTGCGGATCGACGTTCGCGACGACGAGGATCGTATCGGAGTGGCCCGTGCCGGTGAACGCCGCATCGAGGTGCTTGCTGTAGACGAGCACCGAGTCGTCGTCGCTCCAGTGCACGGAGAGATTGCGGAGCTGTCGAAGAGCCGGGTGCTCACGGCGGATCTCGTTCAGTCGGCGCAGGAGAGGCGCAAGCGAGTCACCCGATGCCTCCGCGCCCTCCCAGTCCCGGAACTTGAACTCGTACTTCTCGTTGTCGATGTTCTCCTCGGAACCGGGCCTCGCCACGTTCTCGAAGAGCTCGTACCCGGCGTACACGCCGTACACAGGGGCGGCGGTGGCGGCGATGCAGGCGCGGATCCGATAGGCGGCGCGGCCGCCGAACTGCAGGTACTCCGTGAGGATGTCGTGCGTGTTCACGAAGAGATTCGGCCGCATGTAGTCGCTCGTCTCGTGCGAGACGCTGGTGAGGAACTCCTCCAGCTCCGCCTTGGTGTTGCGCCAGGTGAAATAGCTGTAGCTCTGTTGGAACCCCACGGCCGCGAGCGCACGCATCACGGCGGGTCGAGTGAACGCCTCGGCCAGGAAGACCACGTCCGGGTCCTGGGCGTTCACGGTCGCGATGAGCCATTCCCAGAACTGCAGCGGCTTCGTGTGCGGGTTGTCGACGCGGAAGATCTTCACGCCTTCGCGAACCCAGTGCTGCACGATGCGGAGCATCTCCTGGTAGATGCCGGCGGGATCGTTGTCGAAGTTCAGCGGGTAGATGTCCTGGTACTTCTTGGGCGGGTTCTCTGCGTAGGCGATGGTGCCATCCGGGAGAGTGGTGAACCACTCGGGGTGCTCATCGACCCACGGGTGGTCCGGAGAGGCCTGCAGTGCGAGATCGAGAGCGACCTCCAGCCCTTCGTTCTTCGCCGCCCTGACGAATGCGCGGAAGTCGGCCGGCTTGCCGAGTTCCGGGTGGATCGCATCGTGGCCGCCGTCAACGGAGCCGATGGCATACGGTGAGCCCGGATCGCCTGGCTCCGTCGTCAGAGTGTTGTTGCGTCCCTTGCGGTTGGTCGTTCCGATCGGATGGATCGGCACCAGGTAGATGACGTCGAAGCCCATGGCGGCGACAGCGGGAAGACGTTTGGCGGCTGTCCTGAACGTACCGCTCTTGACAGTGCCGTCCTTCAGGCGTTTCGCGCCCTCCGAGCGGGGAAAGAACTCGTACCAGGCCCCGACGCCTGCGGCGGTCCGCTCCACGAGCAGAGTGTGCGTGGCAGATGCTGAACGCAGCGTCATGAGAGGCCGCTCATGGAAGAGACCGCCCAGCTCGGCGTCGGTCGAGACCGCGGTGGTGGTCACTGCATCGCCCCCCGCCAGTGCGGTGGCGAGTTCGCTGATGCGTCTGCGCTGAGCCGCAGGGCGATCCTTCTCTTTCGCTGCGCGCGCGAGAAGTTCGGCGCCGAGGGCTGCCATGACCGGCACATCGACGCCCGCGGCGACCTTCACCTCGGCGGCGTGCGCCCAGGTCGCGAAGTCGTCGGAGAACGCCTCGAAGCGAAACGCCCACGGGCCCTGCATGTCCACAGCGACCTCCGCTGCCCAGCGATCGCTCCCATCGAGCAAGGGCGTCATTCGGTGCAGGGACTCCTCGCCGTTCGGGGCCGTCAACCGGAGCTGCACCCCGATCAGGTCGTGCCCTTCACGGAAGGCGACGACGCTGAACGGCACCACCTCGCCGACGAACGCCTTGGGCGCGAAGCCTCCGGGGACGGACGGTGCGCCGCCCACCAGAGGAATTCGCGTCGCGACGAGTCCGTCGCCGTCCGAGACGGCGCCCAGCGGGCGCGACGGGATCTGCGCGGGGCTTCGGAGAGCCTTCGGACTGATGCTGCTCATACGTGCGGCCACCCCCCGAATGTACCGCTCGCGGCGTGAAGCGGGTAGCTCGCGGAGGGCCCCGGCGCGCCGCCGTTCATTCCACGCGGAAGAGTCGCATGGAGGTGCCGGGGATGGGAAGGACGTCGCCGGGGGCGAACACCTCGCCGCCGTCTTGCGGGCGGTCGTCGGCGCTCGACCACAGCGAGACGAAACGCGTCGCCTCCTCGAGTTCGTCGGGCAGACGCACGTCGATGGGCGACTCCGTCCCGTGCACGATGAGGAGGATCCGATTGGCCGATTCGCGATCGGGGGTCGAGGCCGCCACATACTGCAGAGTGCGGTTACCAGGGTCCGTCCACTGCTGGCTCTCCATCGTCTCGCCGTTCTGGTCGAACCAGTCCATGACAGAGGCGTTGGGGATGTGCTCACCGAGTCGGGCGTACCGGCTCGGACGCAGGGCGGGATTCTCGGAACGGAGCTGGATGAGTCGAGCGACGTGTGCGCGCAGGTCCTCCTGCCACGGTTCCGCGTCCCAGCCGAGCCACGTCATCGACGAATCCTGGGCGTAGGCATTGTTGTTTCCGCGTTGCGTCCGACCGACCTCATCGCCGGCCGTGAGCATGGGGATCCCGGCGGACAGCAGCAGGGTGCCGAGCAGGTTGCGCATCGCCTTTCGCCGGGCAGCGAGGATCGCAGGGTCGTCGGTCGGCCCCTCGATACCGTGATTGAAAGCCCGATTCATGTCGGCACCATCGCGATTCTGTTCGCCGTTCGCCTCATTGTGCTTGACGTCGTACGACACGAGGTCGTGCATGGTGAAGCCGTCGTGCGCGGTGACGAAGTTGATGCTGGCCAGCGGTCCCCGAACATCGGCGAAAGTGTTCGACGAGCCGGCGAGACGCGTCGCGAAGCCCCCGATGCCGACCGGAGCGGACGCACGACGCGCATAGTCGATGTCGCTCAGCCAGAAGTTCCTGACCCGGTCGCGGTAGCGGTCGTTCCACTCCATCCAGCCGTTCGGGAAGTTGCCGGTCTGCCAGCCGCCCATACCGACGTCCCACGGCTCGGCGATGAGCTTGGTGTCGCGGAGGATCGGATCGTTCGCGATGGCGGTGAGAAGCGGGTGCTCGGGCGTATAGGTGTGCGAGCCGTCGCGCGCGATCGCGGCCGCGAGATCGAAGCGGAAGCCGTCGATCTGCATCTCCTGCGCCCAGTAGCGCAGCGAGTCGAGCACGAGGCGCGCTCCGGCATCGGTCGAGGTGTCGAGCGTGTTGCCGCAGCCTGTCGTGTCGATGTACGCGCCTGATGCGTCCTGTCGGTAGTAGCTGGCGTTGTCGATGCCGCGCAGACTGGACCGAGGTCCACCGAGGCCCTCTTCCGACGTGTGGTTGTACACGACGTCCAGGATGACTTCGAGTCCGGCTTCGTGCAGCAGTCGCACCATGCCTTTGAACTCGGCGAGAACGGCCTCGGGGCCGCCCTTGCGTGCGTCCTCCGTGGCGTAGGCGTTGTGCGGTGTGAAGAAGTTGAGGGTGTTGTAGCCCCAGTAGTTCGTGAGGCCGCGCTCGAGCAGGCGAGGCTCCGGAACGAACGCCTGGACGGGCAGGAGCTCGATCGAGGTGATCCCGAGCGAGTGGAAGTACTCGATCATCGCGGGATGCGCGAGTCCGGCGTATGTGCCGTGCAGAGCCGGGGGCACATCGGGCTGACGCTTGGTCAGCCCCTTCAGGTGCCCTTCGTAGATCACGGTGCGGTCGAGCGGTATCCGTGGCTTGACGGACTCTCCCCAGTCGAACCCGTCGACGATCACCACGGAGCGCCACTCCTCGTAGCCGTCGCCCTGCGCGAGACCGCGAGCGTAGGGGTCGAGGAGCAGAGTCTCGGGGTTGAACGTGTTCCCCGGCCCGTGTGGCCCTCCGACGCGGATCGCATACCGGGTGCCGGGCTGGAGCAGTTCTGTCGTCACCTCCCAGATGCCGCCGGGAAGGCGTGCGAGATCGACCTGGTCGATGACCCAGTCGAGGTCGGTGGCATCGAAGACGACGAGTTCGATGGAGGACGCGTTCTGTGACCAGACGCGGAGGGTTCCGACGCCGTCGTGAAGGCGCACACCGAGGTTGTCGAGTGCAGTACCGCCGGGCACGGTGATGTCTCGGATCGCGGGCATGAGTACACCATAGAGGTCTGCGCTCGGGTCTCAGGACAGCATGCACTCAGTTCCATGTGCACGCCACTGCGCGGAAAATGGGGGAGAGTGGAGGGATGCAGCACTATCTCGACCACGCCGCGACGACGCCGCTGCGTCCCGAGGCGCGGGAGGCGTGGCTCGAAGCGAGCGAGATGGTCGGGAATGCGTCATCGACGCACGGTGCCGGCCAGGACGCGCGGCGCCTGCTCGAGGAGGCACGCGAGCGCTCGGCCGCAGTGCTCGACTGCGACCCCATCGAGGTCGTGTTCACCTCCGGGGGCACGGAGTCGATCAATCTCGCGCTTCAGGGGTTGTGGCAGGCGCGGCCGGCGGAGTCGGGTGCCATCGTGATGCCGGATGCCGAGCACCACGCCACGATGGACACCGTCGAGGCCCTGGTGGCGGCAGGGGCGGTGCTGCGCGCTGTTCCGGTATATCGCTCGGCGGCCATCGACGTGGACGAGTTCACTGCCCAGCTTCCGGGCGCGGCGCTGGCGACCGCGCTCGTCGCCAACAACGAGGCCGGGACGATCAACGACGCCGCGATGCTGGCGTCGTCGACCGCGCAGGCGCTCGTTCCCCTCCATCTCGATGCGGTCGCGGCCCTCGGCCACCTGCCTCTGTCGTTCCGCGCGCTGAGAGGCGATGCGCCCGACTCGGTCGGTCTGGTCGCGATGAGCGTGGCCGGACACAAGATCGGCGCGCCGGTCGGCGTCGGAGCCTTGGTGGTCGCTCGCACCGCGCGGCTCTCCGCACTCCTTCGCGGCGGCGCGCAGCAGCGCGGACTTCGCGCCGGAACGCAGGACGTGGCCGGTGCCGCGGCCTTCGCCACCGCGCTCGAGCTCGCCGAGTCGGAGCGAGAGACGGAGACCGCACGGCTGGCGACGATGCGCGATCGGCTGATCGACGGCATCCTGGCGCGGGTGCCGCAGGCCGAGCTTCTGGGAGACGGCTTGCGACGGCTCCCCGGCAACGCCCACATACTGTTTCCCGGAGCGGTGGGGGAGAGCCTGCTCTTCCTTCTCGACATGGCAGGCATCGCCGCGTCGACCGGGTCGGCCTGCCAGGCGGGTGTGGCGGAGCCATCGCATGTCGTGATGGCGATGGGGCGCAGTGAGCAGGACGCGCGCAGCGCCCTCCGATTCACGCTGGGACGCACATCGACGGACGCCGACGTCGATGCCGTCCTCGCATCCATCGGCGAGGCCTACCTGCGGGCTTCCGGCTCCGGCTCAGCCGCACGCTCGTAGACTGGTCCCATGAGGATTCTTGCGGCCATGAGTGGCGGAGTGGACTCCGCAGTCGCGGCCGCACGGGCCGTGGACGCGGGGCACGACGTCGTCGGCGTGCATCTCGCGCTGTCCCGGGCGGGCGGCACGCTGCGCACCGGAAGCCGGGGATGCTGCACGATCGAGGATGCGCTCGATGCGCGTCGTGCGGCCGATCTCCTGGGCATCCCGTTCTACGTCTGGGACTTCTCCGAGCGCTTCCGCGACGACGTGATCGCCGATTTCGTCTCGGAGTACCAGGCAGGGCGCACCCCCAATCCCTGTATGCGCTGCAATGAGAAGATCAAGTTCGCCGCCCTTCTCGAGCGCGCCATCGAGCTCGGTTTCGACGCGGTGTGCACCGGGCACTACGCGACGCTGATCCCCACGGACGCCGGTCTCGAGCTGCACAGAGCCGCGGACAACGCCAAGGATCAGTCCTATGTGCTCGGCGTACTCACCGCCGAGCAGCTCGCGCACACCTACTTCCCGCTCGGAACGACTCCGTCCAAAGCGGTCGTGCGTGCCGAGGCGGAGGAGCGTGGGCTGAGTGTCGCGCAGAAGCCCGACAGCCACGACATCTGCTTCATTCCCGACGGTGACACGCGAGGCTGGCTGGCCGAGAAGGTCGGTACCGCCACCGGTGAGATCGTCGACCGCACGGGCTCCGTCGTCGGCTCGCACGAGGGCGCGCACGCTTTCACGGTCGGTCAGCGCCGTGGTCTGAAGCTCGGCGTCCCGGCGGCCGACGGCAAGCCCCGCTTCGTGCTCGAGGTGCGGCCGGTGTCCAACACGGTGGTCGTGGGGCCGAAGGAGGCTCTCGCGACGCGTGAGATCTCGGGCGATCGATTCAGCTGGGCGGGCGCAGCGCCCGTCGACTCCGAGTTCGACTGCGAGGTGCAGATCCGCGCCCACGCCGAGCCGGAAGCAGCCCGGGCATTCGTCTCGCCCGAGGGCGTGCGCGTCGTTCCCGAGCAGCCGCTCAACGGCGTCGCGCCGGGCCAGACCGCCGTGCTGTACGTCGGAACGCGTGTGCTCGGCCAGTTCACGATCGACCGCACCGTGTCCGCAGTGCCGGTCGACGCATAGCGCCTGCCTCTCGATGTCGGCGCCCGCTCGTAGACTGGCGGGGTGCCGGAGAACATCTCGCTGGAAGACGCCCGTATCGAAGCGGACGAGCTGACCACTCGAATCCTCGAAGCGAAGGACGCGTACTACGGGCGCGACACTTCACTCGTCGACGACCTCACCTACGACGGGTGGATGCACAGGCTCGAAGAGCTGGAGCGGATGCATCCCGAGCTGCAGGGTCAGGACTCGCCCACTCAGATGGTGGGGGCGGCCGAGGCCACCGGGCTCGCCACCATCGAGCACGCGGAGCGGATGCTGAGTCTCGACAACGTGTTCTCGATCGACGAGCTCAGGGATTGGGCCGCCAAGACGCGCGCCTCTGCGGGGCGAGCTGTCGACTGGCTCACCGAACTCAAGATCGACGGCCTCGCGATCAATCTCCGCTACGAGAACGGGCGGCTGACGTCGGCGGCGACGCGGGGAGATGGGCGCGTCGGTGAGATCGTCACCGAGAACGCGCTGCGCCTTCCCGAGATCCCCCTCGAGCTCAGCGGCGAAGGTCACCCTCCCATCGTCGAGGTGCGCGGCGAGGTGTTCATTCCCGTGGCCGCCTTCGAGCGCCTGAATGCCGCACAGGCGGAGTTCCGCGACCGGGCCTACGCCGATGCTCTCGCCCGCTGGGAGGCTCGGAGCGGAGCGAAGAAGCCGTTCGACGAAGAGAAGGCGCGAACTGCTGCGGCTCGGCGGTTCCCCTCGTTCGCGAATCCGCGCAACGCGGCGAGTGGTGGCCTGCGTCAGCAGATCGACAAGAAGGAGGGGCTCGAACTCGAGGCTGGGATGCTGCGCATCGAGTCGCTCGCGCTGTACGTGCACGGCATCGGGGCCTGGGAGAATCCGCCGGTCGCCGCACAGAGTCAGGTCTACGACAAGCTGTCGGACTGGGGGCTGCCGACCAGCCCGCACACCAGGGTGTGCACGAGCATCGACGACGTGGTTGCGTTCGTCGAGTACTTCGGCGAGCACCGGCACGATATCGAGCACGAGCTGGACGGGATCGTCGTCAAGGTCGACGAGCTGTCCCTCCACGACGAGCTCGGCGCCACCAGTCGGGCGCCTCGCTGGGCGATCGCGTACAAGTACCCGCCCGAAGAGGTGCAGACGAAGCTGCTCGACATCGTCGTGTCTGTGGGTCGCACCGGCAGGGCGACGCCGTTCGCGGTGATGGCTCCCGCCCAGGTCGCGGGGAGCGTCGTCAGGCAGGCGACGCTGCACAACAAGGACGTGGTGAAAGCCAAGGGAGTGCTGATCGGCGACACCGTCGTCCTGCGCAAGGCGGGCGACGTGATCCCCGAGGTCCTCGGTCCGGTCGTCGAGAAACGCGACGGTACCGAGCGGGAGTTCGTGATGCCGATCGAATGCCCCGAGTGCGGCACGCCCCTGCGTCCGATGAAGGAGGGCGACATCGATCTGCGCTGCCCCAACGCGCGCTCGTGTCCGGCCCAGGTTCGCGGTCGTGTCGAGCACATCGGTTCGCGGGGCGCCCTCGACATCGAGGCGCTCGGAGAAGTCACGGCGGCCGCGCTCACCCAGCCGACCTCGCCGGCGACACCGCCTCTCGAGACCGAAGCCGGACTGTTCGCGCTGACGCTCGATGAGATCGTGCCGATCGAGCTCGTCGTGCGCGACGCCGAGACGGGGCTGCCCAAGGAGGACGAAGACGGCCTCGTGAAGACGAGGGCGCCATTCCGACGCAACCCGACCGCGACAGAGAAGAAGTCGGGGCTGGAGGGCCCCCAGCCCTCCTCTCAAGCTGTGACTCTGCTCGCGGAACTCGAGAAGGCGAAGACCAAGGACCTTTGGCGGCTGCTCGTCTCACTGAACATCCGTCACGTCGGGCCGGTCGCGGCGAGGGCGCTGGCGCAGTGGTTCGGTTCGCTTGACGCGATCCGCGCGGCCTCTCGCGACGAGCTCGCCGCTGTGGAAGGAGTCGGCGGCATCATCGCCGACTCCTTGCTCGCGTGGTTCGATGTCGACTGGCACCAGGACATCGTTCGTCGCTGGGCCGAGGCAGGCGTCCAGTGGGCCACGCCCGGTCATCCCGGTCCGGGCGCGGCAGTCGTCCAGGGCGGTGTGTTGGACGGGATCACGGTCGTCGCGACCGGTTCACTCGACGGGTACACCCGAGATGGAGCGCAGGAGGCCATCCTCAAGGCGGGCGGTAAGGCCGCGTCGAGCGTCTCCAAGAAGACGGACTTCGTCGCGGCCGGTCCCGGAGCGGGGTCGAAGCTGGGGAAGGCGGAGGAGCTCGGCATCCGCATCCTCGATGCCGCTCAGTTCCACATCCTCGTCACGGAGGGGCCGGACGCTCTGGGATGAGGCGATATGGACCGCTGATCGCCGTCTCCGGCGCGATGGCTGTGGGAGACCCGGGCCGCAATCACCTGCGTCTGACGCCTGATGCGCTCCTGATCCGCCACGGCACAGAGAACCGGGGGATCATTCCCTGGTCCCAGGTGCAGCGAGTGATCCTCGACGTGCCCACCACGCGGTTCCGTCTGCCCGGCCTCTTGAGCACGCTCGTCCTCGGCGCCCTGACGTTCCTCGCCGTGTCCGATCTCGGATTCGACCCTGAGGATGGCGCGGTCGAGCTCCTGGCAGACGGGGAAACGTCGATCGCACCGCTGAGCCGTCACCACGTCGGCGGCTACTGGACACCGACGGTGGACGGGGCACACCGGCTGCTGCAGCATCTCATCGACAACCCGGAGCAGAGAGCGTTGCTCGCGCGCCCTGAACAGCTCATCGACGTGGCCGCGCGTCTCGCTCGCCACAGGCCTTCAGGAGCCTGACGCGCAGGCTGGCCCTTCAGGATGGCTGCCCATCGGCGC